>CAZCZI010000001.1:0-197940 GCA_964503045.1 uncultured Candidatus Obscuribacterales bacterium
TGAAAAACTGCGAAGATGTTGCACAACTCTGACCCCGACATTGCCCAAACCGCAGACAATGATGTGGTTTTCAAACGTCGCTGCAATCATTCTTTGCCACTCCTTCGTATATCTCTTTCGGTGAAACGCCAGATTGCCCAAGTGAACTACGCCTTCTGCCACCGTAATCAAACCAAGCAGAGGCAATAGGAAAAACAACGGTGACAGCCGCCAATCATCGACGTACTGCAAGGGGCTCTCAAAGAAAATCATCAGCCATGTGTAGTACGCCATCTGTCCGATGGACAGCGTTTGATGAGGCAGTTCTGCGCGCGGATAGTAAAGAAAGAACAAACCCACTGAAAGCAGAAATGCAGATGTCCCGCAAATGAAGAACTCTTGAAACTCGTTGAAAATCACACGAAACAAAAGCCATGATTGGCGAATTCGGCGACGCCACATTTCCTTGCGATTGCGCTTGTGGTGATTATTGTGATTATTTTGTTTTCTGGGGCGTTTCACAAAAGCTGATTCTTTTCTCGGTTGGTTGAGTTTATCTAATAATCGGGTCTCGTGAAAGGGACAATCAGAGCACAGCACCTCTTGGCACTTCTTGACTTCCAGGCTGATTCAACTTAGAGGCTGTCAATCATTGATATGGCGATTCATGTCAACATAGACCACATTACTGCGAAAAACTAGGGACCACTCGTGCCAAGTGCATCCGCTAAACCATCCAAGACAGATAAACGCCCGACCCCTCAAGGAAAGGATGTCGTCGTCGACAGAGATTCTAGCGCCGAAAACAAATTCAAGCAGGGTGGTACCGGTGTTGGCTATAAGGAGCTAATTTTCGGCTTACTGGTTCTGGCAGGCCTTGCATATACATGCGAAGCGCTTGGTCAGCCGAGATTCATTTATTCAGAATCATCGTATGCACAGTCCGCCTCAGAGATGGTGCAGTTCAACAGCATGATTGTTCCGCTTCTGCGCGAACACCACTACTACGACAAACCAATTCTCTCCTACTGGATGGTGATTGCCGGCTACAAGGCGCTGGGAATCTCTATTTTTGCATCGCGAGCGTATTCGATAGTGTGTTCACTTTTGACCATGCTGACAGTGGCAGTCGCTGCGCGTCGCGTCTTCAATCCACAAGCTGCGGTAGCATCTGTGCTCTGCCTTGCGACATCGATGTGCTTCGCCCAATTCGCCGCGTCGAGCATGCCCGACATGTTGCTCACGTTGTGCGACGCTTTGGCACTGGCTTTTCTCTATGCTTCAATTGGCAAATCGCAAGATTCAAATCAAGATCAAGCGCAAGAAAGAGCAGACGCTAAGCGCAAACGGCTTTGGTTTGTACTGGCGTGTTGCGCAATGTCTTTGGGCTTCCTTACCAAGGGACCGATTGGCTTGGTGCTGCCGTCCGCGACGTTTGCACTCTATCTTTTGTGCACGAGACAACTGCACAAACTTGCCATCTCCAATGTTCTTTTGGGCGCCCTCTCGTTTGTCGCAATCGCTCTGCCATGGCACATCGCTGTGTATCAAATCGACGGAATGTTGCCCATAGATCTGTTGTATTTGAAAGCAAACCTGCAAGCCTTTGTTGGCGGCGCCGACGTCTACAACCTCAACCGCAACCCGATCTACATGGTGCGCGCATTCTTTACCGGGTTCTTACCCTGGTCAATCTTTTTGCCGTTTGCGCTGGTAAAAACCGCAAAAACAGTCAGGCGGCAACGGTCGGAATCGCCAGCGAAGAAGGACAGCTGCAGCGGCTCCAGCATTGAGATCTATTTGTGGTTATGGGTAGCAGTTGGTCTGGTTTTCTTCAGCCTCTCGAAATTCAAGTGGGGCTACTACAATCTCCCTCTCTTGCCCGCAGCCGCCTTGCTGGTTGGAAATTACGTCAGTCAGCTCTGGACCAGCGAAACACTGCAAAGACGAATTGCTCTGTTTGCAGGACCAACCATTTTTGCCGCTTCTCATGTGATGCTCTTAGTGCTTCCACTTGTACTGAATCTCTCACTGCAAGAGTGCTTCCTCGTGCCGATTACAGGAGCTATCGGCGGATGCATCAGCACGATTTTCCTGATTAAGAAGCAGCGTTCATCAAGTTTGACTGCCGCCCTAACTACACTGACTCTGGTTTTTTGTGCCTATTCTCTGCAGATTGTTCCGGCCCAAGCCAAAAACGATGTGCCGTTGTTTTATGCCAATCTGCTGAGCAAAGTCTCGAATCGAGCCGATCTTGTCGTACACTCCGATCTTTGCGGGCAGTATCAACTGTTCGATCCCATCTATTTTAAGACTGGGCGTCAAGTCAAAATTATGGACAGCAATTTTTTGAGAACGACAATCGAGTCTGAAAAGCCAGCTTACATTATCGTGATTAATGACTGGTATGAAAACCAATCAAAATCAATGAAAGCGAAACTGAAGATTGTCGACTCCAAGGACTTTCCATTTGTAAACCACCCTGGCTCGCAATATTATCGGCCTGGACCAGAAAATCAGATAGTCAAATTGATGCTACTCACCACTGTTAAGTAGTCCAGGCGTGGCTGCCGGGCATTTTGAGTCACACATCTGAAGATACCAACCTTATTAAAGGGAACCAGTTCGATGGTTTCTCAGTCACCACATTGGCTACCCATTATTTATGCTACTCACTTGGTATAGTACAAAAGGTCCCATGAAGTACAAACACGCAATCGAGAATCAAGTCATAGATCCTGAATCACCATCATCGAAAGACGATCTCCTGCCGAAGATCGAATATATTGAGGACACGCGTCCGTTGTGCCAAGGCATGCCGTTTCTTCTTACAGATGCAGCCCATCCTCGACAGGTGCTCAAGCATGGAAGTCACTTCATAATTCTGGACGAAGCCGGCGAGATTCCCGCATGCAACTCACTCGGGTACGGCTACTATCGCTTTGACACAAGACATATAAGCCAGTGGCAGATGCTCTTGGATGGAGTGCCTATGTCATTATTGTCTGGCACTGCATCTCAAGGATATACAGGCACCTTCCTACACACCAATGTTCAAACCGATACGATGATGCAGCAAAAGATCATCGTGCAGCGCGACATCGTGCTTGGCGATGCGCTCTGGGAACGAGTTTTAATAGAGAGCTTTTTGGGAGAAACGACAAAGAGTACTCTCACATTGTTATTGCATTCTGATTTCGCCGACATGTTTGAAGTGCGCGGTCTGAATCGACCGGCTCGCGGACAGCGCATGATTCCTATAGTGAGCGCAGACAATAAGACCCTGTTTCTGGCATATAAGGGTCAAGACGGTATGCTTTTGGAAACGGTCATAGATTTCAGAGGCATTGTGCCGACACATGCAAAAGAAGGTGAGCTCGTTTTTGAGATGACTCTGGAGCCGCGCCAAAAGCGTGAACTCGTCATCTGTGTGCGCACACTTTGGGATGGACATCTCATCACCATGGACGGTGCCCAGCCGAATTTCGAAACAGCCAAACAAACAGCCGACAGAAGATACAAAGAGTGGTTTGGCAAAGGCGCCTCTATCAAGACTGAGCACGAACTCTTTGATATTGGGCTTTTGCGGGGGCTAAGCGATCTCTATATTTTGAGGCAGCCAACACCAAAGGGTGTCGGGTTAAGCGCGGGTATTCCATGGTACTCGGCTGTTTTTGGGCGGGACAGCATAATCACCAGCACGCAGTTTTTGCCATTTCGTCCGGACATTGCAAGAGAGTCGCTGGAAGTGCTCGCTGCATATCAAGGAAAAACCGACAATGACTACCGAGCCGAAAGCCCCGGGCGAATAATGCATGAGGTGCGTTTCGGCGAGTTGGCGAGAATCAATATGATTCCTCATTCACCGTATTATGGAACCGTTGATGCCACCCAGCTCTGGCTGGTTCTTTTGCGTGATTACCTGACTTGGAGCGGCGATCGCCAGTTTGCAGAGGGGCTGTGGCCGCAAGCCTTGCTGGCGATGCAGTGGATCAATCGCAGCATGGGAAGCGGCTATCTGACATACAAGCGCATCAGCGAAAGAGGTTTGGAAAACCAGGGTTGGAAAGACTCGCACGACTCTGTCGTCTTTTCAAATGGCGTGTTTGCAACACCGCCAATTGCGATTTGCGAAGCGCAAGGATATGTCTATGCTGCCAAACTCGCCCTTGCCGAGATCGCCGAGCAGCTTGGGCACGTCGACGTGGCGGAAAAAAACAGGCTGGAAGCAAAGGATTTGCGAGTTCGATTCCAAAAAGACTTTTGGATGGAAGACAAGGGTTTTTGCGCATTAGCGATCGATGGAGAAGGCAAGGTAGTAGACTTGCTCACCTCGAACCCCGGGCACTTGCTGATGTGCGAAATTCTAGACGATACACAAGCAACTCAAATCGCTGACCGCCTTATGAACTCTGACTTCTGGTCTGGTTGGGGAATTAGAACGGTGTCCTCTTCATCAGTTCCATACAATCCGATTAGTTATCACAACGGCTCGATTTGGCCCCACGACAATTCGATGATTGCCGCCGGCTTGAGAAAGCTAGGCCGAGTGCAGGATGTCCACACGGTCATGGAGGCACTCTACGAGGTGTCGCAGTCTGAACGCTACTACCGATTGCCGGAATTATTCTGCGGCTTCGGAAAGAACGAAGCCGACAGCCCAATCGACTATCCCGTATCATGCAGCCCCCAGGCATGGGCAGCCGGAAGTATGTTCCAACTGCTTGGCGCCTGTCTTAACTTGCAACCAGATGCGGTGCGCAATCGATTGACGATTGTCGAGCCATCCATTCCGGAATGGCTCGGAAAAGTAATTGTGAGAAACTTGAAGGTAGGCGAAAGCACAATCGATCTTAGTTTTCAAAACAAGAGCGGCATCACATCTTGTGAAGTGTTAAGCAAGTCGAAAAACTTGCGCGTGATTCTCGAGACATGATTCCAAGCACTATTACTTGTTATTTGTCAGTTTGTCCCTTGACTTCACTCCACAGCGCTTGCTCGTCATAACTCTCATCAGCCTCATCAGCCGACGAGAATTCTCTGATGACCGAGTTGCGACGATTGTGCTCGAGTTTTTTCATTCCAGGATCGAGCTCATACAACCGGTAAAGAGGATCAAGCGAGGTTCGGATGATTCCAAGAATATTGCTTACTTCAGTGCCAATTAGATTGAACGCTGCCTTCGCCTGCGGCGTGCTGGCGTGCGTGTCGATATCGTCAGCCAGGCGCACGAGCCTGTCTGTCTCCTTGACTAGCTTCGTAAGGAGTTGCAGGACCGAAATGTCTTTGGTGTCACTGTTTTGGTCAGACATATGACTATTAAATCAAATACAAGCACTACATGCTATTCTGGCAACGTGGCTGATTTTGATTAGGCCAGTCGATTTTCGTCTCTTTAACAAAGCGCACTCAGTAAATGCCGCTCCTTGATATCCAGCAACTCTCCACCGTTTTTTATACTGAAGGTGGAGTCGCGCGGGCCGTTGACGACGTAAGCATAAGCGTCGACAAAGGCGAGGTTCTCGGCATTGTCGGTGAATCCGGCTGCGGTAAGTCCATCACATCACTTTCCATACTCAGACTGGTTCCACCACCCGGGAAAATCGTCTCCGGAAAAATCATTCTGGAGGGACAAAACCTTCTTGAACTGCCGGAGTCAAAGATGCGCTCGATAAGAGGCAACCACGCGGCGTTGATTCCGCAAGATCCAATGACCTCACTCAATCCCGTCTACACGATTGGCGATCAAATCATCGAGGCGATTGAGCTTCATCAAAAAGTTTCTCGCAAGCAAGCTCGACAACGCGCAATCGAAGTGCTCGATAAAGTGCGAATTCCGCAGGCGGCACAACGAATTGATGATTACCCGCACCAATTCTCAGGCGGCATGCGCCAAAGAGTGATGATCGCCATGGCTTTGTCGTGCGAACCCAAGCTTTTAATCGCCGATGAACCGACGACCGCGCTCGATGTCACTGTTCAGGCGCAGATTTTGGACTTGATGCGACAGATTCAAAAAGAGCAAGGCATGTCCATCGTATTGATCACGCACGATCTTGGTGTGGTCGCTGAAATGTGCGACACAGTGGCAGTGATGTACGCAGGCTCGATTGTTGAATATGCAAAGGTTCATGAACTGTTCTCCAATCCAAAACACCCGTATACGCTCGGATTGCTCAACTCGGTGCCCAAACCCCACACCACGCGCCTTTCACCGATTGAGGGACAGCCGCCGAGTTTGGTTGATTTGCCTGTTGGTTGTCGATTTGCCAACCGTTGCCCGCTGGTAACAGATGATTGCAGAAAGGCTTTGCCGCCTTTGGAAGAAAAGGATGCATCAAAGGGACATCTCGTCCGGTGCATTATGGTACCTGTAGAGCCATCCTAACTAGAGGTGACATCTTGCAGATTGCGCATCACAACAAAAAAGACTCGGGAAATCAAGCTCAGGAAAGCCAGTCTAGAAGCCACTTAGACCTCGACAGAGCTATTTCGAGTCACATTTTGACGACGCAACAATTGCGCACGATGGAAGCGGAGTTCATCAAGCAAAACGACGCCAATTGGGGTCAAGTCTTGATGGAAATTGCCGGTCGCGCTGCGGCATATCACGCACGCGAGCTCTATGATTTTTATGGGAACATTGAACACTATAAAGAGAGCCAAGGCGAAATTATCGTTCTTTGTGGCAAAGGAAACAACGGTGGCGATGGTCTGGTAATCGCACGATATCTGCATCTTTGGGGCTTACCTGTTACGGTTTATCTCCTCAACGATGACAGCGGGACCGAAAAAGGAGCTGAACATACCCTTGCAAAAGCAACAGACGAATTCAAAGCCAACAAGCGCATTCTCGAAAGTCTTGGAGTAGTTGCACAAGTCACGACTCTGTACAACTTGAGCTTGAAGTACGCATCAGTAATCGTCGATGCAATATTCGGCACGGGTCTGGTGCGCCCGGTGGAGGGCATCTATAAAGACGCAATCGAAGCCATAAACGAAAGCGGAAAGACCGTTCTTTCGGTTGATGTTCCATCCGGCATCAATTCAGACACCGGGCAAGTAATGGGTGTCGCCGTTAGAGCCACACGCACAATCACTTTTGGAGCGTTGAAACCTGGCTTGTTTTGTCACCCGGCCCACGAGCTTGCCGGCGAAATCAAAGTCGTCGATATCGGTCTGCCGTTAAACAAACGTCTCGATTCAGAACACCGCCTCACCACTGTAAACTGTGTTCTACACGCCCTTCCGGAACGAACGAGCAATTCGCATAAGGGCACCTTCGGCAGACTTCTGACCATCGCCGGAAGTTTCGGTATGGCCGGCGCAGGAAAGCTTTCAGCCGAGAGTTCTTTGAGAACCGGCGTTGGACTGTCGATTCTGGCGAGCCCACGCTCGATTGCAGCTACATTGCCGCCGGGCGAAGTTATCTATAGAGGCGTTGCTGAAAATAACAATGGCAGCTTCTCTCCAAACTCAATAGAAGGCCTGCGCGCTGAAATGAAACGGGCAAGTGCCATCGCACTCGGGCCCGGACTTTCGATGGACAAAGAGACCGTTGAGTTTGTGCATCAGCTCCTTGCAGAGATCGACAAACCTTGTGTCATCGACGCCGACGCACTCAACGCAATTAGTGAGCAACCGCGGTATCTGACGGAAAGCAGCAATCCATCATTTGTTCTGACTCCACATCCCAAAGAACTCTCCAGACTTCTTGGAATCTCCACGTCCGAAATTCAAGCGGACAGAGTGGCAGCTGCCAGAGCTGCCTCAGCAAAGTTTGACTGTGTGGTGGTGCTCAAAGGCGCACTTTCCGTAATCGCCAGCCCACGAAAGATTTTCATAAATCCGACCGGCAACTCCGGCATGGCCACCGCCGGCTCAGGCGACGTGTTGACCGGAATAATCGGGGCGCTCTTGGCGCAGGGACTAAATACAACTCAAGCTGCGGTTGCCGGAGTCTACATTCACGGCAGAGCCGGGGATATCGCTGCGCAAGAATTGGGACAGGCCGGTGTCATCGCGGGTGATATCACCAGAAAAATACCGGAAGCGCTAAAGAGCATTGAAGAGTTGGAGCCGTCGGCTCTGGAAAGTGAGTTGACCTCCTCTGACTTCTTCTGGTAACGAGGTTTTCAAAAGAGATTGACAGCGCAATCACTTTCCAGACGGAAGCACAAACATAAATCAGGCTCGCGTGCACCAAAACAAATAGAGGCGCTGCCTGATAGCGCGAAAAGCACCTGGTCAGAACTGACAAAGTGGGCGGATGACGCCAGCAAAGCCGGCGCCCACGAGGCTGCACAAACACTCTATCAACGCGCTTTCGAAATCGCCGACAACATAGAAGGTTCTTGTTACTTCACCGCCTATAGTGCCATGGGTATCGCCTACTCTTCTATGCGGCGGTCCAGCTTTCAGGAAGCGCTTACGGCTTACAAGCAAGCGTACGAATGCAGCAGTCAGCGAAAAATCGCACTTCCAATCGTCAATGCTGCCATCGGTGTAGCCATGAGTATGTGCAATCTGCATAAATTCGATCAGGCTGCAGGGTTGATTCGGACCTGTCTCAAAAAAGTTCATGCTGAAGGTGCAAACATTAAACTGCCGCTGACGCTTGAACTCTCCAAGTGTTATTCGCGCAAGGCAGACCACATGATACGCCTGAGGCGATATCAGGCTGGTTTTGATGCTTTCCGTCAAGCTCAACTGCCGCTCAAAAACATCAGCACAAACGAAAAAGAAATGCTTGGCCGCTTTCAGCGAGAGCGTGCTCGCTGCCTGGCTGGAATGGCTATGGTGGCGCTTCGCAAGCGACAAATTCATCAGGGCTTTAAATACATTTCCGAGTCGCTCGACATTTATGACAATTTCCCGGCCAGCAATAAAGACATGTACGCGTATCTCGTCGACTTGATTGAAGCGGCGAAAGTACAATCCACTCATCAAGAAAAGCGCTACAAGCTGCTTGGGCGTCTGATAGAGCTGGCCAGGCGCGACTTAGCGATTAGCGCTCCGCCAAAAGCAGAAATTCAGGAGCTGAAGGAACAGCTCTTCGGTATCGAAGTAGCCGACAGTTATCGATGGCTCGAAGACATGCAAAACGAGAAAACAAAAGAATGGATGAACCATCAAAGAGACTTGAGCCAATCGTTCTTTGACCGCATCTTGATTGGGCAGCGAGCCCTTCAGGTTTCGTTGTGGCAGCATTTTCAACTGCAACCGTATGAGGTGCCTCACAAACACAAAACCCAGTATTACTTCAAGAAGTGGGAGGATGGTCGCCAACCGCTCCTGTACAGCACGCCGAAATTAGAGACAGACCCGTCTAACTCACGAAAACCAAAGCTCATCCTCGATCCCAACAAGCTGGCAGACGGACAATGGCTTGACGAGTATTCAATATCGCCGGATGGAAATTACCTGGCACTGGGTCTTTCGGTACACGGCAGCGACTGGCAAGAATGGCGCATCAAACCACTATCGAAGAAGACAGAATTAGCCGATCGCATCACTGGAATCAGAAAGAGAACGATTGTGTGGTCTCCAAAATCGGATGGTTTCTTCTACATAGACATGCCGTTTCCACCACCAGATCCACTTTCGGTAATACAAGGACCAAAGCTCAGGTACCACAAGCTTGGCGCCCCTCAAAGCAAAGACAAACTCATATTCGAACCTGAAAAACCAGATGACTATTTGGGGTGCGCACAAACTTCAGACGCGAAGAACCTGGTGTTGTTCGTCTGGGCCGCCAGAAGCTTGAACAATCGGGTCTTTCTCAGAAGCTTGGCTCCAAAGAAAGAAACTCTCTTCGAATTGTTCAGCGACCAGGAGGGCAGGTACGCCTACTGCGGCACTATATCCGGTGAGCACTACTTTCATTGTGACTACCGCGCCCCTCGCGGGAAGCTGATTGCCGTGAGGATCGAGGGTTCCAAAATCACTCAACGAACAGTGGTAAAGCAGTCAGACGGCACATTGCGAGCGGCCGAAGGCACCAAAGACGGTTGGATGCTCCACTATCTGACAGACGGTCTCTCGCGCTTCGAGTTTCTTGCCCATGGAGCTTCCAAGCCGACTCACGTTAAGCTTCCGATTAAGGGACTGGCAACACATCTTTCAGGCGATGTCGATACATCAGAGTTGTTTTTCGAGTTGAGCAACCCCATGACTCCCTCGACGATCTATCGCTTTGATACGCAAAAGAAAGATCTCAAGCCACTCTTCGAGCCGAAGGAATCTTCCATTTTGAACGGCGATCTCACAATGTCTCGCGAAATTGTGAAAGGCAAAGACGTCGAGTTTCCCGTCTATCTCGTTCATAAAAAAGGTTTGAAACGGCAAGGAACAGCACCAGTGCTCATCCAAGCCTATGGTGGATTCAATGTTCTCAACTGCCCCGAATACAAATCACACCTCGTACCGTTTTTGCAACTCGGCGGAACTCTAGCCTTTCCTCTTATGCGAGGGGGCGGCGAATTCGGCTTCGACTGGCACAAATCAGGTGTGAAAGCCGGCAAGATTGACGTCGTCGGTGATCTAATCGCGACCGCGGAATGTTTGATACAACGCGGTTATACCTCCCCATCAAAACTTGCTGTTTCCGGCGGCAGCAATGGCGGGCTCGTGGCTGCAAGCGCTCTGGTAACGCGACCAGATCTCTTCGGCGCCGTCTTGATTCAAAATGCTCTATGCGATATGACGAGATTTCACAAGTTCACTTTCGGATGGACTTGGATGAGCGAATATGGCGACCCTGAAGATCAGATTGACTTCAAAAACCTCCACAGGCTTTCGCCATTGCACCAGATAAAGCCAGGCGCGAAATACCCTGCAACTCTGGTTTGTGCATCGCTCAATGACGACAGAGTGGTGCCGCTGCATAGTTTCAAATTCACCGCTGCACTTCAAGCAGCTCAGGGCGGAACAGCACCAATAATGCTTCGAACGGACGAAGGAGGTCACGGTCGGTCGACTGTCAAGACGTCATCTTCGACCGATATGTGGATGTTCCTGGCAGAAGCTTTGGGTCTCGACCTGCGGTTGGTTAATCATAGAAAGTAGAAGTCCCTACATACTAATTGAATGCAAAACATCATCAAACACGGGTTGAAGCGCCTCAAAGTGCTCGGTCGCAGCGGTACAAGTCAGAATCAAAGCATTGCCTCTGCTTACGCCCAGTACCATTAGCTGTTGAATTTTATACGTAGATCCACCTTTCACTTCAACAGTGCACTCGACCATCACCTTGCGCACGGCTGTTCCATTAATAGTTTCGTTGGTATCTGAGATTACTCGCTCGACAAACATTTGTTTTGCGCGAAGTGAAACCAATCTGTCAACGATCGCTTGCGAGAATGTTTTGAGATCGACGCCGCTTCTAAGTCTCGTTGTCGACCACGAGATGTCTACCTGCCCGTTGAGCGCCTTGGCGCAATGGGACTTATTTGCCTTGGTTTGGAAACTCCAAGATTTCGGATATTTGATGTTGACGCTCTCATCGCGATAATCGTTATATGCATAACGCGATAAGGCAACTATTGAGGTTGCAGCACCGGATGCTGTGTGACCGGATCCATTTCCTTCTCCAGAACCAGAATTCGAATGAGCATTCGCCGTCAACATAAAAATCGCCGCCAGTACCCAGCCCAAGCCAAGCGCCGCAACCAGTGCAGATCGGGACATCCAACCGCGTTGCGCGCTCGGGCTTGAAGCTTGTCGGGAAACTTTCGTACTGACTTTGGCACTTCTTTTTGCAAATGTATCTCTCAACGCCATTTTCTATTCCTCAATCTTGTGTCGGCAATCGCTTTCTAACGAATCGAACTATGGTCCTGGTGCCGGATTCACCGGAGAAGCCGGTGCATTTGCGCTTGCCGTCGCCACATTGCCGAGAGCATCGACCACGTTGGATAAAGGATTGATTTGCGTATCCAAGTACTGATCGATACTGCCACCGGACTCTGCAACCAAGTACACGTAGGTTGGATCGACTCCACTGGCCAATGATTGAGAAGCGGCACCTTCGCCCATCGAGCGAGGTCTGTTGTGATTGTTTGCCAGCATCCACTTTTGCATTTCCAAGAAACCTTCGTTGAGCGCTTGGTTTTGGCTTGCGGTCAAGTTGGGATTGTTTTGCAGTTGCATGAACTGTCCGGCGCCTATGTCTTGGGTGTAAACAGTGGTTTGGGCAATGTCGGCGCCGGGGTTTTGGTTGGTTCCGATTTGAGAACCCTGCGCACCATCAGCGTTGAAATCATGCTTGGTCGTAACTTGAGCACCATCGGCGGGGCTGGTCATGTACTGTCCTTGTACAGTCAATGTTTCGCGACCACTGACACCGGGCTGCCACTGCCAGACGAAGGTCATTAGAAAACCGCTTCCTGGATTGCCTTTGTCGTCTACCCACATTGAAGCGGTGACACTTGTCGGTTGTCCATTGGCGCCAGGAACGACGACCGCTGCAGTTGTAGAAGGCGTTCCTGTAGCGGCTGCAGTATCCGTAGACTTAAGCCCTGCCGCTACCACCGCTGGATCAACTGTCGTGGCTGCTGCACCGGCACCTACAATTGCATTGGGATCTTCAACTGCGCGGTGCGCTGTAAAAGTGATTCTGGCAGGTTGCCCAATAAGAGGAATGCGACCGATGAATGGTGCACTCGACAAATCCATGATCGGACCTACATCGTAGCAAGTCTGCGCCGCGACTTCATAGACGTTTTTGACTGGGTCAATCGGGGGAGCAACGGTGGTGTTTGGTCCATACTGCACAAGATTGTTTGTGCCTGTGTTGATCACATACACATAAAGATCGACACCATGTCCACCCAGACCACCAACCGGCTTCAGTTTGGCGAACTTGCCGAAACCAGAGTTCACCAAATCTTGTCCTTCTTTGTCCGCCACCACGAGCATGTCATCAAAGTTGTGGCATACCGATGCGCGACCGGCAACATATCTTGCGAAAAACATATTCGTAGCCATCGAGCCTGCAAACAAAACCAGGTTGATCATCGGAAAGAGAACCAATACTAAAAGGAAGAACAACGCCACTGGGAATTCTGCAATTGCAGAACCCCTCTGTGTTCTATTTATCACTTTGGCTGTCATAGAAAATCCCTCATTAGGATCTCGGGATTCTTTCTAGTAATCAGCCGCAGGTTTCCCATGCGGCTGAGCCTCCACAAAAGCTTTCGAACCCCCGATTCCCGAATTCGTGAGTTCCATGCGCTCACTATAGTCACGGAAGGTTGCAGGCAGGTTACTGGCTCCAGCAATTAGCTAATACAAGCCCCGCCCCGAAATGGTACCTTTATCTAATTCTTTTAGAGGGGAAAAAGAGATGGACTGGAGAGTAAAACTCGAGAGCGATGACAACACCATGGTCCAGTTGCGCGACTCGGTTTACAACAAGCCGACTGCGATAATTGTGCGCGACGGAATAAGTTGGTTTCTTGAATCCACCGATTTTGATGGAATCAGAGATGACGCCGTAATAAGAGACAAAGCCACTCAAATTATTCAATCCATGCACGCCGCCGCTCCTGGTGCCACAATCGGAATGGGCGACATGTTTCGATTTCACTATGATGGTTCGAAGACCGTATACAAAGCTGAAAATTGAACATCGAATAAACTGCAAATTTTTCTCTGCGCTGCTGATTGTTTTGGCTTGCGCATTTCCCTCGTCAGCAAAGAACACGGCAAGTAACGGCATGTGGACCAGTTTCAACATCGTCGATATTCACGCTCACATCGGCACTTTTGAGGGCTACGACTTAAGCGCTCCCACGCTATTGAAAAACTTGGATAAGTATGGAATTCGTCTTGCCTTGGTGTCAAACATCGACGGAGCGAATCTTCCTGGCACTACTAAAAATCTCAACGAAAAGAAAGCCAACGAAAAAACAATCGATCTCGTCTTGAAGCATCCCAAGTTGCTGCGTGGCCTGGTGTGGACCAGACCAGTCGATGGAGACGCAAAGAATGCTGAACCATTTTTGAAAGACAGCGTTGACAGCGAAAACCGGCCAATATTTGTAGGTGTGAAGTTTCACCCCGAGTTCAACAAATTTGCAGCCGACGATAAGCGCGTTGATCCGTATTTGAAACTGTGCAAAAAGTACGGAGTTCCCGCCGTTTTCCATTGCGGTGGAGCGGCATCGCCTTCGTCACCGTTAAGAATCTACAATGTCGCACGCAGATTCCCAACCGTTCCTATAGTGCTTTACCACATGGGTTTCGGCGGTGGCCATGATTCAGCAATTGACCTTGTGAGCCAATCAATTACAAGAGGAGATGCTCTTTTGTATTTGGAAACAGCACAGGCTGATCCAGTTGCTGTCATGCGAGCAATCAAGAAAGTAGGCAGCAAGCGCGTCATGTTTGGTACCGATGCCACATATTTCGGAGCCAAGCATTATGAGAACTACGAATCATTAGTGGAGAAATTGAAGAACGAGCTTACTCAATCAGAGTTTGATGACATTGTAAGAATCAACGCCATTCGCTTGTTCAAGCTAGAGAAACTCTTGTAGTAGCTCAAAGAACCTTACGGATCTCCCACTTCGTCTCGAATGTAGACATCCCAATCATCCTTGAACTCGAAGTGATCGGTGACGGTTTTTAGCTTGTTGTGTTTTGCGATATTTGTTCGCTATCGCGCGAACATCTTAAGCAGAGACTTTGATCGACAAGCTGAATAGCGCGTTAACGCACGGGGATTTCCATTATGTCGTCAGCCTAAACGCTATGCGCATTTTAATTTGAAACGATTTCTTGACTAAACATTGTCGCTGTCAAATGTGATGGAATTGTGATCCAGCTTTACTTTCGGCAAGTTGCACATTAGTTGCACACTTCCTCAGTGATACTTTGGTAGCTTCTGTATCATGTCGATGAAACACCGCAGACACATGCAAGCTGAAGCGTTCGGGAGTAAAAAGAGATTTCTGTATCTGGTTGCTGTCATCTTTGTTCTTACAACAAGTGCAGCACGAGCAGCCACAGACGTCGGCGACCAATCCACGCCGAGTCCGCCACTGCGTCCGGAGATTAAGCCGGACGCGACTCCAACACAACCTATGGAAGAATTGATCACTCGTCCGAGTATTCAACCTTTTACAAAAGGCGAGGCGCTCACCCTCAAAGTACATAAAGATGTAGGAGCACCTGCTCAACCTTTTTCGCTCTACAAAGCCGCGCTCTACGCATCACGAAACTTTCCAGAAATACTAAAGAAGCAGGCAGAAGTGCGAGCCTCAACCCGCGAAGTAACCGTGCAAAAGATCAAAGAGTACAATCCTTATTCTTTGATGTCTTATCAACAAGTGGTTGCCACTCACAACAAAGAAACGCAAATTTTGTTCTCGAGTCCGGTTTTACCACCAAACCCAGGTCCGGGCCTAGACTTCGTTAGTATGATGCCGCAGTACTTTTCCGGTTGCGGTTTTATTTTGGACTGGGCACCCATCGACTTTGGATTGCATAAAGCCAGGATTCAACAAGCAAAGGTGAAGTTGAAGTATGCACAAGCAGACTATGCAGTCACTCAGCTTGATGTTGTTGTTCAAGCATGTTCCGCATTTCTTGTTGCAACGGTAATGCAAGAACAAGTCAAAGCAGCTAACGCCAACGTCCGCAGGTTTCAGGACTTTAGTCGAGTAGTTCACTCTCTTGTCGATGCCGATTTAAGACCTGGTGCCGATGCTTCGCTTGCAGATGCTCAACTTGCAAATGCCCAAAACGATCTAATTCGAGCTCGCTTACAGCTTGATCTGGCCTTGGCTGAGTTCGCTAAATCTCTTGGTCTGGCAGGACAACAAGTAAGCATCGATCCAGGCGCGATAACAGTTACAGCAGAACCTGCTGACTTGCAAACATTTTCACCACAATTCGATTTACATCCGTTTGCCCTTCGAGCCAAGGCCTCGATCTTAAATGAAGCAGCCAGACGCCGAGTTTTGGACAAGGAGTATTATCCGGTCTTTCGCTGGCTCGGTGGAATGAACTTCCGCGGCACCAGTCTCGACATTCACGGAAAACGTCAATCCGCAAACGCAACCGGATTCGCAACTGCGGTCCCTAACTGGAATGTTGGCCTGGTAATCGACTTTCCCTTCATGGACATCATCCGCATTCAAGCTGAAAAAAAGGTAGTAAACGAGCGAATCTCCGCCGAGCAACACAACTACGATCTGATTCTTCAACAACTGAAGACCGATGATGTGCAGTCGCGCGCCAGAGTGAAAGCTGCGGTACAGCTGGCAGCAAATATGCCGATACAGGTTGATGCGGCATTGAGAGCTACTCGGCAAGCTCAAGCCCGTTACGAAGCAGGGCTGGCTACTGTCGCCCAAGTGGCAGAAGCCAACCAAGTGTTGGCCGATTCGCGAGTTAAAGAAGCGGTAGCCAAAATCGGAGTCTGGCAGGCCCTTCTTGCAGTGGCAGCTGTGCATGGCGAAGTAAAACCACTGCTGGAAGAAGCAAATCGCTTCCAGGGTAAGGGAAACTAGCCATGTGGTTCATCAAGCTGGCCATGAATCGACCAATCACCATAATGGTATGCGTCTTTTCTTTGGTGATTTTGTCAGCGCTGGCGGTCCAGCGCATGAAGATCGACATTTTTCCGGATCTCAATCTGCCGATGATAACGGTAGTTCAACCGTACGGTGGAATGGATCCCGCTCAAATGGAAGGTTATCTAGTCACCGCCTATGAGCAACACTTTTTCTATATAAGCGGCGTCGATCATGTTAGTTCAAAATCGATTCAAAGCTGCGCTATCATCAATGTATACTTCCAGCCCGGTGTCGATATGGCTGACGCAATGGCACAGGTAGTGGCTCAGGTAGAGCGTTCTCGAGCGTACATGCCACCAGGGACGGTAACACCCTTCATTCTCAGGTTCGATGTCGGTAATGTCCCGGTAGGATTTCTAGTCTTCTCCAGCAAGACTCGAACATTGGGTGAAATTCAAGATCTTGTCTATGCACGAGTTCGTCCAGTAGCCTCCACCACACCTGGAGTTTCAACACCGCCTCCTTTCGGTGGCAACCAAAGATCCATCGTCATTACCATTAACAGAAGCAAACTCAGTCAGTATCATCTTTCCTTGGATGACGTGGTGAAGGCGCTGGCCGAAGGAAATCTAATCATTCCTTCAGGAGTGGTGCGCACTCAAGATGTCCAAAGAATAGCCTCAATCAATTCCACTGTGGGCAACCTAAGCGAGTTTGAGATGATCCCCCTCAAACTCGGTTCTGGACCCTCCGTTTATTTGAGGGACATTGCCACTATCAAAGACGATACGGACATAACCACCGGCTATGCTCTCGTCAACGGACGGCGAGCTGTCTACATGGCTATATCGAAACAGTCGAGCGCCTCTACTTTGTCTGTGGTTCAGGGCATAAAGAACAATCTCGAGTATATGCAGTCTCTCTTGCCTGAAGACATTCACGTGTCTTTTGAATTCGATCAATCGACCTACGTAACCGAGGCGATTTCGGGAGTCTTGTTTGAAGGCGGGTTGGGTGCCATTTTGACTGGGCTCGTAGTTTTGTTTTTCTTGCGAGATTGGCGCAGTGCCCTCATAGTCGTGCTCAATATTCCAGTTGCGTTGTTGATTTCAATCGTCTCTTTATGGACATGCGGGCAGACAATCAACATCATGACTCTGGGCGGATTGTCTCTTTCGGTGGGAATTCTCGTCGATGAAGCGACCGTTGCAATTGAAAACATTCACACCCACATGAGCCGAGCAAAGCCAACCTCACTTGCAGTTTTTGATGCTTGTTGCGAGGTGGTAACTCCTCAATTGCTTGCCATGCTCTCTGTGGTATCGGTCTTCATGCCGTCATTTTTCATGGTGGGCAGCACTCAAGCTCTCTTTGTTCCTTTGTCTTTGGCAGTGGGTTTTGCCATGATCGCATCTTACGTATTGTCCAATACGTTCGTTCCTATCATGTCGGCTTGGATTCTCAAGAAATCGCACGATCATCATTCAGGTAAGCATCATCACAAAAAAATCGATTTGCTTCACAAAGTAAAGGCTACATACAAGAAGTTTCTCATTCTCGTTCTCAAGTTCAGATTTCCGGTGTTGGCACTTTACGTTCTTTTGAGTTCCCTCGCCATTTTTGTCTATCCAACCTTGGGTAGTGAAATTTTTCCTGCAGGCAACCCCACCAGCTTCCAGTTGAGAATCAAGGCTCCTGCAGGCACGAGGTTCGAGCGAACCGAGGAACTTACAAAGAAAGTACTGACCTTGATTGCCAACGAAGTCGGTTCTCAAAATCTTGATGTATCAATTGGTTATGTAGGAACCCAGCCTCCAAGTTATGCAGTAAGCAACGTATACATCTGGACGAGCGGACCACAAGAAGCGGTTTTGTTCATCTCGTTGAAACCTGAGGCAAAAATCGACCTTCAAAAGCTGCGAGAAAAATTGAGAGCAGTTTTTCTCGAAAAATTTCCCGATACTTCCTTCTCTTTTGAAGCAGGTGACATAGTCAACCAAATCATGAATTTCGGATCGCCCACACCGATTCAAATCGACATAGACGGACCAAGCTTTTCCAGAGACGCTAAACAAGCAGACGCCACCCTTAAGGCATTAAGAAAGATACCCGACTTGCGCGATGTAAATCTGGTTCAACCACTGGATTTTCCGACGGTCGACATACATGTAGATAGAGCCAGAGCCGGTCAACTCGGTGTGACAGCCAGAGACATCGGCAAGGCAGAAATCGCAGCCACTTACTCCAGCCGGTTTGTAGAGCCGGTCTTTTGGCGTGATCCAAACAGCGGTCTTGCCTATCAAGTGCAAATCGAAGTGCCGCAAAACGAGATGTCCTCCATAAAAGACATTGAAAGCATTCCGATCAAAACCGGTGATTTCTCGGGACCTTTCCTCAGAGATTCAGCAAGCATACGTTTCGGCACCATGGTCGGTGAATACGATCATTACAACATGCGCAGAATGTTGAGCATCACGGCAAACATCAACGGCAACGATCTCGGAAAGGCAGCAAGAGAAGTGAACACCGCGCTCTCCAAACTCCACAAACCGCCTAGAGGTGTCAAAATCACAGTCAGGGGTCAAGTCCCGATCATGAAGTCTACGTTCGATGCTTTGATTTCAGGTGTAGTCTTTGCCGTGGTCGTGATCGTACTTATGCTTTTGGCCTACTTTCAATCGCTGTCTTTGGCGCTAATCGTCACATCAGTCATTCCTGCGATCATAAGCGGTGCTATTTGTGCTTTGAGTCTCACAACCACGACCCTGAACGTTCAGTCATTCATGGGGGCAATCATGGCAATCGGTGTCGGTGTAGCCAACTCCATTTTGGTGGTTGTCTTTGCAGAAAAGAAACGAATGTCCGGATTGTCGGTCTTTCAATCGGCTATTTTAGCCGCGGCATCTCGCCTTAGACCGGTGCTTATGACTAGTCTGGCGATGGTAGCAGGTATGGTGCCGATGGCACTTGGTATGGGAGAGGGTGGAGACAGGACTGCGCCCTTGGGCAGAGCCGTAATTGGCGGGCTGCTTGCCTCCACAGTCACGGTTCTTGTCGTATTGCCTGCAATCTTTGCCATCTTCAGAAGTCGAGCATC
This sequence comes from uncultured Candidatus Obscuribacterales bacterium, assembly GCA_964503045.1. Lineage (GTDB taxonomy): Bacteria > Cyanobacteriota > Vampirovibrionia > Obscuribacterales > Obscuribacteraceae > CAYZJR01. The sequence continues at coordinate 19,600 of CAZCZI010000001.1, forward strand.
CAGAAAGTCAGCGGATTTGTTACCAGCGCACGATCATCACTCACATCACGTCTTACACGTTTAGCAGGAAAAATGAATACGAAATCAGCATATCGGTCAGGCCTGGTTGGCATCGTTTTCACAATGGTGGCAATCACTCTTCAGTCGTGCGGCACGCACTCCCACGCGGCAGTAAACCAACCGGCGTCAGAAAACAAACAAGACACCGAAACACAGTTAGAAAATATCTTGGCCGTGCCTGTAACCTCTCAATTGTTAAAGCAAGAGGTTACCCTTCCTGCTGAACTCATGCCATTTCGCGATGTCAGAATTCATGCAAAGGTAAAGGGTTTTGTCTCAGACGTGAAAGTAGACAGAGGATCATACGTCAAATCAGGACAAGTGCTCATCGTCTTAACCGCCCCAGAACTCGATTCTCAAATCAGTGAATTGAAAGCCAAGTTGGCTGCGTCGCACTCCGCCCACATGGAGGCACTTTCCACGTTAGAGTCCAGTCGTGCCACGTCGGTTGAAATAAAGGCCAAGCTCGAGTCGGATAAATTGACACTACAACGACTTCGACAGGCATCTAAAGAACCTGGTGCCATAGCTCAAAATGAAGTCGACATTGCTCAAAAGTCCGTAGAGGGTGATGCAGCGCGACTAAAAGCAGCCGATGCGAAGGTGCTCGCCGATCAGTCCGAGGCAAATGCGAAGGAGCAAAGTGTACATGCCGCTGAAAGCTCATTGCGGGCGCTCGAAAATACTCGCTCATACTTGGTTATTCGATCGCCGCTAGACGGTGTGATAACCGAACGCTGGGTACATGAAGGTGACATAGCCGGCGTCGAGTTGAGTCGGGCGGAAAGCGCCCGTCCTCTGTTGCGGCTGGTTCAATCTTCAAAGCTGCGACTGGTGGTTTCTGTTCCGGAAGCTGACGTCTCGGGCGTGACAGAGGGTATGGAGCTGAGCTTCACGGTGCCCGCTTACCCGGGCAAAAAGTTCTCGGCCGTTGTGAAGAGAATCGGGCATACTTTGGATGTTCACACAAGAACCATGCCTGTAGAGCTCGATGTCGACAATCGCGCTAGACTGTTGGAGCCTGGTATGTACGCCTCGGTTAAGTGGCATTATCGACGTCCTTATCCAACCATGTTCATACCGGTCTCTGCAGTGGGCAGCAGCTTGGAGAACACATTCGTGGTCCGAATCACTAACAGCGTCATAAAAAGGGTGCCCGTCACGCCTGGCATTACAATGGGTACACTAATCGAAGTATTCTCACAGGACCTGTCTTGCAAAGACGAGGTGATTCTGAAAGCCTCCGAGGACTATGTCGATGGTGAGCACGTAACCGCACGATTGGCTACGCAAGAGGAAATTGCAGCAGCCTGCAAGAAAGGTCCGAAAGCGTCAGGGGAATAGCAGCCGGCATTACAACCGATTAAGTGACAGGTTGTGCCAGCAAGAAATCGAGGTTCACTTGTGTCAAAAATTCTCTTGGTAGAAGACGAGATTGATCTAGCTGACGTTGTGCAAAACTGGCTGTCAGAGGAAGACTTTCACTTGGTCGAGACCGCACGAGACGGCCTTGAGGGACTGGAGTTACTCAAAGAGCGAACCTACGATCTGGCAATAATCGACATTATGCTGCCTGGGCTTGATGGCATCAGCATTTGCCAAAAATATCGACAACTCGGCGGAGCGGCAACCATCCTCATGCTTTCGGCAAGGACGTCTCTTGCATCCAAGGAAGCCGGTCTTGACTCCGGCGCAGACGATTACTTGACCAAGCCGTTTCAGCTCAGAGAACTATCGGCGAGAGTGCGGGCCTTGCTCAGGAGGCAAGGCACTCCACGAGCAGAGTTTGCTGTTGGCGATCTGGTGCTGGACAGAAATGCCTATACTGTCAGAAAAGGTGAAAACGTACTCAACCTACTGCCTAAAGAGTTCATGCTTCTGGAGTATTTCATGAGGAATTCCAATTGTGTAATCGCCGTCGACACCTTGATTGACAGAATATGGGGATCGAATAGTTCGATCACTCCAGAGACGGTAAGGTCTAACATCAAGAGTTTGCGAAAAAAAATTGATACGCCAGGACAACCGTCAGTAATCAGCAATATTTACGGTATGGGCTACAAACTGGAAGCCGACTGATGTTTGACGACCTTCGTTGGCGAATCACCCTACTATTTTTGGGGTTATCCGCACTGATTTACATCGCGCTTACAGCCTTCGGGCTGATCATTTTTGAGCACGGACTCACCTCTTCGATCGACACAGAACTTAGAGTCGTCCTATCGGAGATAGGTCATGCAATTGATGTAAAAGGAGAAAAACCCGTCTTTCGCAACTGGATTCGAACTGTGAAAACAGAACCTCCACGGGCGTTAGTGAGTGTTCAGCTTTTCGACAATTCTGGTGTGCTATTGGAGAAATATGGTCCGTCCGGAATTGAACGTCTAGTGAAAGACCAAGGAGAATTTAGGGAACAGGCAAAGGCAGTTAGAAGCATTGTCAGCCCAATAACCCAGGACGAACGCGTCAAGGGCTATGTGCAAGTGCAGCTGTCCACGAAAGACCGCGATGAGACACTAAAACAACTGCGCCTCAATGCTGTCTTCATTGGAGTGCTGTTTTTACTTGCGCTGGCAGTCACAAGCTTTTGGATCTCAAAACACATGACCCGTCCAATTCAGGACAGCGTTCAGATTCTGCGTTCTTTTGTGGCCGACGCCGGGCATGAATTGATTACCCCGTTGACGATACTGCAAGCACGCATCGAGTCTCTGGAGAGAAAGCTTACGAAATCGGGCATTCACGAAGAAGATTTTTTGGTTGCTTCGAAATCAATCACTCGTCTAAATCAAGTCGTCAACGACCTTCTATTGCTGTCGGAAGTTGAAGATCCCATATACAACCTGCGAAAAACCGTTGTCAGTCTCCCTTCAGTGATCAAGCGGCTCCAATCAGAGACCGAGAAAAGGTTTGCTGAAAAAGGCGTTCAACTAATTGTCGATGAACTCACAGGCGTATCAGTTATGGGAAATGAACAAGCACTGCATCGCCTCTGTTCCAACTTGTTGGAAAATGCTTTGCGTTATACCAACGAAAATGGAACGGTGCACATATCGGTCGGTTTGTCCGGCAAGTCAGCACAGATTAAATTTCGAGATACCGGAATTGGCATTCCCGCGGAGTCTCTACCGAACGTATTCGAACGTTTCTATCGTGTGGACAAGTCTCGCTCTCGCACCTCTGGCGGCACCGGTCTCGGTCTAGCAATCGCAAAAGCAATTGTCGAGGCGCATCATGGTTCAATCTCAGTGCAAAGCAATCTCGGTGAGGGAAGCGTGTTTTTAGTCAGCTTGCCTGCGGTGGCGACACAAAAAACATCTTAAGCAGTCGCGCTCTCCAAAATCTCCAGCACGCCGGCTTGAGCATCAAGCTTTGCATGGCACCCAAGTGGCACATACTCGCTCGTCGGACCTTGCCCAAACGGAAGCCCAAAGCAGCATGGCTTCTTGATCTTCGCCAGGCGATCGCCAAACATTTCCTCTAGCGACAGCATGTTTTCGGAGCCCTTGGTTCCACAATTTTCAAATGCACCGAATGCGACACCGCTTACACGATCGAGTTCTCCACTAACCCAAAGCGTCGTCAACCAGCGGTCGAGAATATCATTTCGTTCGTTTTTATCTTCGAGAAACAGAAGTCGCGAATCAAATTCCGGCTGATAGGGAGTGCCCATCAATGAAATCAATGCGGTAAGATTGCCGCCCACCAGTGCCCCTTCAGCGCGCCCGGGCACAGGAGCATACCCGTTTCCTGATTCCGCCAACCAACTCGAAGCTTGAATCTTCGGAAGAGGCGATTTCGAAGTGACAGCATTTTTGAGTTTTTCGAATGCGGTGCGATCGCTTACACGATCCATATTGGGACCATGCAGTCCAACCAATCCAATCTTGCTCAAAAGCGCCAGGGTCAAATGACATATATCGTCGGAACCAACGATAAGCTTTGGTTTTCTTGCCAGTGCAGCATAGTCGATGCTGTCGATAATGCGCAGCGAACCATAGCCGCCAGTCAAACAAAAGATGGCGGATACGGTGTCATCATGAATAGCAGCATTGAAGTCGGCGATGCGTTCGCTGTCTGTTCCCGCCATGTAGCCATGCATCGAGAGCGCGTGGCTGCCGACCACAGGATTGAATCCCATCTCTTCGACAATCTTCTTGCAGAAATCGATTGTCGCTGGATTATGCGGACGACTTGCAGGGCACAAAAGCGCAACTCTATCTTTCGCCTTGAGCGCAGGAGCCTTCACCAGCTTCTTTTGAACTTCAATTGACGGTCTAGACTTCGTCGGCATGCTCTTTCTCACTGGCGAGTGCAAATAAAACTACGCTACGGTTGCACTCTCTTCTAATTTCAATTTGACATTGGTTCCACTTGCATCCAGAGTTGCCATCACACCTAGTGGCAAGGTCACTTTCTCTTTTGAGTGTCCGATCTTCATTCCATAAATGACTGGAATGCCCAGGTCACCGAGTCTTTCGCGGAGCATACGTTCCACGCTGTAGTTTAGCGGCAGCACGTTTCGCCTGGCGCCAGGCACACAGCCGCTGCACTCGCCAACAATGATTCCTGCCGCCTTCTGCAGCTTCCCTGCAAGCAAGAGCTGCGAGATCATACGGTCGACATTGTGTGGCTCTTCCTGCACGTCTTCTATAAAAACGAGGCGCCCTTCCGTTTCGATCTCATAAGGCGTTCCCATTAACTGCCTAATCAAAGTCAAGCAGCCACCCACCAACCTGCCTCGTGCTGCGCCCGGCGCGATAATCATGCGCGTGGGCGGATAATCAGGCTTCCACGGAGTTTTACTGATGGGGTCACCGATCAGTCCCATCGGTTTGGCTTTGGTTAGCGCCCTTTGGTAATAGTGATAGCTGTATGAGCTTTCGAAAAACGATCCCAAAAGCGGCCCGTGGAATGTCACTAGTCCTGTTTTTTGGTGAATCGGAATCAGAAGTCCGGTGGTGTCGCTGTAACCAATGAAAATCTTGGGATTTTTTTCGATCATCTCAAAATCGAGATGCGGGAGCAGGCGCACGCTACCGGTTCCACCCCGCAAAGGCATAATCGCCGCCACCGATTCGTCTCGCCACATATCATGGAGATCGGCAAGGCGAGCCTCATCCTGCCCGGCCATATCGCCCCAAACATCGAAAACGTGTTTACCTAACTTGTACTTAAACCCAAGCTCAGTGAGCCATTGATAGGTATATTCAATGTGCCCTTCTTCAAAAGGATTCGAGCTGGGAGCGACAATCGCGATTGTGTCACCCTTCTTCAACGCACGCGGTTTGATGAGATGCCGCCCTGACTCCTCTGGCGAAGATGACACGACTTTCTTCTTTTCGTCTTTGGTTTTGGATGGAGTAGTCACCATAAGCCGGCTGCCGCACTAAACGTGGATTAATTGTAACCCATGATGTTAGACCTCTCATTTACTGGCTCGCCAGGCTACATAGCACTGCTATATTTATGGTGAGAAAGGCTCTAAAACTGTATTGGAACCATGCTTCAAACCCAACCAAACCTCCAATCACCCGCTGGAAACGCCGTAATGTACACGGAAAAGCAGCTCGGATGGCTCAAAAAAGCCCGCGAATTTGCCGACAAAGTCAGCATTCGCGACATCGTCAAATCCGACACTGAAAACTCATTCCGACGTGACATGTTTGATGCTGCTTGTAAAGAGGGGCTGGGCGCCTTACCGTTCAACGAGACTTACGGCGGCTCAGGTGGCGATTACGTTAGTTTCTGCCTCGTCAACGAAGAGTTCGGCAGACGCTGTATTCCGATAATGAGTTCGCTGGGTGTGCACGTGCTCTGCCAGGAGCCGGTCTACAGATTCGGCACCGATGAGCAGAAGATGAAGTATCTGCCACCGTCTTGCACCGGAAAGTATCTGGCTGCGTTTGGTTTGACGGAACCCAATGCCGGCTCGGACACGGCCGCGATTGAAACGCAAGCAAAAATTGTCGGTGATGAATACATTCTCAACGGAACAAAAACATTCATCACGAGTGGTGCCTCTGCAGATTACTTCATTGTAATGGCGCGACTTACTGGCGTCGATCTGCCGCCAGGCAAAGACGGCAAAAAGGCAGAAACCATCACGTCTTTCATCGTCGAAAAAGGATTCAAGGGATTCGAGATCGGACAGAAGTTCGACATGTTGGGTATGCGCGGGTATGCCACATGCGAGATTGTTTTCAACGACTGCAGAGTGCCGAAAGAGAATCTGCTCGGACAACACGGAGAAGGGCGCAAAGTGGCGCTTTCCAGCCTTGCCAAAGGGCGCGTCACTATCGCTGCGCAAGCTACTGGTTGGGCGCAAGGTGCACTCGATCAAGCAGTGAAGTATCTGAAGAAGGAGTATCAGGAAGGGCGCACCAACGAGCATCTCAATGATCTCGCAGTCACCTTGGGTGACATGGAAGTCACTGTTCAAGCGGCCCGCGTCCTGACTTACGCCGCGGCGCGCAGCATCGATCTCGGGCAATCAGACGTAAACTTGGCGGCGATGGCCAAAATCACGGCAACTGACGCAGCGATGAAAGTCTCTACGGAAGCGCTTTCTATTATGTCTTTGGATGGTGGAAATCCAGACAACATTGTCGAACGCATCTTCAGAGATGCCAAGGCAGGTCAGATTTATGAGGGAACAAATCAGATTCAAAGAATGCTCATTGCCAGACAATTGCTCAAATAAACAAATTCAGCGAAAACACCGATGACAAACGCACCTACATCAAACACATCAAGTACTCAGCCTGAAAAGGCAGAGATCATGGTGCCTCATCTTGATGATGAAAATGTAAGCGATGCTTTGTTTTTTGGAACCATTCCACGCCCATCCAAAACCATTGCAGAGCTCGTAGAGAAGGCGCGTCCATGGGTGATTCTTGGCGCCATCGTTTTGATGATTCCGATAGTGGCTGCAGTGTGGATCGATTTGATGGCCGAACCAAAGTTCGTTATCAAGAATTCGCTTCTATATATTGCCAAGATCGTATTCATATATATTGCATTCGGAGCCGCCGGCGGATGTGCCGCAGTGCTTTTCAATTACCGTGAACTAATCTTCACGCTGAGACAGACCGAGGAGTTTATCAATGTCTTGCGTGACGAAGCGGTGTACCAGTTGGAATCTTTGCGCATGATGCTCGAAGACACGAAGCGAAAGCTTTTCCCTCCGGAAGAGCAAGCCGAGCAGAGTGTCGCTGACTTGGTCAAAACAGCACTTCCAGTTGTGATGCTTCTAATCAACAAAGAAAAGAACGCCCTGAAGTGGGGCATGTTCGGATTGAAAGTAGCCCGAGAAGCCATGGACTTCTTCAAAGTAACGTCAAAAGACAAAGACTAATGGTCGCTTCAACTACTTCAGATTCAACATTCGATTTCAAAACGTACGCAGAAGACAGACGACTGCTAGTTGAAAAGCGTCTAAACGAGTATTTGAATTTCGACGATCCGTCAATTCTTTGGCAAAGTATGCGCTACTCGCTATTGTCAGGCGGCAAGCGGCTTCGCGCCCTCCTCTGCATTGCAGCTGCTGAAGCGATCAAAGAAGAAAGAGGAATCGAAATTGCACTACCTTGCGCAAGCGCAATCGAACTCGTACATGCAATGAGTTTGATTCACGACGATCTTCCCTGCCTTGACAATGACGATTTCAGACGAGGAAAACCGACTAACCATAAGGTTTTTGGTGAAGCGATGGCGCTTCTGGCCGGCGACGCGCTGCTCGTCTATGCTAACGAAATTCTCATCGCACACACTCAGCATCTGGTCGACCCTTCAATACTACTTTCAGTGGCACAAGAACTTTCAAAGGCCACAGGCGCCAGCGGCATGGTGGGCGGACAAGTTGATGATATGGAGTTCACGGGAAAAGACAGCACTTCCAAAGACACTCCAATCGACGCATCGATCGTGGAGATGATTCACAGAAGAAAGACGGGTGCGCTCATTCGCTTTTCAGTCTGGTCGGGAGCCCGTTTGTGTGGCGCTTCTGAGATCCTTCTCAGAGATCTGGGCAGATACGGCGAAATTCTTGGTCTTGCGTTTCAAATAACAGATGATCTCTTAGACGTAACCGGTGACATCGCCACGCTTGGCAAGACTCCTGGCAAAGACGAAGCTTCGGGCAAGGCAACATGGGTTCGCGTGTTTGGAGTCGAGGGTTCTAAAGCGCGTCTAAAGGAACTCGAATCCGAGGGTCTCGAAATACTAAATCGGCTAAACGTAAGCGCCAGTGCAATGGCTCCGCTCAGAGCTCTTTTGACATTCTCTATAAACAGAACGAACTAAATAGTAAAGAACCAAATAGAAAAGATGATGACCATAGGTACCTTCAAATAATGGATTTTTGTTCCATCCCACAATTGCTTTCTCATTGCCTGCTTGCAGACAACACTGTGGTCGCGTCAACCACTGAAGAAATGTGGAAAGCGCACTCCACGCGCGGCTGGCAGGTGGTCACCGTGACGATACTTTGCAGCACTTTGGCTCAACTTACCAAGATAATCACCAAACTATTTCGTACTGGTCAGTTCGATTTGCGCATGTTTGCCAAGACCGGCGGGATGCCGTCCAGCCATAGCTGCTGCACTATGGGGATGGCAGTTTCGGTGGGTTTGATTGAAGGTTTCAATTCGGTGTCTTTTGCAATCGCCTTGAGTCTGGCCATGATTGTTATGTATGACGCCGCAGGAGTGCGCAGGACGGTCGGTTTGCAGGCCAAAGTGCTCAATCAAATGATGACCGAATTGTTCTCTGAACACCCGAGGTTGTCATCTGAACGGATTAAAGAATTCCTAGGCCACACGCCAATTGAGGTTTTAGTAGGGGCTATATTCGGATCAATCATTGCCTGGGTATTCAACATATGGGCTGCCAGTGTCACTTTTCATTGATCATGCAACGGATGTCATGAACCCCAAAACCCGCAGTGCATGAAAAACACGTAATACATGACTACTGCTAATTTCTGTAACTTTTGCTCTATAATCAAGGTCTTGGAAAGGGTTGCCAGGTCTCCCTCTAAAAATTACCCCAAAAGGTAATGTCAAGAGGAAGGAACTGGGAGGGAATCCTCCTGTTCAATATTGGCTAAATAAAGTGGTCAAGTGAACATGCAAAACTTTCGAAGACTCCATTCAAGTGGTGTGACTTCCCCGTCGCCCTAACTAAATGGAATTGCGTTGGTGAAATGAGTAGGCAGTTCGTGCTGCCGAATTTAAAAAGACGTCAAAAGTCTTATTGCTATAACCGAGTCGTCGGATTCCGTTATTACGTTCAGAAAAGAAGGAGGAAAGGCTTCAGAACCGGACAAAGCACGGGTGCATCTGCTGCCGAAAAACTAGATGAATACAACGGTCCAAACAACAACTTCTGCCAAGACCACTTCGCCGCGGCGTTCGCGCTTTCCTGGCAAGGAGTCAGGTTCGGTCTCGTTCAACTTGACCGCACTTGGCCGCCAATTGCTCAAAGAGCAAGCAGCGCAAGCAAGTGTTTCCAATGGTGACTACGTCGAAATGCTCATCCGTGAGCGCGCCGGCTTGCCGCCATTGAGACTCCCCGCACACGCGAAGCAAACTGGCCCGAAGGGTGGCGCCAAGTCGTTTTTCTTTGGAAAAAACAGAGGAACAACAACGGCAGTGTGCGTAACCCCGATGGCACACCGCCTGCTCGACGAGCAAGTTGCTGCCTCGCGTATGAGCCGCGGTGATTACATCGAATACTTGCTCCGCGAAAAAGCGGGCTTGCTCGATGAAAGCCTGAAGGCCATTGTTGCTGCTGCTTCAGCTCAAGCTGCTGCTGCACCACAAACATCATTCGCGCCCCCAGCGCCTCAACCTGTTGCCGAACCCACTACATGGGCGCAACCAGTTCAAGCGCCGGTTCCAAGCACCGAATGGAATCCTGGAACATAACTCAAGCTTCGACGACGCACTAGCGTAGTCTGGCTCAGCAGTTCCTCCAATTGCCCCCTGCCCCCCCGCAGGGGGCTTTAACTTGGTTTTTTGCGGAACCATCAGCTCGATACGGGTGCTATATTTGAGTTGTGGAGCGCAGGGGGATCGATCCCCTCCAGGACAAGTTGACAGCCCGCCTCGCACACCAGTGCTGCGCCCCACAACCTTTCGGTCACGTTCTGGTGCTTTGACGGCTCTTCCTGGATGGTCTTTGTCGACCCCCAATATAAATACGTTTGAAACCTGCTTAAAGTTCAATGATGCGCGTAGAATTTATCTGGCGGCGCTAGTGCTTTGCAAGCCTGACAGGATGCGGGTTTGACGATGAGCAAAAAGGATCTCTCAAGTAAATTTCGAGGCTGCCTGCTTGGTGGCGCAGTTGGTGACGCGCTCGGGTTCGTCACTGAAAATTTGAGTCGCGAGCGCATTCGCAAGAAATACAAATCAGTCACCCAGTACAAAGTACGCCCCGGCTACGGCTATTTCACTGATGACACACAACTAACCATAATGATCGCCGAATGCTTGCTTGAAGACGGCGACTTTCAGGCGCAAAAATTTCGAGAAAAATTGGCGCGTTGGCGAATGGTATTTCCGCGCTTAAGCGGAAGAGCCACAAAAGATGCGGCTCTTAGATGCCTTTTAGGAATGAAAGAAACCGGCGGAAACTTTCCCGGCAGCAGCCCTGCAATGCGCGCTGCACCACTCGGTTTGTACTTTCATTCAAATGAGGAAAATCTCTTTGAAAAGACTGTCGAATCAAGCAAAGTGACTCACACGCATCGCGGCGCGATTGCTGCGGCAGTAGCTGTCGTTTTTGGCGTGTCCTATTTGGTCAACTCAACACAAGAGAAATTGGACATCGAGGATTTTCTTTCAACAATTGCATCGCATGTTTCGAAGGCGGACGAGAAACTCGCGGAAGAGATACGTTCACTTTCTTCTATGGTCGCTTGGGATGATGACAGGGTAATAGCCGAACTGCACAAGAACAGCTCGGTGAAGGGAATGCCAATCAGAGACATCATCTTGTCGGCTGTTTTTGCTTTCGTCAGATCTCCAAACGACTATTCTCAAAGCGTTCTATTTTGCGTCAATGCAGGTTGGGACACAGACACGATGGCGGCAATCTGCGGAAACTTGTCCGGAGCGTTCAACGGCATTAAGTCAATTCCGGAGAATTGGCTCAAGACTCTCGAAAACGATTACAAAGGTCGAGACTACCTGATGCGCCTTGCCGATTGCTTACAGTGCCATTCTCCAATGCCTGGAGGGCTAAATCCAGTCTTCGACTATCTCTACGAATTCACTCACAACACTCTGTTTCTGACGCAGATGTTGATCTTCAAACCGATGTTTTGAACGCCCGACTGTTAGCGGGCTGCTATTGGACAAGCTATCGCCGCTCTACATTCCCGTAGTTCCCGCCACCGTAGGGTTTGTGCCGCTCTCCTGTACTTTGGCTCGATGTTGGGCGTAAGAGAGAATCGCTTCGACTTGGCTCAAGTAGTTGACGATGTATTGAGCTCTAAATCCACGTTGAATGAAGGCTTCCAATCTGAGCCATTCTTTGATCGTGTTGTGCAGTCCGGATACGTCTTTGATGACGGTCTCGAGCTCTTGCGCTTTGCTTGTCGGTTTCAGCTGATGCATTTCTTTTTGAATGGCATCTATTTGTGATACCACATCGTTAGTGCTGGCTGTATCCGAGAGAATGTGTTTCTTCGGATCTTGCAGATAACGATTGACCATAGCAGCGAAATCGTCAACCAGAAGCCGGCTGGCACGTATCGGTTCTGATTGCGGCGTAAGCAAAGTCTGTCTTCTGTATGGTCCGACTTTGAGCACACCGATCTTTTTATCGTCGAGATGAGCCACTGCAAACATCGTTGTTCCCAATGTTCCTTGCACTCTTGCAGAATCCAATTGTTCTATCAAACCAGCTGTATCGAGCTGGCGAATCGAAAGTCCAGGATAAACGAGAGCCCTGTCAGCCGTGGATTCACGCACGTAACCCGCTGCGTCGGAGAGTTCCTTGGCTGTGGGAACATACGTCATCGGATTGAGGGTATCTACCCAACCATTCGCCACCCAGGTTTCCCACTCTTGTTGGATGGCTTGGGTACGCAATCTCCGAGGCATTCCATAAACAGCAGCAGAAATTCTGATACCAGGTTTCGCCTGACGCAACATCGAAGAAATGTCTTTGACGAATCCGTTAATCTGTTGAATCTTCCAGGCTACCCACAACTGGCGGGTTTCTTCATCGAGTTTGTCTAGAGACAAACCTGTCTCTTGCTCAAACTTCGTGCGACCGTACCAGTTGTAACCCATCTCTCCGCCTTTGTTGTTGAACGGATAGCGGATGTAATCGAGCTGGATGCCATCAACTGTCGGATACTTCGCGACGATCTCGGCTGCAATGCTCTTGATGTAGTTTTTGCAGTCTTGATTCGATGGGTCGAGCCAAAACTCAAATTGTTTCGGCGGCAAAAGCGATCCATTTCCTGATTGCAATGCCCATGTGAAGTCGTGCGAGGAGAGCACCGGGCCAGGATAGTCTCCATCTTTGCCGATGATTGGATTATGCCTGGCGTTGCCTACTGCAAAGCACCAAATCCATGCGTGCACTTCCATGCCCCGTTTCTTCGCTTCAGCCACTGCGGTGCCGAGTGGATCCCATGTGATGGTCTCTGGATTTTGCGCAGCCACCTTGCTTGGGTACATCACGAAGCCGGCATTGTTGGTTTCGAAATAAACAACGTTGATGCCGGACGATTTCAGTTTGTCGAACAGCTGGGTCATGCCTTTTGCATTGTGGCAAGAGACGATGGTTCCTCTGTCCAACCAAATTGAACGTGCTTCAACTGGACGTACCGGCATTGCCTGTGCGAAAGCCATTGCGAATTGCTGGCGAGCTTGCTTGAGCGTATCGTCGGCTTCAAAGAAACGCCGTTCACGATATGCAGAATTGAATTTTTTAGCGAGATCCAGAGCTTTGTCGAAGCTCGATTGAATTACTTTATATGGAACAGCAAAATCGGCTTGTTTTGCCGTCTTGATCGTTTCTTCAGTGCGCTTCGTCAAATAGTCGAGTTCTTGATTGATGTTTTGAAAATCAGCAAAACTGATTTGCACTGCAGCTTGTTGCGTGATTCCTGGTTGAAGTTCATCCAAAGCCATGGACAGAAGCTGCGAGTTGATAGTGATATCGCCTTGTACGCCAGGAGCCCAACCAAAGAAGATTGCATTACCTTGTCGAACTATCGCGCCTTTTGAACCGGAGGCATCTTCCCACTTCGCAAGTGCGGTTGCCGAAGGTCCAACCGTAATATCGGCAGTCATGGTTCCAATCGCGAAGTCTTCGCTATATGGAAGTGGAACACGAGGCCACGTCAGCTTCGTCACTTCCTTGAAGGTCGTTTGCTTTTGTACGAATGCGCCTGCCAATTGAGCAATCGGCTGTGCCGTTGGTTGAATAGTGCCACCACCATCGGTGATGAGCAACTTGCCACCACCACGTTGAAATTCAGTCAATGCAGAGACGACATCGCCGCCTAAATCAACGAGACAGGGTACGACGATAAGCTTGTACGGTGACAGTTTCGTTGGACCGGCCGCCACATCTGCATCGGACAGTTCATCGAATCGAACGTTGCTCGACTCTAACGTTCGGCGAAAGGCTTTGTAGTCATCATCGAATTTGCCGAGATGCTGCTCTTCGTACGCCGCTTGGTTGCGCGCACTATTGAGGAGCCCGATAGGAGCGAGTTCGGCCTTGTCGGCCAACGCCGGGCACGCCCACATGATAGTCAAAATGGAAACGGCATAAAAACTGCCAAGCCAGCGGAGCAACTTGCCACGCTTTTCCCAAAGACTCTTTCTCAGCATTTCACTCAATTTCAATATCCCTGTCATTCTAAACTTCGATCTCACACTATTTATCGCGAACTCTTCATTACTCTTTCCAACTGCCGCTTACTATCTCGCTTAGAGACCGCTTGCCGCTTGTCGTAGAGTTGTTTACCTTTTGCCAGTGCCAAAGCGACCTTGGCTAAACTGCCCTTGAAGTAAAGTCTAAGCGGAATTAGGGTCAGTCCTTTCTCTTGGATCTTAGATTTCAACTTAAATATTTCGCGCCGATGCATCAAAAGACGCCGCTTCCTCACAGGGTCGTGGTTGAAGCGATTTCCCTTGTCATAAGGAGATATATGGCAGTTATATAGCCATACCTCCCCCTCTTCTACTCTGGCGAAGGCATCCTGCAAGTTAGCCTGACCACCGCGCAGTGACTTCACCTCAGTACCCACCAAGGAGATGCCGGCTTCAAAGGTTTCGAGAATCTCGTACTCGTGTCGTGCCCGGCGATTGTCGGCAATGACTTTCGTCTTCGCCTTCTCATCGGAGGCTGGCTTTGCTTTTGATGATTCCGCAGGTTTTGCCATGATCGGGTCATTCTATCCTACTTAGCCGGTTGTCGCCCATTGCTCATTGTGCTAAACAGCGACTGAAGCAACGGTTAAAGTGCGACTATTCTTTGTTTTTCGCGCGCAGCTGCGACACACCAAAGAAAATGGAACCCCCAAACGGTTGGGGGTTCCATTTTCTGATAGATAGGATCTAATGAGCGTCGGTGTTGTTTGTTGCCACAAATTCTGACTGCTTGAATAGCGGCTTGAGTGACTCTAGATACCGCTTCGAAAGCAAGAATTCGCGGGAATGTCCAATACCATCAAACACCAGGAATTGCTTGGGTTCGCTCGCCGCTTTGTACAACGCACGAGCCTGTGTATTCACGTTGAACATGGTGTCGACTGAGCCGTGTGCGATGACGAAAGGAGAATGCGCGCCACTCACTGCCAGTTCATTGTCCATGCGATCGTCCCAGGCCAAGAACCAGTCTGGAAACATTCCAAAAATTGGCACTGCTTCTTTTACTTTGCGCGAAAGAGATCCAAATCCGCAGTTCACAACTACACCCGCGCATTTGCGATTCTTCAAAATCTGGCATGCCGGCAAGCTTCCCAACGATTCGCCTACGACAACGATATCTTCTGCTGCAATCTTTCTTTGTTGAGTAAGGTAATCGAATATGGCCAAACCGTCATCGCAAATTCCTCCGATTGTTGGAGTGCCGGTGCTGTAGCCATGCCCTCTGTAATCAAACAACAAGACCGAAGCACCGAAATTCAAACGGAAATATGCTGCAAAATCGAGGTTATTGTACATGTTTGCAGTCTTGCCATGGCACAACAAGACGGTCTTAGCGCCCTGCTTGCCTTCTCCTTGAAAGAACCATGCTCGCAGTTTCACACCGTCTTTTGTTTCAATCGTAATTGGTTCGGCACCGAGAAGGGGTGCACCTTCAAACATTTCCCTGGACATCTGGAAGATCGGCGCGAAGACGACGAACGTATAAAAGTTTGGATTGAACCTTGGTGTAAGGGCAACGATGCAGCCAAGAAGGCTCAGAGCTATAGACCATAAGTAAGCGCGCATGAGATTCTTCTTTCTTCTTGGATCGCTGTTTTTCCAAGGCACCAACTGCAAAATGGCTTTCTTTATCATCCGTAAAAACTCCTCGGCGAAACGTGGTCAACGATGCATCGGGGAGTAGCAGCATCGACCTTCCCATGAAACCACTAACCCATTACAACCTTCTACAAGCAGAAAACAGTGCGAAAACTGTTGGGCGCCGGTAGAC
Organism: uncultured Candidatus Obscuribacterales bacterium; assembly: GCA_964503045.1. Lineage (GTDB taxonomy): Bacteria > Cyanobacteriota > Vampirovibrionia > Obscuribacterales > Obscuribacteraceae > CAYZJR01. The sequence goes on from CAZCZI010000001.1 coordinate 35,335, forward strand.
AATAAGACTGCGAAAAAACAAGTGTCCCAAATACCTAATATTGAGGTCTACCGTGTAAACCTGAAAATCCTGTGAAAGGAATCTATAGCATCAGCCCGAGCACTTGATAAGCCGTGTTATCATCAAAGATAGCCATTCGGCGGGGGTTTACTTGAGATCACCGCTTGCAAAGAAGTCAAGGTCAACAAACAATACAGATTTGAAGTTGGGCCCACACCGGGAATAACCCTGTAAATGATTAAGATCGAACCGCTCTATGTAACAGACTCAACGCAAATCCGGGCATTGCTTAGACACCAGGATGAGCCGATGCCCTATGAGAGTTTCTGTGCCGAAGACAGCATGTTGCTTACCGGCTTCTCCTTCTGGCAGCACTGGCTGCCGTGCCAATGGCATATCGCGCCGTCTGTTTATGTGGCCAAGGAAGACGGCATCGTTTTAGGTCTTATATCGCTTCATCCAATTACAAAGTCCCGATCGTGCTGGAAGGTCGATCACCTCGTTGTGCACCCCCATCACCGGGGGCGGGGAATTGCTCAAGAGCTTCTTCGGTTCGCCCTGGCTCTTTTCGGCAGCCAAGGAATTAGCCACTTCATTGCTGAGGTCTCCGACCAAAACTCAGCTGCGCTGTCTCTGTTAGGGAGCGTCGGTTTTCGGCGCTGCACTCGCATCATTCACTATCAGCTGCCGACCCAAACTACCGGTGCTCCGTCGCAGCCAACGGATAAAGAGCTGTCGAACTTCAGGCTGGCACTACCGGAAGATCAGCCGTCGCTTTGCCAGCTCCATCAAGACGCGCTGCCCATCGATATTAGAACAATGTTCAATTACACTCTTGCTGATTTCAGCATTCTCGAGCTCAAAGTGGAAAGCTTCGAGAAGCTTTCCCGCAGGCTACTTCGACGCAAGACCTGGTTTTGGGTCGCATGCGACAGCGAAAGAAAAGTAATAACCAGCGCTGCAAAAGTGACTGCCCATCACGAGGGTGACTACCATCTGGAATTTTCAGTTCATCCCGGTTGGCAGCACACCGCTTCCGATCTAGTTTCCTTTGTTCTCAATGTCATGCGCCGCGCCGGTATGAGAGGCGTGGTCATCGCCAAAGCTTATGATTTCCAGAGCTCAATCATTGAAGCAGTTGAGGAGGCTGGGATGGAACGGGTTGGTGAGTTTACGCTAATGGCAAGAGAGCATTGGCTCAGAGCAAAACAACAGAAGAAGTTGAGATTGGATCAAGCAGTCGGGCTTTCATCTATAAAACCGGCCATCAACTTACCTCGTACAGCCGGTGCTGGTGCGGGAGATGGAGTTGCATCACTCTCGTTGGAATACAAATTTCTTGAAGGCTTTGACAGCGAGCAAGAATAGCGCCAACAAGTTATTTCGCTCTAAGAATTCCGCCAACAACCCGTCCTGCACGCAGAAACAGGGCTCCGCAACACCTGCCTGCTCTTATAATTTGTAAAGTATTTGCGAAGGTCTAATCTGCAGGCTTTTACGTCTGGTAATCTGATAGATTGCTGCGCACTTCAATAAGTGCCCTCAGCTTGGTTTCGGTTCGCTTCCATTAGGAACCGCCGAAATTGAAGCCTGCTGAGACAGAGCGATTAGAGAGATTAGTCAAGAACCGATTCAACGAACCAGGAGATTACGGTGCCAACCATCAATCAGTTGATCCGCACAGAGCGCTCAAAGGTGACTTACAAAACGAAGTCGCCAGCGCTTAAGGCTTGTCCGCAAAGACGCGGCGTCTGCACGCAAGTGAAGACAACAACACCGAAGAAGCCGAACTCGGCACTTCGCAAGATTGCCCGTGTCAGACTGACAAATGGCATCGAAGTCACCGCATACATTCCTGGCGTCGGCCACAACCTACAAGAGCACTCTGTTGTTTTGATCAGAGGCGGACGGGTAAAGGATCTTCCCGGCGTTCGCTATCACATTGTCAGAGGCGCACTTGATACCGCCGGTGTCAAAGACAGAATGCAAAGCCGCTCCAAATACGGTGCCAAGCGTCCTAAAGCAGCGCCAGCTAAGAAGTAAGTTTCGTTTTTCTACCGTCCCGTAAAATCAGGAAAGAAGAGTCATGTCACGCAGAGCTGTAATCGTAAAGAAAAATCCCCCGCCGGATCCGGTCTACGCAAGTCCGATGGTCCAACGCTTCATCAATCGCATGATGCAGCGCGGAAAGAGGAGCACAGCCCAACGCCTCTTCTACGATGCAATGGCAATCTTGAAAGAACGCGCCAAACAAGAGCCTATCGAAGTATTCAACAAAGCAGTGAAAAACGTCACGCCGCTTGTTGAAGTAAAGGCAAGACGCGTTGGTGGTTCAACCTATCAAGTTCCTGTCGAAGTAAAACAAGCACGCGGCATGGCGCTTGCCACTCAATGGATTATCGGCAACAGCCGCAAACGCGCCGGAAGAACCTTTGCAGAGCGCCTCTCTTCTGAGATTTTGGATGCCGCAAATGGAACCGGTGCTTCCGTCAAAAAGAAAGACGAAACACACAAGATGGCCGAAGCCAACAAAGCCTTCGCCCACTACAGGTACTAAAGAAAGCTCTAAAAGAGGCGCTCTTGTTCGCTCCTTCACGCGCATAAGTGCGTGAAAGTGATCTGTTGTTTCGCGCGAAGATCCATATGTTTGATCTGTTCATCGTTTCTATCGCGATCCTTATATGTAATGACCCTTGAGCCCCTTTTGTTTGGATTTCCGATTTTAATAATTGGCTCGAATCTGCTTAACACTAACCACTCGGCACTCTCGCAACCATACAGAAAATGAAACCACTTGAAGACCCGCACAGACTGCCAATTTCGGAAAGTCAAAATCCGAAATCTAAAGCGCTGCGTGCTCTTTGGGAAATGGATTTTGTAACAATAACCGCCATTTTGGCAGGAACAAAATTGAAGATTTGGAATTCCTAGAGGAATCCCGTGTTATTTTCCAAGAGGCAAGTTTCCGCTTCGCCACCAAATATGATTTGTCACTCTGGCAAAAAAAGAAGCCTCTAATCAATAAACTAAAAGGGAAACAAGAACAAAATGGAAGCCGCCACTCTAGTCAAGGAAAGGAAACCCGTGAACGTGTCCACCAGAACTCCGCTCAGCGAAATTCGCAACATGGGCATTGCTGCGCACATCGATGCAGGCAAGACCACCACGACGGAGCGCATTCTGTTTTATTCCGGGCTCATCCACAGAGTGGGTGAGGTACACGAGGGCACCACAGTCACTGACTGGATGGAACAAGAAAAAGAACGCGGCATCACCATCACCGCCGCTGCTATCACCAGCAATTGGAAAGGCAAGCGCATCAATTTGATCGACACGCCCGGACACGTCGACTTCACCGTTGAAGTAGAACGTTCTATGCGTGTTCTCGATGGCGTCGTCATCGTGCTTTGCGCAGTCGCCGGCGTGCAACCTCAAACACTTACCGTATGGAAACAAGCCAACCGCTACAAAGTACCACGCATGGTGCTGGTCAATAAGATGGATCGTCAGGGCTCTGACTTTTTGAAGGTCGTCAAACAGATCAAAGAAGGTCTGCCCGGCATGCATTCCACCTGGGCGAATGCTCACCCAATTCAGCTGCCTATTGGCGCCGAATCGAAGTTCGAAGGCATCATCGACTTGATCGAACGCAAAGCCTACTTCTTTGCAGAAGACGATCAATTCGGCAAAAACATTCGTGTCGAAGCAATTCCAACCGACATGGCGGAAGAAGCAGAAGAATTCAGAAAGCACTTGGAAGAAGCAATCGTTGAAACAGACGATGAGCTTATGCACAAGTATCTCGAAGGTGAATCGATCACTGTCGACGAACTCAAGGTCGGCCTAAGAAAAGCCGTTGTCGAAAACAAGATCATTCCCGTTCTTTGCGGCTCAGCTTTCAAGAACAAAGGCGTACAGTTGCTGCTCGATGCCGTCGTCGATTATTTGCCATCTCCCGATGACGTTGAATCGGTCAAGGGCTGGACGATGGACGGCGAAGAAGAGCAACGCGCTTGCGATGAAAACGAGCCGTTCTCGGCACTCGCATTCAAGGTCATGAACGATCCATTCGTCGGCAAGCTGACATTCTTGCGCGTGTACAGCGGCAAACTTGCTGCTGGCTCATACGTAATGAACAGCACCAAAGGTAAACGCGAACGCATCTCGCGTCTCGTGCAACTACAAGCTGACGACAGAACCGACGTTCAAGAAGCATTCGCAGGTGACATCGTCGCCGCAGTCGGATTGAAAGACACCACCACTGGTGACACTCTCTGCAACGACAGCAGCCCGATTATTCTTGAATCAATGAAATTCCCCGAGCCGGTTATCTCGGTTGCGATCGAACCGAAAACCAAAGGCGATGCCGACAAGCTGGGCAACTCTCTGGCCAAACTGGCCGAGGAAGATCCGACATTCAAGGTCAAAGTCGATCCGGAAACCGGACAAACAATCATTGCCGGAATGGGCGAATTGCACTTGGAGATCATCGTCGATCGTTTGCTGCGCGAATTCAAAGTCGAAGCCAACGTCGGCAAACCGCAAGTCGCTTACCGCGAAACGCTCAGAAAGCCGGTCAAGTGCGAAGGCAAATTCATTCGCCAATCTGGCGGTCGTGGTCAATACGGTCACGTCGTGCTCGAGTTGGAGCCAAACCCCGGTCAGGGATTCGAATTCGTCAACAAGATCGTCGGCGGCGTCATTCCCAAGGAATACATCGCACCGTGCGAAGCCGGTATCAAGGACACGCTTGCCGGTGGAGTCCTCGCCGGTTACCCGGTCATCGACGTCAAAGTCAACCTCGTATTCGGTTCGTATCACGAAGTCGACTCATCGGAAATGGCTTTCCGCACCGCAGCTTCCATCGGCTTCAAAGAAGGTTTCTTGAAGGCCTCACCAACGCTTCTTGAACCAGTCATGAAAGTCGAAGTGGAAGTGCCGGAAGAATACATGGGCGAAGTAATCGGCGACATCTCATCACGTCGCGGTCGCATCGAAGGTATGGACACTGTGGAGAACCTCTCCAAGGTTCGTGGACAAGTGCCATTGTCCGAAATGTTCGGCTATGCAACCGACATTCGCAACAAGACTCGCGGACAAGGTACATTCGTTATGGAGTTCAACCGCTACGAAGAAGTGCCTGCAGCAATCGCAGAAGCAGTGATGAAGCACCGCTAATCAGAGGCCAATCGCGACGCGGTTGAAGGGCTTATCTACCCGCGGTTCGGTATCGAACCGCGGTCTTTACTTGGAGTTGCTGCAACCACTGCACGACAACGCTGCTTTCTTATTGGCGCCGCCTACAGTCTTTTCCGAACTATACGCGGTCACCGGTACAGCCACCACCGCACTGCTGACTCGTGGGTTTCTTACCGCCTGTCGCCCTCTCGTCGAAAGCTTTAGTTATGCCGCATCACAACTAAACTTGAACGCGCTCGTAACTGAGCGGACTCATCTGTAAAAAGGCTGAATTTTTCGATTACGGATCAGGCGGCGTGTCGCCTTCAATCATCGTCCAAAACTTACGATCGAAATCCCAAACCAGTTCATCTTTCCAATTTTGCAGAGTCACTTTTGCCATCCACATCCCCTCTTTGTTGAGGGTCACATCTGGGCGGAACAAATAATGACCTTTGAAAATATCGTTGGGATCGTTGGCGTTGAACTCTTTGCTCAACACGGATTGCCCTTCTGTGTCTTCAATCACGATGGTGCCTTTGTATTGGCGACGCTCATAGGGCGTTCCAAATCCAATCACAATGGCACAATCCATCTTTGCCGGAAGTTCCTTCACAACAAACAGATCAAACAAACCCTCGCAGTTTATGCGGCCTTCGTCGGAATAATCTGCGCGCTGACAAAACAGAATGTAGCCGCTGTGCAGATACTTCATCGCGATTCTCCAGATTCTTTCCTTGCAACTCAGTACCGGTGGACGCTCTAGCCTTTTGACAAGTCCGGCAGTCCAGGAGAATCTTACAGCATTAGGGTTTTCAGGAAGAACATGGGTTTGTTGCCACCCGAGCCCGGTTTCATTAAACCATTCCTTTTGTACGTAGTTTCCCCACTGCCATCCGAAATTTTATCTGTTTGAATATCACGACCAAAAGATGAGAAACGCGCGCAGGAAGCAACTTAAGACCAAAGAAAGGAAACTGGAAGCACATGGATCTCAGCCTCGAAAGCATCAAAGCTACAGCCAAAGACCTAAAAGACAGCGTCACCAATATGGACACTGAGACGGCAGTTCTTGCTGGAGGCGCTGTGGTAGCCGGAGCAGCCCTGCTTTACGCCAGTCGCGGCCGAGGGCTTTCCAAATTGACTGCACTGGATGGCGCCTTCCTTCCCGAGCTGGAAATCGGCGCCGGTCGCGTAGTTCAAGCAGGTGGCAAAGTTGAAGCTTTTTCAAGCGCAATTCTAAGAGAGCAGACAACCGCCGAAGCGCTGACTGCAAAGACCGCGAAGATGACGTTTACAACAGCCAAAGAAGTGCTCAAGAGATTGGGCAAGTACGGAACACCGGAAGAAGAGGTGGTAGCAAGCGATGAAGTAAGACGCATGGTATTCAATCGCTTTCTCAGCAGATTAGATCAAGAGCGCTATATCCTGCACGGAAGCTATGGACTGGAAAGCCAAGGTTACATCGTTCGCAAAGCAGTTAAAGACATTGACCTGTTGGCAGTAGATCCCAACTTGGTTAAGGGAACAAGAAGCGCCACGAGCAAAGCATTGGTTGAAGACTTGCAAGCTATGGTCGGAAAACCCGGAAAAGATGGCTTGCACTTTGAAGTGCCGCCAATGGTAGAAGAACCGATTCACATCAGAACGATGTATCCGCGCATGCGTCACGCAGTGGCGATCGCCAAAGACACCGCGTCGGGCGAAGAAATCATGCGCATTCCTCTGGACATCAGAGTCGGCGCCAATACAATTTTGCCTCCAACCAAGATGACATTGACCACTCCGGGCAAAGTCGGTGAAGCAGCTCAGACGGTTGTTTCATCAATGCAGGCAGAAGAAAACTTCGCTTACAAGCTGTTTAGCTACACTAACAGAACCATTGGCGGACTGACAAGAAAACCGAAAGATCTAATGGACATGGCAGGAATGGTCGAAAAAGGACTCGACCAAAAGAAAGTCGTGGAAGCTCTCCAAGCCTGGACCAAACGAGGTTATACCATGGGGCCGCTGCGCCATCCGTCAGAAGTGCTTGGCTCTCAACTGGAAGCGAACATGGCAGGGCAAACGGCTGAGCAACTCGCTCAAAACCTCACCACGGTCAAAAACTTCTATCTCAAAGTGGCACCACAGGTGGAGCGCACTTCGACATTGCCCAAAGTCCTGCAAACGCCAGTGGCACAAGTGCGGCGCTTCTTCGAAAAACAGTTTATTGTCTATCCGGTTGGATAGTCAAAATCAATCGCGGACATATTTCGGATTAAACAAACGCCAAGTGATCGAAGCGCGCACTCAAAACTTCTCGGCTGTCAGAGTCTAACCACCTGTCCAGTATGGTCGCGTAGACTTCTCTGAAATCGATTTCGAAATGGGATTCTTCCTTCTTGCTGGCAGGCAGCGCCGCACCATATATGCCACCATTGACTTTCCCGCCTAAAACCAAACAAGAACCAAAAGAACCGTGATCCGTTCCGCCATCATCGTTTTCTTGCAGCTGTCGTCCGAATTCCGAGAAAACGAGTGTGAGAACCTCATTTTCTTTTGAGTAAAGACAAAGGGTATCGTAAAACCTCGATAATGCGTTTGAGAGGCGTCTTAATAGCCCCTCATGCTTGCGGCTTTGATCGCCGTGGGTATCGAACCCTTCCATGCTAGTCGCATAAATCGCGCAAGCGGAACCGTTGCAAATCATTTCCGCAATCGAATTAAGACTCGCTTCGATTTGCTCATCGCAGAGATTCATTTTTATCTTCGCCGGCGGAAACACGAGCGTTTCATCTTTCTTTCGTTTCGCCGACACGGCAAGCTGCAAATGTCGATCTAACCAACCGCTCCGGGCAATCGATTCCGGTCGCGCCGTGTGCCAAATCTCGGAAGAGCGAAAATGAGATTTGCTCGATTCAGGATATCCGACGCCCTGAAGAATCGCTAATTTCTTTGAAGAAAACAGCTTCGACAAGGCTTGCATCGACGGGTGAAATGCAGCTGTGTCGGTCAACGGAATCGCTTCGTAATCTTTGATGGCAATTCGCGGTCGCGCGTCGTAGTATTTTCCATTGGTATAGGGTACCACCATATTTAGTGCGTCATTTCCACCATTCAGTTGAATGACGACTAGTTTGTTTTGAAGACCGCCCCTTGAGTCGTTGCCCTTCGCACAAGCCCCTAAAAGCTCTTCAGGCTGCAAGCAAAATCCAATTGCGCCGGCACCGTACGCCAAGAATTTTCTGCGAGTCAAACTCATTGTTTTGCAGCTTCCACTCTTTTTCCGCGCATCTCATCGAGGGTGTCTACCATGAGTTTATGAACATGTTCTTTGAGCTTGCCTGGTTGTCCTTCAAAGTCTTGCGGCATTACCGGAGGCAGCACGCGTACCGTTACCTTTGTGTTCCAGTTAATCGTAAACGGTTTTTTTCTGGGCAACATACTGTATGTTCCATACAAAACAATCGGCACTACGGGCACCTTGCAATCCAATGCCAACGTAAAGGCACCGCCTCTAAATGATTGAATCTCTCCATCTTCTGAGCGCGTTCCTTCCGGAAACATCATTATCGATGCGCCTCTTTCAAGGTGATATTTGCAGTCGGCCATCATCTCTTTAATGCTGGCCATCTTTCCTCGTCTCAAGGTAACGTATTGATTGAGAAGCATGTTCCAGCCAACAAACGGCATTTTGAGAATCTCTTCTTTCGACACCCATTTGAACGGTTTCCATGTTCCATAAAGAACGAGAATGTCTGCCAGGGAGTTGTGGTTTGCAACCAGCACATAGGTTTTATTGGGGTCAATATTTTCCAAACCCTCAAATTTGATCTTCCACCATGGGTTCAGCTGGAAATAGTGAAAACCCCACCAGCAAGAGAAGTAGTGCGTAGCACGGCGATTTTTGTCAAACCAACATGTGAAGAGCGTGATGATTGCATTGACGCAGACCAGAACGCCAGAAGACGCAAAGAAGTAAAAGGCGCCCAAGTATGAAATCAATGTACTCAGCCACCTTGGCACGCTAACTTCTCCACAACCTGCAAACATCTACAAGAATAAAGGATAACGGATTCCCGCAAGTTGAAATGGAAATTTTCGCTACAAGGTAATAGGGTTAGCGGGTATATGAAATAGAATGTTGCAGTGTTGAAGTGGCTATTGGGTCTGTTGAGGTTGAGGTGACCGAAAACAACAATTTTTCGCCAGACATTGCCGGTTCTGTCGGTTGGCTAATCGACCGGACCCTTAATGAACAACGCGAGATCTTGGGAACAGTCTGGGTGACCGCCGACAAAACAGTGACAACCTGTGCCCACCTGGTGCTGCCCTATTTTGACTTTTTGGATGCCCTGGTCGTTGAACTCCCGGCTCTAGGGCAGAGGTACAGCATTCGTGAAACTCTTTTTCATCCTGACTTCGACCGCTGGCAAGCAAAGCGTGAACTGACTCAAGATACCCTCCATCCCAACCTGACTCTGGCACTTCAAGAAAATAACGTGGTGGTGCTGAGACTTGGGCCCCCGCCGAGGCCCATCGACCAAAATACATTGACCAAGGCGAATAACTTTCTGTCGCTTCCGGCTCCGGAAGGCGACGATACGATGATGTCCGGGCAAGCGAACCGAGGTGAGCTGATCACTCACATTCAAACCCTCACCAACGCCAGATATGTTGGCACTCTGAATATCTGCGATGTTAGAAATCGGCCTATCGCAAGACTCTTCTGCAACGATCGCAAGTTGACCCATGCACGCTTCAGAGATGCCTTTAACGAAGACGCCGTCTACAGACTGCTCACCGACCCCGGAGACAGTTACCGCTTCTACTTCCGCTCCGAAGGAGCGCCGGAATGGGTCAATTTTGCCCCTATAGACAGGCAAACAGCGGCAGTAATGATGGAAGCCTGCCGACGCGTCGAAGACTTCAACAGATTGCTGCAAGAGTTCGGCGGCGAAAGGAGAATGGTTGCTCCCAAAGCTCAGTCTATTTCAATGGATCTCATACCTGAAGAGCTTCTGACGAACTGCATCACAGTTTGGCAGAGCGTGACTACTCCAGTTCCATTAAGACGCATCCTCAGGGCATGCAACCTCGATGGATATGCCGTAATGCAGGCACTAAACGATTTGCTGCACACCAATCACTTGATGATTCTGGACGACGCTCCGCAACCGGCAGTAGCCAACTCCTCGCCACCACTGCCGATGTCACCGAAAAATGAGTTCATCGTCGGGGAGACGATTTCGAGCCTCACGATCGATCCCGATTCGATGCAGCTAGTCTTTGAAACTGGCACGTCACTCGGAATACGTCGCGCCGGAGACCCATGGCGTCAGATTCACAGCATCGCTCTGCCACCGGAAGCGGCCGGCGCGCCAATTTTGGTTGACGGCAAAGTTGTCGGAATTCAATGCGGGCTGGTGCGTGAAAACCTCGATCAAAACGACATGTTCTCGACTCTGCATCAGTTTCTCTGGGTCAACTCCGTCTACCCATGCATCGGAGTGTCAGAGACCGCCGCCATGGAAAGACCAGAACTTTTGGCGACCGGTCCTTCGACCACCCTAACCGGCATAGCATCGCAGGCGCAGCAAGCTAACGTGCCGGCACCGAGCGCGGTATCATCTCGCGAAAAATTCACCTCATCTAATTACGAAATGCCGGTGTTTGACGCCCAAGAGAAAGTGAAGACAGGTGATACCAATTTTTCATCGCTGTTTAAACCAATGTCTGCAGTTTTTAAATCAGTTCTTCCTGGCAAGAAACAAGTCGGCAACGAGTGGATGGAATTTGAATTCACTCGGCAAGAACTCTCGTCAGATCGCTACGGCAAAGTCGGCCCGGCAAACATGTTCAGGTCAGGCGATCTCATTCGAGTTCAAATCAAAATGCTGCAAGACGCATTCTTGACGGTACTTGGAAAGTCCAGCGCCGCGCAAATGGCAATCCCCATTTATCCGGATCAACCGAATAACGAAAAATTGTTCAAAGCCGGCGAAATTATTGTGGTGCCTGAAAAACCAGTGGCATTCGGTGGAAAGTTTTTAGCTCCTGGATTGAGCATGGCTCCTATTCAAGGCACCGACTTAGTCTTGTTCATAGCCAGCAAGACATCACTGAAACGCATGTGGGAACAAACAACACCTCCTGAAGTTTTCGAACTTCTCAACGACATGCTCGCTCAAGAGGCTGACTTCCAATGCGTTTCCGTTCCACTTACAGAAGATAAAAGATCAAACGACATGCTCTACGTTAGCAGATGGCGCATTCAACACATGAGCTAAACGGACTCAACAAGCTCTTTTTGATGCCAGCAGCCGTTTTTCGCGACCCTCTAAAGCCGCGACTGCAATTTCATTCGTTAACTGGATATGGACGGTACTGGACTCGAACCAGTGGCCCCCACTATGTCAAAGTGGTGCGCTACCAACTGCGCCAACCGTCCATGAGGCTTTTTCGTGTGCTCGAGGACACAAGGAAGGATACAAAGGATAGAGGAATTCTATCGTGAGCAACCGAAAAGGCCAACGGTAATTGGAGGCGGCACCCAGATTCGAACTGGGGGATAAAGGTTTTGCAGACCTCTGCCTTACCACTTGGCTATGCCGCCATACGCCAACTTGGCCGCTCTTGGGAGCAACCATTAGGCTATCCTATGACCTTTGCTAAGCGTTTGTCAACGAAGGTGAAGCCTGTATCATAAGTCCCGACGACGTGCGAAGTCTCCAAAAATTCTTGCTTCTTGCATGCGAGATTGCCCATCATAAATACATATTCCGTAATCATTCGAAGAGTCCTCGCGGCGATACCCCTTCTCCTTTTCGTTTCTGTGGTCTCGTTTGCGCTCATACGCTGCCTGCCCGGCGATCCGATGGATGTTCTTTTGGCGAACGCCCAGAAAGACATGGCACCCGCCACGCTGGCGGCAATGCGCGAGGAGATGGGACTTAACGGTCCACTGCCTCAACAGTACGTGCGCTGGGTCGGTGCTTGGGTTACCGGCGGCGAGCTGGGGCGCTCGTACAAAGACGGGCGCCCGGTTTTGGCGGTAATCGGAGAGCGTATACCCGCCACCCTGACTCTGGTCGGCACATCGTTAGTGATGGCATTTTTGGTGGGAACAGCTTGGGGACTAGCCATGGTATGGCTTAGATTCAGCCGCTTCGGCACATATACCGAGTCGTTTCTTGCCGCCCTGGCATTGACTGTCTACTCCGCTCCGGGCTTCTGGCTGGGCTGTTTGGCACTGTGTATAGTTGTTGAATTGAACTGGCTCGAATGGATTCCGGTACTAGGTTTGCACGACCCAGGCGATTTTAAGTCGAATTTCAACTCCACTTTTTGTCATCTTCTTTTGCCGGCTATTGTTCTTTCCAGCAGAAGAAGTGCTAAGGTCGCTCTTTTCGTTCGCGCACTGACAGTTGAAGAAATGTCTAGAGAGTACACGATTACGGCTCTAGCCAAGGGACTGAGCCGCTTTCAGACGATCGTGCGTCATGTGTTTCGCAACTGCCTCTTGCCGCTCGTCAATCTACTTGGGCTTTCATTGCCGGCTTTGCTCGGCGGCTCCGTTTTGATTGAGACTGTCTTTGCCTGGCCCGGTCTTGGTCGATTAGCAATTGATGCGACTTTTGGACGGAACTATCCGGTACTGATGGCCCTGGTAATGATTTATGGAACCCTCGTAATCGCATCAAATCTCCTTGCAGACATTATTGCCATGCTTCTTGATCCCCGCGTCAGGCAAGCGGAGTAGTACGATGACGGCACCAACCGATAAACTTTCAAATCGCGCCGTCCTTCGAATGAAGCCTAACGGCGCGCGAGTTGCCCGAAAACAACTCAACGCGCGGCTCTTACTCGGCTCAGCACTACTTTTCGCACTGGCGCTTTTGGCTATCACCGCGCCGATTGTTTGTCCTATAAGTGCTGATTGCCTGCCAATCGACACCGATCTATCAAAGTGCAATCTTCCACCTCTGTCACCTGGATACCTGTTGGGCACGGACTCTCTGGGTCGCAACGTGCTTGCGCAATGCATGTGGGGCGCAAGAGCTTCGCTGTTCGTTGGATTGACGGCGGCATCACTCGCGGTTGCATTCGGAAGTATCTGGGGTTCGCTCAGTGCAATGGCCGGCGGCTTTGTAGACTCCGTAATGATGCGGATTGTCGACGGTCTATTGGCCATTCCCAACCTAATACTTCTGCTTGTCTTGCAGTCACTTCTGACTGCACCACAAATTCTCGCACTTCTTCCAAAACCATGGCTGGACTTGATGATGGTGAATTCCATCAGTAATGGAATTCTGCCGGTCGTCACGGTTATATGCGTTATTGCTGCCACCACATGGCTCGAGGCAGCACGTTTGGCACGGGCACGAGTACTGACTGTCAAATCGGAAGACTATATAGCCGCCGCCAAGGCACTTGGTGTAAGTGACTTTCAAATGCTTTTTCGCCATTTGCTACCTAACATTCTTTCAATAGTGATTGTCGAATCAACATTATTAGTGTCTGATGCCGTGATGATGGAGGCGGGGCTTGGCTTTCTGGGCCTGGGTCTGGGACCGTCCACTCCCAGCTGGGGTCGAATGCTCGCCGGTGCTCAATACAGCTTGCTGAACGGCAATTGGTGGTCAGTGGCGGTTCCTGGCTTGCTAATTACAACGACAATACTTGCCGTGCATATGGTGGCTGATGGGTGGTTGGAGATTCTAGGCGTGAATAAGGAGTCGCGGAAGTAGTAGAATTACCCTTACAAAAGAGTTGTGCCAAAAACGTAAAGCTCAACTGCAAGCGGTGAAATGCTGTTAAACATGAAGAATCAACTTCGACCACTTCTGTCTTCGACCCTGCCACTATATGTGATTGTGTGCCTTTCGTTTTCGATCATACTTACGTCTTGCGCAGGACAAGACAAAAACGCCACATTCAAGTCTGGCGGAATGACTCAAACCTTCGCAGAAGGGAAAGATTCGATTCCAAAGGATTTGTCCGAACTCGTTTATCCAGGAGCAACACCGACCGGCTCCGTATCGGCAGAAGACGATGCAAAAGAAATGTCCAGGTATATGATTCTCTCTTCCAATGATTCGATGGATCAGATCGGCAATTGGTATCAAGAAAAGCTCAAAGCGCAAGGTTGGGAAATAGACAGCACCCAAACCATGCCTAAACTAATCAGCATCTCCGGACATCTCAAAGACGTCGAAGTCAACGTCACCGTGGCCGACGATGGTGGCAAAACCACGATAAGCCTGCAACAAGGCCGAAGCGTGGATGCGCCTGCGGACGAGGAGACTATCGAAAACTTCACACCCAACAAAGTGACACCGCCGACGGACTAGATGTATGTCCAAGCGCAGCCCAGATTTGGAAGCGAAAAGCAAGCAACAAAAAAATGATTCGGACAAGACGTCCGCAATTGGTGAAGTCGTCTCGGCGTCAATTACTGAAGTAGTCATAGAAGCTTGGTCTAAAGAGAAGGAAGTGGAACCTGCCAATCGTCCGCGGTTCGGCAGCTATTTAGCGACTGACTCCACCGATGGTGTCGCGATCATCTGCGTCGTTTATGACGTCATCACCGGCCCGCCGGACAACGTTCACCGCCCAGCCGCATTGGGGTTGACTCGTGATGAACTACGGGTTCAACAACCTCATATATTTTCGCTTTTGAGAACTCAGATTCATGCAGCCGTAATCGGCTACAAGAAAAACGGCAGAGTATTCCAACACCTGCCTCCACAACCTGCGGACGTGCATGATTTCGTGGCTCCTGCATCTGCCAAAGACGTTCAACTTGCCACAAGTGATTTCGGATTTTTGCGATTGTTGATAAACATTTCAGAAGTTCCCAGTGACGAACTTCTAGCTGCTGCGATTCGAGAAGCGCATTCACAAATAGGCGCAGACGATTCATTCCTGCTTGAAGCCGGGCGCTCGATGTCGCATCTGTTTCGCAACGACTACGATCGGCTTGTGTGCATTTTGAAGAAGATTCGACCGGACCACTAGGGAAGTGAGACGTGGTATTTGAGAGCCTGGAGGCGAGGCTGACATCACTGCTTCATGAGCCAGACTGGCGCACTGCGTCACGAAGGCTTGGGAGCCTTCCAGACCTTCCGGAAATTACTTCATTTATGTTGATCGTTGCTTGAAAGAAGGAATAAATGGCAAAGTGCTGTAAAAAGAAGTGAGAGGAAGGAGCAAGCGTGGCAACTATGCCATTTGATTGATCTGCTGGTCGATCAATGAAAAGTACCGATCTCTTCGCTCTCGATTTGCTTTGCTCGCTTGTACAAAGTTGCCGCCTCAGACTTCATCCCGGCAGCCTCGCACGCTTTCGCTTTACCGTAAATCCCCTTCAGGAGTCTAGGATCAGCTTTGAGCGCCATGTCGTAGCTCGCAACTGCGCCTTTGAAATCACGAGCATCCATTTGAATGTCGCCGAGATAGATACAGCGTTTCCAGCTCGCAGAGCTTAATGCTATGGCTTGTTTCACGTCTTTAACTGCGCTGGCATAATCCTTCTTCATTCGAAAAAGCACGGCTCGGTCTTCATAATTGCCGGGATAGCTTGCATCGAGCTTGATCGCCATATTCATGTCTGCAATTGCTTTGTCGATATCGTTCAAAAGTTTGTAGCAATCTGCTCTGCGATGGTAATCCGTTGAATTGCGACGAAGCTTTATGATTCGCGTTCTGTCATTCAGACACTCACTAAATTGATTGAGTTGCAAATGAGCTTCGGCCCGTACTTCCAACGATTCCACTGTTTCTTTATTCTTCAGTGCTTCAGTCTCATCCTTAATGGCATTGGAAAATTCCAGATTTTCGAGATACCACACAGCACGCGAGTGCAATGAGTCTGCGTCACGCGGATTCTTCGCAATCTTTGCAGTCAAGTCTTTCAATGACTTTTGATATTGGTGCCCGCGGACCGTCAACGGAGCATCGGGATCGTCCTTTGCAAGAACAATCATCGACTGAGACATGATGATTAGCGTGAGAATCCAATATCTCATTGTGCAATTGAAACAAACCGGCGCTCATTATATTAACGCTAAATTGAAACAACTCCTAATATTCGGGAAGTCGCCACAAACCATGGGTACAACATTCTAGGGCGCTTAGGGTACAAGCTGATGGCAATGCCGTCATCAAAACTGGAATCACATGACGAACTGCGCGTCATCAAGTATCGCTTTTTGCGCGCGCGTCCGTTCAAGTTTATCGACCGAATGCCTCACATTCAGCGCGAGTGGACGCTGGCATTCTCGCTTTTGCTAATGATTCTCGCCGGTCATTTCATTATCAGTTGGACCTGTTCCGTTTGGGAATTAATTCAACCGCTCGTCCCCTACAGCAAACAGTTCTGGGGCTCGGTCTCCTTTCTTCAAGCAATTTTGCTTCCAACCTGCGCCGTATGCTGCATATGGGCCAACTTGTCTTTAGACAACATGATTCTTTTGAGCAGAAGCGGCATATCGGTGCCATTCTTTCTCGTCATATTCGCGGGCATGCGAAAGACATTTGAGTGGAGCGAAATCACAGATGCGTCCCTAGACATGACTGAAGTAAAAATACCTCGCTTGCGTTTGACAATGCTGAATGGAACGAAGATAAGGCTCGAACTGAAGCGCTTCGAAAGAGCGGACTTATTGACACTCTTGGAACACTTGGAGATTTTCTGCGTTCATTTGGAAAGACCGTTGGACACAGATGCAATCGTGGCGATTTACGATTCGTGCATGCCCAACGCAGATGCAACGAAGCAGCTTTCTTACACGCAGCTGTGGACCTCCTCTCTTGCGGACAACTTCGACTTCACATCATTTCTTCCGTTGGAACCAGGGTCCAAACTTCAAAACGGTCGCTATGTAGTCGACACCCAGCTGGGCTCGGGCGGTTTCGCCGCAACGTATCTAGCAAAAGACAAACAAGGTCGAAGATTCGTTTTGAAGGAATCGGCCGTGCCGGAAAGCGAAAGCGATGAGCAACAAAAGAAAGCTTTAGAGTTTTTGGAACGCGAATCCAAAGTTTTGATGTCGCTCGATCACAAGGGAATCGCAAAGCCCTTGGACTACTTCATAGAAGGCGGCAGACACTACCTCGTCATCGAGTATCTCGAAGGGCAGGACCTGCGTTCATACGTTCGGGAACGCGGCGCAGTGGGCGAGGCAACCGTAATTTCTTGGGCCAGTCAGATCGCAGAAATTCTGCGGCATGTGCACGATAGAGAACCACCAATAGTGCACCGCGATGTCACACCGGAGAATTTGATATTAAGATCGGATGGAACAGTGGCGCTGATCGATTTCGGCGCCGCCAATGAATTCATCAGCCTTGCAACCGGCACAGTCGTGGGCAAACAAGCATACATCGCTCCGGAACAAATACGAGGCAAAGCAACACCTCAAAGTGACGTCTACGCATTAGGCGCTACATTGTATTTCCTGCTTACTGGAAAGGATCCAGTAGCACTTTCAACGTCATCTCCACAACAGACAAACGAGTCAATAAGCGATGCAATGAACAGCTTTGTCTTGGATTGTACACGCCTGGAACTCAGCGATAGACTGCGTTCCGAAGACCTAAAGCAGAGACTCCATCAAATCGGTGAAATGAATCCGATTGATTCGCAGACCGAAGGAATAAAAATCAAAGTTCCCGAAAGAGAACACATCGTCATCTCTTCGGAGCACCGCGGATGATGCCGGAGCAGAATGTCGATCTCAAAGAAGCCGAAGCAGTAGACCTCGTAGTCGAGAGTGAATCTGAAACTGCATCCGGAGCATTTGAGCTATCGGCTCAACCAATCGCCCCCTACTCCGAAACAGTTCTTCCATACCGGCAGTTAGAGGCAACACAAAAGGAACAGAGAAGACATTTACATGGTCTAAGCTTGGAATTTGCAGGTCCGGCGTCACTAATTGTCTTCGTTCCGATTCTGCTTCTGGGTGTAAGCAACGCTGCCCTGCTGATATGGGCTGCCTGTGTACCGCAGAGCCAGATCTATGCTCTGGCTTATGCATTAATTCCAAAGTTGCAGACACAAAACTTCGGACAACTTCCTCTGGTCATTCCTCAAATCATGTTGATTATGCTGGTACCGTATTTAATGCTCGCTACATGGTTTTTCACCGTTATCGCAAGACGAAATACATTTAAGCCCCAAATCGATAAAGTTAGACCCAAAGCGCTAGTCTTGGCACCGGATGCCCTGAAAGTAATCGCGGAGCCCTGGCTACGCGGCAGAACTTCCAACATCACATTGTTTCGCTGGCAGCAACTGGAAGGCATTACAATAGAATCCGCCGGCGCCACAAAAACAGAAAAGCAAGTTCGCTTCTCTCTTTCTCGAAAGAGAAGCATTTCGTTACGCCCAAGAGCTTTGCCATCGCACGTTGAGTGGTCAAAGTTGTTGAACTACGTAAAAGAACACTGTCCATCCGTCTACATCGATCCCGCCGTCTACGATCTCGCTCGTCCAGCTGGTCTTCCGGAGCACACATACACGCAACTGTGGCTCGAATCTATGGCGGTAAACCCCCTGCGCGAAAGGGACGATGCCCTCAAACAAGGCGACGAGTTGCAAGACGGCGGATACAAAATCGAATCAAAACTTGGCACGGGCGGCCAAGGCACCGCATACCTTGCCACTATATCGGAAGATCGTCAGCAAGAACTTGCTTTGCAAATCGCCGTTAAACAGGTCGTTCTCAAAGAATACATTTTCCCGTCCAACCGCAAACAAGACGTGATGAAGAAAATGTTTCCCCGGTTCTTGAAAGAAGCAAGCATTCTGCGCAACATGGATCATCCAAACATCGTGAGACTCTTCGATGTGTTCATTGAAGACCACAGAGCGTACATTGTGATCGAACATATCGATGGCGAATCGCTGAAAGACATGGTCTCGCGTCGAGGTGCCCTGCCGGAATCGGAGGTTATCTCTCTAGCCAAACAGATGTGCGCCATGCTCGCATACATCCACAGTCTGTCACCGCCCGTAGTGCATCAGGACTTCACACCGGACAACCTGATCTTGGATGCTCAAGGAAATCTCAAGTTAATCGACTTCAATGTCGCCCGGCAATCCGTCTCCAATCGAACTGGAACGATCGTAGGCAAGCAAAGCTATCTCCCTCCTGAGCAGTTTCGCGGCGAACCTACAGCCCAAAGCGATCTTTATGCTATGGGCGCGACGTTGCACTTTCTTTTGACAGGCACCCAACCAGAACCCATGTCGGTATCACATCCTAAATCAATAGAGCCGGAAACCAGCAATTGGCTGGACACCCTAACTGCCAAAGCTACAAGCCTTGATTCAAGCGAGAGACCATCAAGCGCGTCCGAAATAATGAAAGAGCTTGAATCGTCCCAAAACTAACAAAATCATCAAAAATTTCCAGTTTCCAAGCACCACAAATACAATTGCAGTAGTGGCACCTTCAGTAATTTGAAACCGTTCCTTACCAACAGATGAAAAAACCATATCCAGAAGCCTTTAGCCTAAACGGATTGCTCTTGGTCGGTATTTTGGCTGCAGCAGTTTGGTGTGTGTATGCGCGATTCGACAATCATAATTGGCCGGAAACCAAGGGTCGAATCGTCGAAAATTGGATTGATGAGCACCATGACACCGATAGCGATAATCACATCAACAGAACCTATTGGTCGGTCGGCTATAAGTTCGTTTACTTAGTCGATAAGCAATCACACGAGGGAGAGGGGGGCAGCCCGTTTACCTACGACACGATTCGAGAAGCCGAGCGGGCCCAGAATCAGGAGTTCTATAAAGGCAATCACATCAGGGTTATCTACAACCCAAACAATCCTGCCGAATCGAATCTTTACCGGCACCCATTCTAGTGTTTAAGCAGGCTCAGGCTGTTCCACATAACGCAAATACAACCACACGAAAACGCCGACAATCGCAATCAATATTGTCGACACCGCGCAGCCGAACGCCCAATCGCGCACGACTAAAAACTGATTTTGAATCAAGTTGCCGATATACATCACTTTCGCTCCGCCCAACAAGTCGGGAGTGACGTAATCACCGAGCGCCGGCACGAAAACCATTATGCAACCAGCGATGATACCGCGCATAGCCAGCGGGACCGTAATTTGAAAAAACGCCTTCAGAGGATGAGCCCCCAAATCAGCGGCAGCTTCCAAAAGGCGCACGTCCATTTTTTCAAGAGCGGCATATAACGGCAAAACCATGTATGGAAGATAGTTGTAGACCATTCCAATCAAAACCGCATATTGCGTATAGAGAATCGTCGGCGGGTCGACCCAGCCAACAGCCGTCAAAAAGTCGTGCAAAATTCCCGTCGGTCGCAATATTGTCATCCAGGCATAAATTCGAAGAAGTGAAGAAGTCCAAAGCGGAATCACCAACAAAGTCATGAAAAAACTCTGGTACCGCTTGCCAACACAAAACGCCAACCACAAAGAAAAGATCATCCCCACAACCAGGCACGTGAGTGTGGTCGAAAACGCAAGCAGAGCCGACCGTCCCAGCGCACCCAGATACGGACCGCAGAAAAAACGCACGTAATTATGAAAATCAAAGCCAAGAATTATTCTGCCTAGGTCATCACGGCCGCCCAGGCTATAGACCACCAAGATCAAAAGCGGTAAAACCATGAAGACAAGTAGCCAGAGCCCCGCAGGAACTATGATTAGAGGTCCTAACGACCTCTTGCGTCGCAGATCGGATTTGAGTACCAGCTCCAAACAGCTTCCTCCGCTCAAATTGGAAAAATTGCCCGTTTCTGCTAGGTTATTAGCCTAAATAGACTAGCGCAAACTTTGGGAAAGTACGAAGAATCTACGACTTCCACTGGCTGCGAACAGCACAAGAGGTTAGAAGGAGAAATCGATGTCTCAACCGCCTCAACCAGGCAAAGAAAAGCTTGTTTACCTGCGGCAGTGGGTCGGCGACCGCGTCAATGTTGTCACTACTCAGCAAAACAAATACTCAGGAATACTGACCAACATCGTATTTGACGGCACTCGTCTGATGTACATTCTGCTAGATGACAAGCTATGCCTGAATTACGACCACGTAGTAGAGATTAGCGTCAGCAAGTAACCACGTGAGAATCATCTACCTGGGCACTCCCGAGTTTGCGGTGCCTACTCTCAATGAGATTATTGCCGCGCCAGGTTTTGAGGTGGTGGGGCTCGTCTGCCAACCGGATCGCCCGAAAGGCCGCGGCAATAAACTGGTAATGCCGCCCACAAAAGAAGTCGCAAACGCTCACGGTATAACGGTTTTTCAACCCGAGAAACTGTCGAAAGCGCCTGAAATCGTTGAAGCCATGCAACAACTGCGCCCTGACGTTTTAGTGATGGTGGCGTTTGGTCAAATCCTCAAAAAGGTTGTTTTGCAAATGGCGCCTCATGGTGTGATCAATTTGCACGGCTCGCTTCTGCCCGCGTATCGCGGTGCCGCGCCAATCAACTGGTCGTTAATCAATGGAGAGAGCGAAACCGGCGCCACGACTATGTTTTCAGACGAGGGTGTGGACACTGGTCCGATGCTATTGCGCACGCGCATCGCAATCTCTTCTGATATGGATGCGGAGGAACTGTCCAAAACCATGGCCCAGTCTGGTGCGAAGTTGATGATGGAGACATTGATCAGGCTCAAAGAAGACAATCTCACACCTCAAAAACAAGATGAATCACGTGTGACTTACGCTCCGATTCTGACAAAGGAACTTGCAGAGATTGATTGGAAAAAATCGGCATGGGAGATTCACAACAAGGTCAGAGGTTTGGTGCCATGGCCTGGGACCAAGACTGGTTTTCGCGGCACCAATTTGAAGATCATAAAGACTAGATGCCAGGGCCCTGCTCCCACTAGAGAAGATGAACGAACGCCAGGAACAATCATCTCGCGATCAGACGGCGTGTTTGTCGCCTGCGGACCAACCGGTGTCGATCGCATTCATATAACCGAAGTCCAGCCGGAAAGCCGTTCGAGACAGTCAGCAATTGCCTGGGCAAACGGCGCACATCTTCTGCCGGGCGAAA
Organism: uncultured Candidatus Obscuribacterales bacterium; assembly: GCA_964503045.1. Taxonomy (GTDB): domain Bacteria; phylum Cyanobacteriota; class Vampirovibrionia; order Obscuribacterales; family Obscuribacteraceae; genus CAYZJR01. The sequence goes on from CAZCZI010000001.1 coordinate 57,553, forward strand.
CATTCAGCTCGAGTACTTTGCTGAATGTCTGAAAACCAAGCGGCACAAAACACTAAGAAAGCAAAGGGTTTGGATTCACGGCGTGCTGCCGTTGAGGTGTTGCTCAAGGTAGATACTGAAAGTGCATTTGCTACTGCCGCCATGGATGGTGCCTTCAAAAAACGCCGACTTTCAGAAAGAGACAGAGCCTTTGTGACCGCGATGGTTCAAGGAGTGCTGAGAAACAGAGAAACACTAGACGAAAGCATTCGCGCATTGTCGTCAAAGCCAATTGAAAAGACACCAAAGGCGATACTGAACATTTTGCGGCTCGGTATTTTTCAATTGGATTTCATGGATGGAGTTCCTGAGTCAGCCGTTGTCAACACAAGTACCGAGCTCGCGCGAATGCTCGGTCACGCTGGTACAGCAAAGTTCACCAACGCCATTCTAAGATCCCATTTGAGAAACAAAGCAAAATCGCAAGGACAATCACCACCGACAAATGTAGCGGAGCATGATTCGCAGTCCGATCTTCATAAGAAGTACTCAGTCCCCTCCTGGTTGATCGAACGATGGGTAAAAGAGTACGGACAGGAGGAAACCAGAGCCTTGTTGGAAGATGCGGCACAGCCGCCTGACCTCACTCTCAGAATCAATGAAGAAGGCATCAACACCAAAGACATGGCCTCCATCTTGTCTGAAAAAGGAATGAAGGTTCGGCAATCTTTGCTTGTTCCATCCTGCTTGATTGTTGAGAGTCGAGGGAAACTGCGCGGGCCAATCGAAAAGATTCCCGGATATTTAGAAGGATTGTTTTCGATACAGGACGAAGCCGCAGCCCTAGTGTCATATGTAGTGGCGCCACAACTAGGCGAGTTGATAGTGGATCTTTGCGCCGCTCCTGGTGGAAAGGCTGTTCACCTTGCAGAACTCATGCAAAACACGGGCAGAGTTCTCGCTGTTGACTCCAGCGCCTCTCGGCTCAAACTTTTGAAAGACAATCGCCGAAGACTCGAACATGCAAATCTCGAGATTCTGGAAGCAGACGGTCGCACTTTGACCCTGCCCAAGCCGGCCGATCGAGTGCTCGTAGATGCGCCTTGCACCGGCACGGGAGTTCTGCGAAGAAAGACAGATCTCAGATATAATCGAAAGCTGGAGGATTTGACCTCACTAGTTGCACTTCAGCGTCAACTCCTCACCAATGCCGCAAAATTGACAAAAGAAGGCGGTGTGCTCGTTTACTCAACTTGCTCGATCGAACCTGAGGAGAATCTGCAAAACTTCCAATGGTTTCTAGAGAATCACTGCGAATTCAAACCAGTAAACATCGAAAGTTACTTCCCAACCGAGTGGGTGTCAGCAGTCTCCAAAACGAGCAAGTTCACAGACAAAGCGAAAGGCCTAATTCAAACGGCAAAAGATGGGTACGTACAGCTATTGCCCTCGAGACACGAGACATCCGGATTCTTCATATGCAAATTCACAAAGTCTTGATTCAACAACCCAATCGACTCAAATTTGCTCCAAAAGCAATTTCGGCGTGTGCACCGTTTGCTATTGCAGTAGCGATCATCGCAACTATCCAATCCGCATCCATCGCCGCACCACCACCGATACCTATCGAACCACCGAGAATTGAAAGCGTTCCTCCGGAAAACCTATTGTCCGAAATCGCCACTCGAGGTCGTGACATTGCTGATTACGACAATGTGTGTTGGCACGCAACCGATGCACTGAAAGAAAAGTTTTCGCCAAAGACAAAGGAGACGAAATACTTTCTTGCCGAAAAAAGCGACAAGGGTTGGACAGTTTACTTTGGCAAGCTCAACGACGATGAAGACAAGTTCTTGATCGTTTACGAAGCCACATGTGGACAAGATCCTAAGAGTGCAAAAGAAGTCACAGTCAAAAAGCTGGAACCGCCAAAAGAAGACACAAGCAAACTGTTTATGAAAGCATTAGCTCTTCGAACTTGCCATGCCGTTTTTCTGCCGGGCAAATACACATACAACTGCTGCGTTTTATCTGCTCCTAACGATCAATACTACGTTTACTTCTATCCAGGCTCAACGACGGCAGGACTCTATCTTCTCGGTGGTGACGTGCGATACCGTGTCGCGCACGACGGACAGCACATTGTAGAGACACGCACCTTGCATCGATCGGTCTTGCCGTATCCTAGACAGATTCCCGAGACCATGGGCGACTACAAAGCACTCATCGGCTTGCACTCGGCGCTTGTCGACAACATTCCTGAAGACACCGATGTGTTTCACGTGCTAAGCAGAAGGCCAAAGGTGCCCGAAATGATCATCACGAAGAAATTCGTGTATCAGATAGGGGTTGATGGAAACATCGAATACATGGGCACTTTTGACGAGTTCAGAAAGAAACTTGATTCGGCGGCAGAAGACGAGAAGAGGTCGGGGTCGGGGTCTTGGTCTGGGTCTGGGTCTGGGTCTGGGGACAACGCGGGCAAGGCGCCGAGCAAGCAGAAATCCGACGAGAAATCTGACGATAAGTCGAATAAGAAGAAGTAGAAAAAATCATCCTGCTTTGCTACTTCCACTGCAAGTGGGTTCGACTTTTGCTTCGAGTTTTTACCTGCACAAAGCCGGTAAGCGCCAAAGACTAACACCCGAAAACCCGCTGATAGCTTGCCTTTCCGAGCGCACTCTCAAGGCGCTTTCAGGCTTTGCTCCGCAAACTCAACGGCAAAAAATGAGACCTGCCAGACCGGACCGTTTTAATGTTCTGTTTATCGGACTGTCACTTTGGCAAAAGCAAAGTTTTGGTCGGTCTGTCATGTGGGTAGGTTACGCAATAGAATTATCTTTGTTGTCAGAGTTGACCGTAGCCAAGCATTGAGGAATTAACCCATGTTCGAACTAATGACGTTTTTTGGGTTTCTATTTGCAGGGTACGCCCTGTCGGCTATCAAAATCGTTCGAGAATATGACAGACTCGTCGTTTTCGAGTGGGGTAAGGCTAAGGGTGTCTCGGGACCCGGCTGGGTTATGGTTTGGCCTATCGCTCAACAGAGCAAGAAAGTCGACCTGCGTATCATCACAATGTCAATTCCCATGCAGGAAATCATCACCAAAGACAACGTTTCAGTAAAAACTGCTGCAGTGTGCTTCTTCCAAGTAGTCGACCCGTTCAAGGCGGTCACGAAGATTGAAGATCCGTTCACTGCCACGAGTCAAATCGCTCAAACCACGTTGCGCAGTATCCTCGGACAACATGAGTTGGACGAGCTGCTCACCGAAAGAGACGCCATCAACCAAAGGTTGAGCGCCATCATTGACAGAGAAACGGAAGGCTGGGGAATCAAGGTCATTTCCGTGCAAGTAAAAGATGTTGAAATTCCAGAGAGCATGCAACGTGCAATGGCTAGACAGGCTGAAGCCGAGCGGGAAAGACGCGCAAAAATCACGGCAGCCGAAGGGGAGTTGCAAGCCGCTGAAAAACTGGCGGAAGCAGCCGCGAAGATTTCGTCGCAACCAGGTGCAATGCAGTTGAGACAACTGCAAACGATGGTTGAAGTTTCAGCAGAGAAGAACTCGACAATCATCTTCCCAATTCCAATTGAGCTTCTAGAAGTGGCCAAGAAGACTCAACTGAAGGGCGCTGTGGAGAAAATGCTCAACGCCGGCGATTCAAGCAGCAAAATCAAATTCGAAGAGCAGAAACAAGCCGAACCGAGATGATCATGCGGTGCGAGATCAGGCAGGTGATCTCGCGAAGCGTGATCACCTGAAGATCCTCGAGAGTCCTAAACGCAAATCAAGTTGTCTTCTTCTTTTCCAAAAACTCAGGAAGAGTCAGTTCGCGCGGCTTTGTAAGAATCCAGACACACGCCTCGACTACCGCCTCTTTGAGCGAGTCGTCCGAATCATCCGACACTTCTTCTTCGTAGATGAGCCTGTAGGGAGCTACATTTTCGCCATACCAGAGAAAGACTCTGGTTGAAGCACCCGATCCGAAATTGATTAAGAGATGATCGATGTCTTGAGGCGGAGAAACATCAAACCCGCGTAAATACTCGGTCATGGTGTCCATGCCGTATGGAACGTCAATTCCCGCACGCCACTTTCCAAACATTCCTGATTCGCGAAACGCCTTTCCTCTTGAGACAATCAACGACTCTTTGTTGCGTCTATATGTGAGCCATCCACGCCAATCTTGCGGGACGGGTCCTGCAAGTTTAATGCCGATTTCGCGTTCAATGAGTTGAAGTAGAAGATCGCATTCAATCGTAAACTCTTTCAGTCCACGAGCAGCTTCTTCCTTGGCAAGAAGCTCTGATTCCAGTTCTAGGAGTCTCAGATTGAACATCGGTCTCCGCTTTAGTGCTTCACTAATGAATATTTTCCCACCTAAAGCCTAACTCTCTCGCAGCCAAAATGCACGCAATTGCCAGCATGATCATCCCAAATGCGCCTTTTAGCCAGGAGTCTTTCAGTTTCAATGACATTGCACTTCCTAACCATGAGCCTGGAATGGCACCGAGTGCAACTAAAATGGCGATGTCGAACTGCAGATGATTGAACCAGTAGTGTGTCAATGCTCCGGGAATCGAAATCACTGCAACAACACAAAGCGAAGTTCCAAACGCTCTTTTGATGGGCATCTTCCAGAAATAACAAAAACACGGCACCAAAATGAAACCGCCGCCAACACCAAAAAATCCGGCGAGCAATCCCGAAACGAGCGCCACTGAAAGAGTAACTGCAAGGCTTTGAGTTTTTTCGGGTGCTGACGCGTCAGGCGTCGGGTCCTTCTTCAGACTGACTCGAATCATGTCTACGCCTGAAAAGAAAACCAAGATTGAAAAGAGAATCATCAGCATCTGCGGCCTGACAATCGTGGTCAACCAGGCACCGCAAAAGGTTCCCAATATTGCGGGTGCGAACATGAGGCGCGCCAGCTTCATGTCGAGCATCCGCTCTTGCAGGTAATTCAACAGACCAGCAATTGCAGTTGGAATAATCACTGCCATCGTCGTGCCCACTGCGGTGTGTGGTGCCAGCCCAACGACCAGACTCAATAGCGGTGTGCATACAATGCCACCACCAATGCCAAACGCTCCGGATAATAGCCCAGTTGAAAGACCGATGCCCAGCGCTTTTAAGAGAAGAACAAGAGCAGTGTTCACATGTATGAGGCAATAAACTTGCCGAGATCAGGATTGTCCGCAATCATCTCTTCGAACTTCGGGTTCTTCGCAAGGCGACGTGCAATTGAACGATCTCGCTTGATCGCGTAATAGATGCCTTCAGGATCAAGGAAAATGACGCGATCGGCTTGGGGATTGGATGCGAGCATTCTTGCAACCGACTTCCACTTTGTTAGTCGCCGACAGAGATAGTGATCGGCTTCGGCGATATCCTTTAGCCGTGGATGTTTGCATAACAGCTTCGCTGCCGATCGATGAGAACAAATCGCCTCTATAATTGCCGGATCTGCTTGTGCCGCTCTATCGAGCCAGTGATATTTAGCCATTCTTCGTGCAGTAGTGCCGTCGCGACGAACGTGGGACGTCGATACCTTAATTGGTATCACTTTGCCAGAAGCATCTTTGCTGTCGAGAGGCGGTCGAAGCTTAGCATCATCACCGGACTGGGCACCAGCTCCGAGTGGCAGATAAGACAGTGCGACCAAAACGATAGCGATCAGATAGTGTCTAAACATACGAAACTGTTCTCTCAACGTCATTTCTCAACGCCCAGACCAAGATTCTAGCTTAACTGATCGGCAAAAGCGAGAAAAAGAAGATCGGGTAGACACTGGCCCAGCGCGGCTCATCTGTCACGCGGCCTGAGAGACAACGAAATCAGGCGCTAGAATAAAGGAGACTTGCAATCGTTCTTTCACCTATTTCTGCGGTCGCTGAATGGCAAACTCCCAAGATTCAAGAAATGATGCCGAACGTCCGGATAAACAACCCGGACAGGACAAGCAGCAGCAACCGGAAAAACCCACGTCAGAACAAGAGCTTCCGCTCACATTCGGTGAGATCGTCGCTCCCAATTCAAGTTCTTGGAGAGAGAGGCTGCAGATACAACGTCAATCTCAGGCCGAACGCACAGGAAGTCAATCTCTAGACTTGGGTAAACCATTGGCGGGGCTGTATGGTCGCTATGGATCGGATACTGGGCGTGTACTTGGAAGAGGTCTGACCAGAGAGTTCGAGCAACTTCGAGAACAACAGCATCAGCGCGATCAACAACATCAGCAGCAGCATCACCTAGAGCAGTCAGCGCTTCCTCAGGGGCTCAATCGAGAAAAAAAAGAGACAGTATCCCGTGAATTTATTTGGACTCCAATAGCCGGCTTCGATAAACCCTCGGAAGTCAGCATTGCAGCAGCGCTCGGGGTTCGTCCCTTTATTCAGCCTAAAAAGTCCGAATTCAAGCCTGTAGAAGAAGTTAAAGCTCCTCTCAAGGCTGAAATGACGCTCGCCGAAAAGTTTCTTAGTGAGAATTCTTTCAAGGAGAAGGAAGGTCAATCGCTCACAACCGCAGAGAAAAACGAGGTGGAAGGGGCTCGCCAGGCAATCGCCGACTCAAAAGACCCCACCGAGCTTCTCTCAAATGCGATTCATTTAGCCAGGCTCCTTGAGCATTTGCGATATATTGAGGAAGCAAAAAAAGCGACATATCTTGCGTTAGGGATTGATCCCGACCACAAACTTGCAAAACAACTGTTTACGGAGCTTGAGCGCGTGCATCCAGCAGATCTCGGAATCTCATCGGTTAGTACCCCCTCTTCAATCAGCAGCCTCTCCAAGGCAGCGCTTAGAAAACGCATAGTCAATCTCAGTCAAGGAAAGGTGGCTGTAATTGGCGATCTTCTAATTGATGAGCTGTTGGAAGGTAAGCCCGAACGAATATCGCGCGAAGCGCCAGTTTTGATTCTCGAGCATGTAGACACCCAACACATCCCTGGTGGTGCCGCAAACACAGCTCACAATATCGTGGCGCTCGGAGCCAAGTGCCACGCAATTGGAATTTGTGGCAAAGATGAATACGCTTCCAAAATGGCAGCAATGCTAGATCGCCATGGCATAACGCACAGCCTCGTGACTGATCCCGATCGACCTACGACAGTAAAAACAAGAATTCTCTCAAAAGCACATTCGCTCAGGCAGCAGCTTTTGAGACTCGATCGCATATCGCATGATCCCATCTCACCAAAGATAGAAGCGCAGCTCGTTGAAAAAATCACCCAGAGCGCCACATCCTATCAGGCAGTAATCCTCTCGGATTATCGCGCAGGTGTAATCTCCGAAGGTGTCATTCGCACCTGCAGAAGACTGGCATTAAAACAAAACCTGATGGTTGTTGTAGATGCACAAGATTGTTTCGATCGCTTTCAGGACTGTGCATTGATCACACCAAATCAACCTGACACGGAAAAAGCATTGGGTTATTCGCTTTCTTCGCCTGAGTTATTGCGAAAAGCCGGGCAGCATCTGCTTGAGAGAACTGGCGTGAAAGCAATCTTGATCACGCGCGGCGGTGACGGAATGGTGCTCTTCCAACAAGGACAGCCAATGGCAGAGCTTCCCGCATTTAATCGAAGCGATGTCTTTGACGTCACAGGCGCTGGAGACACTGTGGTGGCAACAATGACACTTGCTCTGGTGACAGGTGCCTCGCCGGTTGAAGCGATGGCGTTGGGAAACCTTGCAGCAGGAATCGTAGTGAAGAAATCGGGTACCGCCGTAACCAGCCAGAAAGAGCTGCTCGACGGTCTGGAGCAGCTCTCGCACTTCAAATAAGATCTTCGTACTTAGGCGTTTGCCATTTGGGCTTGAAGATGCTCGTTGTAGCGTTCTCTTATGCCGTTCCACACCAGATCGTAGCGATCGTTGTAACAAGAGATGCTGTCGATAAACTCGGCTTGTTCTTTCGGCGACATCGAGAAGAGTCTTTGGCAGTAGTAGTCGCAGATTGACTCGGCGCTTTTTGCAGCAAGAGCGACTACGCTGTCGCTGTGCTTCACGAGGTCCTTCAGACGTTGAATTTCGAAAGCCTCAGAGTGAAGATTCGAGGACTGCTCGAAGCTCGCTTGCTCTTGACCGTGGATTTCGAAGTTCTTAGACATTTCCTAGCTCCTAGAGTTTTTGAGAATCTTGTTCTCTCGCCGTGAATGCATCTACCCGAAACCTCAGTGGCTTTAGACACGTGCCTACGTACTTCCCGCACCGATATTTCAATTCCATTTCAGAACCCCACTGCAAACAGTTGCTTTCTGTGGGAACTCCCCCCAAAACCCCGCCCAGAGCGGTTATTAAGTGGGAAAATCACAATGGCGCTCTGATCAGCTGGTAGTATCCTTGATATATGGAAGCCATCCCCACTTATCTACAAGCGGAGACCAAGTCCGTGACAGCTTTATCGACCGACATGACAACAGCGCAACTAATGAGAATTGCAGCTGATCATCACCAGGGCATCATCAAACTAAGCGACCTGGATAAGAGTTTATTGTTAGAACTTCTAAGAGAGAAGGGACGTGAAGAGTTAGACTACGGGCAGGAAATAGAACTCGAGACGGTTCGCCTAGTCAAGCGAGTGACTGGCTCTGTCTCTGTTTTCTTTGGTTAAGGCCCAATACCTCATCATTCTGTATTATGAACGTGGCTGCTATTGCAGCTTCCGACCAGATACATATATGGATGACGAGGCCGCTTTCCATGAAACTGCTGAAACGATTCAACGCTTTTGACCTGGCGATTCTGCTTACAGGTTTGATTTGTGTGCTGGGATTCTCCCTGGCGCGCGCAGGTCACGCCGGGGTGGACAAAGTCGTACAAGGGGTCGGCAAGGTATCAATCGAGGTATATATCACCGGACTAAAAACCAAAGACACTGAGATGTTCAAGGTTGGTGAAAAATCCTCGATCACCATTCGCAACCAACCGGTTCAACCTCCAATGACGATAACCAAAGTCGAACATTGGCAAAAGCAAGTCTCATTTTTGAGCCCGGACGGCAAGAAGGCAGTTGCCTTCCCCGATCCGGCAAATGCAATTGCACACGATTTTCTGGTTACAGTCCAAGATTCCGAAACAGAACGCACTGAAGACGGCTTCGTAATCCGCGGCAACAAGATCAAAGTGGGAAATCAAATTGAGCTGGAAAGTTTCAAATACAGAGTCCAAGGCGTTGTTGTAGACATAAGGGCTGAGTGAGTTGAACGCCATTTCTCAAATAACCTCATCACTTGCTCTTCGAAAGCTTGATGATGCCTGGCGCAACACAGTGGAGCACTCCTTAGCTCTAGCGCCGCTCAAGCTCCTTTGTGCACCCAAGTTTCTTCAAGGCAAAACTGAGAAGCTAGGCAATATATTGCAGACCCTGAGTTTTGCCGTGTGCTTGATGCTATTGGTTTGTCTTGGTCTCAAGTACTTCGCCAACGACAAAGATGGATTGGCGATTATTGCAGGCGGAGGCTTCGCACTCTGGATTTTAGGCCGGCTACTTGGCGGCAAAGATTCGCGACAAGGCAAAGCAACCGACGTGCTTGTGCTTCTGTACTTTGCCACAAATATCGTGGCCGCATGCGCCTCGCACTATTTCCTTCCAAGCTTAAGGGGACTGGCAAAGGCATTCATATATATATCGAGCTACTTTTGGTTTACTGCCCTTTTGGCGAAATCCGAGAAACGCAAGGAGATGGTCTTTGTCGTTCTCGCAATGACTGGAATGGCGGTGTCTGCCTATGGGCTCTACCAATACAAGATAGGAGTGGCGCCACTTGCCACCTGGGAAGATCCAACCGTCGACACCAAGACTGTACGCATCTATTCGACCTTGCTTAATCCCAATTTGCTTGCCGGCTATCTGATTCCTTTGCTTCCCATCTCGCTTTCATTGACCCTGATGTGGTTGAGTCGAGGCAAACTCTGGATTTTGGCCGGACTCTCGGCATTGGGTATATTCGCAGCTACTCTTGCTGCAACTTTTCTAACCGGCAGCAGAGGCGGCTACATGGGTGTGTTTGCTGTTGTGGGAACGTACCTATTTATAGCGCTTTGTTTTTTCTGGAAGAAAAACCCGAAATTGAGAGTACCTCTCGTGCTCGGATGTCTCTTACTGGGAGTCGCCATGCTTGTAAGCTTGCACTTCCTGCCCGGCTTTGAGCAACGAGTGACCTCAATGTTTGCCGGACGCGAACACAGCTCCAACTCATTTCGAATGAACGTCTATATCGCTTCGTGGAAAATGTTTTTGGATAACTGGTGGTTTGGAGTCGGTCCCGGCAATCAAGCCTTCAGGCTGAGTTATGGACTCTACATGCGAAGCGGCTTTGACGCACTAGGGACATATTGCGTGCCTTTGGAAATTGCAGTCGAATTGGGCGTCTTCGGCTTAGCCGTGTTTGGGCTGCTTGTAGCAAACGTGTTGGCAAAGGGTCATGAGACGTTCTGGTCAAAGGGAACAGACAGCACTAGGCGCTGGATTTATGCCGGTTGCGGGGCCTCAATAATTGGTCTTATGGTGCACGGTTTTGTAGACACAGTTTTCTATCGTCCACAGGTGCACTTTCTCTTCTGGATCTTGGTTGCAATGCTCACTACCACACCAGAACCTGACACGCCTGACGAGACAGTGACGGGCGCAGCTGCGCGCAATGCTCCTGAGTCTTCGGAAGCAGCCTAATAGACCGACAAAGAAGGCAGCGCAATTTCAATATATAAGGATGATCCTGTCAAAGAGATCACTCGGGTTAGATTGATCTACCGCGTGATATCGCGTGAAGAGCCCAGATTAGAGGCTTTTGCCAGATTAGATTAAGCCAAGAAGGTCCATTTAAGGTTAATCGAGGGGTCGAAAATAGAGGCATTTCTGAAGCAGAGCCTGATAAGCCTGATTGGCACCTGTTCTTTGAGAAACTTAGTCAAATTAGTTACGGTTAATCCGACACTCCAAAACGCGAGATTTCTTAAACCGCGCTAATTTAATCTAATTCTTGACAATATTTTTGTTGAAATGTTTGAGGATTTTAATGACCGGGCATTAATGTATTATCGGAAAAGCAGCCAAAATACGGCTTCGAGAACCCCGGAAACCCAAATCTGGACGATTCTCACCAAAGTTCCCGGAATCTTGACAGCTTTTGAAGTATTAAACGATAATAATGAATAGGGCTTTACCAATCATTCATCTATAGGCTTTTCGGCCAACGCCAGCGAGAGACATACAAGTAACCCCACGAGTTATCTCGAACTGGCAGCATACGGAGGAACGAACCACCATGAAATCACGCCGTACACAAGGGGCAACGCTGGGACTGGTGGCTGTCAGCGTGCTCGTAGTCATTCTCATAGGGGTCGGCTTCTACTTCCTGTCCAAAATGTTTGGCGGTGGTAGAGAAGTTGCAAACGCAACTGATGCCGGTATCCTGAATGCTGCCAAAATGGCGCTGAGGAAGGGTCAAACCAACCTCGCCGCCTCACCAGACGAGCAATCATTCGCTGGCTGCTCCGACACAACCATGGGCGATGCACCGGGACAAATCTCGATGTTAACCCTCAACAGAGTCATCGCACAAGCCGTATTGATTGGCTTGAACGCAGGTGATGAAGGTACTGCTGCAGCGTCCACAAACGCAGCCACTGCAATTAGCACCGCCAAAGCCATCAGCGGAAGAATTCGTGCAGCTTTGGTATCTAGCGCTCTTGATGGTGATTTCGATTCCATCGCCGGAGCAGCGAAGAACCAAATGTGGGGCGGCGCCGCCAACCGTACCGGCTCCCTCACACAAAGCTACATGAAGCGCAGAGGATCCACAAACGTTTATTGGGATACTTCAATTCTCAGCGCTGGACAAGCAGCTATCATCACATCAAAACTCAACCCAGCTAGCTACAAAGTGTCATTGGGTGCTTCAGCAACCGCTGATCCCGCTGGCCCGAAGATAGCCGGATTGCGTTACATGCAAGGTTACGAACCAATCACCATCACTGGTGGAACCATCTACGGAACTCCCGTTTTCCCACAAACGACCCCCCACTTGGTGTCCAGTGGAGACTTCTCCGCCCCGACATCTGCTTATATCGGTGGGTCCGATACGCCGCCTAACTCCTTTATGGCCGTCACTTCCGCTACCGAGCAGAAGTCCGGAAATATCGGTGGATCAATGGCAGCAGCTATCCTTGGTTGCATCAACAATGAATACCTCGCCCGCATCCCTCGTGGATACGTAAGAGTATGGAATGGTCCTGACGCCAACACCGTCAACCCACCAGTAACCAGCCCAGTATTCGACGCTACCAACGATATCTTCGCAAACGAACTGTATTCACCTGGTATCACTGTCGCCAACAACGACGTGTTCTCGCTCAACCAACCCGGCATCCAAGCATGGGCTGACTACAACGCGACACGTGGTTGGACCGATCCTGACACCGCATCGCCAAACTACGGACAACCTTCAACCCTCCCAGGAAAAGGCGATCCGGCAATGTGGCCGCCAGACATCAGCAACTTGCACGACACTGTTGATCCGTTCGGCAACTACGTCTATTACGATTCGTCCGGTAACGGCGTCAGCAGCTACATGCCTCTTCTGACCGATGATCTCCCAGGCAATGGATGTATCGGAAGCGTCTACCACACCTGCCACGATGTCGATTACGACGTCCCGATGGTAGTTCAAAAGTGCGACGACCTTTTGACCGCATTCAACTCAGCCTATCCTCCGCCTCCCAACTCCACTGGTGTTGACGATGGTGGCAAGGGCTTCACCGCTCTTGAATGGGTGAAAGGTAAGGTATTGGAAGGCTTCAACGCGAAGTGCACCACTGTTCCAGACCCACAACCATCCGGTTTGAAAGTATGGGACCACAACATCGCTCACCCGATGCTCTCCAAAACCACCTGCAACTTCGGTACTCCTGGTTCTCCATGGGATCTGATGCAACAAACCAACAATTGTGGCTCCTCCACCATGTTGGCCCTCATCAGCAATCGCATGAAGCAAGTTGATAGCTCTATCAACACAGGTGATGTTCAAACTGCTCTCGACAGCATGGCTCTGCAAATGTATCCGAAAGCTGACTCCGTACTCTATCTTTATGCTGATGGAGCCGCGGGTCCTAAGGTGAAATGCGCAGCGACTGTACCTTGGACAGGCACTCTTCCGGCTTCCCCGGATATGCTCAAGCCAGACGGTCTGCCGAATGCTGCTCTCGACCAAAGCGCGACCAACAACGTATCGGCCTGTTCTAAGGCATACAACGCCAAGTACAAAGGCGTTGATGACAAGGCTGGAGTTAACGGTGCCCACAAAGGCGACGCCAACTTGCACGACGTCCCCTACAAGAGCCCACCCGGTAGCGTGAACGCAGTTGACCACTGCACATGGACTCCTTCTTCGGGTTATCGCAACATGCTTGGCGAAGTTAGATTCTTCAACGACGTCAACGGTTCCGGTAAGTTCTGCAAACCCAACTAGGAGCTCAACAGCTTAGACCGACGAATCCGCTCCAGGAAGAATCAGTGTATGATCTGACTGGGGCGGATTCCCTTTAGGCCCTTGTTTGAATAAGAGGACAAACTCGATGGGAAAAGCATTTCTCTTAGTAGCGTTTTCATTGTCGTTGGTGATTCCAGCAATCGCGCAGCAGCAACAGCCTTATGGTGGTCAGCGTTATCAAACGCCTGCTGCAGGTACTCGAAAGCCGGGCCAACAGCCAACAAAAGTAGCACCAAAACTTCCACCAGGCACAAAATATCACCGCGTAAAAGGTGAATTTGATAAGACACCGTTGGCACAGAAAATCGACATTCCCGGCATTCCGGAATATACAGGCAAAGTGGAATACCTAGGTGGCACCGTATTTCCAAACTCCAAAGGCGGTCCTACTTACATCATGAATTTCAGATGCAAGGAAGAATCGGCCGACGTTCATGCCTGGTATGAAAACTCGCTGAAAATGTATCAGTGGAAGATTATCACCACTGATCCTCAGCTCATCCAAGCACAAGACAAAGACAAAAACTTTTGCTACATCCTAGTCGGCACCAGTAAAGACGGCGACTTCAAAAGCGAATTGCAAATTGAATATCGTGTCTACAAGGCACCGAAAAAAGGTGAGAACTAGCTAGCGAAGCACCAAATCCGGTGCACACTCACTTCTGGAAGTATCTTTCAAAACGCCAAATCGCCCACGATTTGGCGTTTTCAGCTTACTTGCAACCTTGACGCAAGCGAAAGATTAAGCGATAATAATGTTTGTAAAGTGGTCTTCCACGGGGAATTTGCATGCAATCTCGCAGAAGTGTCGGCGGCACTCTAGGGATCGTCGCCGTCTGTGTGCTGGTCGTTCTATTAGTTGGATTTGCCTTCTACTACCTTGTCAAAATTCTAGGCGGTGGGGAAGAACTCTCCAATGCGACTGACTCGGGCAATCTAAACCTTGCCAAAATGGCAATACGCAATCCCAACATTGATGCCGCTTCTCTGCCTGATCCGGAAGTAGCTGCAAACTTCGCTTTTTTGGGAGATACACCGGACAACAAAATTGACCTTCTCGTGTACAACCGATTGGTGATGCATGCATATATGGTGGCTCACAATGCAAAAGATGAGGCCACCGATGATGCTACAGATCACGCAAAGAAAGTTTGGTCGGCGCTCAATTGTGTCGGCACCTACCTTCACAGCCACTTGAACGATCCCGCTTTCATGGGTTCGCACTTCAATGCTCTTGCCGGTGCAAACAACCCTAAAATGTTGGGCGGAAATACTGTAGCCCTCAAGGATTACGATGTCGCCTACATGAAGCGCGGCGGCTCAGCAAACGTTTACTTTGATCCAGCATTGTGGGGCGCGTTTGACTCGGCTCCTTCAGTACCACTGAACAACACCGGAAGACTCTCTCCATCCGGCAACAAGTATGTAGCAGGTTACGTGCCATTCGGAGTTACTTTGAAAAATGGAGACACTCTCTACTTCTCAGCGATTCCTTTGAGTCCGCAAGATAAGCCGCACTTGGTCAATGGTCCTGACTTTGAAGCCAATAAGTCTGATGCCTTCATGACCAGCATGGGAAGCCCTGCCTATCCCGCCGATACATTACCGCCAAATGCATTCAAATCGAGCGGTCAGTCACTTGACGGCAAGACGAACAAGTTTGCAAACATGCTCTCTCATGCAATCGTCAGCTGCCTCACAACTGATTACGCAGTGAGCATGAGACTCGGTTATTTCATGCTGAAAAACGGCCCCAGTGCGCCTCCACCGTCAGTGCCAATGGCTGATGGATCAAATGACATTTTCAACAATGAATTGATCGCTGGAGTTGTGACACAAGGGGCAGATCCAGCCAATATATTCACCACCGACCAAGGTCTTTATGATGCATGGGTAACATACAACACAGGTGGTTCTTCTGTAATGCCCGACGTCGCCGCTTCAAAATCCAAATTCAGAAAAGGCGACGGCATGGAGGTGACGGAAGAAGATCTGAAAAGTCTGAAAACGCCGCGAACGCCTGCAAACACATGTTCGTGGATGGATTACGGAGTGCCTCCCAAGACTATGTGCATCAACTCGCTGACCAACTTCATCACTGGTTACGACCGTGCACCTGGCACTACCATTAGCGGTGGCACTGACGATCCCTGGAGCTGCCTGGAGGTTTGGAAAGCAAATCTTCTGGCTGTCAGAGCGACTGTTCCCAAGCCGGTTCCAAGAGGTTCGCCACCACCACCTGATGTAGGCTGTGGAGATTCATTCGCGCCTCCCGGTGATTATGGAATGAAGTGGTTCGATCGCTCGATGGTCTATGCCGCGCCACCGTGCCCGATAAACTTCGGCAAGCAAAAGTCTCCCGGCGAACTGATGGAGTTCGTGGATGCAGCACCAGGTGGAGACGGCTGTGCAGTTGGCAGAGTACTAACCTCTCTGGTGAAGCGCTGCCAGCAAATCAATCCGAAGCTCACTCTCACCGATGTAAAAACTGCCTTGTACTCACAACCGCTCAACGTCGGCGAAACTCTCTACTTGTATTCTCAAGACGGCACCACTCTCAAGCTGGACAAGAGTCCCCCTGCATGGGCTGCGCCAGGAGTAACCGCCGATGGTCCGAAGACAGCACCATGCGGGTCACCATATCCGGTGAATGATACCTACATCAACACCTGTGCAGACGGATCGGCAACTGCTCCAAAAGGCGATGGCAACTACAGTTTCATTCCCTTTGGCAGCTCGCCTGTGGGTACGTGTCTTGACCAAATCAACTGGATTCCTTCAAGTGGTTACAGACACCTGCTCGGCGAACTCTACTTCAGTAACTCCTGTTCAGGAGGAGGTAAGTTTTGCGATCCCCAATGAACATCGCAACTTCCACCCTTTTCTTTTTGCCTTGCCTGCTTGTCCTCAGTTGGCAAGATGCACTAAGTCAACAAACACCTGCTCCAACGCAACCGGGGCAACCGACCCAATCTACGCAACCGGCTCAGCCTCCCAAAGTCCTCAGGCGAGCTCCGCCACCACCGAGGGTGACTGATGAATTCAAGGCAAACGTCCTTAAGAATCAGCCAGACTTGCCCAATCTCCCATCTTTCCATGGAAAAAACACCAAAGTAATTTCCGCTATCCAATACAGCAATATTCAAGGTGGACCTGCTTACAACATTCGATTGATTACGGATGAGGACGAAGTGCAGGTCATTCAATGGTACGAAAGCAACCTCAGCGGTGCAGGCTGGAAAACCACCACAAACGGCAGAACCATTACCGGCGTTGCACGCAACGGAGATTCTTGCTGGGTGAAGATTATTCCCGGCAATAAGGTGGGCTCAAAAACCACCATCAACATCAATTACAGAATGATTCTGAAGTAGCGCTCGCTTGCCCGAATTCAAAACTAGAGCCTTGTGTCGTCAAAATTAGTTACTTTGGCAATCGAGTGTCCGAATAAGGCGGCTTAAGAACCAAGCCAGCCGCCCGTTTCCAAGCAGTAAAAGGTTTTCAGCAGGTAGAGTTCAGGAAAAACCCTATGGTCTCCGAGAAATTAGCGCGGTTATGCTGAGTGTTGCAAGGCCGTCGGCTTCTCACGTTTGTCCCGAGAAAGATTAACCACCTAACACCGACGGCTTCTAGCATCAAAACACGAAATAGGAGCGGTTTGTTTCTCACCCGCTCCTATTTAATTAGTTCGGATTATCAATTATGTATCGCACCATTGCAGCGTCCGCTCGCGCCTGTGCGGATATAATCTGATTACTATGCATATACATAACTCCAAAACGTTCACCCTTCAAGAAGCGACGGAGCTCTTGCCGAGTCTCGAAAAGATGCTTGGGCAGGCGAATCGTGAACTAGACCAAATCGCCTCGGAATTGGAAGAGGCAAATCTGAGCTATGACCAGCTTGAGCGCGAAGTAAGTCAAGTCGACTCAAAAGACAAAGAGAAACTCAAACTCACAAGAGACAAGTTTCAAGAGTCAATTCAAAGACTCTCGCTTGCTCAAAAGAACTACCTGGACGTGCTGAACCGCTGGGTCGATAAGATTTCGGATACTGGCGTAATCTTGCGTGATGTCAGAAAAGGACTTTTGGATTTTCCAGCACGAAAGGGAGATACCGAGTACTTTCTATGCTGGTGTCTTGGCGAATCGGACATCGATTATTGGCATTTGACCACCGACGGATTCGCCGGTCGCAAACCGCTGGTCGTGCTCTCGGAATACTTCTAAAATCGCACGGCTGCGCACTATTGGGCGCCATTCTACTTTATCGCGTTATAATGCTTACGCGATAAGCGCTATTTCAAAGGAGCAATTATGTCAAATCGAGGTCCCAATGCTCAGACCGTGATACTAAGCGTCGCTCTGGGACTTCTTTGTTGCTCTTTCTATCAAGCGCCGGCAGTCGCAGAAAAAGCGGCGGTGCCATCTTCGGTAAAAATCGGCTACTTCAACTTGAACCAAGTGAAGCTGGGTGTGCCGGAAGCGGCTAGTTCAGAAGTGTTGAGAGCTCAGGCCCAAAACCAACTTCGCTCGGATGTCGACGAGTCAAACAAGAAACTCAGCAAAATGCGCGAAGAGAAGAAACCGCAAGAAGAGATAAACAAGATCAAAAACCAGATGGAAATTGAGCTCGCTGCCAAAAGACAGGCTCTAGCGAGAATTCTTCAGACATCAGATGCATTGGCCGCCGAAAAGATATACACGGCAGTCAAGGCAGTAGCAAAAGAAAAAGGACTGGACCTAGTCGTTGATTTAGGCGGTGTCTTCGAGGGTGGCCAACGCGTTATTGAAAATGGCGTCGAAGTAACCGATGAGATTTTGAAGAAGGTACAACCGGCCGGCGAAGAAAAGACTAAAGAAGCCGCGGCTTCGGCTGGAAAGTAAAGAAGCTGCCGTCAACCCAAAACGTGCACAAGAGACTTTGATCGCAACCCGTCGATTAACTGCTTCTCTTCCTTCGCTAGCTCACCGCGCTCAAACTCGCACGAAAAGACAGTCTTGAAGCCTTCCACTATGCTGTTTTGAAGTTGAATCATCGAGATCTCATAGCCGAGAACATCAAAGAGATTGGCGTGGTGCGATCCTGCTTCAGTTTCGTTGCCATGTCCATCTTCGGAATTGAACAAGTCGGACATGAGCGACTGCTCTTGCGCAAGCAAGATGGAGCCATGTTGAAGAACACCGAATTTTCGTCTCAGCTGTGCGCTTCCAACCATTTTCATGCCTCGGTAATGAAGGTCGGCGGAAGTCGTAGCGAGAAAGCAATCATGAGGTTGCTTCCTTGCCGACTTGGCGCTACCTATCTCGAGCGGCACTCCCAGATTGCGTATGCCAATAATCAAGCCTTCGCAAATCTGCTTGTACGCAGATCCGACGCTGGCACTTAGGATGCCTGGTTCGCCGTGCTCATCACCACAGGTGGTACCGACAAAACAATAGGTCAACTCTTTGCAGTGCAATACCGCACGTCCGCCAGTCGGTCTCTGCACGACGTCAAACCCGCGGTGTCGAATCTTTTCTATTTGCTCAGGCGGCAACGATTGCGAATAGCCCAGCGAGACGCAAGCAGGGGAGAAACTATAAAACCTAAGTGTCGGCGGAGCAACGCCTGCCAAGCAAGCCTCCAGCATTGCCTCATCGATAGCCATGTTCGTGGCGCCATCGAAGGGTTGATATTCCAGTAGTCGAAAAGTTTTCGCCAAGTTAGCCTGAATTGAACTGAAGATAGCTTCAAGGTCATAACTAATACCACAGTGCCATGAGGTTTGCCGGCAACAATCAACGAACCTTAATCAACCAATGTCTTCCCACCTTTTGCGCAGTCCCACCTTTTGTAAACGAGCGAAGATCTTCAAATCAGCCCAACGACCGTCATGCAGATCGCAAAAAAGCAGAAGGCGAGCTGATCTGGGAAAGGTAGCTAGCGAAGACTTAAGTCTCGCTGCCATCTCTATTGAACGAGTAGAAATGTAAACGTGCTTCAAAGTTGAATGGTAGTGCTTTTGAGTGTCAAAACCCTTCAAACCAATTCCTGTCACGTTGACACGACATGTCCTTTGAGTAAACTGGATTTAGTGGCTCCGATCCGACAGGTGGATCGTAATGGAATCCCAAAGTCCCAGGAAACCCAGTCCCCTCTTGTAAGTCTCAATCTGCTTAGAACAGCTTCTAACTTCTTCCAATTCCAGACAATGCAAAAGTGCATCAAGTGGTGTTGATGCAGTTGTTGGACTTCCTCTTGCTTGCTAGCGATATGTTCGCTCGCATATAAATGTGCATTCTGGCTTCCAGAGCCAGTCAGATACTGTCGTTTGCCCTGCTCAAAAGGGGAGGTGTGCACCGTGGTGCTTAAAAGTTTTGCAAGACTGGTTAGAGATAGTCACCCTACTTTCTCTTTATTTGGAAGGCTTTTGATCTCTGCTTGTGTGTATTTTTGGTGTGCGACAGCAGCCTACTGTACGCCACCCGCACCTCCTGTAATTACGCCCACCACAGGTGTGTATGCCAATGTCTCGACAACAGTAACGATCACTGCTGCTGGTGGCACGACGATTCGATATACGACAAGTGGGGTCGATCCGACAATAAGCACCGGTACTGTCTATTCATCAGCGTTCACGATGCCAGCTTACCCATACGTCATTGTGAAAGCAATTGCCATTTCTGGCGTGGACGTTTCAACGGTTGCAAGTTCTTACATCTACTTAAACCCAGACGCCATGAACATCCCACGCACAGACCTAAAACTGTGGTTGATGCCAGGATATGGGATGCTCACAACAAGCAACGCACTCTCGAAATGGATAGATTTTTCGAATAGCACCAACGATTGCGTTCAGAGCAACTCTTCAAACAGACCAGGGTTGCAAGCGAATGCTCTTAATGGCTACTACAGCGCCACATTCAACGGGACCTCCAGCTACCTCGACATGACCACGGGGCTAGCTAACCTAACAACTGGTTGCACGATCTTCGCTGTGTGCAAGCCTCAAAGTACAGGAGCAGGAACAATCGCGGTCAGTGGTAACACTGGACCTTCAAACATGGTGAGCTTCGAAACGAATAACACCCAATCAAAAATCCAAGCCTACAATGGAACGACCGCGAGCTCATTGACCTCAGCATCAAGCTCGTTAGTGGTCGGAAACTACCAACTTCTAGAAGCTGTCCACAACGGCTCCGGTACAGGAACTCTCTATGTGAATGGAGTAAATGTAAATGCCACAACCTATTCTCGCTCTTTGAGTGCGGGCGCAACCGAAACCGTTACTCTTGGAACGAGCACTGGGCTCACCCAAGCTTCCTTCAATAACACGAATGCGCTCACTAAACTCTTCTCCGGTGGAGCAGCAAGATTCGAAGGCTCGACAAACAAAGCAGTCAAATCTGCCTCGATTGCAACTTCTGTTTTAACGAGCAAGAAGACGGAAACCCTTTATTCATCTTCAACGGCTTCCGCGAACACAACTGCTCCAACCGTCACTTTGACCAATGGAATCAACACCAACGGGACTCAAACGGTAACGGTGGGCGGCACGGTAACCGCAGGGAACGTGGTTTATGTCACAACAACAAATTCTGCTCTTCCTGGAGGTTCGAAGACTGATTCCTACACAGTTGCAACCGGAAACACAATCAACAACATTGCGACCAACCTTGCTTCTGCGATTAGCTCAGACACCGATCTGCAAAAGATCGGGGTCTCTGCATCGGCAGCCTCAGCAGTTATCACAATCACTTCCGCTGCAACGACTTTCTCCAGCTCCCTTTCCGGTGGAGCGACAGAAACCGTAACCTATGGAACGAACGTGAACGGAAACGTTGCTGTATCTCTAGGGGGCAAGGCTACAACCGGAGATACGGTTTCTTTGATCGTGACAAACTCTGCATTGTCTGGAGGCTCGGAGACCATAGGCTACACGGTCGCTTCTGGAAATACTCTTGCAGATGTGGCTGCTGGGCTTGTATCGGCGTGGAATTCGAATACTGAATTACAATCTTTAGGGCTGACTGCTTCCAACTCTGCCGCTGCTCAATTGGCTTGGTCTCAGAGCTTCAGTGGAAATGGACAACTTGCAGCAGGAATGAATACCGCAGCGATCTCTGCTGTAGATGGCGGAAGCAACACCAAAACGAATCTGATGCAGGTCTCTGCAAATGCGCCTAGCACTGTGTCTTTGACTTTCGATGCGAACGGAAATATGACAAGCGATGGAGTAAATTCATTCTCTTGGGATGCCGAGGATAGACTAATCAAAGTAACCTACCCTGGCTCGAATAACTTCTCTAGCTTTGTCTACGACCCGCTTTCGCGGAACGTGAAGATTGTGGAAACCGTGTCCGGATCGGTCACGAGCACGAGACAATTTATCTTGTCCGGGAACGACAAGCGTGAAGAACGAGACGCCACAGGCAATCTAACAAGAAAGGTTTTTGAAGCCGGAGAGGTCATCTCTGGCAGCGGATACTTCTATACTGGCGACCATATAGGCTCGATTCGCGAGATGACTGATGGGAGTGGTGTGATTCAGGCACAGTACTCCTTTGATCCGTATGGTCAGACATCAAAGAATCAAGGAAGTCTTGATTCAGATACTCTATTTGCTGGGTACTATTCACATCTGCGTAGCGGATTGTTGTGCACACACTCAAGAGCATACAACCCTAATCTTGCGCGCTTCATATCTCGTGATTCTATTGAGGAAACTGGTGGGACTAATTTGTACGATTATGTCTCAAATGCTCCAATCTCCAGGCGCGATCCGATGGGGACTGCATGGTATTCGCTTTCCGAATTTGCGAAAAAGATCAAGGCCGATCCATCTGCGCTGACGAACGGATGCAGAGATGTTGTTAATCACTTTGTCGAGCTCCCGTCCGGCGGCTTTCCCGAGTATGCTCGGATGACAATTTGCTGGCTGGGACAAGAGGAAGCTCTCGTATCGGCACAGAAGCGATCATGCAACGGATGTGGAGATCCTGTTGTATGGGGCAAACAAGGCTTTGGTATTGGGATGACAGGCGCTCCGACCGGAGGCTTTGATCCCACCAAGTTTGATCCGTTCTTCCACGGCGGCGGGTTGGGCGCTGCGTACAACTACATTGCATATGTTCCCGTTCTTCCGTCAGGAGAGAAGGGAGGCTTTGTTGGAATGGAGTGGGGAACTGGAAACGGAAAAGTTCCTCCAAGGGGATACATCAATATCAACGAAAGTCATCCGACTGTACCTAGATGGAATGGAAAACTTATGAACACAGAAATGTGGTGCAGTAGCTGCGTCAAGAAGCAGTAAGCATCTATTGTAATCAGTTCAGAGTTACCGGGTGAAAAATGAGGTGAAAAAGACAATGAGGCTCGTCTATTCGAAAATAAATGTCGTCGCAACTGTGAGTCTCATTCTGGCTGGATGCGGAAGTATCGAAATCTCAAGCGATGAAAGTATTGTCATAGCTCGGGAGGAGGTGAAACAAGGGGAGAAGTTTGGTGCGACCTCCCTTTACACGATTCGCCAGAAAGACATTAAGGACAAAGGAATGGTCACTTGCCGCCCATTGACCAAACAATCAGATATCGTAGGAAAAACAGCGGCCTTCACTGTCTACCCAGGACAAACTATCTCTGAACTAGATCTAGGTAGGACACCAAGTCACGGAGAAGTGAGAGGGGTTTTTGCGGTTCGAGAAATACCAGTCAACACAGTAATCACTTCGGATTTGGTTTGCTGCAAGTGGGCCCAGTATGGCAAAGGCATTCCAGATGGACCGCAGCCTGAAATCACACAAGTAATTGGACGGACCTCACGCTCCCTCATTCCAAAATACTCTAATATCACAGAAAGTGAACTCAAGTCGGTTGACAGAAAATTCGACGCGCGACGAAATCTTCACACAACCGGTAATTAAGCCGACGAATTCATTTTCCATTCCTCGGTCTGAAGCGTAGAATCGGATCTGGAGCCGCATAACTTTTGGCTCCCGAATATCAACCGTTTTGAAAGCGGTTCGGTTTCGTGCATCCAAGATTCTGCGGAAGTCTGAGTATGACTGGAACACAGCGATTTCCCGTTTCAAAAACAGATTCGCGAAATTCGTTTTTGCGCCGACCAGGTGCAGAATTTTTTCCAGCCGCAGACTCGGATCGACTTATCGCAGACTTGCGCCGACTTGGACACCGCCGACTTGCCGACTTTTCTAAGGAGAATTCCCTATGCCTAAGCTGACACTGCGTTTTGTGCAATCTCTGGATTCCCGCCCTGAAAAAGGAAAAGTAATTTACTTCCGCGATGACGAGCTTCAAGGGTTTGGGCTCATGGTGCGGGAGAAGAGCATATCTTACTTTGCCGAGAAACGAATTAATGGCAAAAGCAGGCGAGTAACGATTGGTAAGCATCCGTTATGGAGCCCTGAGTCTGCTAGAAAGGAAGCGATGAAGATTTTAGGGATGCTCTCTTCCGGGATCGATCCGGTCAAAACGAGGGATATCAGGAAAACGATTGAAATTACTCTATCTCAGGCATTTGAGGAGTACATGTCTCCAAAGAATTCCGGCGCAATACGATCTTGTCTTTCAACCGCGTCATGATTCAAAATCTTGGAGATTGGCAAAGAAAACTGGTGACGTCGATAACGCCTTGTCCAACTGTGACTAGCTCAAAAATATCGCTTTAAGCGATAATCCGATCTTTATTACTGTCAGTGCGATGCCCTGCGTACGCAACCTTCGCGAGTCCATACACGAGCCCGCGGAAAGTTGATTTGGCTTCAACACGCCTCTTTCTTCCAGCCAGTTGATAAATCTCGTCCCGTCTTCAAAGGCGCACTCAGGCGCACTTGGGTATTGCTTGAAGTATTCGCAAATGTGGATGCGCACCCCAACTTCACCCAGTTGGTGCTCAAGCTCTGGGTGACATCGCTCAATCGCTCTGCGTCGCTTTGCAGCAAGCGAATTTGCCTGAGCAGCTACTTGCTCTGCGTCCACCTCGCAAGGCGCCTCCTGGAGCAACAGAAGTGCCTGTATTAGCTTTTCTTGATGCCTGGCAAGCTCATCACGCAGCTCTTCCATCTCATCACCGTAAAAGACCGGCAGATTGTTATCAAAGACTTCTTTGATGTCCACGTTACACACTGAGATCACCTTCTTTTCTAGTAGCAGCTTTGATTGCGTCCAACTCGGCATATACAACATCCTGCTGTGGGAATCTGTCATCTCGCTCAAGCATCACCCGCGGTGGTTGATGCATTTTGCAGAGGTCGCTCAGCAGACCCAAAACGCCTTGGGGTACCTCATGCGCATGCGTGTCGTGATACAGCTTTCCTTTGAGCGTGCCGCCCGCCACGTGCACGTATGCCAATCTTTCCAGCGGTATGTTATTTAGAAATTCCTCTGCATCAAATGAATGGTTCAAAGAATTGGCATAGAGGTTCGCAACATCCAAAAGCAGCATGGAGTCAGTCTCTTCCAATATCCGAGTGATAAACTCGGCTTCGCTCATTTCTGAGTTGTTCCAATTACAAAGATATGCGATGTTTTCCAAAACCAGTGGAACATCAAGAACATCCTTAGCTCTCAATACGTTTTCGACCACTACTTTTAGCGCTCGTTCAGTTCTTTCAACAGGCAACAGGTGCCCTGATTCAAGTCCGCCGGCTCTTACAAATGCAATGTGATCGCTTACAAAGGGTGCCTCGACAGCCTTGGCTAAATCGTTGAGTTTTCTCAATCGTTTCTCGCCTGGAGGTTGGGCACCGCCCAACGAAAGCGAGATTGCATGCGGAATGACCTCGAGTCCCTTTTCCTTCAGCCAAACAAGGGGCTCGGGCAACTTCTTCATGAACATGACGTTTTCTGCAACCACTTCAACAAACCCCAAATCTTTTCGTCGATCGATCGCCAGCGAAAGCTCGGGTCGCCAACCGATTCCAAGTTGGGGACGGCTCGCTTTGGGAGGCAAATGGAGCTTGTCGTCAGCGGTCGACTCGAAATTGGTGAAACTGAGATGCATCTCTGATTCGTTCATCTCTAACTTCATTTCTGTAGTCAACATTGCCTTTTCTCTCTCGTTTTTTCTTCAATTTACTTAGGTTGATTTCTTCGCTGTTCCAAAATCGTTACTAGCCTAGCCACCGCAACCGCCACCGCAGCCGCCGCAACCACCGCCACATCCGCCCCCACCACCACTTGCGCATGAAGCACTGCCGCATCCAGATCCGCAACCGCTACATTTGCCCGTTGGTGACATCGCCGCTCTCGCTTGCACGAACGGGTTGAGCACTCCTAATGCAACTCCACCGAAAAGTCCGTAGGCAAGCGCCATATCGGCAGACGATAGACTTGAAGGATGCGATTGCAGGTTGTAATAGAGAGTTCTGCAATCATCCTTGATTGTCTTAAGAACTTCGTCGCCACGACTGGTGCGTCTGTTGCCTTTGCGCAGGAAGAAGCAAGCCACTCCGAACGACAGAATGATCAAGAAGAACAGGAAGACAACTGGTTTGTGCTCGCTGGCGCCGTGAATCATCTTCGGTACGCCGATTGTGATCGGCAGAAGCATGACGATTAGAAACGGTATCCATCGCGAGTAGGCATAGCGAGTGTCATTGGCTAGGAGATTATACTTCTTCAGTTTGTCTTCTACTTCTGCAAATTGAAATTCCACCGCTTTGTAGATCTTGTCGAGAGTTTCCGTCTTGCGTTTTACCTCGGTCACAATCGCCTGTTCAATTGCGGTGAGTTGCCTCAAATCGCCTTGAACATTGCATTCAACTGTTCTTGTTACCGTGCCCACACTAATAATGTTCTTGTGGCTGAGTGTGGCAACTGCCGCAAGAAATGCTCGCTTTGGGCCTTCGGCCAGGCAAGCGATGTCGTACGAGTCGAAGGTCGCTTGCTCGATCGGTTCTCCATCAGAGACGGACAAACAAACTGACCTTGCTGCCATTCCGGCACACACCGCCAGCGCTAAAAAGATGATGTACCAGAATAAGAATTCAGGTCCAAAAAAGTTGATCATAAAAATCCTCCAGTGCGGGAGCACTTGTTCCGTTTAGTGCAGCGCAACTTCCTTAACTATTGATTGCTTCGATTTGAGCTTGAACTTATAAACGCAGAAGCCGCTGTCGACAGCGGCTTCTTTCATACTCTTTACGGCAAGTTTTCGATCTGTCTACTTTGACTACTCGGTCGCGTCGTCGATTGCCTTGTACTTTTCATTGACACATTCTCGTCGGAGTTCGTTTTCACTTTTCTTTCTTCCTTTTTCATACCCCTATCCTAGAACAATTGGGTTTAAGGAGTGGTAAAGAAATTGTGTCGGAGATGTGATGAAAAGCAGCGCAAAGAGAATTCTTAGCCAATCCTGGCCTTAATCAGAGATGGTATGGCCACTGCTTTTTCACTATATGTGAATGCACTCGAAAGATGATCTTTGATCGATTCAAACTGTTCCTTACTATCGCAATGAACAACACAGACTGTGTCACCACCCTCAAAGGCCGTTCCTATCTTTCCATTTAGAACTACGCCTACTGCCAGGTTTATGGGATCTCCCTTTTTCAGGCGACCAGCTCCCATTAATTTGCACGCTTCAGCAACTCTGCGACCATCGAGATGTTGTATCCACTGCTTGCCCTTTCCTGGCACCTTCAGTTCAAACTTATGCTTTGCAGTCGGCATCAAAGAGTAGTCGTTCAAAACTCCTGAATCACCTTTTTGAGCTTCAATCAGGGTTCCAAACGCCTTGAGGGCCGAGCCGTCTTCTAGCTTCTGGTCGAGTATTCTGCGGGCATCGGCGTCGTCTTTTGCCATTTTCGCTGAGCACAACGCGAGCGAACCCAAACTCAAACAAATTTCTTTGAGATCGTCTGGTCCGTTCCCCTTAAGAGTTTCGATCGCCTCAATCACTTCTGTGGTGTGTCCAACGGCGTTTCCTAAAGGTTGCTCCATATCGGTTACAACCGAGGTGACCGGACGATTGAGAGTCTTTCCAACTTGCGCCATTGCTTTTGCAAGTGTGGTCGCCTTCTCCTCGGTGTCCATGAATGCACCCTTGCCACACTTAACATCGAGAATGATGAGATTGGCACCGGCTGCGAGTTTTTTAGACATGATCGAGCCGCATATCAATGGAATTGAGTCGATGGTGCCGGTTACATCTCTCAATGCATACAACCGTCCATCAGCTGGAGCAAGATCTTGAGTTTGTCCTGCGATCGCCATGCCGATCTTTTTCACTTGCTGAATGAATTGCTTGACTGGAATGTCTGTTTGAAATCCGGGGATGGCCTCGAGTTTGTCGATGGTTCCACCTGTGTGGCCGAGGCCGCGGCCGGAGAGTTTTGCCATCGGCAAACCGCACGCAGCCAATAATGGAACGAAGACCATAGTGGTCTTGTCTCCAACACCACCTGTTGAGTGCTTATCACCCACTACCGGTCCGATTTCACTGAGATCGAGCACTTCACCTGAGCGGGCCATGGCATCGGTTAACCATGCGGTCTCTTCGTCGGTCATTCCTTTCCAGCAGACCGCCATCAGCCATGAGGCTAGCTGATAATCGGGAATTGATCCGTCTGTGGTTCCCTTTACCACAAACTCGAGTTCTTCCTTGGAATGAGCATGTCCATGCTTCTTGCCAAGAATCAGATCAATCATCTTCACAGTGTGAATCTCCTATCAGATACCTTATTCTACGGGGTTCTCTTTTCACAAAAAAAACAGATTGCCACTCCAGATTGGACAAATTTGGAACCCAAAAGGCTTACAGACAGCTTTTTCATCGAAAAAACATGAAAATTTCTCGAAAAAGCCCGAAAACCCCTTGACGACTTGAATGAGACCTGGATAATGGATTTTAGGGAGCGAGACCGCAAGAATATACTAAGAAGTCTCTCTTGGTCTCCTCCCGTTTTTTTTTGGGCATTTTTTGGTTTCCAATGTCTTAAGTAGCGGACACAGTGTGTCGAAGCGCGGTTCGTCGAAGGCGCGTCTCGGCCAAATCAACTTTGTCAATTGTCTACCTGTCGTTTTGCCGATTGCGCAAGGGCGCGTAGTGCTGGAAAACGCAGAATCGGTGTTTGCTCAACCGGCACAACTCAATGCCTGGTACGCCGACGGCACGCTCGATCTTGGTGCCATGAGTTCGTTTCACTATCTTGCATCAGACAATCACTTGGAGCTTGTGCAGGGTCTTTCAATTTCAAGCGACGGACCAGTCGGTAGTGTGCTCCTGTTTTCGTCGCAAGAGCTGTCTAAGCTCAACGGCAGGACAGTGCAGGTTCCAAAATCCTCGGCCACATCAGTCAATTTGATGAGAGTGCTTTTGTGGGAAACATATGGAGTATCGGTAGAGCTTGAGCCGGTCGATAGCCCTCAAATGCCGGACGAACAAAACAAGGTCGTTGCGTCGTTAATCTTTGGTGACCATGCACTGAAGTGCGACCACGAGTGGTCCAAAACCGCGCTGAGAAAAGACCTAGGGCAATGGTGGAGAGACTCCTACGGCGTGCCGATGGTTTACGGCTTGTGGGCCGCAAGAAAGGAATGGTTAGCCCAATCAGAAAATCAATCTGTTTATTCTGATACAACTGCCAAACTTCTGGAATCATTAGACATTGGTCTTACGTCTATGCTTCCGGATGTCATTGAAGAGGCAGTTCGCCGAACCGGTCTTTCCAGGGCAGCAATTGAGAGCTATTACCTTAGGCAACTCAATTTTGAAATGACATCGCGCCATTTAGATGGACTGGAGATTTATCGCCGGCTATGCCAAAAGCTGCAATTGATTCCAACAACGTAAAAAGGACTGCTCCGTTCAGTCGGGCTGTCGGCACTTTGGCGCTGGCTATGCTTTTGACCGGTTTACCGTTGTCGTGTGCTTCAGCCCAACAAAATGGTCAGGATCTAACTGGAAAAATCGAACAAACAGTCAAACTGCCGCCCGTTGAGCAGGCGAAGTTCAATGCGCTTGTACAGCAGGGTGAGGAGGCGTTCGAACTTGGGAATTATGCAAAAGCAAAAACAATCTTCGAATCAGTCAACAAGCAATTCCCAGCTTTTGCCATCAGCTATGTGGCGCTGGGGCGCATCGCGTTTCTGACGGGCGACGTCACTTCCGCAATCAAACTTTTCGAAACGGCACTCAAGGTCGCCCCAACCAACGTAGACGCTCACTTTGAGCTGGGTTCGGCTCGCTTTGCCATTGGTCAAATCGAAAAGGCAATTGACGAACTCACGGCTGCTGCAGAAAGCGCGCCGGACAGAGCGGACATCAGCTACAAGCTGTCTACGGCTAGGCAATTTTCGCCGAACTACAGGCCCCACAGAAAGAATCGCGCCACAGACAAAGTCGACGTAGTAACTAATCCCGAACTCAACTATCGCTTGCTGGCAAGCGGACGAATCGGCGAAGCAATAGAACAGGCGCGTCAGGCGATCGCGCTTGAGCCGCAAAGCGCCCAGTTGCACTATCAACTCGCCTCTTTGTACAAGAGTGCCGGTGACACTAAACAGGCCGAAGTCGAGTTTCGCGAAGCAATGAAGATTGAGCCTGAACATCTTGATGCTCTGGAGCAACTAGTTCACTTATACGCGTCGCGTAGGGACTTTCTGGGCGCCGCGCCTTTTGTAGATCGCTGGGCGGAGCTGGCACCGGACAATCCTGCACCGCACTTTTTTCAGTCAATGAGATTAATGCGCGCCAAAGATTACGCGGGCGCTTTGTCGGCACTAGATACGGTGGCAAGTCTCGACCCTTCGAATGTCGAGGTTATGAACTACAAAGGTTTGCTGCTCACATACTTCAATCGGTATGACGAAGCTGAAAATCAGTTTTCCCGGGCTATTTCTCTAAGCCAGCAAGGCTACGATCCAAAAGTCAATCTTGCCACACTGCTTACTTTGGTACAAACAGCAGGACAATCGACCACCTCTCGAGCAACCAAAGCCGAAGAGCTTCTCAACTCGCTTCCGGCTGCAGCCGCATCGACACCTGAAGTGATGGCGCTAAAAAGTCTGATTGAAGCAAAACTCAATAACTTCGAGGTGGCCACGAAGCTGGCACAAGAAGCACTCGCAGCCAAGCCGACGCCGGCAGTGACTGCTTTAGTAAGTCCGGCAACAGGTTCTGCTCAAGGTGCTGCAAAATCGAGCAGCCAAAATCCCCTTCCCACGCCTCTTCCCTCAAAAATCTCACAAGGCGTCTATCAACCCTATGCATATATGGCGCTTGCCACTGTGCAGAAGGCAACGGGGCACCCCGATATGCAAATCGAGCAACTTAAGGAAGCGCAGAAAGCAGCTCCCACAGATTTATTTGTTGCTACTGAACTTATAGACGCCTATTCATCGCAAGGGCGTTTTGCAAACGCAGTTGAACTTGCCAAAGCCACACTTCAGGAACACCCAGACTCAACGAAGTTGAAAGAGCTATATGGCATAAGCCTTGCGCGCGCGGGAAAACGTGCTGAGGCACTGACATATTTCCAAAGTCTCAAAAAGGCAGAACCTAACAATCCACAATGGCAATTTGCATATGCCACTGTGCAGCGCATTGCCGGTAGTACCAAGGATGCGACTTCCGCATTGGAACGCATGCTCGATCTGTATGGAGTAAAAGATGATGATTTCACCATTTCCGCACTCAGTGCATTGTTCGACATTGCTTTGAGTTCCAAACAAAATAAACGGGCAATTTCCTATGCTGAGCGGCTAGCCGCACTCCCTTCAGGATCGCAGAAAGGTCATCTTCTTCTGGGAGAAACATATTTCCGCATGGGTAAGTATCAGCAAAGTATGTCCGAACTGAGAAAAGCCCAACCGGACCTAAGCAAGGCACTTCCGGATGAGTCACTGTTGGCGGCAAGAAACTCATTCAAATTGAAACGCTGGAAGGAAACCGTCGATTCGTACAAAAACGGCGTTACCTCCACGGCGGCAAACATTCAAGATTGGTTGATGATGGCCAAAGCGAGCGAGAAATTGAATAATCTGTCAGAAGCCAAGTCAGTCTTGCAACTCGCCCTGAAATCCCACCCGGACGATGAATCGCTCAAATCCGAGTTTAACCGAATATCGCGCCAAGCCCAGTAAATCCAATCAACCAACCAACCTGGGCTCAGCCAATCTCGCACTTTCAATTAGCTTAACTATTGTTATACTAAGAGGGGTCTTTTTAGTGAGCTGATGAATGGAAAATCCGTTCCCTCAACCAGCACCGCACTCTTTCGAGGGTCCACGCTTCGACAGTGGCAGAGATCCGCGCTTCGAAAGCGACAGGGATCCTGAGCGAGATGGTCCATTTGTTCTTCATAACCGCTACTTGGTCGTCAACAAACTCGGCGAAGGCGGGATGGGAACGGTGTATGCCGCCAAAGATCTCAATTTCGCGGAAGGTCCCCGCGTCGTAAAAAAACTCCGAGATGACTTCTTCCGCGAGGAAGACAAAGAGAAGGCGGTCGCCTTCTTCCTTAGAGAAGCGGAAATTCTCAGCCAGCTCAAAGACCCGCCTCCAAACATCGTCAGAATCTGGGATCGCTTCGTCGAAGAAGACGAAATGGGCGGCCGCAATTACTACCTGGTGATGGACTATGTCGAAGGCGACAACCTTCACAAAATGCTGTATGAACGCCAGGAGCCATTTGCAGAAGAAGACGTTCTCAACTGGAGCATTCAAATTTGCAAAGTGCTGGACTACCTGCATACGCACGAACCACCTGTTATCTACCGGGATTTGAAGCCAAGCAACATCATGTTCGAGTTTCGCACCAAGCGCGTGAAACTCGTGGACTTCGGCATTGCCAGACCATATCAGGAAGACTCGGACAATACCCACGTCGTGTCTCAAGGTTATTCGCCACCGGAGCAATACTGGGGAGCGGCAGACCCGCGCTCTGACATCTACGCTCTTGGTGCAACCATGCACTTCCTTTTGACCGGGCAAGAGCCGCTTGCATTGCAGGTTTCGACACCGAAGCAGATTAATGACGAGATTTCCGATCGCATAGACTTGGTTGTGCAACGTGCCACTCAGCAAGACCCGCTCTATAGATATCAAACTGCAGCTGAGATGCTCGAGGATCTTGAGGAAAAGCCTGAAGTTGAAAAACCGCGAGCCTCGCTAAGACTAGTAGACATCACGCTTGCGATCTTTCTTATGGTTTCGTCGCTTGGTGCCTTCATGCTCTTTGTGAAACTAACCGACAGTGACAAGAACGCCGCACAAGCGAACCGCCAGGAAAAGTCACAATACAAGGCGGAGAGCGAAAAAAGAGAGAAAGAACTCAAAGATGCCCTGGCCAAAGAGCATGAGGCGAACGAACGGCTGAAGCAGGTCTTCAACGACAAGGTCGAAGAGTCCGCAAAGAGCGTCGGTTCAACCACTTCCGGCAAACAAAAAGCAATGCTGCCTGAGTCTACGGCGCTTCAGGACGTAGAGGAGAAAGACCTCACAGACCCGGACGGGATGGCGCCATTTGAGCCTGATTCAAACAGCAAGCAGGGCTTCTCCTTCCCCAGTCTCAATTTCGGGAAGTAACGCACCTCGTGTCACGTTGCTCGCGTCAGTCCGCTCACAACGTTACTTCGCAATGGAGCTAAGGCCCATCGCGAGCACGGATGCGCCAAAGATGAGTCGATAGATGATGAACACCCAGGTCGAGTGAGTTTGCAAAAACTTGAGCAACCACGCAATGGCAATGTAGCTGACGACAGCCGACGTGACAAGACCGACGATTAAACTGGTCAGCCCATCGCCAGCCAGTCCTGCTTCTTTCAAGTGTTTCAACTCAAGCAGACCGCTCAAGATGATGGCCGGAATTCCCAATAGAAAACTGAAGCGTGCGGCATCCGCCCTCTTCAATCCGAGAAACATTGCAAATGTGAGTGTTGAACCGCTTCTCGAACAACCAGGAATCAACGCCATAGCCTGACCGATGCCAACGATCAAACCATCTTTGGCACCCATGTTTTCCAATCCTCGTGCATGAGTTCCTTTCTTTTCGGCAACCAGAAGCATCAGACCCATGAAGATGGAAGCAGCGCCAATTACCGTCATCGAGCGCAACGGAGAACCGTCTTGCTCCAGAAGCGACTTCAGTCCAAGTCCCAGAACGCAAATTGGAATGGTACCAAGTATGATACCGCCAGCTAATCGCAGATTCTGATCGCCATAATTTTTGTCTTTCAATGCACTGATTGAACCAGTTGTAATTGCCAACAAATCTTTGAAAAAGTATGTCAAAACTGCAGCGACCGAACCTAATTGTATGACCGCTGAATAGGCGGTGCCGGGATCTTGCCATCCCAAAACAGCAGGCACCACGCGCAAATGCGCAGTGCTGCTAATTGGAAGAAACTCGGTCAAGCCTTGCACTACGCCCAGGACAACCGCCTGAATCAACATCATTGCAGATTGATCTTGTACCATCTTTTTTGGCTATCCCTCTTCGTCGCTCTGGTCGGCGTCTTGTTGTTCTGATCCTACTTTTTCTCTAGGTGACTTACCACTAAACGAGTTTGCCCAGCCCGACAGACCACTCTTGCCTGCTTGCTCTTTCAGCAGTTCGATATTCTGCGTGTTGCGTGGAGCTTGTCCCAAAACAACCAGAATCTTGTCTAAAATTTCCTCGGCATCTTTAAGCATGTCCATAAACTCAACGCCGATCTCAACCTTGTTCACAAGCCAGTTTCGCTCGACTCTCACTACTCTTGCCGACGAAAAGAACTCGCCTTGGGGCGTTTCTACCAAAATACCGACCATTTCACCTGATTCGATAGATTGTGGAAGCGCTGACTGCGTCTCAATCGACATTCCGGATTGGCACAGGTCTATGCTTCTAGACTCTACCGGCTCTTCTACCTCTCTAAATTTGATTTTTACGGCAACGTCGAGTTTCGCCCTGATTTGTCCGCGTCGTTGCACGATCGGCTCGAGTTTTGGTGCGCTGCACAACATCGCCTTGCGCCCGCCGACCAGTCGCTGTTCGACCACTAAAGAAGCCCACATTCCGTTGAATGTCGATGTTGCGGTTTCACTGACGAACCAAAGTTTCGTCCCCTTTTCAAACGCTTTGTTCGATTCTTTTGCAGTCTTTATTTGAACGAGAATCTGACTGCCGACGCGATCGATGACAGTCGCTCTTCCGAAGCCCACCTCGCCGGGAGCTAATTCAACTTTTACTTTGAGAACACTGCCCGGATGGAACATTATGTATGGCCCGCCATAATCAAAATCGCCTAATTATATATTGGAGTCCAAACCGTTCTGTGTGCAAGTGATCACGAATCACCCTTTATTTGCGATACGGCGAGTTTGTATATATCGGCTTTGCGCCCGCCGAACAGTTTTGCCGCAAGACTGCAAGCTTCTGAGAGCTTGGTGCCCTTACCGATCTCGTCATTGACAAAAGCCATCACCTCTTTTTCGGATGCCGAAGACAAAGAAGTTCGCGCTTCCGAAGCTCCCTCAACGACAAGCACCATCTCACCTTTCAACTGGTTTTCTTCAATGTACTTGGACAACTGCAATAGGGTCATGCGAATAAACTGCTCGAACTTCTTAGTCAACTCTCTGGCAAGGCAGCATCTGCGATCGCCCAAAACGGCCGCCACAGCATCGACAGTCCGTTCTAACTTGTGTGGTGCGATGTATATCACCAATGTACGATCGTCATCTTTGAGGCGATTGAGCCGCTCATTCAGTAGACGCTGGTTTTCAGGAAGAAACCCCTCAAACGTGAATCGATCTCCCGAAAAGCCGCTTGCCACTAGTGCCGCTAAGACCGCGCTGGGACCAGGAATCGGGATGACGTCCATTCCCAACTCAATTGCATTGTTGACGATTCGCTCTCCCGGATCTGACACCAATGGAGTACCGGCATCCGAAATCAGTGCAATCGACTCGTCCTGTCGGGCCGCTTGCTGCAAGATGTTTGCACGTTCTTGTTCATTGAACTTGTGACAACTTATCAGTCTTTTCTTCATACCTATATGGTTGAGAATCTTGATTGTCACCCGTGTATCTTCCGCTAAAACCAAATCGCACTCAGCTAATACGTCTTTCAACCTCTGCGAGATGTCTCCCAGATTTCCTATGGGTGTAGAAACTATGAACAACCTTCCTGACAACCAAATCACCTGTATAGCGTTTAGCCCATTGCTCGAAACCATCACTATATATGATTTTCAGAGGATCGACCGATTGTCGCATGACATCTTTTCAACCGGCTGATTCTTCCGTTTTCTACAAGTTATCTACAGCTGTAGATAATTTAATTGGTCAATTTAACCATTATGTCTTGCGACGAAAATCAATTTCTTTCTACGCGCAACACGCTTTCCAAATCAGAATTCGATGTGACAGCAATTGTGTGAAGAACGGCACAAATAGCCCTTCTATGACATAATTGCAGCGGAGAACGTCACCTTGCCGCAAACACGAAGCGTCAAAACAATTCAAAGAGCATTGCGCGAATTCCGGCATTCCATCGCGCTCTCAATATTCCGTTACGCACAAAATACATTGTGCTCAATTGAAGATATACACAGCGACGGTGACATCGTCGAACTATATGACGAATATTCGCTCAGGGTACTAATCAGCTGGCTCGCCACCAAAAATGGTTGCAACGCATACTCGTCTTCTATTTACTCAAAATCGATCACTAACGGCCAAACTAAACTGGACATCTCTAGACCTCTTCGCATGGAGTGCGCGTTTCCATATACGACAGATCTCCTCGACGAGTTGGCGATAAAACTCGAGGAAGAACACTTTCCGATCTTGGATTCTTGCTTGAGCCCGCACCTGTCATTGATAGGAACTCTTTACGAACAAATTTGCGGGCAGCCAATCTTCTTAGACGTTCCTGCATCTAATTCCAGCCCTGAAGATATGCAGCTTAGCAATAAACGGAAATCTTCCGGCCAATTCTATACCCCATCCAGTGTCGTCAATTACTGCCTCTCCATGGCGTTCTCGAAAGACTCACCAGCGTTAATGAAGTCCATTAAAGCGAACCCAAAGACTTCACTGCAACTCACCGATGACGAAAGTGCCCAATCCAAGCAAGTCTTCAAGATGCTTGATCCATCTTGCGGGTCCGGCAATTTTTTGATAGGCGCAATTGAATGGTTGAAACAGTCTGGATGTGACCCACAAGACATCATCAGTTTTGCCAGGTTTTCTTTATATGGAATCGAAATAGATCCACGAGCGGCGTCTCTTGCGCGGCTTTCGGCCTTATTGGCGGTCGGCAAAGAAATTGAGCGCAGATGTGGAGATCTTATATCGGTGATATATCGCGATCTTTGCCGCCACATTGTAGAGAGCGACGCTGTCCTCCATTCCATATACAACGAATCCGAATCAGAAAAATTTGATCTCGTCATTACAAACCCGCCTTATGTTTCCTTTGGCGCACGCAACCAACCGAAACTTCCGGCATCAAGTTCTGCATTTCTTAGACAACTGTTTCCGAAATCGGCGCAGTACAAAATCAGTTTTTATTCGGTCTTCCAAGACATATGCATTCGTTATGCAAAGGATGGTGGCAAAATTGTTTTACTTGTCCCTGATAGTTTCCTCACAGGACAGTATTTCGAGAAGCTGCGAGAACACATTCTTTGTCAAACGACGGTGCTTAGCTTGACTGAGCTTCCAGAAAACACGATACCAGGCGCAGTGGTAGGCAAATGGTGCGTCGCCGTTTACGAGCGCAAACGAGAAAGCACCGGGCTTAGCGATCGCGGATCAATGGACTCGTCTGTCGAACTAGTCTCATTCGACAAGCTCGATGACGAGCGGAATGCGCGCCGCTACTCGATTTCGCTGTCAAAGATGGTCAGCAAAGATCGATCGCGATTCAGACTTTTGTTTCATCCATTGGACGAGCGAATAGTAAATATGCTGGACAACCTGCCGCCACTATCGACGGTGCTAAGCGGGCATACTGGAATTCGTGCACTCAAAGGTCGCGATTCGATAGTGGCAAAATTCAAGGCGTCTCAGTCGTGGAAGAAAGGGCTCACATCAGGCAAATGTGTTGTTCCCTATCGCGTGGAGTGGGATGGAGACTGGATCAATATAGATTCAACTCTTTTGTTCGGCGGCGGATTTGATCTTCAGGTGATCCAAAATCCCAAAATCATGATTCGCCAAACTGCCGACAGCATAATCGCTGCAATTGATGCGACCGGTCTTTATCATCTCAACAATGTTCATAGTTTCTCACTTGTTTCCAACTTGGTTAGTCTCGAGACATTGGTGGCGATTCTCAACTCCAAGTTGTTTCGATACTTATATAGAATCAAAACTCGAGAAGGCGGTCGGGCACTTGCTCAAATCGACATCGAGACGGTGGAGTCATTGCCCATTGCAATAACCAATCCAGACTTGTGCCAAGCTCTGCATCGTTTAAGCAATCGTTTGGCAAGCCTTAGCAAATGCCAAGAAACCATCAAAGAGTGCCAGTGCTGCGACAAAAATCTGATATCCTTCACCAAACGTTGCGTAGATCGACTCGTCTATGAGCTTTACGCTCTTTCAGAAAACGAGATTGAGCACATAGAAGAGTACGTAAGACTGGCGCGATCACCACGAGTTGAGATTCTCGGAATCGGTGAGGCGTTGAGCGAAGCAAGTTTTCAAGCTGCAGCGAGTGAGGGTAAATGGCATTCGTAGTTCGACTGGTTTTTGCGGTCTTTCTAATCATCACTTTGATATTTACGGTGAGCTTACAAAGCACTACTGCTAAGCCCGGATCTCTTTTGAGCAAACTCAAAGACAAGGCAAAGGAAGCGGTTCAGCCAAATCCGGCGCCCCAGGCGCCACCGGCTCAGCCGGCCGCTCAAATTAGAGACAAGTGGGCAGTGATCGTCGGCATTAGCAGATTTAAAGACAAGTCGATTCGCCCGATTCGATTCGCATCGCAAAACGCGATCGGTTTGTTGACGATGCTCATAGATCCGGCAATCGGTAGATTTGGGCAAGATCATGTAACCATCGCCACTGATGAGCAGGCAATCAAATCAAATCTGGATATGGCGTTCGGCGAGACTTGGCTGCTAAAGAAAGCTTTGCCTAACGACATGGTTTTCATCTATCTATGCACTCGCGCAAAACCCAGTGCCGACGGCTCGGATTTGATTTTGTTCACGGCAGACACAGATCCAAAGTCCGTTGAATCCGGTTTCTCTCTTAAGACTTTGCTTGGTGATCTGCACAGAAGAATTCAGTCGAAACAAATTGTGTGCCTGCTCGATGTCTCACCTTTTGACGATAAAGAAAGTGCCGATGGCGTCTCTCTTGACGCGATCGCAAACGAAACGAAAGTGACGATAATGTCCGCCAGCAAGCCTGGTGCACCATCACTGGAGTCATCGGTAAACCAATGTTCTTACTTCATTGAATATCTCGCAGAAGGTCTAAGAGCGGGTTCGGGAACTCTATCTCTTGGAGCCATAGCGCAGTATGTGGCGGACAATGTTCAGAAGCAAGCGCAGACTGAGTTGAATAAAGAGCAAAAGCCGGTAATTGCAGTTGCAACCGACAACACCGACGTATTGAAGACATCGTTGGGCGTACTCGTGAAAAGTTCGCTCCCTCCAAAAGCAGCAAAAATAGGACATCCTGTCGACAGCCTGGCGGTAAGCAGACCGGATTTAGTGCCGAACCGTCCTGCAGCTGTTGCAGGTTCTCGGTCGAAGCCATCGACACAAGCTAAATCCAAAGAGAAAGAAAAGGATGAAGAGGATGATGACGACGATGTCGCGATGGGAAGCGTCAACTTCGGACCTTACATGACCAAGATGAAAAAGGACATCCAAGCGAAGTGGAATCCGCCAAAAGGTATGGAGCAACGACGTGTGGTTGCCGTGTTCTCCATAATGCGAGATGGAACAATTAAAGATCCGACAATCGTGGACAGCAGTGGAACCGACAAAGTGGATGATTCGGCAATGGAAGCTTTGAAGGCGGCGTCGCCGTTAGACCCGCTGCCGGCGGGATCGCCGAGCTTTGTGCAGATTCGCTACCAGTTCGACTGGAAGGTCAGATAGACCGAAGTTGTTTCAAAACAGCACGAAGAGACCATAATCTTTGACATCTTGGAGCGGTTGTGGCACAATTCATAAGAACGACAGACAATCGTCAAGAAGATTGTTTCGTTTTCCTGGTTCTGGTCATCATTGAAATTCCGGCCATAGGCGAATTTCAGCAGTTTGAACCAAAGATTTAAAAGATCAGAACCTCCTAAAGTTGGCTAGAAAAGAGCCGTAGTTGGATTTGATTTTAAGGATTTCAATTTGAGTAATTTTGCCGAGCTTGGATTATCCAGGCCAGTCGTCGATGGACTAAAAGATTTTGGCTACATACAACCAACCGCAATTCAACAGGACACGATTCCTGTAACACTTGCGGGGCGCGATGTTATGGCTTCTGCACAAACCGGTTCTGGAAAGACCGCGGCTTTTGCATTGCCGATAATCGAATGCTTGCAAGAACCGGACAAGTTGCCCAGAGCCCTTGTATTGGTTCCTACCAGAGAGTTGGCGCTTCAAGTGCAGGAACAGTTCGAAAGGTTCGGAAAAACCTCGGGTTTGAGAACAGTTTCGTTCTATGGCGGCACTGCATATGGTGCCCAGCTCAGAACCCTGAGAAGAGGCATCGACATAATCGTGGCAACACCGGGCCGCTTGCTCGATTACATGGCACGAAAAGTAGTCGATGTTTCTGCCATTGAGATGCTAGTGCTCGATGAGGCGGATCGTTTGATGGACATGGGCTTTATGCCGCAAGTTCGCAAGATTATCTCTCAACTGCCGAAAGAACGTCAAACCTTGATGTTTTCAGCAACAATCGATCAGCGTGTAGAGCGAATCGCAGCCGAGTTTCTCATCGAGCCTATCACGGTGAGAGTTAACAACCAGCAGATCGAACCAAAAGAGATCGAACAGCAGATTTTTCACGTCAACGAATTCAGCAAAGACGAGTTATTGGCAAAGTTGATCAACGAGCAACAAATGAGCTCTGTCCTTGTGTTTACGAGAACACGAAACCGCGCTTCTTGGGTAAGAGATCGCTTGAAAGATGCAAACATCGAAGCCGAAGAAATTCATGGCGACATCACACAAAGCCAAAGAGAAAAGACGCTGAATGCTTACAGAAAGGGTGCATTTTCAGTGTTAGTAGCAACGGATGTTGCGGCACGCGGTCTAGATATTCCATCAATCAGCCACGTCGTCAATTACGATTTGCCTGACTCGCCTGAAGACTACGTTCATCGCATCGGCAGGACCGGACGAGCCGGAAAGAGCGGGGTCGCTTACTCCTTCGTGTGCACAGAACAACG
Organism: uncultured Candidatus Obscuribacterales bacterium; assembly: GCA_964503045.1. GTDB lineage: Bacteria > Cyanobacteriota > Vampirovibrionia > Obscuribacterales > Obscuribacteraceae > CAYZJR01. The sequence goes on from CAZCZI010000001.1 coordinate 98,373, forward strand.
TCATCTAGTTCGCGACATCGAGAATGTGATTGGAAGAAGCCTCGACCCCACTGCATCTCGACCGCCTGTGTTGCGTACCGCCGGTCGCAAAATGAAGCTTAGACGGCGAGTCGTTCTCTAATTAGCGAATATCCTTCACCACAAGACATCCGGCCATCATGTCGTGCATGGCTTGTCGCTTCTCAGTGAAACCAATCATGATATAGCCAAATCCCAGAGTCAATCTCGAGGCTGTCTGCGCAAAATAACGCCCGGTGGCTCTCCAAAAGGACAGTCGGTTTCCATCCATATCGGTCACTTTGAGACCAAAGGCTTGCTTGCCAATGGTGGCTCCGGCACCCGACTCCATGACCGCATAATAAAGCCACGGCAAAATAATGGACCATCCCAGGTAAAGCAACGCGTTGACGATATCTGCACGCAACCAGGTTTCAAACGATTCAATTAAGAATATCGGTCCGTCAATCACTGCAACAATTAAGATGGTGTCAATGATATGAGCCCAAAATCTCAGCCAAAACCCGGCATACTCGACGTATTTCATCTGCGCGACTTTAGGTTTTGGCGGCGCCGCAGAAGCAGAAGAGTAATTAGAAGTTGAAGCCGACTGAGCCTTGCGCGTGGTCGGAAGCAAATTCGTGTCAGAAACCGGGTTGGGCGTGTCAGAGGTTTTCCAACGACTGTTGTTAAAACTCATAGATCCTCCAAAGCGATGGCGATCCGCTGCTCTACTCTGTTTATCAAGAGCAAGCGGTGAAGTGATGTGTGCGCGCAATCAAACCTCTGCCTAAGCTCAGCCTATTGCTGGTGCTGTTAGGAGGTAGGTTGACTCGGTTCTTAAATGGGGAGGCTGAACATGGCACATAGTATACGTATACCTCTTGACAAGCCTCTTATTCTTAGCCAGTTCTTAAGAATGGCGCATCTTTGCACCGCCCACACCCGTGGTCCATGGTGTGACCTGACGGTCTCTTTTTGGCTTTAAAAGTGACGTGTTCATCTCATGGTGGTTTGAGAACGAAATGCAGGTGATTCATAGGTCTCTTTTAGATCGAAAAAGCGATCTATAAATCACCTGACTCGCGGTGCTCAAGTGGCGGTCGGATCAAGACCCGAAGCAGTTATATATATGATCTAGATCAAGATCTAAAAGAGATTAGTGAGCCCGAACACCCCAGCCCTGGAGCCCTTCAGGCAAAGATTAATGAAAACGACTACGTATTATCCACATTGACGGCGGGCGTTTGGCACGCGTAAGCTCGTAATAGAAGAAGAAATGAGATCTAGGACTCAAATCAAAAACCCTTCGGATTACTAAAGGAAACGGTCGACCACTACCTATCTACCCCCAGGTTGCGGAGTACCAGAGGACATCATGAGCGAAAAGGCTTCTATTAAGGGTGGCGAAGGCAAGGATGATGCTGAGCGACAACGATTGGCCAGTGCTGAGCAAGAGGCCAACGAAACGATGCGCATCGAGGCGAGACAAGCCGGCCGAGGACAAGAAAGAGCGACGGAATCCACCAACAGTGGCACCGGAATTGATCTCGTTGCTGATTCCATGCGAGAAAAGTTTTCCACCCTACCAAACGACAATAACCCGTACACCAGCCAAGAACACGTAAGACAGGTAATGGCGGAATGGTCGACATTCTTTGCCGGCGGTGTCGATGCGTTGATGGGTCGTACGCAGCTTACTGATGCGCAACAACCGCATCAGCAACTGATGGCGGAATTCGCTCTCAACCTCAACAATGAGAATCCCGTCTCGGTAAACGACCTGCTCAACAAGCTCTCGTCTTAGTTATCTCCCTCTCATCAAAGCCACTGAGACCAGTTAGACATCAAACTGGACGCAACAATTTGCGGTCGGCTTTACGCTTGGAAATCATCAGAAACCAGCTTCTGATGGCGCACCCGGTTGAGCGTTAACACTTCATAACGAGCAAAACACTGATCCCGGCTACTATACAAAGCTCATATGTTAGAATACTCAGCCGTTGTCAAATTCCCAGAGAGAGTGAGTCGTGCCCAACATCAAGTCTGCTATCAAAAGAGTCGCTATTGCCGAACGCAATCGTCAACGCAATAGATACTGGAAGTCCACGGTAAGAACAAACAGCCGTGAGCTCGAAGATTACTTGAAATCGGCCGATCTCAAATCGCTTGATAAGGGTTTGAGCGATGTCTACAAAGTCATCGACAAAGCCGTCACCAAGGGTGCCTTGCATCCCAATGCTGCTGCACGCAAGAAGTCGAAATTAGCCAAGCAAGTCTTCGTGCTCAAAGGCACCGCTGCTGCTCCGACAAAATCCAAGTCGAAGTCTACAAAGAGCAAATAAGTAAGATCGAATGTAATTGAGGACAGCTCAGTTTCCAGCTAATATTTACAGCTGGAGATCCTCATTAATACACATGCCCAATCGATATATCATCGGCAACTTAATAGGACCTCGAAACAAAAAAATCTCTGGCAGGCGTTGAGAGGCTCAACTTGGAAGTGGAATCTACTGGCATAGCTCGTTCTAGAAGCGAGCAATTGGCGGCACAAAACACAATCGTTCATTCAGCAAAATTGGAAGACATATCAGGACCTCTGCATTTCGTCGGAATCGGCGGTATCGGTATGAGTGCCCTAGCGCGCTTGGCACTGGAAAGAGGTATCGCTGTTTCCGGCTCGGATAAACAAGAAAGCGAAGTAACCCAAAACTTAGAGCAGATGGGCGCGCGTATATTCATTGGACATCAAGCTTTAAATGTCAAAGACGCTGCCGGTCTCGTCATATCCACCGCAATCACCGAAGACAATCCAGAACTCTCACAAGCACGTGCGCAGTCACTTCCTGTCTGGCACCGTTCGGAGTTCCTTGCCTACCTCTGCAAAGGCAAGCAGCTAATCGGTATCTCCGGCACGCACGGAAAGACCACCACCACCGGCATGACCGCCCAGATGCTCCTTGGATGCAATATCGATCCGACTGTCGTGGTCGGCGGAATATTCAATCGAATCGGCGCAAACTCGCATTTTGGAAAAAGCGATTTATTCGTTGCCGAAATTGATGAGAGCGACAGATCGCAATCGAATTTCAATCCACATATCGCTGTCATCACCAACATCGAAGCGGACCATTTGGAGAACTATCCGGGCGGCTTGGAACAAATCAAAACCGACATGGTCACCTTTGCCACCAATAGTAGCTACGGTGTGGTGCTATGCGCCGACGATGCCGGCTGCCTATCAATTAAGGACCGCATTCATAAAAACGCTGCAGGCAACCAGTTGAAGGTGGTCACCTACGGAAAACGCGGCACCGATTCGGATTACGGCTACGAAAGTTTGAACGGCTACGGAGTGCGCATTTATCGCAAAGACCAACTCTTGGGTGATATGTCCTTGAGTGTGCCGGGCGAACACAACAAGCAAAATGCAGTCGCTGCAGTCGCCGTTGGTTTGGAACTAGGTATCGAGTTTTCACAACTTGCCGCTGCTCTTGCCGATTTCAGAGGTGTCGACAGACGCTTTCAAATCATCGGAGAGAAAAAGGGTGTCCTGGTGGTCGACGATTACGCGCACCATCCAACCGAAGTGGTGGCGCTCTTGCAAGCGGCCAGACAGTTCATTACAAACACAAGCTCCGAGCAAGGCTTGAAGCGGTTGGTGGTCGCATTTCAACCACATCAGCCTTCGCGCCTTCGCGACCTATGGAGTGAGTTTTGCGCCGCCTTCAAAGCTGCTGATCTCGTTCTCATAGCCGACATCTACGTTGCCCGCGGAAAGAATATCGAAGGCATAGACTCCAAGAAATTTTCGCAAAACATCCAACACCCTGACGTACACTATATTCAAGGTGGCGGCGCAGCTCTGGCGCCTTCAATAGTGACACACCTGCGTCCAGGGGACTTGGTGCTCACAGTCGGAGCAGGCGACATCACCAACAGTGGCAACGACATCTTGCAACTGATTGAAAGTAAGAGTTCTTTCGAAACAGACGCATAAAGTACAAAAACATAATGGATGAGCAAAAGCATATACCCCTTGCACGCTACACCACGCTCAAGATAGGCGGTGAAGCCAATCGGCTCTGTCAACCGAAGAGCGTCGAAGAGCTCTCCACCTTAGTCGAGCAACTCGAAAAGGAAGGCGAGCCGTGGTTTGTTCTGGGCGGCGGCTCCAATCTTTTGATTTCATCTGATGGTTTTAAAGGAACGGTTATACGCACCGCCCTAATGACGGATGTGACATCACCAGAACCCAATATCCTCGAAGCGGCTGCCGGCGCACGCCTGCCACACCTGGCGAAATATGCCGCCGGTCTGGGATTGTCCGGTCTGGAGTTTGCCGTCGGCATACCAGGAACCGTCGGCGGCGCCGTCATCATGAACGCCGGCGCACACCACAGCTGCATCGCCAACATTTTGGAGAGTGCCACTATATATGATGCGAAGAAACGCACCATATCAACTCTTACCAATTCAGATCTCAACTTCGAATACAGACGCTGTGTTCTTGACCCCGCCGAGCATGTGGTTCTGAGCGCCAGATTCCGCATGAATCCGGACAAAGCAGATGTGATCCAAGAAATAACCAAACAAAATGAAGACTATCGCTGGCGCACTCAACCACTGGGTTGGCCAAATGCCGGCAGCACCTTCAAAAACCCCGAGCCTACCCGCGGAGCTGGATTGCTCCTCGATCAAGCCGGTGCAAAAAACATGAAGGAAGGTGCAGCGGCAGTCTCGGCAATCCACGCCAACTTTGTAATCAACATGGGTGGCGCTTCTTCCAAGGAAGTGACCACTCTCATGCGCCGTATGCAAGAAATCGTCTTTGAAAGCTTTCAAATCAATTTAAAGCCAGAATGGAAGACGTTGGGAACTTTTGGCCAAGAAGAAAAAGACATCTGGAGGACAACATAGTTATGGTCACCGTCCAAAGAGCCACGATCACGAAAGAGACACGCATCGGCGTCCTCTACGGCGGCTTGTCGAGCGAACGTGAAGTGTCGCTTCGTTCGGGTCAGAACTGCTATAACGCCTTGAAAAGGCTGGATTATAAGAATGTCGAGCTCATTGATGTAGATATCAATTTGGTAGAGGTTTTAAAGCAAAAGAAGATCGAAATCGCATTCCTTTCGTTGCACGGGCGATATGGAGAGGATGGAACCGTTCAAGGTTTGTTGGAATTACTGAAAATCCCCTACACAGGCTCGGGAGTGTTGGCCAGTGCACTTGCCATGAGCAAGCCTCTGACCAAGCAAGTATTGAAAGCAAATGAATTGCCGTTCCCTCAAACTATCATCGTCAACAAGCCAGATCTTAAGAGTTGGGATGAAATTGAAAAACGCCTTTCGCCGCCACCATACATGGTTAAACCGATCAATGAAGGCTCATCGGTTGGCGTCACAAAAGTCAGCGACCGCGATTCATTGAAATCGCAAGTAGAAGAGACTATCTCCACATATGGTGGCGCTCTAATTGAAAAGTACATTCACGGTCAAGAGATTACCGTTGGTGTGCTTGAAGATTCAAATGGTAATGGCAACCGGAAAGCCTGGGCTCTACCCATTCTCGAGCTTCGTCCAAAATCAAAAGCGGGTTTCTATGATTACGAAGCCAAATACACCAAGGGCATGACTGAGTTTGTCTTGCCGGCAGAACTCGACTCCAAAACAACAGAGCTTGCACAAGACCTTGCCGTGAAGACCTTTAAGGCTCTGAACTGCTCTGGTTATTCGCGGGTCGACATGATGGTGGAAGCCGGACAACCATACGTCTTGGAAGTCAACACGCTTCCTGGAATGACTGACACTTCTGATTTACCGGCCATGGCGGAAGTAGCGGGAATCTCCTACGACAAGCTCGTAGACTTGATTTTGCACAGCAGCGGGCTAGATAAGTAGAGCTACTTCTTATCTTTGCCTTCTTTGCCTAACCAGCCCTTCAATCGCTGCCAAATTGTCGGCGACTCTTCTAGTTCTTTTTCAATCTCTTCCATCGCTTGCCTGCCTTTTTCAATGTTTGCCTGGCGAATCCGATGCGAAGACATCTTTTGAGCATCGACCGATTCCTCTTCCTGAGGCGCATGCTGTGCCGTTTTCATGCGACCGCTGGCAGTAGACGACGAGCCTGATTGATCGGGCATCACCGAATCGACCAAATTTCTTATTGATTGAGAACTCAAATCTATGTTGGGATTGCCCATGGTTACTTCCTCGGGCAGTTCAAAGTCAGGATGAATCTCGGTATATATTCTGTACAACGTGTATCGAACTTCTCTTGCCGAGGCCGGACGCTCCTCCGGATTGTGCGCAGTAAGGCGTCTTATCAGTGAGTCCATCGAAGGCAGCACATCCGGTTTTATTAGCATCGGTGTGCTCGTCGTAAGAGGCTTTGGACGAACACCTGTGAGTAAGTGTCCGAGGGTCGCACCCAATGCATAGAGATCAGATCGAATTTCAGGTCTTCCGAAATACTGCTCCGGAGGAGAATAGCCCGCAGTAACCACACGCGTCGCTTGCGTTTTGGGAACAAGGTTGCGTGAGATTCCGAAATCAATGAATACAACCTGACCTTCAGGAGTAAGCATAAGGTTGCTTGGCTTGAGATCTCTATAGACGATCGGTGGTTCTTGCTCGTGCAAGTACTCGAGCACTTCGCATATTTGAATCCCGATTTTTACAGCTTCTTCGGTCATAAACGCCCCGAAGTTCGCAATTGCAGACTCGAGATTCTGACCTTGCACGTAGTCCATCACTAAGAAGTATTTGCCGTCTTCTGTAGTGTGCTCGTCAAAAAACCTGACAACTCCAGGATGATCAAGGGTTCTTAAAAGTTCAGCTTCACGCTGAAATAAACGAATGGCTTCCCTTTGTTCTTCAGGATCTGTGTACTTAGAGATAAGCTGTTTGACAACACAACGCGCTCGTTCGTTTCCCTTATCTTCAGCCAAGTAAATGACACCCATTCCGCCCTGTCCAAGCGGCTGAATGAACGTGTATCTACTGAACCATTCGTCGTTGATCTCTGGCACTAGAGATCGTCCTCATATACACATATGCCGGGGCGATTCACTGAAATGACCCGCGTTCCTCGTATTTTTGACCGATAGGCAAAGACTTCTTACCCCCGAGACTACGATTTTAAGCGCAATTGCGCATGCTAGCTCGCTTTTGGAGCCGGTCGCGACACGGTCGGTTAACAAATCGAAAAAGCCGGATATCAAGCGGAAATTCATACCGACAAACGTATTGACATACATCCGTATGGGCGTTAGTATTTTTTGCATCTCCCCCATCGATGCACACCGTACCCCAAGGACAAGGACCTGGAGGTAAAAGTTATGAGTCTTGCCAATATATCAATCGTGGGGAATCTTGTTCGCCCACCCGACGTAGTCACTTTCACAAGCGGAAGAGTAAAAACGACATTAGTCGTCGCAGTAAACACCTACACGAAAGACAAAGGTGAAGTTGCAGACTACTACAAGGTCGAGACTTGGGGAAAACTGGCCGAGCTTGCTGGAAAGTATCTTCTTAAAGGCAACCAGGTCACCGTCACCGGTCGTCTGCGCATGGAGCACTGGAAGGACAAAAATGAAATTCAGCGAGTCACGCCTGTCGTAAAAGCTGAGCAACTTTCGTTCCCTCCGCGGCTCAAGAGCGTTGCTCTACAAGATAAGCCGGCGGCCGCACAAGCGATGATGCCTGCAATGCCGCCACAACCCCAATCAATGATCCCTACGTCTATGCCGCCTCAACAAACAGAGGGGGCCATGACACTGGCTGCACAAGCAGCTGCGTTACGGCCGGCACCAGACATCGAGCACGCTGTGCTTGATTCCGAACAACAAATAATTGCCGCTCAATTTAACGTCGGCGAAGACGAAGAGTTGAGTCTGGCTCAAGCGTCTTAGTCGTCGCGACACTGTAATCCAAAACTCAAGAAAGGAGTTTGATCAAGAGTCATGCAAAGCTTCGTTTTCAACAACACCAATCGTCGCGACGGCTTGCATTATCAGCCAACCACTCGTGCGGGATCACAGAGCACTGGCTGACCATCGGGCGGATGCCCGAAATTGGAGAACAAACTGGTCAGGCGTATATTAAACGAGCACATAGTAAAACCGGATATGTCTGACCAGTAGTTCCCCTTTCAACTTCTGCATTCCAAAATCATCAAACAGATTTTTAGGCGCAATTCCTCCCGCCCCACCACACACCACTCAAGTTGGAATTGCGAAGAGAAGGAAAAGGAGAGGCAAACAACCTCTCCTTTTATTCCAATTAACTAGCACCCTCGGAGGGATTCGAACCCCCGACACCCTCCTTAGGACGGAGGTGTTCTGTCCAGCTGAACTACGAGGGCAACTGGAGTTATCTGATAAGTCTAGCATTGCTTTAGACAAAGTTGTCGTTGCCAGTAATTGAGCCACGCAAAAGCGTTATCTGCCCGAAAGAAGAAGAATGAGTCTCCAGGCGGGTTGGCGCAGCGAGATCAATGCAAGTACGAAAACAGCGGCCAGCGCTGTGCCTGCCACAATGATCCCTAGCTCTAAACTGCGCGGCTTGTAGTCGAAGGTAATCAAATGTGCGCCTTTGGGTGCGTAGACCGCTCGCATGATTGCATTAGCGCGATAGATTCTCACGGGCACGCAATCAATCTGCGCCTGCCAACCGGGATAGAAGTGGTCGTTGAGCACAACGAATCCCGGCCTTTCTAAATTGACAGAAAGCGCTATATGCTCTGGTTCATCTTGCAAAAATGCTGCGGGTGAAAACACAGTTCCAGAAGACTCTGAAAGAGTCTTTGCCGAAATCGGCGATTGATCGGTTGGCGGATTAGGAATTGGAGCAATGTAGCTTCCTCCAGACGGACGTTCATTAGACGACCTGGCATCGATGAATTCTTTTCGCTCAAGCAAAGTAACCCTAGATGGATTGAATCTCCAAGTGGGCTCTGCCACCAACTTGGTGGCATCCTTTTGATCATCGAGCCACATCCAAGACTCGCTCACATAAGCACGAGGAAGCGATTGCTTCACCTTATAGATGCGCACATTCAGCTCATCAAAATCGCGCACGACTTCGAAGTACTTCTCGTTCAATTGCGAAACTTCTGCTTTCCCTTTTTTGAGCTGGCGTGTCACTACTAAAGTGGAAGTGATCATGCAAACCTTTGCTAATTCAACACAGCTCCTGCTGTCTGACAACTCATACTTAGACGCGCTCTTTATGCCCGCCAAGACGAGTTTTCTGTGGTCGCTCGTCTCCGCCGCTTCATAACCAAAAGCTTGCGGCACCCTGAACGCCACTTGAATGTTTGGCAGAAGTAATTGTCTGCAAAATTGAAAAAATGGCTCCGAAGGCGCTGCATTGGCTCGCCCCTTGTATCCCGCCGGTAAAGAAAGCGGGTCGAAATACAAAGGCAAGTGTCGACTTCTTCCCTTTACTCTTCCATCGCCAATGATCTTTTCTGCTTCTTGTGCCACCACAGACGGAGCTTCATAGAATCCTCGCTCGCAAGTCTTTTGGGATTGTGTAAAGGCTCCAGCCATAAGACTTCCAAGTAATCCCGCAAGCAATGCCGAGATAAGTCGATCGGGTGTAGCTCGCAATTTTCGGGCAACGATTATCGTCACCAATCCAATCAGCGATCCAAATAGAAGTGACTTCCCAAGCAGTCTTTGTCCGGCATTGTTTAGTACGCAATAGACCAGGTGCGCAGACGGATTGATCAACCAATAGAAGACCCCGCACAGGACACCGAAAAGCCAGAGACCAACAATTACGTTGAAAGCGGTTTTGCCTACACCTTCCTTTTGGCAGACTTTGATGCCCCGTGCGGCCAGCACCGCAAGCAGGAGATCGATGAATACCAGTAGCTTCGACGGGTAGCGAAGAACGATCAGCTTAGGAAAGGCGCTCATCAAAACAGGCACTACCGGTGTGTACTGACCGAGCGAGAAAACGACGACTACCGTCAATCCAACTAACGTCAATACTCTGAAGTGCCAAGATTTGTCCGAACAGCCAACAAACGCAAGAGTGGCCGCAACCGCTCCTACATAAGCCGAAGGAACATATTGCAAATAACCAACCCTGGTTGCAACTGACTCGAGATGGGGAGCGCCTAGTGTTTGCAAATCTCCCAGAGGTCTATTAAATGCCAGGCAAACTAAGTCGTACCAGTTCACACTCCAACTCAGAGCTTGCTTTAGGTTAAGTCCGTCAGCTCGAGGCGAAAGAGGCGTCCACTCCGCCACCGGCATCAGGCAAGGCGCAGCAAGCATGATACCTAATGCAAGGCTGGCGCATGGCCACCGAACACGATTCACCCAATCCATTAAAGTTTCGCGGCTGACTCGGCTAAGTGAAATGCGATTGTCTGCAATCAAAGGATGGGTCGCAGAAACAACAATCGCACAACCAAAGAGAACTAAAGCAGGCATGTATACCTCAGGCCGCCCTGCTGCAATCATCAAAAAGATAGAGAAGGCACCCAATGCACAAGCTAAAACTCTGTGCTTTTGATCGTTGGTTAAACGCAGAAGCCACCAGCTAAGCGGCACCCATGCAGCAGTGGCGGGCAGAGTGTGATTCGCATTAAGTGTAAACATGTAGCCCGACAGTGAATAAATCGTCGCACAGGCAAATGCCGGCCCCGCACCCCACGAAGACACCAGCAAAAATGCACCTACAAGCGCAACCAATTGATGGAAAAGGCTTATGACTGCCAGGGCTATGCTGTATTCAAAAAAAGCAAACAACAAGTTTGGCGGATAGAAAACTCCAGGTGAAGGCACCGCTAACTCAGACATCCCGCAGTGCATGTACGGATTCCAGAGAGTCAACTTGCATTGCCTGAAGCCGTCAGCAATGAAACTAGTGAGCGGCTGAAAGTAGAAGCCGTGATCGGACAAATAGAAGCAACGACTTCCAGTCAAAACCGGAAAGTAATAAGCCACCAGACACGCTACCAGGACAAAACCCAAAAGTAGTATCGGCTTCCAATCTGAAGGACACGATAGAAACGATTTCAAGCTCTAATCAGTTAGTTTCTGTTTTCAGGGAGATATGAAATTGGATTGGCAGAAGGAGTTAGTGGTGCCATCGCTTGTCGCGAGATTGACATTACGGGATTCACGCTTGCCGTTCCAAACAAGATTACCGCCGCAGCACACAGCCAAAGCGCTATGGATGGACCACCCTGATTGCTTGTTACACCTGGAGCCATTTCAGGCAAGGCTTTTACCTTATCTGAAGGCTCCGGAACAAACATCAAAATGACTACGCGAGTGTAGTAATAGATTGCCGGAATCGATGTGATAAGTCCAGCTGTAACCAGGAGCCAGCCGAGCGGCAACCTGCCTATTGCAACAGCGTCGAGGTGCAATCCGGCTGCAAATACGAACACTTTCGCAAAGAAACCTGCAGGCGGAATGGGCAAGCCTGCAAGATTGAGCAAACAAAAAGCCATACACAGAGCCAATATCGGACGTTTGCGCACGAGCCCGGCATAGGACTCGATGCGATCGCTGCCGGTTTCGTTTGCAAACAAGATTGCACCGGCGAATGCGCCAAGGTTCATGAAGCCATAAACAATGATGTAGAAAGTCATTGCCGCAAGCCCTTCATGGGTGCAGGCAATAAGTCCAATCAATATGTATCCGACATGCGCAATAGACGAGTACGCAAGCATTCTCTTAAACGAAGTTTGAGTCAGCGCCACCAAGTTGCCGACAATCATCGACAGTATTGCCAATGCAGCCAACAGCATCGACCAATCGGCAATAGCTGAATTAAAGACCGTTAAAAGCAATCTGGCAGCAAGGGCAAACCCACCTGCTTTGGAGCCGATTGAAAGGAAAGCCGTAACCGGAGTCGGCGCGCCTTCGTAAACGTCCGGCGTCCACATATGAAACGGTACGATCGAAAGCTTGAAGCCGATGACGCTGAGGATGAGAGCGACCACAAAGAATTTGAAAATTCCGGAGTCTCCTTGCTGCATGAAGTTGATGGTCTGTCCTATTCCATCAAAGGTGGTGTTTCCACTGCTCATTCCATAGAGAAACGAAAGTCCATAAAGAAGCGTAGCCGTGACGGCAGCCGTAGACAGAAGATATTTCAGGGACGCTTCGCCACTCTTGATGTCGCGTTTCGCGAAGCCAGCCAATAAAACACAGCAGATACTCAGGGTCTCAAGCGCCACAAACAACATGATTAGATCGGTTGAGCCGGCAAGCAACATCACGGAAAGTACCGCAGTCAGAAGAATTGAATAAAACTCCCCTACGTTGCGCCCGAGGTTTTGCTCGTAGCCCATTGTCATCAACACGACCACGAAACCGACAGCACAGACAAGCAACCCAAACGTCACTGTGAGTTTATCGACAGTGAACAGACCGTTAAAAATCTTCTCTGTATCTAGTAAGAGTTGAGGAAGCAGAAGAGCAAATCCACCTGCCAATCCAATCAGGCTAAAGGTTCGCGTCCATGTAGTGGCTTTGGGGTAGAAAAGGTTCCACAGAGCGGTTATCAAAATCGCAACTGTCAAACAGATCTCCGGCTTGAGCAAATCCAGAGCTTTTAAATAGGTGTCCATACCCATGTTTGTTTATTCGCTTTCTGCAATGCAGTAGATTCACAGTAAACACTTGACTTTAGGCTGGGCGCCTTAGGTCTCAACAATTTTACCGGGTTCAGAATCTCTAAAGAGATCTCTAAATTGAATTGATCATAAGGACAAGCCGAATTGAAACTCTTTGGTTCGGACGGCTGCTTAAGACTCGCCGCTGACCGAGAGTTGTTCGAGACAATTAGGATGTCATTACTCTCTTTTAAAACTCTCCAATAAACTTTTTGTTTTTTCGTTCACACCGAAGTTTCAGTCGTCCGTAAAAGTCGGCAAGATCGAACAAAGCTGCACAAGCAGGCTTTCAACGACCACATCCGGCTCTATTTTGGGTAATATAGGTGATACTAAGCTCCTCCAAACAGCGCGTAATCGAAGTCAATCAGGCGAAAAGCCCATCAGCCGATTAAGTAAGTTGAGAGGAACAAGGGAGGAACCTCTTAAAAGCATGAGCAAAAGCTCGAAAAATACCGCGCCAGCCCCTAATACTAGTCAAAACTCAGACGCGCCTTTATGTATTTTGGCTTTGGAAGATGGCACGACATATTGCGGTGTCGGCTTTGGTGCCACCGGAACATCAACAGGTGAGCTCGTATTCAACACAAGCTTGACCGGATACCAAGAGATTCTCACCGACCCAAGTTATGCAGGTCAGGTGATAACCCTTACATATCCCGAGATTGGCAACTACGGTACCAACAAAGAAGATCTCGAGTCGCGCAAGATTTTTGCTCGTGGTCTTGTTGTTAGACATCTCAGTCGCCGCTACAGTTCATGGCGCGCAACCGAGTCACTGTCTGATTTTTTGAAGAGCTTCGGAATCATCGGAATATCCGAGGTAGATACAAGATCGATAACAAGACACATACGCGACAAAGGCGCCATGCGCTGTGCCCTCTCAACGGAAGTTGATGCAAATGATTTAGAAGCATCAAAAAAGAAACTGGTTGAGATCGCTTGCAACTCTCAAGAGATGTCTGGTGCCGATATGACAGAAGAAGTGACTGCTGAAAAGTCATATCAAGTCGGAGTCGGGAAGTACAAAGTTGCAGTGATGGATTTCGGCATCAAACGCAACATACTCAATCAGCTTGCCAGTCGTGGTCTTGATTTGACTGTGTATCCGGCTTCCACAAGCGCACAAGAAATTCTGGCGGCCCATCCAAGCGCAGTATTTCTTTCAAACGGCCCTGGAGATCCTGCGGCCTGCAAAGGAATTTTGAAGGAACTAGACGTTCTTATCGACTCTGGCCTTCCAATATTTGGAATTTGTTTGGGCCATCAACTCTTATCTCTGGCACTCGGTGCAGAAACATATAAATTGAAGTTCGGGCACCGCGGAGGCAACCAACCGGTGAAAGATCTTTTGACTGGAAAAGTTGAGATCACCTGCCAGAATCATGGTTTTGCGGTCGACTGCGACAGTTTGCCGGAGACCTTGGAATTGACACACGTTAACTTGAATGACGGAAGCGTAGAGGGGTTCCGCCACAAGACGAGACCTATTTTTGGAGTGCAGTATCATCCTGAGGCAAGCCCTGGTCCTCATGATTCCGACTATCTTTTCGATCGTTTCTTCCAAATGATTGATGCGCATGCAAAAACGAGCGTTTGAATTTGTATAAGCTAGCAATTTTCGATTTCGATGGCACACTCGTCGACTCAGCCCCCGGCATCGTCGACGTAATGGAACAAGTAGTTGGAGAGTACGAGCTCGACGCGCATATCCTCGATCAATGGAGAAACTTGATCGGAGTTCCATTGCCCAACCAAATGGAGGTCATCTTTCCCTCGCATGGCCCAGATTTCCATCTAGAAGTGGCAGACAGATATCGCGCTATTTACGATGCTCAAGCCGTGGCAATCTGTCCTTTGTTTCCCGGATTGGTCAACATGCTCGATCGTCTCAATGATTGCGGCATTGATATAACGATTGCAACTTCAAAACGCCGTCACCTTGTCGAAGAGGTTTTGCAGTTTCACAATCTTTCTGGTTATTTCAAGTTAATAGTCGGCGCTCAAGATGTAACACATCACAAACCACATCCCGAGTCAGTCACTTACACAATGACCAAGCTCTCCGGCAAGCCGGAAGAAACTGTGGTTATCGGCGACAGCATTTATGATCTGGATATGGCGCGCAACGCAGGCGTTGACGCCATTGGCGTTACTACGGGAATTCACACTAGAGAACTCCTCGAGCGATGCCAGCCACGACACGTGGTCGATGGGTTGGATGAAGTTCTGCCAATAATTCTTAACGGTAAAGCCCCGAAATAGTGCTTGGCTGAAGAATCTTTGGCCAATTTTTTTTTATGCTAAAACGGCTCCAACTGGCAACCGTTTGTCGTCTGTTATGATCACGCGGTTGTTGAGAGGCTTTTATTGTAAAAGTGGTGCTCAGCCAAGCACAAGGCTCTCGCGCGGTTTCCAAGCCCAGCCTAGAACCACCGCTCAGAACACTATCACTTTACAACACGGGGTCGTATGAACTTCAAAAACTACAGGACGCACCAAGTTCTTCCCATATCTTTATGTATGTCATTTGGTTTGGCGTTCCTTATTCCTAGCACTGCCAATGCTCAAGCTGCGAATTCCGAACCTCAAGCCGCTGCCGTACCGGCCGCGACAGCAGCCGTAAAGCCAGTAAAGAGATTCGTCCTTAAGCCAGGACAAGAGCTCGACGCGTCGATGGACACAGAAGACATCGTTCCGACCGATGACGTCGAACTGGCACAAAAACAAGTGCAAGCCTACCCAGACAATCCCGAAGCCAGCTTTATTCTGGCGGTTGCGCTTACACGCACAAGCAGAGTAGAGCAAGCGCTCAATGAAGTTCGCCGTGCACGCAAATTGGCTGAAACCAAAGGTGGTCCGGCGTATTTCGACAAGATGATCGAAACCTACGAAAAGATGTTGCAGACGTATCCGGAAGATAATCGCGTGCGATACGGACTTGCTTGGGCCTATTACATGAAGGCCTATTTGGTCGCGAAGTATTCACTGCGCGGCGTGCCACCAAATCCGATGCCAGCCGCAGCGGTAGCGACACAGCCGCCAGCGACTGCGCCTCAGACAAGTCAGGCTACTGCCGAAGTCGCAGCCCAACCTGCTAAGCCCGGTCAAGTGTGGTCTGATGGTTGGCAGAAGAAAGAAGATCAACCACAATCAGCTGACACGCAAGCCGCCCCACAAACGGCTCAAACTCCGACCACAGCATCTGCACCACCGGCTCAATCTACTGCACAACCGACCCAAGCGGCTGCACCGGCCCAACAAGATCAATACGTTCAACTCCCCGGCTTCCCGGTCCCCATCAAAGTTCCTGATGTGAAACTGTCAATGAACATCGCCTCACCAGCGGCGATGCCACAAGTCAAACAATGCTATCAAGTGGCTATGAAGCACCTCGATGACATTCTTGCTCGCAACCCGAAAGATCTCTGGACGCGCGTGTATCGCGCCCACTTGATGGTCGAAGCCACCGGCAACGTCGAACAAGCAATGGCAACGTGGCGTCAATGCCAGCAAGAATTTCCGGACAGCCCGGCACCGTACTTCTTTTTGGGAGAAGGTTATTTGAAACAAGGCAACCTAAAAGAGTGCGTGTCGAATGTCTCTCGAGCAATCGCTCTTCGTGCGGCAGGAAAATAGGTAAATAAAACCAATGCTACATCTTATTCCCGCCAAGCTACGTGGATTCTTGAAATTCGTCTTTGCCCTGAGCATTCCTTGCGGGCTCGTCTGGTTGGTGTATTACGCACAAACCGAAGCGACCAAGCAATCGCAAGAATACGATCAACAGCAGAAAGAGCGTCCGATGGCAGACAAGATCACCATCGACAACTACCTACTGAAAGAAGTCGATGAGCAGAACCAGGTAAAGTGGCAGCTCACTGCCAAGACCGGTGTTTTGGAACCCTCAAACAAAGACGTCAACCTCACCGACATCAAAGTCGAATACTTCAACGGTAAGGTCTTGAAGATGCGAGTGGTTGCCCCTATAGGAACAGCCAACGAAGTTACGCACAATGTGCAGCTTCTCTCGAAAGAGAAAGGACGTGTAGTCTGCGAAGGCGACGAAGGAAAGTCGCGCCTGGAGGCAGACAAGATCGAATTAGACAAAAAAAATAAGTTCAAGGCCACAGGCGGTGTTAACATCGTCTGGCCTGGGGTAGCCAAGGTATCCGGTAGCGTCGCTACGGGAACCATGGGCAAAAAGATGGACAACATCAAGATTTCCGGAAACACACATGCCACCATTGGGAAGGTTCTCTAGGTACCAAAGTTGAAAAAGACAAACCTCAGCCTATTCACCGATATGTTCAATTGCCGCTCGACCCGTGCTGCGCTCGCCTGCTTCTTCATCATGTCGCAGACAGCAGCATTGGCTCAGGCTCCTGGTGGAAGCGGTCCAATCGACATTCAAGCTGAAGAGCAGGAATTTGCAGACGACTACGTAATTGCAAAAGGCAAAGTAAAGGTCGTCTACAAAGATTGCGTTGTTTATGCACCGATGGCGAAACTGTATAGAGATCCAAGCGGCCAGCCACAAAAGGCAGTATTTACGGGTCACCCGCACCTGGTGCAGGGCAAAAACAAAATCGATGCCGACACGCTAGTTTTTGAAGTCGGCACATCAAAGGTATTTGCAGAAGGCAATGCTCACTCAGATGTGAGCACCGCCGATCTCAACTCTCAACAACAAGAAGAAGCTCAAGCAAAGCAGGGCAAAAAACCTGCAGCCAAAGCGGAAGCTGAAAAGAAGGCAGCAAAGCCAAGTACAAAAGGTGGACCTGGTTTTTCTTGGCCCACACAAGACGATCCACAACCTCAATCATCCACTGATACCGAATTTGGTGCACCTCCTCAAGAAACCGCATCAGATTCTCAGCAGTCTCCGCCCATTCCGGCGGCCACCAAAGGCGGCATGTCCAGCCCATTGGGCGGCACGTCCTCGAAACCTGAACGCATCATCACAGACTCGGATCGCCAGGAATACGATCGCGCCACCGGCAAGTTTGAAGCACACGGTAACGTGCGCGTAAACGCCGGCAACATCAAAGTCAAGTCGAGCCACTTGCAGTTGGTTTATGGACCTGACGGAGCTGCCGAAGCGGCGCTCTTCACCGGAAACGTGATAGCGACGCAGGGAGAAAACAGTACGGCGGCGGACACGGTAACGTACTTCTTAAATACAAAGCGATTACAAGCTACAGGCAACGTCAAATCAACGGTCATCCAAGCAAATAAGGAAGACCCAAAAAAAGGGGGCCCAAACGCCTCACAGCAAAGCAGTGAAACCCAAAAAACAGGGGGGCTGAGCTTTGTCAGCACTCCTAATTCCGAAACAAAGGCCGCCGAACCTATTTTGATTTTCTCCGACTCTCAAGACTACAGCGAAAACTCCGGCAAAGTCACTGCCGAAGGCAACGTACGTGTCGAGTATCAGGGCATGACTGGTGTTGGTCCGAAAGTTTTGCTATTGAGAAATGTCGATGGAGAGATGGATCGAGTGCTGTTCATCGGACGTTCCAAAATAAGCCAACCTGGCAGACGCTGGATTGCCGATCGCATCACATACACGACGTTTGATCACAAAGTATTGGCAGAGGGAAACACCAAAGCAATCATTTTGAATTCACCGAACCAACAAAATCAGTCTCCGGGCATGCCTACTCCAAATGATGGAGGAATGCTGGCTTCCAAGCGCCCTCCGCGCATGGCGCAAACCCTTCCTGCACCCAACAAGCAAACTCCCAAACTTAGCTCGAGAAAAGTTGAGGCACCACAATGACGCAACAAGCAACGCCAACCAAGACTCTGGTTGTTGAAAATTTGCAGAAGAGCTACGGCGGAAGAAGAGTCGTAGACGGAGTCAGCTTCTACGTAAGACGCGGAGAAGTTGTTGGTCTTCTGGGTAGAAACGGCGCAGGCAAAACGACATCGTTCGATATGGTGCTTGGTCTGGTCAAACCGGAAAAAGGGAAGATCACACTTGCCGACAAGAATCTCACGAAGATGCCTATTCATCTTCGAAGCCGCTTGGGAGTAGGCTATCTTCCGCAAGAAGCATCGACATTCCGCAAGCTCTCTTTAGGTGACAACATTCGATTGGTTATGGAGTTGCGCGGCATTCCAAAGCGCGACCAAGAAAAGAAAATCAAGTTCTTGCTAGAACAATTCAACCTCGATCACTTGGAGCACGTTACTGCGGTGCAACTCTCCGGGGGTGAACGCAGACGTCTAGAACTAGCAAGATGTCTAGCCACGGAGCCTGAATTCATCCTGCTTGACGAACCTTTTACAGGGGTCGACCCGATTTCAATTTCAGACATTCAAAGTTTGATTCGAAGGCTTAAAACAGAGTGGAACCTCGGCGTTCTTCTCACTGACCACAACCCTAGAGCGACACTAAAAATCACTGACCGCGCCTACCTGATTGATTCGGGCAAAATTTTGGTTGCCGGCACCTCCCAAGAGGTTGCCGATAGCCCGGTGGCGAGAAAACATTATCTTGGTGAGGACTTCACACTATGATTGGTATCAAACTTCTCGACCGCTATATTGCCAACGAATTCTGGCAGCCACTCTTGTTTGGTATCGGCATCGTCACCGGCGTTTGGTTCGGTGCAGACCAACTCAAGGCGATGTTCAACTTGATCATGCGCGCCGGCGTCCCCTGGAGCACCGCTCTCACCATTCTGGGCTTACACCTGCCTGAAGTCATCGTTATGACCATTCCAATCGGTGTGTTGCTCGGTACGTTGCTCGTATTCAACAGACTATCCGGCGACTCCGAAATCATCGCCATGCGCACATGCGGCGTCAGTTTCTATCGCATCATGATCGCCCCACTTATGTTCGGATTGCTCACTAGTTTCATCAGTTTCGGACTCAACGAGTTCGTAGTTCCGACTGCAACAAGAGCTTCCAAAAAGCTTGAGTTCTTAGCCTTGTATAAAGCCGACCTGCCCTCAGGACAAGCCAACTTCACGTATATGGAACGCGGTAAAGACATGAATATAGACCGCATTTTCTACATCGGTTGGTATAACAAGCGATTGATTTCAAACGTCATCATTTTGGATTTCACCAGAGAAAAGTTGGTGCAAATCATTTGCGCTGCATCCGGAATGTGGTCGAACGGAGAATGGGTCTTGGAGCATGGAAGAACCTATGTGCTTGCAGGAAACAGCGACATCACGCGAATTCTTCAATTCGAGAAATTAGTCTTGCCTGGTATTTCAAACGTTCAAAAGGCGCTTGACCAGGGCAAAGTAGCACCGAAAGAAATGAACATGTTTGAATTGAGCAATTACATCAAGACACTCGGCATGTCCAATGCAGTGACCAACGATCTTTTGGTTCGCTATTATCAAAAGTTCTCGCAGCCTCTTGCCTGCTTGGTCGTAGCTCTTGCCGGCGCACCTCTGGGTCTATTGGCTCGCCGCTCGAGAAGCAACCTGGGTCTTATCTACTCAGCAGTAGTCGTCTTCCTCTATTACGTGTTGCAATCATCTTCCGGCGCACTGGGAGAGGCTGGACGCTTAGATCCGATGGTGGCGGCATGGATGCCTAACATGGTGATTGGCGCACTGGGATTGATTATTCTGTACTTCAGAGGCAAGTAGCCGCGACCTACTTGAGTAAGCAACCAATCGAAACGCCGAATGTGAGAGACTTTTCACATTCGGTTTTTTGTCGCCACGCAAACAAATGTCAAGAGTTTCTCACCTTAATTTCTGATTTGCAGAATGCCAACTGGTGAGGCTTTCGGGACTCCTAGCGACCAGTATCCAAGCTATTCGTAAAAGCCGTATTGACTACCACCCAAGCCAACATTAACCTTGGCATATATATTTTCATTTTCACGTTACACCCCAAAAAGCGTTGGCATTGAGCGGTCCGATGGCTACATCTTTCAACCCCGGCAGGCGACACAGTTCGAGACTGTGGGTTGTTTTTTTGGGAGCCATAGTGCTGGTGACTCTACCAGTGCTACCACTGTCCTCAAAGATTTTTGGCTTCGAGATTCCGGAATTCTCTCAAGCGCTAAATCAAGTCAGTCAATGGGCACAGACGCAACTGGCATCGATCAGCTCTACATCATCATCTGCCGTGCCAAATCAGAATGCGCCTGCTTCGCCGGTAGGCTCTTCAGAAGACGTAAAACTTCTCGACCAGGCAGCCCAGCAATTGCTCGTCGAAGTAACGAAAGACCCGAATAACCCGTCGTTGCACAATAGGCTCGGACTGATCTACGCAGAAATCGGCGACATGAAGCAAGCCGAGGCTTACTTCCAAGAAGCAATCGCATTGAGCCGGAAGAGCATTGCAGAACTCAAACAATCGGAAGCTCAAGCGCGGGCAGTAAAAGATTTCGCCAAAGCATCCAGCGCCGTTTTACAAACTTCGACTTTGAATGTGGAGCTGTCGGCCGCACACAGCAACCTCACTAGAGTGTACGAAAAACTCGGAATGCAAGATCGAGTGCTTGCGCAACTCGACGAGACGAATAAGGATATAGCTATAGGTAGATCTTTCAACGTTCAAAAGACTGCCCTACCACTGGAAGCAAAAACCCACAAGCTAAGCCCGCAGTCAGTGACTTTGCTCGCACGTGCTCAAGCTTACATGCAGTCTCACCAATATCGCGAAGCAATGAAAGATCTACGCACCATCATTTCTATGGATCCCGACGTTGCCATCGCCCACCAACAATTAGGCATGGCTGCATGGGCGACACGCAATCTGTTTCTTGCAGCACAAGAGTTTCAAACTTCGTTGAAGTTGAACCCGGATGATTACATGACCCACAATGTTTTGGGTCTCGTGTATCAAGCGCAAGGCAAGGTGCCGTTGGCGCGCAAAGAGTTCACCACCGCGTTCACGCTCAACCCGCAAGATGCGTCGTCGGCAATGCACCTAGGAAATAGTTATGCAGCCAAAGGTGAGTACGCAAATGCGATAACGGCATTCAGAAGCGCGATTCAGTCGAATCCCAATAATGCAATCGCCCACAGCAGCCTCGGAAGCGTAATGCAGATGGCAGGCGCCCCGCATGAGGCCATCGAAGAGTTCGAGCAAGCATTGTCTATAGATCCGGCCATGGCCTCTGCACACTATGGCATTGGCCTTGCACTGTTCCACATGGGTGAGTATAGTCCGTCGATTCAATCGTTCAAACGTGCGGTTACTCTTGATCCAGGTTTGATAGACTGTCACCACAAAATCGAAATCGCCACGCGCAAGGCAGGACACACTTCCATAGCAGCTGAGCCACACGCAGTTCCACACCATTGACCAAACGAACTTCCTTCGTAGCATTGATCGGTCCACCAGGCGCCGGGAAGACTTCCGTCGGAAGGTTTCTGTCCAAAGAGCTTGGTTGGTCATTCATGGATACGGATGAACTGATTGAAGCAAAAGCAGGAAAAACAGTTTCTGAAATTTTCGAGCAAGACGGCGAACCTCAATTTCGCAAAATGGAATCGGGAGTTGTCAACGAAATGTCGACACTAGCCGTAAGTCATAAAGGAGTGGTGCTGGCAACCGGAGGTGGTTTGCCGGCCCAACCTCACAACTTGGATACCTTGATGGACTTGGGGCTGGTAATTTTTTTAAATGCGACCCCAACCTGCCTTAAAAATCGGCTGGCGGATGACAATTCACGCCCGCTGCTAGCCGGCTCTGACGATTTGTTACAGAGACTTTCGAACCTCATGGCAAGCCGAGAAAAATACTACACAAAGGCGCCAGTAAGAATAGATACAGAAGATCTAACCGTAGAAGAAGTAGCTTATCGAATCCAAGAGATGATTGAAGAACCAAAATAGGCAAAGCGATTATAGAATGGTCGAATGTCAGAACCCATTTCCAACATGGGACTCTAAACGAAAGGGAGAGTCTGTTGTCAGTCACTCAAGACGAGTTGATGTATTTGCAATCGCAGCTGGAAGGGCTCGAATCCATATTCTTCGAGCTCATGCCTTACGGCATCGAACTCAAGCGGCAGCACGTGCAAGATTATTATGACAAGCGCTTTGACGCGGCTACCAAGCCGGTTTCGTCGGTCGCGGAGACAGAGCTTAGACGGCAATTCAACACGAAAGCCAACCAGGTCAGAAACTTGGTGGACTCAGCCGAATCTCTTGGCGACGCCTCCAACAAGCTCAATTTGGTAAGAGCCGCAGCTTCTTTGCCGGAAGAACGCAGCAAAGGTGTGATGCCGAGCGTCATGCAGTTTTGCAAGCAGCTGATTTTTGAAAGCAAGGCAGATCCCAAACTCTTGGGCGAAATAATCCACTCAAGCGAACTGAGACCGGTCGAGGCGCGTGTATTGCTGGCTTCGAGCATGTTTTTGGTGACTGAAGACGTAGAGCACGGCACTCAAAGACTGCCTCTCAAAGATCTCTTGGCGCAGTTTATCGGTCTGATCAGAGCTGAAAAACTGCTTACACGCAACGACCCATTCTTGATTGAGGCTCAGTGCGCGTTGGAGGCGATGGAAGAGGAACCCATGTAACCTGTCGTCAAATCAGACGGTTCATGACGTTAAAGTATTCCAAGCGCGGTAATATCAACCATTTATCAAAGCAAGCATCATTGAGGCACTATGCGAATTCAAGTTCTCAACGGGCCCAATTTAAATCTGCTCGGACGAAGAGAGTCTGCTCACTATGGTTCTCTCACTCTGAGAGACATCTTTGACGAATTGGAATCTCTGGCGCAAGAGTTGAATGTGCAACTTGAATTTGCACAAACAAACTCCGAAGGCGAGCTGGTTGAAATGGTGCAAAGAACCATCGACAAAGCCGATGGAATCCTGATCAACCCAGCGGCTTACGGGCATACGTCAATTGCACTTCGCGATGCATTATTGGCTGTGGCATTGCCTTTTGTGGAAGTTCACATCAGCAACATCTATGCCAGAGAAGAATTTCGACACAAGACATACTTGTCAGACATCGCCTCCGGTGTGGTTGTAGGTTTCGGCGCAGACAGCTATTTACTTGGTCTTCGAGGACTCATTGAAATAATTCGGCGGCGCGGAAACAGCAGGAAGTAACAGCGAACGAAAACAATTGAGCACCATATACGGTGCTATACGTTAAACGTCTCGTTTGCACTCACCAGTCCGGAGCTGGCGATCTTGGTTGCACGATTTCCTCGATAGGGATTCGTTTCTGATGCATTGACCACTGCGCGAATCTTATCTTCTTCGTTGTTGCGACCGAGTGCGGCACGGAAATACGGTTGAGCTCCCCCTTCTCCGCACTGATTGATCAAGTCTGCAAAAATGGCTACGCCGAGTGTCGACTCGACACCGTACTGCTTCGCGACATCTGATGCGTGTGCCACTTTTTCTCGTATCATGTCTAACTGAACCTTCTGGAAGTCCGGCTGATTGACTGCTTCTTGCATCATCCGACCAAGGTCATTGTTCTTTGAGAAATTTGCAGAACGCACAAACTGTTCGCTCAGCATGTCTTGTGCATGCTCTTTAAAGACCTGGCTGAACAGCTGAGGATTGGCATCATGCATCTTCTTCAAAAGCATCGGCAATTCGCCTGACTTTTGGTTGGCCTGAAACATTCCGACTGAGATGCCGTGTCCATTGTCGTTCCAATTAATAGATGTAGGTCTGCCTTCATTGGCGCTGATCAACGACACGACGCGATCGACTGGATTTTTCATATCCAATCCACCCAAAGAGCTGAAATCATAAGCCTTGCCGGTCCTTCCACTGATATCGGGCGTTAATCCGCCGTCTCCTCTGGCAACATTAGGAGAACGACCAGGGCTGAACAACGAGCGGTTGCCGCCCATATTGCCGCCGCCTCCTCCCCATCCGGCTGCTCCACCACCGCCTCCACCGCGTTTCACGACCTTCGGCGCGGGTATGTTAGCCGGCGCATAGAGCGCTTCTAGAAGATCAGCAGGAATTTCTGGCGATCTGTTTGCGGAAGCATACTGCGACTCGATTGCAGCTATCAGTGAGGCGGCCGTTGCTTTTTGTTGTTCATTGGCTGCACGCGCTGCTTGTCCTTCGCTGTCGTCAATTTCGACTATGACTGCGTCGTCTCCTTGGCCCAAAGACTTGTCGGGACTGCGCAACTGATGCACATTGCCGTATTTATCTATTACATAATTTGCAGGCTTGTCGCCAGGTTTGTGGCCTTTTCTGAGCTGAATATCTTTTACGCTTTCAGCACTGCGATCGGCAAGTGGCTTGCCGTCAGCCCCGACATCGCTAGATTGCGACTTGTCGATTTTCGGATCATTTAGATCTTTTAGATTGGCATCCACGATGGCGAGGTCGTCCGTACCGCTAGACAGCTTTGCGGTCTCCTGGCGGTCACCGCCAAGCTTGGTTTTTACCCTTGGTCCGTATGTGTCCGAGCGCGCCTGGGACAAGACTTCAGCGGACGAACCATATGCCGGTTCGGGAATATCGACTCTTTTATCTGAGTCGGCAGCAGGACTACGCCGCAACTCAGCGGAATCATTAGACATGTTGAGGAAAATGGCTGTGGGGACCAAATGACAGAATAATAGAAGCTTTGGGTGACGGCAATGCGGGAACTACGTAGACCGCAGCCGGTTCCGTATATGGAGCGCATAGCATTAACTAAGGTCCATATAACGAAACTGCCAACTTGGCGTGGAAAGGCGCAGGTAGTGGGCTATAATAAATGTTCGCCTAGCTAAAGGGCTTATAAACAGGTTAGTATGCCTCTTTATGGGCGTCACTCCACAAGAGACCGAGCTTTTGAATTTCACAGACAAGTCTAAGCGCCCCGCACGCTCACTCGCCTTCGTTCTAGCGAAGATTTCTTCGGTAATCGTAATCGTAGTTTTTGGCGTCACTTTTGCCTGTCGAGCAAGCGCACAAGAGGCAGCTTCTGAAGACACTCAGGACAAAAAAGGCGCTTACTCGGTAGAAGCAATCAAACACTATAACCGCGGTGTCGAGCTGCAACAAACAGGCTACCTCACGCTTGCCATCAAAGAATACCTTGGTGCAATCGAAGCAGACAACCGCATCGAGGAGGCCTACACGAACCTTGGTTTGATTTATCTGGCACAAAAGAGTTTCAGCAAAGCGCAAGAAGCATTCACGAAAGCCCTTGAATTGAAACCCAATACTTTAAACAGTCTCAACGGTCTCGGCTCCATTCTCTATGCTCGCGGAAAGACAGAAGAAGCAATGGAGAAGTGGAAGAAAACATTGGAAATCGATCCCAACTTTGCTTCAGCGCACTTCAATATCGGAGTGGCACAGGAGTTAGGCAAAGACAATACGGCGGCTATTCAATCGTTCTTTCAAGCTTATGAAGCCGGAGAACGCCAAGGCAAAGACAATAACGCAATCTCGGTGATGGCGGAGTCCTACTATCACATCGGCTCCATTTACAACAAAATGAATCACCAAGCGCAAGCACAGATTCTCTTGAAGCAGGCAATTCAGATGCTTCCTGATGCTGAGTTCGTGCGCGACGCGAAAAAACAGTTAGCGGCAATGGAGAATTCATTCGCCAGAGAAAACTCGTCAACCGAGCAAGGCGCATCCGAAGTGAAAATGAATGTGGTATCGCCGCCCTCCAGAACAACGGCTTCGACCCCGGAAACATCGCATGTCTCGCAGCGCAAGGAAGAGCAAACGTCTCAACCTGCTAATGAAAGCAAGGAGAAAAGGAGACTGCCACTGTTCAAAAAGCCGAGTTTCTTGCAGAACAGAAAGAGTGCCGCCAAGAGCGTAGATATGTTTATTCAGCAGCCAGACCCGAAAGACGATCTGGGAGCAAAGCCTGAAACCTCTAAACCATAACCATTCTATGAGTAACCCCACTGAAGTACAGTCCAAAGGCAACGCAGTTGCAGGTCTCATCGAAGGCCGCCTTGTAGACGACAGCCGCCGCGTCGAAGTTTGCGTAAAAGGCACAGTTCTTGGCTTTCCCGCCACAATTGAAGCCATCAAATCAGGTTTTCCATTTGGTGTCAGCTACTACATCGAAACAAAAGTAATAGACGATCCAAACGAGCCGCCCGATCCCAATGCGCTGAAGATGACAATTTTCCCGCGCTATGCCAAAGGATTCATGGGCTTTTTCGCACGCATATTGTTGTTTGAGTCGACAGGTATGAAAGTCAACGAGAAGAAGTTCGACTCTACATTCATAGCTCAATTCAACGATCGGCACGAGGCCGAGCGTTTCATCAAATATCCCACGGTCATGGACAAACTACTACATTTGCAGCGCTACACCCAATTTACAGAGCTGATTATTCGAGCCAATGCCGGATTGTGCCTGTCGCAACCAAAATCGTTTAAAACGCTCGATCTAGACGTCTGCCGTGACACATTTCAGCAGCTGGGTGAGCTTGGTCAGGTGCTCTTCGAAAGCTTCTCCTAATGACCGAACTAATAGTCGCTCAGAGCTTGGTCAAATCGTACGGGCGCACCAAAACAAAGGCCCTGGACGGTATCAATCTGTCGATCAACGAAGGCGAGTGCTTCGGTTTGATTGGTCCCAACGGCGCCGGCAAGACCACACTAATGAGTTGTTTTTTGGCTCTAGTCAGACCAGATGAAGGAACAGTCACCATTGGCGGTGTCAGACCGGACGATCTTGCAGTCAGAAGCATCTGCGGGTTCATGCCGGAGCGCCCCAACTTCGAATACTGGATGACAGCTCGCGAATTCGTCAAATACCACCACATTCTTTCGCTGCGTCCAAGCACTACGCTTGATCAAGACGTGGATGAAACACTGAGGTTGGTGGAGTTGGATCCTCAAGCATGGACCCGCAAAGTGCATAAGTTCTCCAGAGGAATGCTGCAGAGAGTCGGTCTGGCACAGGCATTGATCGGCAAACCCAAAATACTCTTTCTTGATGAGCCTGGCTCGGGAATGGATCCTCCGGGTGTGGCGCTTTTGAGAAACATACTGACTGAATTGAAAGCACAAAACGTCACTGTCATTCTGAACTCACATCACTTAGATGAGATGGAGCGCGTCTGTGACCGAGTCGCATTCATTCGCTCAGGAAAAATCGAAGCAATCGAGAGTCTCGACAGGAAAGAGGATGACGAGCACAAGCTGTTTATTCGGTGGCTCTTAAACGGCTCTGCCGTCACGTCAGAAACGCTCAGTAAGGCTGCCACTAAGACTAGCACTCACTTGTTGGAGTCGGGAGAGAATTGGGGACGATTTTCGGTCGGTGACACACGCGCCGCCGCCAACTTGATTCGTGAGTTAGTGACAAGCGGCGTCGAAGTGCAAGCTGCAACGCCTGAACACAGCTCATTGGAAAGGTTTTTCAATGAGACATCTATTGCCGAAGGTATATCGAGCCATGATTAGCAAAGGCATACTGATCTATACCGTGCTGAAGATTGCTCGCAATCCATTTCTCATTCTTATGGCTTTGCTACTAGGCATCGGAGTTCCTCTTTGTATGTGCCTAGTGCCACCGTCGCCATTTGAGGCAGCGGAACCAACAGCAATCGATTCCTATTTCTGCGCTCTCATCTTCGCATTTGTTGTTGTAACGAGTTCGAACTGTGTGGGAAACGCGGTCTCGGTAGGCGGTCGAGGCGACTATCTGCCGTTGATTTTCACACGCCCCTTGAACCGATACACATTCGTTTTTTCGAAGTGGCTATCGATTGCCATAGCCGTTGCCGCGGTATCACTCCTTCAATACACAATCATGTTTCTCACCGGCGCACTTGAAGCCAGGTGCATGACACATGAAATGATTGCTTGCGGTTTCGTCGAACGAGTGACCGACTCGTTGAGCGTGGCAGCGATCATGATGTTCGTTTATTTACTGCCCAGTCAGACCTATGTGCTAATCGGCATCTTAGCCGTCGAGTTCGCCGTCTTTTACAGAGCACTCTCACAAGTGTCATTCCTTGCGGCAAATCCAACTGAAGGCATCGCATCTGATCTCTTCATGTTTTTGGACGTTCTAGGAGTCAAGAGCTGGTTTGAAAAGGTTTGTGCACCAATGCTTTTCGGACCGAGTGCCTCACTACCGCTCGATCAGTGCGGGCATCTTTTCAAAGCCTCAATTGAGTTTCTGAGTCCGGTATTGAACATTTACGATCTCTTCGGACCAGACCCGATTAGCAATTGCTGGCTTCCTTTGGCGAAGTGGCTCTGGAATGTCTCTTTGGCCGTACTCCTCACAATCATCGTAGTCAACGCTCGGGAGTATCACTATGGCGCTGACTAAAATGGGATCGACTGCAGCAATTCCGCGTGCACTCATAGTATTATGCGTGGTGCTGCTTGTTGGTTACATCTCGTTGATCGTGCTTGACGGAACCTCAAAAGACCGAGCACAAAGCGGAGTCAGGTGGAATCAAGAAGCTCTTGTCTCGGGGCGCAGCGGCTGGCTAAAACGCCCAGGAGAAAAAAAACTTCTGTCGCTTGAGGGCAACAAGAACAATCTTCCGATTCTTGCCTTTTTCTCGGTACCGGACTGTCCGTACTGCATTCTTATGCAGCGCACGGTTTTTGCCAACCAATCAATCTACAAACTAATCAACGACAACTTTTACCCGGTAATCGTCGACTGTTCCTCAAAAGATAACTTGACTCGAGGCAGCTTGGACGATCGAAGCTTTGATGATCGCTATCACTCGATGATGGTGCCACGGCTGGTGGTTGCGATGTCTGACGGCTGTCCGCTTTGGTCTTTTACCGGAATGCGTTCGTGCACGAAGACCTATGCATTTTTGAAGATCGCAATCAAAACAATTCATACTGCCAAGGAAAAGGCGGAAAGAATGGACAAGGAAGCAGAAAGAGCAGAGAACAACAAGAAAGACGCAAAAACGACAAAAGAGGTAACTCCGATTGATCGCAACGAGCATTGAATACTTAGTCGGCATTTGCGATTTGGTGGCAGCATATCTCGATCGATTTGACGAGAGCGACAGGCTGAAAGTGCTATTAAGTCAGCTCTCGAAAATGGACAGCGCCATTTGCGATCGCAAAAACATGGTTGGCCACCTCACCGCAAGCGCACTTTTGCTTGATGGCGACAAAAAAAGAGTCCTTTTGATTCGCCACAAATTTCTCGAGAGATGGCTGCAACCCGGCGGACACTTGGACCCTGAAGAGCTCCCATTGGACGGGGCCTTGAGAGAGCTAACGGAAGAGACCGGTATTAAGGATGTTTCGCTCTGGTCATGGCACATAACCAGCGGCTTACCAATAGATATCGATTCACATCAGATTCCTATCAACGAGCAAAAGGCTGAGGGCGAGCACCTTCATCACGACTTTCAATACGTTTTCACCCTGGATGAGGGTCACCGAGAGGCAGTTGAGCTTCAGTCCGATGAGGTCTCAGGTTTCAAATGGATTTCGATAAAAGAGCTGGCCACTGGAATTTGCGGCACCAGGCTATCGAGAGTGGCTGATAAATTGACGAGAATAGCCGAACCCGCCTAGATGACGAATTCGGCCATATGGTCGGTTGGTTGAGGAGCGACTATTCGGCTTTTGCGTCCACAGCAGGAGCAGCGCCGGCAGCAGCTTCTTTTCTCTTTTTCAACAGTTTGGTCAGTTGGATGATGATGATCGGCATAATCAAAATGCCTACCGCAACAGCACCCATTGTGAGTGAATCCATGACTTACCTCTTCCTATTTAGTAACACACACAACAAACGACCTGATTCTGCCAATATCTACCCGGCTTTAAGTCACTAGTATCGGTAAAAGCCAGGGCTTTCCAGGTCGAAAGATAAAAGGTTTCACACTTGGCACCGTTACAAGTATAAACACGCTGCCAGACCGGTCAAGACCGCCCGTTCGGTTACTGGCAACCTTAATCAATCTTGTGACCAAAGTCATTGTCTGGCCGCTGAGATCACCGAAAACTCGTAACATGCCGGTACAGAGCGGATGTCATATGATACATTAAACATTGCAATCGCCTGTAAAATACAGCGAATCCATTCTAAAAAAACGCAGAGGTTAAAGTCATGACTGAAACTACTTCTACAGCCACAGCGATCGTCTCAATCACTGAAACGGCTGCACAAGAAGTGCAAAGACTTTTGGCGGAAGAGCCGGGCAAAGAAGGTCTACGCATTGAGATTCGTGGCGGCGGCTGCTCGGGCATGTCCTACGGAATGAGTTTCGATGTCAAGCAAGAAAAAGACCATGTCGTCGAAATGCACGGCATAAAAGTCTTTGTCGATCCCAAAAGCGCAATCTACTTGAAAGGAACAGTGTTGGATTACCAATCCGGGCTGGAAGGCAAGGGATTCGTAATTAAGAACCCGCAAGCCAAAGGCAGCTGCGGATGCGGAAACTCGTTTTCCGTATAGACCGGTTGGCGATCTGAATCGCTCGCAAAATCGGTGCAATCCGCCAATTCATCTAGCGCTCAACAGACGGTCCTGTCGCCACTGAGGCAGACAGGCGGGTATATGCTTTCGAGTTGCTATGGGCTGATCGAAGTTCATGGGTCCGATGCAGCGCGATTTTTGCAGTCGCAAACAACAAATGACGTGTTGGCTTTGCAAGAATGCATGGGTCAAGTCAACGCCATTCTCGATCGAAAAGCGCATATCGAGGCGTATTTCGACCTCTATCGCCACCACAAATCATTTCGCATCGTTGCCATCAAATCGAACACTGAGCGGATTCTCAGTCACCTCGAAAAATTTCACTTCTCTGAGAAAGTTGAATTTCTCGATTTGACCCGTAACGGTTCCTTCTTCCTAATCCAAGGTCCAAAGAGCCGAAAGCTGGTCGCATCGGGACTTAAGTCGCAGCCTCAAACTGACTTTTTCAAAAACGATCTGATCGATTGTGAATTGTTCGGCGCCTCTGTTCATCTGCTTCGAAAGTCTGTGATTTCGGATCAAGAGGGCTTCCTTGCCTGGGTCAACAATGATGAGCTCGAAGCTTTTCAAAAGCACTTTGTGAAATCTTGCCAGAGTCTTGGTCTTGTCGAAATCACCGAAAACGAGTTGAACATTGCGCGCATCGAGGCTGGCGTTTTCGAGTTCGGCGTCGACTTCGATTCGGAGAATCTAATTGTGGAGCTCGGCCTTGAAGATCGAGCCGTCAGCTACACGAAAGGATGCTTCATCGGACAAGAAGTCCTAGCCCGCGTCAAAAGTCACGGAGCGCCTGCACGCGGGCTAATCGGTGTGATGTTTCCTGAAGGACAAAAACTTTCTTTTGCTTTGAATGCTCCAATCAAGCAAGACGGGAAAGAGGTCGGAGTCCTGAAAACAAGCGGATTCAGCACTTTGCTTGGGCGAACAATCGCCTTGGCTTTTCTCAAGCGAGATCTCCGAATTCCCGATCTGAAAGCGGTCGTGGATATCGAAGATCAAAGCTGCATTGAAATGACCGTTAGAACATTGCCCTTCTACGAAGCTGCTTCTCCTGAACAGCTTGCAAAAATCCTGTACGACGAAGCGCTTTCCGAGTATGCAAAAGAAAATGATGCTGAACTCACAACAAGCAAGTCAGAAAACCTTTTGCGCGAAGCACTCGATTTCCACCCGCTCTTTGAAGATGCTTATGAGGCGCTTGGCGTCATCCTCTCCAAACGACAGCAATTGGAAGAAGCAATTTCTTTGATGAAACGCCTAGCAGAGATCAATCCCGACTCGGTGATGGCACACACGAATCTCTCAACTTTCTATGTTCAACAAGGTTTGAAAGAACTTGCCGAAGAAGAGATGGCAATATCGATGAGTATCCGCATGAAGCTTGCCGCGCGCGAGTTGGCTGCCTCGAAGGAATTGCAAGCAAGTAAGAAGGAAAGGGAAGAAGAAACGCGCAAGCGCATGGAAATGTTCAAAGAAGTTCTGGAGATCGATACCGATGATTTGCTCGCAAACAATGGACTTGGCGGTTGCTATGTTGAACTAGGCGAGTTCGAAAATGCAATTCCACTTCTTCAAAAAGCAATCTCGATCAAGACGACCCACACCGTTGCATACGTGTCGTTAGCCGAGGCATTCGAAGGTCTCAAGCGTTACGAAGAGGCCCGCGAAACGTACTTGAAAGGCATCGAAGTTGCGTCGAAACGCGGCGATATGACACCGCTTAAACAGATGCAAGAGAAGCTGGCAATGCTAAATCAAAAGAGCTCAGAGACTGTCTCAAAGGAACGTTGAAATTGCTCTGCAAGTCAAAATGGTTTTCGGTTTTTGCGGCGGCGGTTTATGTCTTCATGTATCTGCCAATATTGATCCTGATCATATTCAGCTTCGACGAATCAAGGCTCGCGGTGCAATGGACGGGGTTCACCACATGTTGGTACGCAAAGCTCTTTGCCGATCAAGAGATTGGTAACGCGCTAAGCAACAGTTTGATTGTGGCATCGCTGGCGGTGCTATTTTCGACTGTGATGGGTACGATGGCGGCTGTCGGTTTATCTCGCCAACACTTCAAAGGTAAGGGTCTCTTTCGTGGACTCCTGGTTTTGCCGATCATCATTCCGGAGATCGCTATGGCTGTTTCCGCCTTGATTTTGTTTGTCGCAATCGGGTTGCCTCTGGGATTAGCCACCATCGTCGTTTCACACGTCGTATTTTGTGTTGCATATGTCACGCTGACAGTGATGGGGCGACTTGAGGGAATGGACCCAAAACTGGAAGAAGCAGCTCAAGACTTGGGGGCTTCTCCAATCATGGCGTTTTGGCGCGTGACGTTGCCCCTTCTTGCTCCGGGTGTGGTGGCGGGCGCGCTTCTAGCCTTTGTTTTGTCGCTCGACGACTTCGTCATCACACAGTTCACTGCCGGCGTCGGCAGCACGACCCTGCCACTTAGAATCTACAGTCTGGTCAAATTCGGAGTAAGCCCCGAAATCAATGCCTTGAGCACACTTATGATTGTTTCGACTGTGACTCTGACACTAGTTGCCGAGATAGTCAGGGGAAAAGACCCTAGACAAGCTCATTAACTACGCCATAATAGAGAATACCTTGACAGCTACCCGAGAAGCACCCGGTGCGCATCCCAACCTTACTAACCGTCTTTTACGCCACCTTTTCATGTGCGCTGGCCAGTGTTGCGGCTCCAGCCCAGCCCGAATCCGACCAGCTCAAGGGCTCGGTCGAGATGAAACGGCAGGTGGAAGCCCCGGTTAATGTGGAAGCCCCGGTTAATGTCGAAGTGAAAGACGTTGCAACCCCGAACACCGCAGCGGCTCCAAGCACCGCAACAAGCACCGATACGAGCACCCCTGCGGTTGACCAGGAAGCTGCTCGCCAATCACAAGCGACAGAGTCAGAATCTCAAAGGCCAGTCGCATTGGCATTGCCCCGGCAGGCGGTCAAGCCGAAGAAACCACGCGATCCGTTCAAGGCGGCCAATGAACTCATCAAGCAACAAAAGTACTCCGAAGCACTCGCCATTTTGAATACAGTGCAACCCCCGACAGAGTTGTCTCACTATTACATGGGCTTGTCTTATCAGTATTTGAACCAAATGGCAAAAGCAAAAAACGAGTACTTGTGGGTCTATCAAAAAGGAACAAACCCACAACTCAGAAACAATGCCGGAATTGCATATACGCAAGTGGCGCAGTACGAAACGAGGCGCACTTATGCAGGCCAAGGAAATGCGTTCTCCAGAGTTAACTACTCCTATCCGCCGGCACCACGCGCGGTTGTTACCAGCAGCGGCCCTGGCTGACGTTAGTCAGCTGCGAGGCAGGTTGCTTCGCATGAAGGTTGAACCACCTAGTTCTTATCCTTGCGGGCCAACCAATACGCCTCGGCATCTGAGCAGACATCGCAAAGTTCGGGGAAGTTTTTGTCGACACCAACTTTAGTCGAGAATTTTCTGCAGCGCGGGCATTTCTGTCCTTCTGCACCCGAGACCACTACGCGAATACCATTTTCTAAAACTTCCGCCAGATGTCCGTTGTTGCTTGCAGCGTCCGCTGCAGGTTTGTCTGTCACGGTCGCCTGCGACGTGATCAAAAATACCGGCAAAAACGCACCCAAGGAGCTGACGGTTTCTCTCAGCTTTTCATCATCGAAGGAGAGGAAAACCTGCGCTTCAAGAGAGCTTCCGATACCTCGAGAAGCACGCGCTTGTTCCAATGCTTTATTGATTGTTGAACGAGCATCGATCAGTTGATCCCAAAATGCATGCAAATCCTTATTGACCTGTTTGTCATTTGGAGTCGGGAAGTTGGTCAACAACACGCTCACGGGATCGCTCTCGGATGCCTTGCGAAGCTTCTCCGGCATGAACTGCCAAATGTCCTCTGCAAGGTGTGGTGTCACAGGCACAAGCACTCGTACGAGGGTTTGAAGTATTTGCTCCAAAACAGTTTGAATTGAGCGGCGCTCTGGTGCATTTGGTTTCAGCACATATAAGGAATCTTTGATGATGTCGAAGTAGAAGCTCGACAAGTCTACGACACAGAAATTCTGCAGTACTTGGTAGTACTTGAAAAATTGGAAC
The DNA here is from genome assembly GCA_964503045.1 of uncultured Candidatus Obscuribacterales bacterium. Classification (GTDB taxonomy): domain Bacteria; phylum Cyanobacteriota; class Vampirovibrionia; order Obscuribacterales; family Obscuribacteraceae; genus CAYZJR01. The sequence goes on from CAZCZI010000001.1 coordinate 133,473, forward strand.
TTGTCGAAGTCCTCGGTTACTTCGGCAATGACTTCATTCAGTCTGTGCAGAATGAATTTGTCGAAGGCTCCCAACTTATCAATGTCTACACGATCGACTGCCGGGTCGAAATCATAGAGATTGCCCAGTAGATAGCGAGCGGTGTTGCGAAGCTTGCGATAAACCTCAGCCAACTGCGCAAGCATGTTCTTTCCGATCGGGATGTCGTCGGTGTAATTGACAGACGCAACCCAAAGTCGAAGCACGTCGGCTCCGTATTGTTTGATCACTTCATCTGGTTCGACCGAGTTGCCCAGCGATTTGGACATCTTGCGTCCGTTTTCGTCTACCACGAAGCCGTGAGTCAATACTGTTTTGTAGGGTGCTCGTCCATGCACTGCAACGCTGGTGAGCAGTGATGATTGAAACCACCCGCGGTGCTGATCGCTTCCTTCCAAATACAACTCGCAGGGGGTGCCTCTAAGTTCCTTCCTTTGATCGACCACCGCAGAGTGAGTAACACCAGAGTCAAACCAGACATCCATGATGTCTTTCTCTTTGTCGAATTCGCCGCCGCCGCAACCGCACTTGAAGCCCGCACCCAAGATGTCTTGAGGGCTCTTTTCCCACCAAGAATCCGAACCGTCTCTTTCAAATGTGGCAGCAACCTTTTCGATACTCTCGGCGGTCATCAAAGGCTTGCTGCACTGCCTGCAATAGAACACAGGAATCGGTACGCCCCATGCACGCTGCCTGCTTATGCACCAATCAGATCGTTTCTCCACCATGGAAAAGATGCGATTGCGTCCGGAAGCCGGTAGCCACTCAACTTTGTCAATTGACTCGAGGGCTGCCTTTCGGAAGCCATCAACCGATGCGAACCATTGCTCGGTAGCACGGAAGATCAGTGTCTTCTTGCACCGCCAGCAGTGCGGATAGCTGTGCGAGTACATTGAATGATGCAACAGCACATCGATTTCTTTGAGATAGTCGACAATCACCTGGTTTGCCTTGTCGAAGCGCAAACCCTCAAATCGACCGGCCTCGCTCGTGAAGATGCCGCGACCGTCAACCGGTGACACTACCCCAAGCTTGTACTTGGCGCCCAACTCAAAGTCTTCAGGACCATGTCCAGGAGCCGTGTGTACGCAACCCGTACCTGCCTCTGCGGTAACGTGATCGCCAAGCACGACCGGGCTGAATCGGTCGATGAATGGATGCTTGCACTTGATGCCTTCGAGGTCTTTGCCCAAAGCCTCTCCCAAAACGGCATCGACCTTCAATCCGGAGGCGTTAAGGAAAGAGTCCTTCAAGGGCTCGGCAACGACTAGCACTCCCTGTGGTGTCTTGAGAAACTCGTACTTGAATTCCGCATTTAACGCCACAGCCAAGTTGCCGGGCAATGTCCAAGGTGTCGTCGTCCAGATCACGAAGTATGTCTTTTGATCCTGCGGCACAAACTTCGGCAGTTTGTCTTTTGAGCCGTCATCCACGGCGAACTTGACGTAGATGGAATGCGAATTGTGGTCGGCGTACTCGACTTCAGCTTCTGCAAGAGCCGTCTCACAAGTCGGGCACCATGAGACAGATTTCAGACCCTTGTACAGGAAGCCTGAGGTCGCCATCTTTCCGAAGACTCTGATTTGCGCGGCCTCGAACCTTTGGTCTAGGGTGATGTAAGGATTTGCCCAATCGCCCCAAACACCCAGGCGCTTGAAGTTGTTTTCCTGCCCGGTCAAATTGGAAAGGGCAAACTCTTTGCAGCGCCGTCTCAGCTCTACCGGCGTGAGAGCGGCTCGTCCGCCTTTCACGTCTTTGAGAACAGCGTTTTCTATAGGCAATCCATGGCTGTCATAGCCAGGGATGTACGGCGAATAGAAGCCCTTTTGAGCTTTGTATTTCGTCACGATGTCCTTCAAAATCTTGTTGAGGGCTGTGCCGATATGAATCTTGGACGAGCTAAGATACGGCGGACCGTCGTGCAATACGAACTTTGGTGACGATTCGCGCTGCTTAAGGTTTTTGCCGTAAACGTCTTGTGCTTCCCAATTTTTCTGAATGTCAATTTCGCGAACAGCGCTGTTGGCCTTCATCGGGAAGTCGGTCTGCGGCAGGTTGACCTTATATGGCTTGTCCTTATCACTCATCTCAAAACACTCCAGAAGAAACACGCCCAAACAAACTGGGGCCGGCCATGTCCCGGCGCTAAACCAATTGCCAACCTCAAAATTGCAACAGAGCGGCACTTGCGCGAGAAATACAGCATAGTAAACAGTCTCAACTAACGTCAACTTTGCTTCTTTACGGGTTAATGAATCTTATTTCCGCTGACGTTAAACTACCGAGCTGGCGCTGGAGAGACTTCAAGGTGATTGCTCTTCCGGAAGCGCCTCGTTGTCGTCGATTTGGGTTCTGAGAGTTGAACAAAGAAAGAAAAGTAGCTTTCCGCGCCGCTCTTGAGGCGGGCAATCTGCAGCGGCATAGACTAGGTCGCATCAGCAAGATCGACTATAAGAGCGCCTTTAACATCGTTACCGATGTCGATAAAGCTTGTGAGGAGACGATACTTGAAATCCTCAAAGCTGAGTTTCCTGACGATGGCATCCTCGCCGAGGAAGGAGGCACAAACCCCAACAGCACTTCTAATCGTCGTTGGCTAATAGACCCTCTGGATGGAACCACCAACTACACGCATGCCTACCCGTTCTTCTGTGTGTCGATCGGTTTGGAAGAGAACGGGCAGATGATCTTGGGCGTCGTGTTTAACCCGGTCTCCGACGAGCTATTCTGGGCGGAGCTCGGACACGGTGCATTTTTGAACGACGAGCCACTTCGAGTCTCCACAGTCGACTCGCTTGAGGAAAGCCTTTTAGCTACTGGCTTTTCACCCGATAGTGACGTCATCGTGCACAACAACATGAAAGAGTTCAATTCTCTCACCGATCTCTCGCATGGTGTCAGAAGAGACGGTTCAGCCGCACTGGACCTTTGTTACGTTGCTGCCGGCCGCCTCGACGCGTTTTGGGAATGGAAGTTGAAACCTTGGGACATTGGCGCCGGTAGCCTGATTGTCACCGAGGCGGGAGGCAAAGTCACAGACCTGAAGGATGGACAGCTAGACATGTCCACAGGTCATATCCTCGCTTCCAACGGTCACGTTCACTCCGAGATCGTGGATGTCCTGCAAAAAGTATTCATCGAAGTCACCAAACCACCAACCCAAAGACAAGCAACTGCAGCCGAAAAGATCGCTTCTAGAAAAAAGAAGAGCACAACGAAAGAGAGGCCAACAGAAAACAAACCGAAATCAAAATCACAGAAATCAAAATCTTCATCGCATAAATCGAAGTCAGGTCACGGTTCGAAAAAAGGGGCTGATCAAAAGTCCAAAAAGACAGCGGACAAAAAGAAAACACAATCACAATCTAGCGACTCGAAGGCGAAAAGCAAAAAGTCGCACTCAGACTCAAAAGAAAAGGCTACGAAGTCCTCCGTTAACGGCAAGAAGCGAGCTTCTTCCAAAGAGCATGGAAAAGGAAAGCACGCGGGCCACAAGCATCAAAAAGCAGGTAAAAAGAGTTGAGCAAGCAACTGTCGGTTTGCTTCATTTGGCACATGCATCAGCCGCTCTACAAAGACAGGTTGAGCGGATTGTATTTACTGCCTTGGGTAAGGCTGCATGCCATCAAAGACTACTTGGACATGCCACTCATTCTCAAGGAATATCCCAAAATTCGGCAAACATTCAATCTTGTTCCGTCCCTGATTGAACAGCTTGAAGACTATGCGTTTCACAATGCGGTCGACGAGCAGATCTTGCTTACGGAAAAGGACGAAAGTGATTACACAGCCGATGACAAAGTACACATTCTCAAAGAGTCGTTTCATTTAAATTTCGAGCGTCAAGTTTTGCGCCATCGAGTCTATCTGGACCTGTACATGAGAAGACAACGCCTTCTCAAGCACGGTCACACACATCAATCGATTGCGGTATCCAACGAATTTTCAGACCAAGACTATGCCGACATGGCGACTTGGTTCAATCTAGCTTGGTTTGACCCGTCCTGGTTTGACAGGCTTCCTGAACTGAAGAAACTGCTTGGACAAAGCCGCAACTTCAATCAAAAGCAGCGAAAACGAATCATAGAGATTCAACGAACGATTATTCGAGACACCGTCAGCGTGTACAAACAACTGCAAGATGAAGGCAAAATTGAAATCACGACAAGCCCTTACTACCATCCAATCTTGCCCTTGCTCATAGACTCGAGTACAGCAAGACTTTCACAACCATTTGTCAGTCTGCCTCAACGGATGTTTCTCCACAGACAAGATGCAGAAGCGCAGCTGCAGCAGGGTCTCAAGTTTGCCGAGAACAAACTAGGTGCTAAGCCGAAGGGGCTTTGGCCGTCTGAATTGTCAGTCAGCCCGCAAGCGCTTGAACTGATTGCTCAACAAGGCATAAAGTGGGTGGTTCTCGATGAGGGGCTGCTTACGCGTACTCTTGCCGACGCGAAGATAGAACGAGATGAACACGGCAATCTAAACAGTGTGGATCTTATTTGTCAGCCTTATCGGCTTCGAGTCGGCGAGGAGGAAATCAACGTCATCTTTCGCGAGGTGGTCACATCAAACGAAATCAGCTTCTCCTATGGAAGTCGCCCGCCGGAAGAGGCTGCAAACGCGTTGTACATGCGCTTGAAGCATATTCAAGAAAAGACCGGGACGTGGAGTCGTGAAGGAATCGTGGCAATCGCACTCGACGGCGAGAATTGCTGGGAAACGTATGAACTTGACGGCAACCCGTTCTTGCATCACCTCTATCAACTATTGTCGGAAGACAAAACACTAAATGTTTCAACTGTCAGTGATTACTTAGAACGCAATCCGGCAACCAAAGAACTGCACAACATTCACTCGGGATCTTGGATTGGCGCCGATTTCCATGTTTGGATAGGAGACCCGCAAAAGAACAAGGCATGGGACTTGCTTGCCGCAACGCGTGATTTTTTTACAGCTCAAAGAGAAACCGGCAAGCACTCGGAAGACGTGCTGGTCAAAGCAATGGAAGAGATTTACACTGCTGAAGGCAGCGATTGGTTTTGGTGGTTTGGCGAACCAAACAACTCAGAACACGATCATATGTTCGACTTGCAGTTCAGAGTACGCCTGCAAAACGTCTACAAGTTGCTTGGCAAGCCATATCCAAAAGAGTTGGATGTCGCGCTCAGTGAACTGGCAGTTAAAGAACAACCAATAGTTCTGTAGTGAATAACTAGTTTGGCGATCTCAAAGCTTTGTCAAAATCAGAGTCCAAAAACTTTCTGCCTTTCAACACGGCCGCTCTGCTGTAGGCGTGTTGAATTGCATGCTTTGCAGTTTCACTCACGCCGACTTCAGGACTTTTAAGAAGACGTTTCAAGGCCTTTACCGAATCATCAGTACGATTCACGGCAAGAGCGTAAATGGCTTGACTCTTAGCCTCAGATTTCGGCTCCTCGGCGATGGCAATCAACCTGGCTGTATATTCATCATCGGGATGATTCTGCGCAGACAGACACCCTTCCGCCCAACAAGGCTCGTTGCCGATCGCAAGCGATAAAGTGATCACCTTTTTCCACTCTTCTTGCGTGAACGGATCGCTAACTACACCCAGCTTGGTCGAGTTGAGCCGAGTCAAAACCGAAGTCATTCCTGAAGCAAGTCCCCGTTTGAAAATCGCGTCAGTCACCTGTTGTTTGACCTTGGCTTTCGGAAAGTAAAAACTGAGTCCTTCAGAAAGCCAAAATGAATCTCTGTTTCTGCGATCTTCGTACATGGCTTCGATAAACATTGGAATCACTTGTTCATCCAGTGTGAACATGAGCTTTTGAAGCACCTTATTGCGTGCTTCCGAATCAGATGCTTTCTTGAGCTCGCCTTCCAACTCTCGAATATAAGCTGTCATCTCAGCCTTGGTGCGTGGCTTAATCGTAATCTCGATTGGCTTTGACTCTATGGTCGTGTTGCTATTTTCCAAGGTATAGATGCCGACGACTTTGCAAGTCTCAGGTTTATCGAGAATTGCCCAGCGGTTCAAATCAATCGATTTCACGAAGTGCTGTCCCTTCTCGATATGAGCTTGAACAGCCAAACCACCCATCGAGTAATCGAACTCCTGGCGCGGGTCTTTTGCGGTCTCGCCGGAGTTTAATGTGCAGACCAACTTGTATTCAGGCATTCGCCCACCACGATCGTAATTTCGATCGAGGTAATCATATTTGGTATCACCGACATTTTCGATTCGAAACTCGACTGGTATAGGATCACCAACACGAGCATTCTTTTGTGAGCACGAAATTGAAAGAGTGAGATGATACTTGCTCATGTCCCGCGCATCGGCCTGTAGTGTCGATTGAAAGGAACATACTAGCGCAAAGAGCCAAATGACGCGCTTCTTTATGCTGGACATAAAATGCTCCCAATTCCCAACGCATTATACGTTATCTGGCTGGTTTTGGAACGTCCATGACACCCTGGTTATTAGTGACCGGCTTCACTTGTTTTTGATCGATTACATCCAGTCCGATATAGCGACTGTTGACGCGGCGCCAGAAGAGATCCTCGTCTTTGGGATCAGCGAGATCAAGACCCATATGTTGCGGTCTTCCATAAAACGGAATAGTGACCGGTGAATACGATTGATAGAGGTCAGAACCAGCCATTGTCAGCATCGAAGGCGGGTTGAGGAAGGTAGAGGACATAGGGTTGCGTCCATCGGCACCGAGAACCGGTCCTGAATAGAGACTATGCATACCGGTAAAGATCACTTCTTCCATTGCCTTGTATTTGCCGAAGCCAACAAGCGCGCGCATCGCCTCGGCTCGGCCTGCGCCCATGGTTACGCCTTTGGTTCCGCCAAACTGTCCTGCCATACCAAACATCATGGCATTGACGCCACCTCTCCAAGCAAGGCTCTTTGCTGCGTCACCGACGGACTTATCATCAAAGATGACTTCTTTGGCTTCGATGGCTGCCTGAGTTCCATAGCCTAGAGCTAAGGTTTGGCGAGTCAGTCCAAGTTTTCCCGCTCTGGCTGTGAGTGCCGCTATTCGCCCGCTGCTCGCCGCTTGAGCGCCTTCTGCCGCCGACGAACCCAACAGTGTTGGTCCAGCCCAAGCTGCCGTAACTAAAGCAGCGGTGGTGCCGCCAATGGTGCCCCCTTCTTTGAAGTCACCCCAGAAGTCCGGTTTGTCGTTTGTCAATCCACGGTGCACTCCGTGGTAAGTGAGCCCGCCTGCTACCACACCGCCTGCGGTAGCGATGCCCATTGTGGTGAGAAGTCCGGCTGTCGTACCTGCTCCGAAAAATGCAGCACCAGGACCAGACCAAATCGTCAGTCCTGCGACCACCAACCCGGCTACGACGGCTCCTGCGGTTGCAACCAACTTCCAGTTGCGTTCCCAACCACTTTTTTGACGTGCGGCCTCAAGACGCTGCTCCATTGCGCTGCGACCTTCTTCGTCTCTTGGCGCCGACTTGTTCAGCTCTTTCACCAGGTCGGCATCGTTGTTGATTATCTCTTTGTAGATCGCCTCCGCCGAGGGCGAGCCGTAATCGGCACCGGCTTTAGATAGTCTTAGATCAGCGTCGAGCAACCGAACCTGATTGTAGAGCCTGCGAGCATGGGCACTACGCATTTCAATCGTGTTATTTACGATGTTGAGTTCTTTCTCGATGCGAATCTCTTCGATCTTCCTTTCGTGCTCGCTGAGTTCTGTTCGCTTACCGAGATTCTCTTTATCCATCAGTATCTTGATGCGTTCTTCCTCCAGCACCTTGTTTGATTGCTGGCATTGATTGCGCACGTCATTGGAAATCTTATACAAGTCATCGACCACCTTCTGCGCCGCTTCGTGATCTTGCTTTTGAATCGCGTCGTTGAACTTTTGCAGGTTCTGATCGATGGTTCCACGGTTAACATAGGCACCCATGGCAATGGCATTATCCAGCTTGCCGAGACTTTCATCGCGATAAGAAACAGCTTTTGTGGCTGGATTGAATTGGTAGAGCATCTCGGGACACGAGGCCTTCACGTCGTTGACGAGCGGCTGTGCATCCCACAATCGCCCGCGCTCTTTCAAGAACTGAGCATATTCGAGCTTGGCATTGCATGCGGTGACGATGATGCCTTTGAGAGCTGCTTGCGTTTCCGGGTTATTTTGATTTGCTTGGAGGTGAAGCTGTGAAGCGACAAGAGGAAGGCTAATTTTGTTGGCGTCATCAACTGCTGCTTTCAACAATGCTTCCTGTTCTTTTACCTTGCCTTCACGCCCCAGCTGTGTCGCTTTCTGGACATTCTCCATGATGCGCTGACTGCGGTCGCCCTGATAAAGAGCGTAAAGAGTCGACACGTGTTGATCCGCGTTCGCGTAGACACCGGTGTTCCTAAAATCAGGATTCAATCTTCCAGCCTCGCGCACGAGTTGGTATGAGTCCATGATTTCCTTTTCTGCAATCTTCGGTCGCCCATCGGGAAGCTTATCCAAGACCAGCGAAGAATCAGCCATTCCCTCACTTTTTAGGAGGGCATAGAATGTTCTTGTATACGCGCTTGCATTTTTCCAACCTTCAAGTTTCTCTCTTTGATTTTGAAGAGTCTGCAGCTGCTCCAACTTCTGCCGCTCAGGCGATCCCACCGCGCTTTTGTCCAACCGGCTTTTAATGTCTTCACTAGAAATTTTTGCCGGCAACATACCAAGATCGACAGCAAGTTTTTCTCTGCGGCTGTTGTTGTCTTGAATCATCGAAGCGACGCTCATCTCGCCGGCCTTGGATGTTTGCTTGATTCGATCGGCTGCGCCAATGGCGATTTCGCACTCGCTTTTGATTATGCCTTTCAGCTCTTTGACTCGGTCGCCGACGGTCACTTCTCTTTGCGAGCCGTCGCCATATCTGATTTGAATCTTGTCTGTCGGTTGCTTGCCACCTTTGAAGTACATCACCACTTCGTTGGCCGCGGCTTGTGCCGTTTGCAGATTGGCAAAAGGATCCACGCTTTTCCTTTCGGGTTTGGCGTCTGTCGTTTGTGTTTTGTCGGTGACGCGGCTGCGATCCGGCTGCGCATCTTGCCTGAGCTTGTCGCCGGTTTCCTGAGCTTGTCCCTTGCCCTTTGGCTGCTCTTTTAGAGCATCTGGCGTTCCGTCACCCATCTTCGACTAACCCTCTTGCGATCACGCCCCCATAAGCGGTGGCTTACAACCGTATATATGCGGGTCTTTATCGGTTTTGGAAAATATAGTGATATTGCGAAATCGGGTTACTTGGACGGCTTTTGCTCGGCTGAGATCTGCCTATACAAACCAAACCAAGCACCAAACGTGATTCGAATCACGTCTATGAGCATCTTGGGAGAGTCCGTCAAAACGTTGACCTTTGAACCGTCTACGTTAGACCAATCAATTGCAATTTCGGTGAGCTTGTACCCGCGCCGTTTTGCAATGTATAAGACTTCCACGTCGAAGGCATAGCCGTTTTGCCTGCTTACACTAAACAGGTCTTGTGCAACTTCTCGGCGAAACATTTTAAAGCCGCACTGGGTATCGTAAATGCCAGGCAGCAACAGTGATTGAACGATCAGATTGAATGTATTGCCGATGTATTTCCTGTGCACGAGTGCTTTGACTGTGCGCTCAGGATCCGGCTTTGCTCTGGAGCCAATCGCAAGGTCGCTTCCCTCTCGAATAGCTGCTTCGAGGCGTTCGATTTCTTGAATGGGGGAACTGCCGTCAGCATCGTCCAGCAATAAGAGATCGCCTGCTCCAGCTAGCATTCCCGTCCTTACGGCGTGCCCTTTCCCCTGGTTGGGGGCATAAGACAACAGCCTTATTCCATCGTGGTGTTTTGCAAACTCTCGCACAACCATAGATGTTGCATCGGCGCTTCCATCATCTACAACTACAATCTCGAATGTCTTTCCCCACGACGTCAGAAATGCGTGGACTGATTCAAGAGTTGCTGGAAGACGGCGCTCCTCGTTGAATGCTGGGATGATGACGGACACATAAGGCATGATTCGCTAGATGATATCATGCGGCTCATGGCTCATTCTGTTGATAGATTTTACTTTTGCTCAGGCTTCGTCGGCACATAGGGCTCGACTTTCTTCTGCGGGATCACATCCATGCCTGGATACAGGTTGTTGAGCTTGCGCCAGAATTCTTCTTCATCTTTGGTGTTTCCGAGATCGAGACCCTTATGGCGTGGTCTTCCGTAAATGGATTTCACACCTGGAACTTCAGGAGCGTATGCTTGATAGGCATCCGAGCCGATCATCGTCGCTACCGACGGTGGTTGCAAGAAGGTTGCCTCACCGGGATTGCGTCCATCGGTGCCATAAACAGGCCCGGTCACGGCATGCAATCCGGTAAAGATGCCTTCTTCATACAACTTGTATTTGCCGAACCCCATGAGCGCTCTGGTCGCTTCTGCTGAGCCGCTGCCCATGGTTCCGCCGGCAGGCGCCAATTTGCCTGCCATACCAAACATCATGGAATTGACTCCACCCTTCCACGCGAGGCTCTTAGCGGCATCGCCCCAAGACTTGTCGTTGAATGCAATCTCGCCGCCTTCGATAAGGGCCTGTGACCCGTATCCTAGCGCCAGTGTCTGTTTGGTTAGTCCAAGAGTCCTTGCGCCGGTTGCCACTCTGGATGTCAGCGCTGCAAGTCTTGTTGTATTAGCAGCGGCTGCAGCTTCAGGGGCGGCAGGAACCAGAGCAGGAGCCGCCCAAGCAGCAGTCATCAGCAGTGCTGTAGAGCCGCCAATCATGCCGCCTTCTTTGAAGTCGCCCCAGAAGTCAGATTTATCGTTGGTGAGTCCACGGTGAACTCCGTGATAGGTAAGACCGCCGGCGACTACACCGCCTGCGGTGGCAACACCCATTGTCGTCAGAAGAGCTGCAGTTGTTCCTGCACCAAATACGGCGGCACCAGGTCCCGACCAAATTGTCAGAGCACCAACTACGACACCAGCTGCAACAGCACCGACCGTTGCCACTGCGCGCCAGTTGCGCTCCCACCAACCCTTCTCGCGAGAGGCTTCAAGACGCTGCTCCATGGCATTGCGGCCTTCTTCGTCTTTGGGTACGTTGTCGTTGAGAACTTTGACCAACTCGGGATCATTGCGCTTAACTTCTTCGTAAATGTCGTGAGCGGATTGCGAACCGTATTCCGGAGTTGCCTTGGCAAGACGCAGATCGGCATCCATCAAGCGGGCTTGGTTGTACAGTCTGTTGGCGCTTGCGTTGCGCATCTTGACGGTGTTGTCGATCAGCTGCAATTCCGCATCAATTCGAGTTTGTTCGAGTTGTCTTGCATTGTCGTCGAGCTCGGTGCGCTTGCTCAAGTTAGCCTTGGCATCGTTAAGTCTTACGCGTTCGGCTTCGAGGCTTCTGTTTGCTTCTTCAACTTGGCGCTTCATTTCTGCAGCGGTGTTATACAGCTGTGTGACGCCGTCTTGAGCAGCATTGTGATCTTGCTTCTGCATTGCGTCGTTGTATTTTTGAAGAGTTTGATCGATGGTTCCAGGGGTCATCTTGATTCCGCTGGACAGTGCGTTGTCGAGTTGAGCCATGCTCTCATCGCGATAAAGCGGAGCCTTGGTTTTCTCGTCAACGCCTCTGTAGATCAATCCGGCGCCGACCGGGTCGCACTTCACATCGTTGAAGTACTGCTGTGCTTCAGCCAATCTTCCGTGATCTTTGAGGAAGGAGGCCATTTCCAGTTTTGCATTGTTGGCGTTTGCGATGATACTTGTAAGAGCTGTTTTTACTTGCTCGTTTTCTTGGTTTTCTTTCAATCGAAGTTGTGCGGCGATAAGCGAAAGATCCACTTTATTTGCTTCGTCTACAGCTGCTTTGAGAAGTCTTTCTTGTTCAGCGGAGTTGCCAGTGCGCCCAGCTTCATGCGATTTCAAAACATTATCGATGAGACGTTGCGTTCTTTCACCTTGATTCAGCGCGTAGATCGCTGAAATCTGAGAATCTGCATTTGCAAATACTTGTGTTGATTTGAAATCAGGATTCAGTCTGCCGGCTTCGCGCACGAGCTGGTACGCATCCATCACTTCCTTTTCGTTTACTTTCGGGCGACCATCAGGAAGTCTTGCCAGACCGGTTGAGGGATCAGCTATGCCTTCGGACTTAAGCATTGCATAGAAAGTGCGTGTGTATGACGGCGCATTTTTCCATGCTTCGAGTTTTTCGCGTTGTCCTTGAAGACCGTGGAGTTGTTCGAGTTTGGTATGTTCGTCGCCTTTGGCTTTGGCCAAGCGTTCGGAGATTGTTTGCATGTTCAGTTTGTCTGGCAACATTCCCAATTCAAGAGCCAACGCTTTGCGCTTATCATTGTTTTCTTGAATCATCGAAGCGATGCTTGGTTCGCCGGGTTTGGATGAGGTTTGACGAATTTTGTCCGAAGCCCCGATTGCATATTCACATTCGTTTTTGACGATAGTTTTGAGCTCTTTGACACGCTCTCCAACGGTTACTTCTTTGGTTTGTCCGTCGCCGTATTTGACTTGAATCTTGTCGGAGTCTTTCATACCGCGTTTGAAATACATAGCGATTTCGCTGGCGGCAGTCTGAGCGGTTTGAAGGTTGTTGTATGGATCTACCGTTTTCTTTTCTGGCTTGGTGGCGTCTTTGCCATCAGCTTTATCATTTGCCTTTTTCTTTTCAGCTTCGGCAGCTTCTTGGCGCAACTTATCAGCGGCTTCGTCCTTGCCAGAAGGATTGCCCTGCTGTTTGACTTCGGTAGGTTTGTCGCCTTGACCCATCTTTCCTAGTAACCTCTTGTGCGTTCTCTAAAAACCACGCCAAAGGAGAATTTTTCAGCGTGTGAGAATCTATACACATTGTTCCCAAAATTGGACAAAATTCCGCAAAATTTGGGCAATAGAGCCAAATTCAGCCAGTTTCAGATACGCAAATTCACCCCTTCAAGCGTCGGGGTGGGCTGAATTTCGAGAACGGCAAGACACTTCAGGCGTTTTGTAGCTAGAAAGCCTTGCTGTGGACAGTATTACGAGGACAGCGTGACAAAGTTGTGTACTACGTTTTAGGCGCGCTCCATTCGTTCGCTTACGGTTCAGAAATGCACGAAGGGCACACTTGGCTCGTGTGCCCTTCAAGTTACTCTGTCCTATTTCTTCTTACTTCTTGGGTGGCGGCTGTTGAGGCGTGTCATCCATTGGAGGCAAGAAATCGCCTGACGGTGGGCTCGGATCTGTGTTCATCGGAGTCTGAGCAGTCGGCTTGGGTTGCTCGACTTTGCGCTCAGGAGCCGGCTTCTGCTGTTGTGCAGGTTTGGGCGGCTGTTGTTGCGTTGTTGAATCCACAGGCTGCGCGTTGTTGATGTCATCAAACGCTGTGGTGCCACCGGTCTCCTGTTTGGGAGCCGGTTGCTGCTGAGTCGAATCAACCGGCGGAGTAGTCATATCCGGAGTCGCCTCCGGCTGCTGCTCTGGTTGTGGTTGACCTTCAGGCTGCGGTTGCCCGGCTTGTTGTTCGGGCACTACCGGCACGCCGATGTCGCGAGCTGGTCCTATCTTGGCAAGACGTGCTCTTTCTTCTCTGGTTTGCAGGCGTTGGTAGCCACCAACCGGGATGTTCCAGGCATTGAGCGCGCCCATTGTGGTTAGTCCGGACAATCCGGTCATACCTTCTTTGGCGACAGCTGAATTCCAGCGGTCCCAGTTGCGACCCGAGACTGGGTTTACAGCCTTCAAGGCTTGCCATGCACGTCCGCCCTTGCCCGCTTCTTCGGCAAACGCGCGTGTTGAAAGCGCGCCTGGTCTCAAGAATGGAGCTGCTACCAGAGCTTCGAATGCAGTATTTTGCAGTGGTCCCTGATAGTTTGCCGCCAAGAATGCTTCTGCCGGCGTGTAGAGCTGATTGGTCTTCGGGTTGATGTAGCTCAAGTTGTCGTACATGCCGGTCGTGCTGTTGTACACAAGACCACCCGAGAAAGCGCCGGCATAACCTGCTTGACCGAGTTTCCAGCCAATTGCTCTGGCTGTACCATTTTCGATGTCGATTGCAGTCGGAGCGATGCGGTCGGCAACTTGGTTTTGCAAGAATTTGCCGGTGCCGCGAACGGTTGAGCCCACACCCGTCTTCACGACATTAGGCACTGCCTCATACATCGCATGTGCGGTGCCGGAAACGAGATTAAGTCCAAACGGCTTGCCGGCTGCGGCTTCGGTGTAGGCTGTTCCGATTTCGGAAAACTTGGTGCCGACTGACGTGCGGGCACTCTTGAGACCGCTGCTGATTGCTCCAGGTGTGTTTTTGAGTGCGGTGCCAGTCGTCTTGATCGGATGTCTGATTGCATTTCTGATTGAAGCAGCGCGTTCGGCGCGAGCAGCCATCTTAGCTTGAACTTCTGCCAGTTCGGTCAGACGCTCTTGCGTTGGAGCCAGATCTTCGATCAAGGCGCGACCTGCCGATCCCTTGGCTCCAAATACGTTGCCGGTCTTGGCGGCGGCTTCGCTCAAAGTCATGCTGCCAGGCAGCTTGGCGAGATCGGGGAATTCCTTGAGCACCGAGAATTTTTCTGGATGTACCAGAGCTTCTCTCAAATCGCCGACTCTCTTGATGCCTTGTTTTTCCAGTTGCGCGACGAGCTGATTGGCTGCGTCGAGTTCGGCATCGGCAAGTCCTTCTGTGAGCACCTTCGAGATCTTGTCCGAATCTTTGGCCAACTTGGTGGCTTCGCCTAGAGTCTGGAGATTGGCCATGTCCTTTTGAGCCAATGCTCTCAGGTCGTCTACGGTGTTGACACCCTTGTCGCCCAAACGTTGAGCGAGTCCTAGATCGTCTGCGTAATTGCCGATGGTGCCTTTGACCACGTTGGCGCCTCTGGCTCCGGAGAGTCCGAGTTTTTCGAGTTCGGCTACAGAGAGATCTGACAGAGCCTTGCCTCTGAATCCAACCAGGCCGCGAGCCTCGGTTACCATGCCTTGCTTCATCAAGTGACTTTCGAGTTGATCGACGGTCTTGATGTTTTCTTTGGCCAATCGGTTGACGACACCTTCTGTGGTGACATTTCTTGCCGTGTATCTGGCGAACGCATCGCGTCCCTTGGTTGCAGCAAGAACCGCAGCCATGGAGCCTGCACCGTGGACGAAGCTGGAGCCCAAGCTTTCGCCTTCGCCGGTCATGTAACCGTGTACCGCCGCGCGTGTACCGGTTGCAGCCGCCAATGCAGCCACTCCAGGAACCACGCTTCTTGCCAATGTCTGTCTTGCAGATACTGCCACGGCTTCGTCGACTGCACGACCACGAGAAAGCAGTGCAGCTGCGCCGATGAATACCATGGTTCCAACACCCGCTGCAGCAACGTCGGATACCGCGTTGTTCCACAGAGCCGATTGCTTGTTGATGCTGGCCTTCAAATTTTCGGGCTTGTTCATCGCTACGTCAGCAGCGAGGTCTTTCAATGCACCGTACTTGCCGACTTGCGCCGGATCGTCGAGGTTGACGCCACGGATCTTAAGGAGTTGTTCCTTGGCACCATTGACGACATCGACTGCTTTGTCCGGATTGAACAGGTCGGACTTGGCGTAGTCGAGTACCTGAATCTTCTTGCCGTTTTGTGTGATTGTCTTGGTGACGGGTCCGATTGAGCCGTCGTCGTTTCTCTTGAGTTTGACACCAAGTTCCATGTACGCGAGGTCGGTGCGCAAGCTCACCGGCATACCGAGCATTCCGCTGAACGGTGCACGGGCGTCGCCGTTGATTTCAGTAGACAGTGCATTCAAATAGTCTTTGCGCGAAACGCCTGGAGGCAACAAGTTTTCGTCGCCTTGGTTCATGCCTTCGCGAGACAGGTCGGCAACCATTGCCTTGTATGAACGTTTCATTTCATCCTGAGGCATTGCATCGGCCATCTTGATGGCGTCTTCGTATACGCCTTCGGCTGACTTGTATCTGCCTGCCAATTGCAGTGCTTGCGCGTATTCCATTCTCAAAGATAAGCGATCGCGAGCTGCCATGAAATCTTGAGTGATGGCATGGTGGATCTGGAAGCGATCGGCATCAGTCAGTTGCTTGCCTTGATAGGTTCCGTCCTTGGACTCGAGGACATCGAGCCACATCTTGATGGCAGGAACGTTTTCATCTGCGTTCCACTTGCCGTCAACTTTGCGAATCAGTTGTTCATACAATGGAATCGCTGCGTCGATGCCGCCCTTGCCGGCCATCGCTTCAGAGATTTGTTTGCGCAACTGTTGAATTTCGATTGCTTCTTTCTGCAAATCGGCTGGAGACTTTCCAGCTTGCTGCGGGGCATCTTTGCCGCCGCCGCCCTGTTGCTGCACTTCTTGTGGTGGCGCTGCAATCTTGGTGAGATCGACGCCTAGTGCAGACATCATCGGTTTGACGTCTTCCAATTGAGACAAAGGTTGGCGGGCTCCGGTCGGCACCACCGCGAATCCTTCTTCCAATTTCTTTTTGGCTTCGTCCTTCAAAGCCGCTTTGGCAGTTGCGTCTTGCGTGGCATCCGCTACTTGGTTGATGGCTGAGGCCATGTAAGAGCGAGCCAAGAAGCGAGTTTGCATAGCTTCGCCCAACGCTGTTTGGTTTTGGGCAATCGCTTCTTCCATCGGTGCCAACTGTTTGATTACAGGTTGAACGATTTGGAAACGCTCATTAAGTGCATTGGTGAGCGTCGGGAAATCTTTCTGCAGTTGTTCTGCGGCAGTCTTGCGATCTGCTTCCGATGTCTTTTCGTCGTAGATTTTGTTGAATAGAGCCTTGAACGCTTCCTCTTTGCCATTGGTTTTGAGGCTTTCTTTTTCGGTGTTGATGGTCTTTTCCAGTTCGACAATACGTGCTTGTTTGTCTGGAGGAAGCACCTTGTTATACGCTTCTTGCAAAGCTTGGGCTTGAGCCAACAGCTGCTGATATTCGGTGTCAGCTTGCTTTTCTGCATTCGAGAATTTCTCTCTGACTGCATCAAGACCTGCTTTATCCTTAGTTCCGGCCATGAACGTTCGGACGGCATCAACCACCATATCCGGGGCTTTAGCTTTGTCTTGTTGCGTCACTTGTTCTTGTTGTTGGGCGCGCTCGGTCGCTCCGTCTTTGAGCTTATCAGCAGTCACGCCCATCGACTGAGCTGTTTGACGCAATTCAGCGTCGCGCTCAGGACTGCCGTTCTTGGCGAAGGCTTCGGCCATCACCGCTTTGGCTTCGTCGCCTCGGCCGGCAGCTTGAAGAGCCTTGGCATAAAGAACGCGTGCTTCGGCTGCATGGTTGGCTTCATCTTTGAGCGAGCTCAATTGGCCTTCCATCGCATTGTGCTTCATCAATGTGTCGCGCAGTTGCGGGCCGGTTGCAGCATCACGCTCGCCGATAAGAGCTTGCATGCGCGGATTCAGTTCGGGCACCAATGCTTGAAGATCAGCGACCGCCTTTTGACGTTGCTCTTCACTGGCGGCCTTGTCGATGCTGTTGTACAGATCGATGGCTTTGGTTTTCTTGTCTTCCGGAGTTACCTTTTGCAGCATTCCATCAGCTTCTTCATCAAGCTTCTGGACTTTTGCAATCACATCCGGTGTGAGCATGTTTTGCAATTGCGCTGTTAGCGCTGCATAGTCCTTGAGTGGCTTCTCGAGTTTGGGTGAGTAGCCGGAGTCAGAGGCGAGAATGGCATCTTTGAACTGCTTCTCGAGTTCTGGCGTCAATACTGGTGTTTTGTTCTCAGCTTGAGCTTGTTTGGCGAGAGTATCAAACTGCTGGCTGGCCAACTTCGCTTGATCGAGTGGGCTGTTTCCGGATGCATCGAATGATGCAAACTTCGGCGGCTCAACTTTTTGTTGTTGATCGCTGCCCGGCTGCACTTGTTGGCGTTCGGTGCCTTGTTGTTGCGGTCGATAGCCTTGAGGATTTTCTCCCGGTGGAACTGTTTGTTGAATGTCGCCAGGCCCTTGTTGGCTTTGTTGAGGAGCAACATCCTGACGTTGTTGTTGACCTGGCATCGGCTGCAACTGTTGCTCGGGGCCCAGAGGTGCTCCGGCAACGTGCGGAATCATGATTCTGCCGCCTTCAGGAATGAGATCGGGATTTTGAATTCCATTGATTCGTGCCATTTCACGAGCCAAAGGCATTACTCGAGGATCTGTTGGTGGCACTTGCAGAATTCTGCTGGCGATACCACTTAGGGTCTCGCGGTGCCCGATAGTGTGCGGCACCATACCATCGAACTGCGGCATGGCAAGCTGTTCGCGGCCCGGTCCCATTCCGGCACCGCCGCGATCGAGCATCTGCAATTTGTTGGTGAAGTTTTTGTCCGACATCAATACCGGTCGGCCATTTTCATCGCGTGGGCTGTGATCGCATGCATCGACGAGCATTTGAGCACCAGCGCTGGTGTGTCCCGTTCTGAAATATGCAAGCGCGAGATTGCCGCGAGTGAAGTCGCCGGCTCTTTGCAAACTGTACTGCAGCAGATCGGCCTGGACGAGTGCACGCTTCTGTTCATCATTGAGGTCAGTGCGTTGCATTTCCTGTCTGATGCGTAAACGCTCTTGTTCTACCGCTTTTTGATCGATTTGATCTGCAGCTCGAATCGCTTGGAAGTAACACTCTTCCGCTTCTCTCATGCGGCCTTGGCTGAGCAGCTGTCCGGCTGCATCGAGTTGTTTGCCGATGTTATCGAGTGTCTGTTGTGGTGATGAGGCGGTTCGAACAGCTTGCTGATCGCTTCCGTCTTGCACTTGTCGTGCTTGGTCGGTTTGAGCGTAGCCGCTGTCTAGAACTGTATCTTGCGTGTATTGCGGGCGTTGTTGTGGTTGAGTATTGTCGGCAACTTGCGGCTGCTGTTGAGTAACAACATCTGGAGTCTGTTGTTGCTGTGCAGTCGTATCTTGCGGATTAGGCGTGGCGATTTTGGCATCCGGAGGAGCCATTGGCTGTTCTGGCAGTTGATTGGCAGCCGTGCTGTCGACGGCCGTTGGCTGAGGTTGTTCAACCTTCCTTTCGGTCGGCTGCGGCTGTGCCGTTGTAGTGTCCTTAGCTGTAGGCTGCTGTCCATCCGTGAGCGATGGTGGTTTGGGAAGTTTGTCCCCACCCATCAGTTCGTCCATGAAAGTAGCGCTGCTATCGTTTCCGTCGCCCGCGCTTAGCTTGCCTTTCTCTTGAGCTTTGTCCTTACCAGGCTTTTGCTCATCGGCATTATCTAGACCCATTTGCTCCGAGACCTCTCCAGAAAGTCGTCATACCGCGCCAATCATGCCCTAGCTTAAATATCATTCCCGTCTTTGTATGTGGGGAAACCACGTAGTCGTGTTGTCAAGTGGTGAAATCTTTATCCATCAACAATTGAGACACATTGGCGTTACAAGAATGTCTATCCCACAATTTCGATTTTTTGACGTCGAAAGCGCGCAGAGGATGGGAGAAATACGAAGAAGATCATTCCTCCAGAGCGATCCGGCATTCAATCGAGATCGACAATCGTGACTCCGTCGCCGCCCTCATTCATTTCACCCGGACGATACGCACGCACATAACCTGAAGTGTCCAAATACTCCCTGACTGCGCGCCTGATTGCACCAGTTCCATGCCCATGAATGATCATCACCGGTGACATCGACTGCAATGATGCCGAGTCGAGAAACCTCTCCAGGTTGGTCAGCGCCGCTTCCACACGCTGCCCCCTGAGGTCGAGCGTATTGTTTGAGCCTCTTACGAACAATCCCACTTCGTCATGTCGATCGCGTCCGCGCCCTCTGCTTAGTGATTGTGATGGCATTACTGGCTTGGCCAAATTTTGCTTCGGTCGAGCCGGCGTCGCCTGCTGACCTAAGACCTCCAGATCATCGAGCTTCGATTTGAGACGCATGCCTCCGACTCGAATAGTAACGTCGCCCTTTTCCGGGGAATCGCTCTCCTTTATCGACTCCACTACTCCAACCTTATTTAGCGACCGCACGCGTACAGTCTGACCGACCTGCGCTCTTGCGCCTGCCAACGAATCGCTTTGTTCGTTGAGCCATCCGAGATCTTCTTTCAATTTCAAAAGATCTTGCTGTGCCTTTTGCGCCTTCGCCAATGAAGGTTGCCTTTGCAGCTCGGACACCATTGAGCGAAGCTTGTCTTTGGTTTCCTTGAAGTCACTCTCTAATTGGTAAGAGTAATAGGATCTCTTTTCCTCTATCTCTTTATAGCGCCGCTCCAACTCCAATCGATTCGACTGCTCTTGAGTTTGCGTACGCGCCAGTTCGGTCTCCAGAAGTTTTTCCTTCTCGATCAACTCTTCTTGTTTTATCTTTAGTTGATCAATTGCAATCTGCACATCTTGATCGCTCGACTCAACGAGGCTTTGGGCTCTCGATACCACATCGGCATTCAGCCCCAGCCGGCTGGCTATAGTCGTCGCTTTCGAGCTGCCCGGCACACCAAGGCGCAATTTATAAGTAGGCGTCAACGTCGAGTCATCAAACTCGAGACTACCATTAATAAATCCGGTATCCGTATAAGCTAATGTCTTCAGCTCTCCATAATGGGTAGTGGCGACAGTCACGACCTGAGAATCATTAAGATACTCCAACACTGCCCGAGCAATCGCCGCACCTTCTTTTGGATCTGTTCCAGCTCCGACTTCGTCAAGCAAAACGAGCATTCCGGGACCGGCTTTATCGACAATCTCGACGATGTTGAGCATGTGAGATGAGAAGGTCGATAAGCTCTGCTCTAAAGACTGCTCATCGCCGATATCGGCACAAATGACAGGAAAGACGGCAGCCTTCGAGCCCCGGCCAACAGGCAACAAGAGACCGGCGCACAGCATAATCGAAAGCAATCCTATGGTTTTGAGCAACACGGTTTTGCCGCCGGTGTTGGGTCCTGTGATCACGAGCGTACGTTCGCTACCGCCCAATCTCACGTCATTGCCGATTACCTTCTTGCTTGTATCCGAATAATTTTGAAGCACCAAAAGAGGATGTCTGGCATTCAAAAGATTGATGCTTCCGTCTTCGGAAAGTTCTGGAAGTACGCCACCATATTTGGAGGCAAGTCTTGCCCTCGCCATAATGAAATCGAGCTCTACAACTGTTTCATAAGAAGACACAATCTCAGCATGTTTTTCGAATGTCTTAAAAGTGAGTTCTTCTAAAATGCGCGAGATCTCGCGTTCGATTTCAGCTTGAGTCATGCGAACCTTGTTGGAGAGCTCGACGACAACGGCCGGTTCGATGTACACGGTCAATCCGGATGCAGAACTATCATGCACGATTCCTTCCACTACATAGTGCGAAGAGGCGGTGACCGGAAGCACATAACGCCCATTGCGCTGCGTGTAGATCGGCTCCTGCAATGCTTTTGAAACATTGGAATTGTGAATTAATCGATTCAATTCATCTTTGATCTGATTGTCTAACCGATGCACTTCTCGCCGCAGGTTGCGCAGTTTGACACTGGCTTCATCCCTCACTTCACCGGATGGGTCAATGGCACCATCAATTTCGGCGGCAAGTGGCTCTAAAGAAAATATCTTCGAAGCAAATGAAGTAATGCGGGGAAAGGCTTCTCTGGACAGAAGAGAAATAGAAGATGAAGCCTTGCGAGAAAGAACAAGCAATCTATGAATTGCTAAGAGCTCCTCTTGAACCAGAGTGCCACCCGCTTTCAGCCGCCCTAGTATTTCGGTGAGATCGCGCAAGCCGGAAGCTAGAAACCCGGAACCGCTTCCAAGCATGCTCAAAGCTTCATCAGTTTCTTCAAGCAAAATGGTGATCACTAAAGGCTCGTGGTGCACCTCAATTTCCGCACACCGCTGAGCACCAGGAGCACAATCTGCTTCTTTTGCAAGATACTGTTTGATTTTGTCCCATTCGAGACAACGTTGTGTACGTGCTTCAATACTCATTTCTGTGAATCCACAAATTATGCGCAGCCTAACTGCACACACGAAGATTGACGAAACTCTGGAAGAACTTTTCTAGGTCGTTCGAAGTGTTAGTTCAACTCGGTTGTCTGCAAAGTTGCTGTTGCTGCAGCAGGTGCAGGTGTGGGCTCGACTTGAGACCCGGCCAACGACTCTATGCCGAGGTTTCCGAGCAACTTCTTGAGACGAATTCTCTGAAGTTCATAACAACGATTATTTCGTTTATGCACAACACCGATGCGCTCCAGCTGTTTTATTGCATCCATATGATCTGCCGGAACCGATCCAACATCAACGGATCCCCTTTCGTTCAGCCACGTAATTGTTGGATACAGGACTCCCAAAAGTTTCCTCATCGGCTGTTCGAAAACAGGCATATGCACCTCTCAGCTGTTACAAGGGTAAATTTTAACATCTTGATATCGATCTTCGCTTACGACTTGGTTGTTGTGATGTCACAATTCACATCTCCCAAACACAAGCAGGGACTTTGCATCCCCCATTAATCGGCATCGCAAAAAATGATTTTTCCATTTGAAAACCACAGCCCAACTGTAGATCCATCAACATTCATCGCTCCGACAGCTGTTGTCATAGGCCGCGCGACGATTTCCGAGGGTGCAAGTATTTGGTTTCATACCGTAATCAGAGCAGATATCAATGAGATATTGGTCGGCAAAAACACAAACATCCAAGACGCCTGCCTGCTTCACGTAACCAACAAACATCCCTTATTTGTCGGTGACCGAGTCACCGTGGGTCATGGAGCCATATTGCATGGTTGCAAGATCGAAGAAGATTGTCTGATTTCAATGGGTTCCATCGTGCTTGATGGTGCAGTGGTGGGTCGAGGCTCAATCATTGCCGCCGGAGCCGTGGTTGCTCCCGGAACATTAATTCCTGAAGAGAGCCTAGTTATGGGCATTCCCGGCAAAGTAGTCCGCCAGCTAACCCAAGAAGATCGCTCTAAGATAGAGCGCGGATGGCAAAACTATCTCGGATACTCAGATCGATATCGTGTGCTTTTGGAGCAAGGGGCTCTAAGCGGCGGCGTCTGCTGACCGAAAAATGAACTCCAGGTTCGTAATTTCCCCAGTGAACCCTTTGCCGGAAGATCTTAAATTAGATCTACTCTCAGCCGGGTGTTTATATTGCCTCCGCAAACTGGTCAACCGTTTGATAAGCCCGCCACCGAAAGAATCGGCACTAACGATTTGGCTCAGTCTTCGGCTCTGGATGGCTACCGACTACCGCAACAACCAGGCAGCCAACAGCAATCAGTGAGATGCGAGGCAAAGCCGGGATACGTCCCGGTTCCATCACAGTTTGCCCATGAGTCTTCTGACTACTATGACTGCACCTTGTACAAAGAGGGGCATGAGGTCATCCAGCAGTACAATGCGGCGAAAAAGAGCGTGGTCAAAATCGACGTTGAAAGAGATGTCGTAGACCAACAAACCGGTGTAAAAAGAACTCTCACCTCTCACGGCTCCGGCTTCTTCGTAACACTTGACGGGAAAGTGGCTACCAATTTGCATGTCGTCGATCATGCAAACAGAGTGGTCGTACGAACCTCTGATGGAAAGGCTTACAACGCCAACATAGTCAAACTTTCGCAAGCAAACGACTTGGCTGTCATCAAGGTGGACACACCCAATAGAAGCGAGATGTTTTCACCGCTGCCAATTGGAGAATCCGACTCGCTGAAATCGGGCGATTCGGTAACTGGCTTTGGTTTTCCGAGAGGCTGGGACAGATTGTTTGCCTCTCCCGGCGGCTATTCCTCGATTCCAGGTGGTTTTCGCAGTCGCAACAAAATGATCGATGTTGCAAGACGCTCAGTGGACGGGCTTCTTCCAAATGAGAACCCCAATCGAATCATGCTCAGTTCTGAAATCCTGACCAATGAAGGAAATTCGGGCGGGCCTTTGATGCACGACAACAAAGTCGTAGGCGTCATGACCTTAAGCAACGTCGACAACCTAACGCATTCCACCAGAGCGGAAGACTTGCGCAGACTACTCAACGAGATCGAGTTCGACCAAGCATTGAAGGGCAACCCGGCATACATTCCAGGGTCTACGGCTTTGCCCAACTCACCTGAAGGAAGGTCGCAAGTTCGTTCGAAAGCTGCAGAGCTTATCTACAACTTCCAATCTTTGAGACAAGACCAAAGCACAGTCAAGAAGCCTTAGCGCTGTTCATCCGCCAACTACTCGTGAGCCGCAGCCAAGGGACCAGTTTGATTGTGGTCTTCGAGCCATTCGCCAATCGTCTCAACCGTCTCCGGAAGCACGTACGATGTCTCGATCAGCAGGTGCCCTCTACCTTTGAACCATTTGACAGTCTGATCTGTCGATTTGAGCTTAGATAGAAGCATTGATACGGCATTCCATCTCAGCATGCGATCGTTGTCACCCTGAATGACCAATACAGGCATTGCAGGCGGAATCAAGGATGCATATCTCATGTTTCCCTTGATGTATTGATTTGTCCGCCAAAGGTCGCGCGCCGTAAGCTTCTTGCGAACCAATGGATCGTTTGCCGCTTCCTCGGTGATTCTGGGATCGTCCGAGGCCAAAGTCTTCATATAAGGAACGATGTCTATTTGCCGCTTTGGATTGGTTACGAGCTTCATCGAATCTGCAACCAGCTGAGGATGAACATAGACGAACTTGCGCTTCAACGCGGGGCTCGATAGAGCTATTCCGTCAATCCGACCGGACACCTTGGATGAAGCCAACCTCATGCACAGCCCAGCTCCGAGACTTTCGCCCATGCAAAACAGTGGCACATTCTCGTGCTCAGCTTTGAGTTCGGTGACGAGGTCGCAGAGATCTTCGAAGCTCTTGTCGTATTGAACTTCTTGGGACTGATCTTCCAACATCCATCGACCATACCCGCGCAGATCCGGCGCGTAGACGATGTAGCCCTGGTGCGCCAGACTCTTGGCGAGTTGATTAAAAGTTCCGCCATGCATCACCAGTCCATGGATGGCGATGATCACTCCCCGCGGTTTTGCCTCAGAATCTTTCCATATATAAACCGGTAACTTTTCGCTACAGCCGTGAGATTCGAGCGCCCACGCAGTTTGCTTTTCCACCTCGCCGGCGCGACTGGCTTGCGCAGTCAACCCAATAAGCAACGCGCCTGAAAGCGCGCAGGCTGCTAGTTTCTTAAATGTGCCGGTCAGCGACGACATTAGTAAACAAATCCCTATAGCCAGAAAGGCATCGGAAAGACCCAATTGCGGTGTATGCGGTGTGAAAGGTTACCCCCCATTTCTTTTTACCCAAAACGAGGTCATCTTTAAAACATTAAGTCAGGCTTTAATCGTGTGGCTGCAAGGAATTGCGGACACCGGCAGACAACTATATGCTATACATATGTATGGTGCAACAAACCTAAGTGTCAGCGGCTCATTTGAGCCGTTTAGTCGGAATTCTCTTTGTTGATGAGAGGAGGACGTCAAAAGAAAGAAACGTTAACCGTAAGAATGGCTACCGGTCATGCTCTTTCGGCACGTTATTCTGTACACTTGCATGTCGAGCCTGGGGTTGAGACCACGAAGGGCAAAGGCTCGAACAGCCGAAATCGGCGCCAGACGGCAATAGCAAAGAGAACAAATGCCAAAGCGAACTGACATAAACAAAATCCTTGTGCTCGGAGCCGGTCCCATCACAATCGGGCAGGCTTGCGAATTTGACTACTCCGGCTCTCAGGCGTGCAAAGCGCTAAAAGACGAGGGTTTCGAAGTTGTACTTATCAACTCCAACCCAGCCACAATCATGACCGACCCGGAGGTTGCACATCGAACGTATATCGAGCCGGTCACTGCAGAAGTCGTCAAAGAGGTCATCGAAAGAGAAAAGCCCGAAGCTTTGCTGCCTACCATGGGTGGACAAACCGCCCTGAACGTAGCAGTGGAGTTGGCGGAGTCTGGGGTTCTCGATCACTTTGGTGTGGAACTGATTGGAGCCAAGCTCGATGCCATCAAATTGGCTGAAGATCGCGAACTGTTCAAAAAGAAGATGTTGGAAATCGGTTTGGATGTGCCCAACTCAGGCATCGCCCACCATATGGCCGAAGTAAGAGAGATTGCAACTGAGATTGGCTTCCCTATCATCATCAGACCAGCATTTACGCTTGGTGGTGCCGGTGGTGGCATCGCCTACAATCACGAAGAGTTGGAAGACATAGCCGCAGGCGGCCTGGCGGCCAGCCCGGTGAGCGAGATTTTGCTTGAAGAAAGCGTGCTTGGCTGGAAAGAAATCGAACTCGAAGTGATGCGAGACTGCCAAGACAATGTGGTGATCATCTGCTCGATTGAGAATCTCGATCCGATGGGTGTGCACACCGGCGACTCGGTAACGGTTGCCCCCGTTCAAACCTTGAGCGATCGAGAGTATCAAGCATTGAGAGATGCTTCGATTCGCGTAATTAGAGCAATTGGAGTCGATACAGGCGGTTCAAACATTCAATTCGGTGTCTCGCCGGAAAGCGGTCGCATCATCGTAATCGAAATGAATCCGCGCGTGTCGCGATCGTCTGCACTCGCCAGCAAAGCAACCGGTTACCCGATTGCGAAGATAGCCGCAAAACTGGCGGTCGGACTGACTCTCGATGAAATCTCCAACGACATCACTCGCAACACACCAGCATCGTTCGAACCGACGATTGACTACGTGGTGACGAAAATTCCACGGTTCAATTTTGAAAAGTTTAGAGGAACCGACCCCACTCTAACCACACAAATGAAGTCCGTGGGCGAAGTTATGGCAATTGGAAGAACCTTTCAAGAGTCGCTACAAAAGGCATTGCGCGGTCTCGAGTTGGGATTGCCGGGATTTGTCGGCGTTCCTGCCAGAAAGAAAGCAGACTTCTGGGAATGGCGAAAGCGGCTGTCTGTGCCGAGCAATCATCGACTGACAGACATCTTCGGAGCCCTCGATGCCGGCATGTCGGCACAAGAGATGAACGAACTATCTTGCATCGACCCATGGTTTCTCGACAATCTGGAAGAACTCTACACCGAGAGTCGCAACTTTAGAGAGAAGTTTCAGAAGCTTAGCGACATCAAATACGATGAGCTTCTGCATTTGAAGCGCAAGGGTTACAGCGACACGCAAATTGCTTCTCTGGTTGACTCTAGCGAAGAAGAAGTCTACCAATACCGCACCGAACTTGGTGTCGTGCCTTCTTACAAGATGGTCGACACGTGCGCAGCCGAATTTCAAGCATTCACGCCGTACATGTACTCGACATACGACTCTCAAGAGTCCGAGATGCCACCATCCGACAAGCAAAAGGTGATGATTTTGGGCGGCGGTCCTAATCGTATCGGGCAAGGCATCGAGTTTGATTACTGCTGCGTTCATGCCAGTATGGCGCTGCAAGAGCAAGGCTTTGAGTCAATCATGGTCAACTCGAATCCCGAGACTGTTTCGACTGATTATGATGTTTCCGACAGACTTTATTTTGAGCCGCTAACGCTTGAAGACGTCACCAATATTGCCTTGGTTGAGAAACCAAAAGGCATCATCGTACAGTTGGGCGGTCAGACCCCACTCAAGCTGGCCAAGGGCTTGGAGGCTCGCGGCTTCAAAATTTTGGGAACATCACCCGAGTCAATCGACATTGCAGAAGACAGAGCAAGATTCGGAAAACTCATAGACAAGTTGAAGTTGAGACAGCCAAGAGGCACTGTGGCTCTCAATGCAGAAGAAGCGATCAAAGCGGCGCAAGAAATTGGTTATCCGGTTCTGATTCGTCCAAGTTATGTATTGGGCGGCCGCGCCATGGAGATAGTCTATAACGATGACGACCTAAAACGCTGGCTTCATAAGGGTTTTGACGTGTCGCCCAATCTCTCGGTGCTCATCGACGAGTTTCTTGAAAGAGCAATTGAAATCGATGTCGACGCCATCTCCGACGGACGCTCCACCATCATCGCCGGCATTATGGAGCACATCGAGCAAGCGGGCATCCACTCCGGCGACAGTACTTGCGTTTTGCCGACACAAACAATTCCGATCAAGATCATTGAAGAGATAAGACGCGCCACCGCGGATCTTGCCAGCGAGCTCAAAGTCGTAGGCTTGATGAATATTCAGTTTGCCGTTCAAGGCAGCGACCTCTATGTGCTTGAAGTCAACCCTCGCGCAAGCAGAACAATTCCGTTTGTCTCGAAAGCCACAGGTGTGCCATGGGCTAAGTTGGCAGCTGCCGTGATGGCGGGCAAGACCTTGTCTGAGTTGGGAATCGCACCCAGACTCCTGCCGCCGCATGTATCAGTGAAATCGGTGGTGATTCCGTTCAAGCGCTTCCCTGGCTCTGAGATTTCGCTTGGTCCGGAAATGCGCTCTACCGGCGAAGTAATGGGCATCTCTTCTCAATTCGAAATCGCCTTTGCTAAGGCGCAACTCGGAGCCGGCAATATCCTGCCTATCAAAGGCCGAGTCTTCATAAGTGTCTCCGACAACTATAAACAAGAAGTAGTGCCGATTGCACAGACCGTCTACCAGCTCGGTTTCGAAATCGTTGCCACTCGCGGAACCGCCGCTGCCATTAAAAATGGTGGCATCCCCGCGATGACGATCAACAAGGTCTCGGAAGGGAGACCCAATTTGGTCGACCGCATCAAAAACGGCGAAATTCACCTAATTATGAATATTCCATCAGGACCGTCTGCACGCAGCGACGATCAAATAATCAGGCGAGCTGCAATCAACTTGAACGTTCCCGTTGTAACCACCTTATCCGGCGCAAGAGCCACTATTGCTGCGATCGCGTCAATGCAACACGGTCCGATCGGAGTGAAGAGCCTGCAGGAATACCATCGAAATATCGCTTACTGGGAGACTACAAGCCGTAGCAGGTCGGTGCGCTACTAGCTCGCCTCTTAGCTTTATTCTTACAACCACTAAATCTCCTATTTATTGCAAGCGTATATAATGCGCTTCTTGTCTTCTTTGTCGCCCCTTCTAAGGAGCTTGCGCTGTGCATCTCGAGATCGCGAAATACATCGACCACACACTGCTCAATCCGGCAGCCTCAAAATCAGAGATTTCCAAGCTCTGTGCAGAGGCGGCTGAGTATGGTTTCTATGCTGTTTGCGTAAACCCATACTACGTACGGCAAGCCGTCAAAGAACTCGCTTCAAGCAAAGTCGCCGTGGCAACAGTCGTCGGATTTCCGCTGGGAGCCAACCTCACCGACGTTAAAATTGCTGAGACCAACAAAGCGATTTTCGAAGGTGCTGAAGAAATAGACATGGTCATCAACATCGGCGCATTGAAAAGCGGTGACATCGGTTACGTTCAAGAAGAGATTCAGGCTATTGTCAAAGCAGCAAAAGACCACCCCGTCAAGGTAATCATCGAGTGCGATTTACTAAGCGACGACGAAAAGGTGGCTTGCACGGAGGCTTGCGTAAAGGCAGGCGCCTTCATGGTGAAGACGTCCACCGGATTCGTCAAAGACGGAAAAGGCGCCACCGTCCAAGACGTCGAACTTATGCGCAAAGTGATTGGAGATGCAAAAATGGGCATCAAAGCAAGCGCTGGTATCAGAGACTATCTGGGTGCCAAGGCTCTCATAGATGCCGGAGCAACAAGATTGGGAACATCAGGAGGCGTCGCCATAGTCAAAGGTGCTGAGCCTGTCAAAACCGCTTATTAAGCGGTGATCGCAAACCCATTGAATATTCATAGAAACTCGTTGTAAATCGCAATCAGGAGAAATCCAGTGTCAATCAAGAAACTAACCGTTGCCATCTGTGCGTTCAGCCTCGCCACGCTAAACGGAACCCAAGTCAGCGCTCAGGCTCCCGCCAAGCCAGACTCAGAGCTGATGAAAAAGGGAGAAGATCTCTACTCGAAAATGCGCTTGAAAGAAGCAGCTGAAACCTATAGAGAAGTAATCCGTCTCGAGCCGGACAATGACAAGGCCCACCAACGTCTAGGTGCGGTTTTGGCAGGCATGGAAGACTACGAGACAGCCATTCTCGAAGAAAAGACAGCCGCAAAACTGAATCCGAAGAACTTCCTTCCGCACGTTATCTTGGGACAAATTTACGCAAATCAAGCCGGTGGCGACCCAAAAAAAATGCAGGAAGCGCTCAAAGAGTTCGAAATTGCAGTCGAGCTAAAACCGACAAGCTTCAAGGCCCGCCTCGATCTTGGCTTTGCACAAGCTCAACTGGGACAAGTCGAAAAGGCAATTGAAACTTACAAAAAAGCCGACGAAATCGACCAAGAGAAAGTGAAAAAGGGCAATGAGCCTCAACGTGACGCCACGCCCCTTTTGAATGTCGGTGTTTTGCTGGCACAACAGTTGAAGTACAAAGAAGCGATTGCAGCTGAAGAGGAAGCGCTCAAAATCAACAAGAACGTGCCTGCCATCTATATAAACCTCGGCAACATCTATGCCGAATCCGGTGACAACGATAAGGCAGTCAAAGCTTTTGAAGATGCAATCAAGCTGATACCAGCGCGAAAAACGCCGGTAAACTTCATTCCCTCCCTCGCCAACGCGCACAGCGGCTTGGGTTGGGTGTTGCAAAAGAAAGGCAACTACTCTGCTGCAATCGCCGAACAACGCAAGGCTCTCAAAGTCGCTCCTGATTTCGGTGCAGCTAGAAGAAGACTGGCCAAGGCTTTAGCCGACAATGGCGAAGCGATTGAAGCCGAAAAGGAATACGAACGCTCCGTCAAAGATGGTCCAAAAGATGTGACCACGCATGTCGAATATGCGCAGTTTCTCAAGAAGATGGGCAAGAAAGACCAGGCTGTGCAACATCTGAAGACTGCACTGGAAATAAATCCCGAGTCCAAGATCGCCAAAGAAGAACTGAGCAAAGTCAACACCAACTAAGTGCACTCGATGGCGCGCATCGCACCCTATTGACTGCCGAGATCCGGCAGCATGCTGGCTCGAATCAAAACCGATTTGAATGGATCGGTGTTCCACAATGATGCGTAATAGTCCTTTTTGATCTTTGCCTTGAGTGCGGGTTGTTGCGCACTTTTGAGGGCGGCATCAAAGGCTTCGTTGGCGGTTTCCCAATGCTTCTGCAAAAACTCAATGTGACCTATATAGAAATAGCTCTTTGCCACAAGCTCCTTGTAGTTTTTGAAAATCGATGCGGCGTCCTTAAAACACTTCTTGGCACTGTCAGTGTCTTCTGACTTCCAGTACGCTTCAGCCGCTCGCAAGGCGATTTTCCCCGATAGTTGATCGTTGGGTTGAG
Source organism: uncultured Candidatus Obscuribacterales bacterium (assembly GCA_964503045.1). Taxonomy (GTDB): domain Bacteria; phylum Cyanobacteriota; class Vampirovibrionia; order Obscuribacterales; family Obscuribacteraceae; genus CAYZJR01. The sequence continues at coordinate 164,634 of CAZCZI010000001.1, forward strand.
TCAACAACAATTTGTGTGCAGCCGAGAAATACCTTGCGGCTTCTTTGTATGCTTTCTTCGCCTGTTCGTTACAGCTATCGACACCCGAATAGATTTCGACCTGCCTTTCTGGAGAAGCACCGTTCATCTGAGCATTACGCAGTTCTTGCATCTTTGATGCTTTCTGCCCGAGCTGATTTTGTGCTTCGAGCATGTAGGCCTCAGCCACATCGACATTTTCCATCACGGTTTTAGTCGGCTTGAGAAGCGCTTCTTTGATTGGGCTCGGATTGCGACTGATGGCTTCGGAAATCTCTCCAAGTTCCACCGTATAGGTTTCAGTTTTGATCCAACCCCAGGCAAGAAGAAAAGTACTGGAAAGGATGACTCCCAAGCAAGCAGCAATGCCTAACGAAAGCTTCGACCACTCAAATTGACCGGTTCCTTTTTGCGCCTGCCCTCGTTTTATCTCATTGATTGCACCACGAGACATGCCACCAGATGCAGTGATCGCTTTCTCGATTTGCGAACCCATCTCTTTCATTGTTTTGAAACGATCTTGGGGCCGTTTCTCCAGGGCCTTCATTGTTATGGTTTCGAGACGCTTGAGCAGCGCATCGTCTTTAACCGCCTGCGCCCCCAACACGCCAGAAAAAATGACCGGCGCCTGTCTCTCTTGAGCGCTGGTAGGATGTCCTTTAAACGGTGGATTGCCGGTCAATGATTCATACATCACGCAACCTAAAGCGAAAATGTCCGATCTCGAATCTAAGGGCTTGCCTTCGAGTTCTTCGGGACTCATGTAAGGCGAGTCGGCTCTTGCATGAACTTCCTCGCTGTCTTCTTGAGAGAACAGCTTTGCAAAACCGAAATCAACAATGCGAACTTGATCGGTTTGCGAGCCCTGCGCTCGTTTCTCGATCATTATGTTGCTTGGTCTTAAGTCTCTATGCAAAACTCCTTTTGAATGCGCATATTCAATCGCTTCAGCTGTTTGCAGAAAGATTCTGGCTGCATCAAGCGGTGACAATCGCCGAGATCGAGCCAAAAGGTCGGAAAGACTCTCGCCTTCGACCAGATCCATTACCAAAAACGCGCGCCCATCGCGTGTGACAAAACAGTCTTGCACCGACATCACGTTGGGGTGTTTCAAAACGGCAGTTGCCTGCGCTTCTTGCTGAAATCTCTGCACGAGCCTGGCGTTAGAGACAAGGTCTTGGCGAATGGCCTTGATCGCCACGATCCTTTTAGTTGAGAGGTTCTGAGCCTTGTACACAACAGTCAGACCGCCTTCTCCGAGGCGCTCCAATATCTTCCACTTCTCGAGCACGATTTGTCCCACAAGCGTATCGAAAGCGCCAAGCGCTCCCTCTTCTGTCCCCTGTCGAGACTTGGGATTGGCAATTACGGTCTCTTCGAAATCTTCTGTCGACATCTGTCTCCTGACGACATCTATCTCAGGTTCTTCTCGCCGTCGCCGACTTTCATCATGAGCGCGTTGATCCAATTGGTGCGCCAGAGAACATCCATGTACTGTCTTCTGATTGCACCGACCAAACCACTGCGTTCACCGCACTGAGAACGGGCCATCGGCAGTGCATCTTTGTAGCATTGTTCCGCTTCCTGGAATTTGTTCATGCGTGCCAGAACCAATCCAAGACCAAACATTGATTTTGCGGCATAGACGCTGTCCGGCTTTCCATGGCTCTTCCACCAATCGATGCCGAGACGATAATAACGCTCTGCTTCATTGAGTTTGCCCTGACGGCGATACACGTCTCCTAGACGGCTGCAGCCGTCAGAGTATTCTGCAGGGCTCGATTCTTTGCGGCTATCGACGATACCGTAGAGTTTTTCGTAAATAGTGGCAGCATCGTCAAGCCGTTTGCTTCGAGAGTAGATATCGCCGAGCACCTTAAGCGGTGAGACAATTGCAGCTTGTTCACGCGGGTCGAGCTCGAGCAGTTGAACTGCTTTTTTGTTTACTTCCTCAGCTTCTTTGAAGTCGTCTTGCAAGAAATAACACATCCCGAGAATGCGATAGCAATTGGCTAGAGAGAAAGGTCCGCCCACTTTTTGCGTGACTTCGATCAAATGTTTGCAGTGTACGGCGGCGTCATTCCAATGTCCGGCATGGAAATACAAATCGACCAAACTGGACAGAGCGTCTGCGTATTCACGGCAGTCAGGACCACGTTCGCGTTCGACACCAGCTAAAGCAACTTTCGCGGCTTCTTCTCTGTTGCCGAAATCTTCGACCTGCCCGCCTTTTTTCTTGTTCTCTATAACCCACAAATTTTCGCTGTTAAACGGCTCGTACTCTTGCCCTTCAGGTGCAAGAATCGATACGGACCAGAATCCGACAACGCCCACCAACAACACGGTGAGTACGCCGAAGATCATCATTTCAAAGGAGATAGGAACCGATTTTTTCTCAGTCTTTCTAGCCTTGGTGACTTTTCGAAGCGCGTAAGACCCCGTCACCCACTCTTGTTCGGACGAGGTGAACACAGCATCGAGGTCATTTCTCAGCTCCGATGCGCTTTGATATCTCTGTTCTGGATCTTTAGCCAGACACTTGAAGATAATCGCCTCCATACGACCAACCAGCGCCAAATCCGAGCTGGTTTGATCGGTAGTTATCGGCTTGGGAGCTTCATTCATATGCTTGTAGGCGGTTTCCAAAACGTTCTTGCCTACAAAAGGCGGCTTGCCTGTGACTGTCTCATACATCACGCAGCCCAATGAGTAAAGATCGGAGCGAGAGTCTAATTTTTTGCCGCCGCATTGCTCAGGGCTGAGATAAAGCGGGCTGCCGAAGACCGATTCGCGAGTGCGCGTCATGTATTGTCCTGAGCGATCGCTGTCGCCTTCTTCTGCAAGCGCTTTTGCAATACCGAAATCAACCAGCTTCACCTCATCGGTAAAGGTCTGAGTGTCCATGATTATGATGTTGCTCGGCTTAATATCGCGGTGCACGACACCTATGCCGTCAGCATGTTCAATCGCCATGCAGCATTGCCGGAAAATATCGATTGCCCGCTCGATACCGATGTGTCCTGTCTTCGAGAGAATGTCTTCGAGGCTCTCGAAATTCAAGAAATCAATGATGAGGAACACTTGTGCATCGTTGGTGAGATACACGTCTCTGAAATTGGCGATTTGAGGATGACTGAGAGTGGCCAACTGCTTGAGGCGTTGTTCGAAGCGCTTCAGGTTTTTTACGTTGGACAATAGATGCGGGTGAATGCGCTTGAGAGCCACGAAATTTTGACGCAGCAAGTCTTTCGCCTTGTAGACGCTGGAAAGACTTCCCTCACCGAGAAACTCCTGAACTTCCCAGCGGTCACCAATAGTCGTCCCGACTAATGGATCGGCATTGCCGAATAATGAAAGATCATTGGGTGTTGATACTGGGTCGCTCATTCAGGTTCGAACCGCAAACAAAAAAGCCCGACGAAAAAAATAAACGGAATATTTATCGCCCAAAGCCAGTAATACTATTCCCGTTATATGAACTTATAACCAATTTATGCCTAAGTTCCTGCCAGGGCGTGTCCCATCGATTTCATGATCTTTTGCAGTTCGAGCAAACAGGTATAAGTCGGCAGAATCCAGAGCGTTTCACCAGGGGCAAGCTCATCAAGCGATTGTTTAACGGCCTTTTCGAGTTTGGGCACCGTCACGATCTTGCTGGCTTCGAGCCCTGCATACTTCATGCGCACTGCCATATCTTCAGCACGTTGGCCGCTGACCATAACAGGCTTTCCAGCGGCAACCAGCGGCTCGAAATCGGCATCCCATAGCCACGAAACGTCGCGCCCATCAGCCAGATTGTCATTTATAGCAACCAAAACTCTAGCCGTAGGGTCTTGAACAGCGGCACACACCGCCTGGCTGGCTGCCGCCGGATTCTTAATCAATTGAATCAACACAGGCTTGCCGCCCACCGCCAGCCGTTCAGACCGGCCGAAGAGCGTGCTGTACTCCTTGAGACCTCTTCTTATGGCTGTATGACTGACTCCCAACCACAGCGCAGCAGCGGCGGCGGCAAGTGCGTTATAGACATTGAACAATCCAGGCAAGGGAAGCGTTACATCATTAACCTCGCCGCCGAGAGACAGATTGAAGTGCGAGCTGGTCGACCTCACTTCGACGTCGCTGGCAAAGACTGTAGGCATCGGACGCTCGTAGCCGCAAACGCAGCTCCAGTGCCCCAATTGACCGTAGAATGTGAGTGAGTACTTTATCTCTTCGCCACATCGGGCACAGTAAGAAAGCTCCATCTGTGCGCCACCGGCATTGGTGCCATCTTTAAGCGAGGCAATACCATAAAAAACCTTTTTGCTTTCAGAAGCGAGTCTGCTCACATTTGGATCGTCAGAGTTTAAAACCGCCTGTGATGCGCTTTTTGCGATACCTGAGTCAATCAACTTCGCGGTCGTATCGAGTTCGCCAAAGCGATCAAGTTGATCTCGAAAAAGATTCGTAACCACAACCGCCGTCAACGGCACTTCTCCTGCCACCAACGGCAGTGCGGCTTCGTCAATCTCAAACAAGCAATAGTCGGCATCGATCGAGCCCTTCCAGTCGGCAGCGGCCACGAGTGTTGCCGTGATGCCGGTGACAAGATTGGCGCCCTGCCGGTTGTGCACGAAACTGATTCCGGCGGTGCGCAAAATCGATGAAAGAAGTCCTGAAGTGGTGCTCTTGCCGTTGGTGCCGCTGACGGCAATTACGCCCTTTCGCGCCTGTCGGGCAAGCACTGACAATACTTCAGGGCAGACTTTTCTTGCCATCCGCCCGGGCAGATTCGATGCCAGCCCTACACCGAGCATACGGATGGTCTTGGCTGTCACCTTACCGGCCAAAACCGCCAGCGATACTGATGATGTGCTTTGGTTATCGCTCATTTACTTGTTCACGAAAATGTCGTTAACATCCTGGTCTACATACGCAATCAAGCTTTTGGCGCTGGGCTTGATTTTCAACTCGTCTCCTAGTCCAAAATGATAGTCGATATGCTGACCGTCCAGGTAGAGAGCTCCGGTGCGCATCTGCGAAACGATCTTGATTTGACGCTCTTGATCGAGTACGCCGCGCAAAAGTGTCCACTTCTCACCTGGGCGCATGCAAGCTTCTCGCACGATGTATTGAAATCGAGTGTCGATAATTGGCATCACCACACCGTTGGCGGATCTCAGCGACCCGGTTGATCCTGACGGCGTTCCAATCCAAATTCCTGATGAACGCTGCTCTTCTCTTACACCATCCAACTCGATGAAATAGCGGCTGGTGGCGGCAGGGTTAGAGTGTGCGATCAAAACCTCATTCAATACCGGCTCCGGCAAAGTAGAGCCGTTGAGCGTCAGGTCAAGGCGCAGAAGGTGTTCTGGCTGAAGTTTGTCGCTCTGAATGCGATCGATGATATCGGCGAAATTGTCATCATTGGCAAGACAAAAATGTCCAAAACTGGATGAGCTTGAGGAGTTCACCCCGAGAAGAGGAACATCAGCGAGATGGTGGGAGGCATCCAAAAATGTTCCATCCCCACCCACTGAAATCATGAGATCGACGCCCTCTACACGGCTGTTGAGGTCAGATCTGGCCACCGACTTAAACTCGATATTTCTCTTCGAAAGCTCCAGCTGTACGCACTCTAGGGTTTCAAGGTGCTCCGAATGAGCCATCTTGACCCTGGTGACTACTTCATTGCCTTCTTCCAGAAGCTTGAGAAAACGGCTCTCACGATGCTCCATCGCCTGAATCTGGTAGGTCGACTTCTTATGAAGAATGAGTACCTTAGAAAGCTTCAAAGCGGAAGACCCGAACCGATAAGTAATCGTTTTTCTTAGACAAGCTACACCCGCAGAAGGTTACCAGATTTGAAACGGTTTTGTTTAGACAACGATTCGATTTATTGCAACCAGGGCAGCCGTGCCCCATTTCGTGCCCATTGGGCATCTTGAGTGCGCTATACTGAAGTTTCCATTTATGTAGCTGTTCTATGTAGTTGTTCCACAGGGTTTTCCAGGAGGACTCATGGCTTTGTCAGGTTCTGAGATCAGAGAAAAATTCATCTCCTATTTCAGGGACAAGCGCGGACACTTGCACAAAGAAAGCTCGAGCCTGATTCCCGACAACCCGACCTTGCTTTTGACATCTGCGGGGATGGTTCAATTCGTGCCCATTTTTCTTGGTCAGGCACCACCAACAGAGCCACCGCGCGTGGTCACGGTGCAGAAATGCGCACGTGCCGGCGGAAAAGACTCAGATATCGAGAACATTGGGCGCACGGCAAGACACCACAGCTTTTTTGAGATGCTGGGCAATTTCTCATTCGGTGATTACTTCAAAAAAGAAGTGATTCCGTGGGCTTGGGAGCTGGTCACGAAAGACCTTGGACTAGAACCTGAAAAACTGCACGTCACGATTTTCCGCGGCGACGAAACAGTGCCGGCTGATGAAGAGGCATTCGAGATTTGGCACAAGACAGTGGGAGTTCCGGAAGAGCGAATCTATCGCATGTCTAGAAAGGACAATTTCTGGGGACCGCCGGGCCCAACAGGGCCGTGCGGACCATGCTCCGAAATCTATTACGACCGCGGTAGCGAATTCGGCTGCAGCGACGACCCATCAAAGTGCGGCATCGGCATCTGTGAATGCGATCGCTTCTTGGAGTTTTGGAATCTGGTGTTCATGGAGTTGTTCAAAGATGAAAACGGCAACTTCACGCCATTAGCCAGCAAGAACGTGGACACAGGCTCGGGTTTGGAGCGAGTTGCTCTTATTCTCCAAAAGAAAAACAGCACGTTTGAAACCGACTTGTTCTTCCCGATCATTGAAGAAGTTTGCAAGCTGGCAAAGGTCAAGTACACCGGTGGAATTCCGCGCAGAAACGACAAAACGCCTGAAGCACGCACGGATACGTTCCTCAAAATCATCGCAGACCATGCGCGTTGCATTACGTTCCTCGTTGCAGACGGTGTGCGCACAAGCAACATCGGACGCGGTTATGTGTTGCGCTTCCTCACGCGCAGAGCCGCTCGTTTCGGGCGCCTTTTGGGCATCAACGAACCGTTTCTCTACAAGCTCGTCGACATCGTAGTGAAGAACTACTCGACGCCATACAAAGAGTTGGCGGTCAACGCAAAACAGATTCAGCAGCTAATCAAAGACGAGGAAGAGCGCTTCGCCAAGACAATCGACAGAGGAATGACATTCCTCGAAGAGTTGCTCGATAAAGACGGCAAGGTCATCGACGGCGAAGCAGCTTTCAATCTATATGCAACCTATGGATTCCCGCTTGAACTGACACAAGAAATAGCGGAAGAACGCGGCAAATCAATCGACATGGACGGATTCGCCAAAGCCAAGAAGAGCCACGAACAGGTCTCGTCAGTGAGCAAATTCAATGTTGTTCTCACTGGTGAAGAAGGGCTTGGGCAGCTGGTAAAGAAGCATGGAACAACGAACTTCACCGGCTACGCCAGCACCAAAGACAGTGGCAGCGTCATTGCCATTCTCAAAGCCGGAAAAATTGTCGACCAGGCACAAGAAGGCGACGAAGTGGAGGTAATTCTCAACACCACGCCGTTTTACGCTGAATCCGGCGGTCAAGTCGGCGACACCGGCATTCTTGAAAATAACGATTCGAGACTGGTTGTGCTTGACACAAAAAAACATGAGGGTTTGCACATACACAAAGTGCGCGCCGTCTCCGGCGTCATCGAGCCTGGTGATGCCATAACGGCACTGGTCGACAAAGATCGACGAGCGCAAACCGTTTCACACCACTCGACCGCTCACATATTCCATGCTGCGGTTCGTGAGCTCTTAGGCAAACACGTGGTACAAGCCGGCTCACAAGTCGGACCCGACACTATGCGGTTCGACTTCACTTTTGAGCGGCAACCCACACAAAAAGAGTTAGAGGAAATCGAAGCTCTGATGAATGAGTGGGTGCGTCAAAATTCGCAAGTTCAAACCCAAGAAATGTCACTGGATGATGCTAAGCGAACCGGCGCCATAGCTATGTTTGGTGAGAAGTACGGCGATCTCGTTCGAGTCGTAAGAATGGGTGATTTCTCTCTGGAGTTCTGCGGCGGAACTCACGCTGCCACCACCGGCGAATTGGGTCCAATCAAAATCATTTCGGAAGGCTCAATCGCCTCGGGTACGCGCAGAGTCGAGGCTCTGTCTGGTTTGAAGGCTTGGAAATATATAGCCGATCAAATGAGTTATCTCGGCGACGCATCGAGCAAGTTGAAAGTAAAACCAATCGAGTTGGCATCGCAAATAGAAAAACTTCAAGACGCCTTGAAACAAAAGGAAAAGGCGATGGCTGCTTTAGAAGAACGATTGGCACTCTCGCGAGCTCCTGAGTTGGTTTCTTCGGCGCAAACTGTCGGTGACGTGAAGCTGATTGCCGCTCAAGTGTCGGATTTGAGCGCTGATGGCTTGAAGGCACTTTGCGATCATATAAGAGGAATGGGCGACAACTATATTGCTGTTTTGGGAACAGTCCAGGCGCAAGACAAAGTCGCTTTGGCAAGTGGTGTCTCAGATTCTCTGACCAAGCGCGGATTCAACGCCGGCAAACTCGTAAATGAAGTTGCGACCATCATAGGTGGTAAAGGCGGCGGCAAACCACAATTGGCTCAAGCTGGAGGCAAAGATCCATCTAAGCTTTCACACGCCCTGTCTGCCGTCAAGGATGCGGTATCATCTCATCTCAATAATGGCGGCTCAAAAAACTAGCCTAAGTGACATAAAAAAGGACAAGGGAGAAGGATAAGTGAACTTTTCAATCCGCAAGATGTTCCTGCTGCTATTTTTGTTTTTTGGTGCCGCACTATATATAGTGCTTCCCTTTTATGCCTGGGCGGCGAATATCCCAGCGGTGCGCATCGCCGTCGTGCCTGGCAGCGGAAGTGGTATCGAGCAAGACATCGTCGATCGCATCAGCCGTCAGTTGGAAGTCACTCCTGATGTTGTTTTGAGCACCGTCAACCCTGACTGGTACGTAGTTTGCAACATTCACGAATCAATCGATCAAGCCTCGGGAGCCGTGAGATACAACGGCAACATCATTGTTAAAACCAAAGACGAACACGTGATTCACACTGCTGCCGTACAGAAGTACAACCAGGACTTCTCGCTTCAGCCTGGAGCACCGCTCAATAAGAAGCTCGTCGACAATGCTGCGCGCGAAGTGATTTCGTCGGCGAGCGATCGCGTGATTGCACCGATTCAGCAAGCAGTCCTGATTGAGATGGCGGCAAGAGAAGCGATCATCAAAGCCGAGATTTTGGCTGAAGACGACAATTACGATGAGGCCATGGCTGTATTGCGTCCCGTCACACCGGACACGCCCAACTTCAAAGCGGTCAGAGATCTAATCGATGAGTTCGAAATGGAAAAGGAATCTCTGGCATTGATGAATGCCGCTGAAGCCAAGGCAAAGCGCGGAGCATATACAGACGCTATCGTTTTGCTGGATCGGGTTGTGAAAAATAAATCTAAGCGAGCCGAGTTGGCAAAGACGAAAAAAGCTGCATACAAAGCTGCAATGAGCCGAGGCAAAACCACCGCCAGGCGCCCGGTTGCCCACGGCGCATCCAATAATAAGCCGACGGCTTCAACCGACCTCGAAGCCTTGAAGAAGAAAGCCTTAGAGGCAACCAAAACAGCCGCTCAGCTCCAGCAAAAGGTCATAGACGCGGAGCGAAAATCGCGATAGACGCAGGTCTGGGCGCAACTTAGACATCCAGCTTACAATATGATCATTACCTGTAGATTTATGGGCTTGGCGCATGCTGTGCGGGTAAACTCTATGGTTGATGCGAACGGAGTACCACGTCATAAATGTACGAACCCCATAGGGGCCGTAGTTCCTAACCATATCGGCTTAACAGCAAAAGGTATGGCGGATTGAACCGCAAGGAGAGATGAAGATGAGATCGCGAAAGATAGTCGCGCTGTTGAGTGTCTTGACAATGGCAGCCAGCTTCTTAACAAGCTGTCCTGCATTCGCCGGCGCCAAACGTCGCGTGGCAATCCTGCCGTTTGAATACGGAGCCGTCACCAGCCAAGTCGGAACGGTGGACGTAGGCAAAGGCATCACCAGCCTGTTGATAACCAAGCTCGTCAATGACGGCACGTACTCCGTTGTCGAGCGGCAAATTCTCGATCAGATATTGAAAGAGCAAAACCTCTCGGTCTCAGATCGCGCCGACCCGTCTACCGCCTGCAAAATCGGTAAATTGTTGAGCGTAGATGCAATTGTTGTAGGAACGGTTACACAATTCGGCTTCGAAAATAAAAATGTCAACGTCGGTGCAGCCGCCAGTGCAGCCAGCTCCGTTGCCAGCTACATTCCTTATGTCGGTGGCTTCGGAGGGTTCGGGTTCGGCAACGCAAGCGTTCGCAAAGGCAAGTGTAAGGTAGCTATCGACGCTCGTTTGGTCGACGTCAACACAGGCGAAATTCTGGCCGCGTGTCATGGAACCGGCGAATCCAAACGCTCCTCCACCTCACTCTTTGGCGGCGGCGGAAGCGGTTGGAGTGGCGGCTCCGGAAGCTTCGACATGGGCTCTTCCGAGTTTGAAAGCAGCATCGCCGGCGAAGCTACACTGCAAGCAGTAGAATCCGTCGGTGGGCAAGTAATCGCTACCGCAGCCAAGATTCCGGACAATCAATCATTGGCCCAACAAAACGTCGAAGGCAAAATTGCAGACGTCACCGGTACTCAAGTTATCGTCAACGTCGGCAAAGTAAATGGTATTGCCGCAGGCGACAACCTCCAGGTCGACAGAACCTACAAGACTGTGAAAGATCCGGATTCTGGAAAGGTTTTGAAAGAACTGTCCAATACAATCGCAGTAATCACGATTTCGAGCGTAGATAGCTCCTCTTCCACCGGCAACATCGTCAGAGGAGCCGGAGTAAGGGTGGGAGACGCGGTTAAGAAAGTACAAACCGAAGTCTCCGCGATTATGGTGCAGCCGATTCCCGGCGACACTTCCACCGGAAGCGCTCAACCTACAAGAAGTCTGAGCACAACCGGCACGATCCTTGGCGAACAAGGCTCAAAGTCACCGGCAAACAAGATCAAGTAGGAGCATCGACTTAGATGGCACACCACAAAACAAAGATGAATCTTGTTTCTCTGGGGGTGCTGGCTTCGACATCAATGTCATTTCTAGGATTTCTAGGATTTCTAGGACTTCTAGGACCAGCGCTCGTCGGCGAGGCCAAGTCTCCGACCGATTTTGAGAAGCTCTTGCAAAAGGGCAACTACGAACTACAAATCGGAAACACCGAAAAAGCAATTGGTCTTTTCAAAGAAAAGACAAAGAAGTATCCGCAATCAGGTGCTTGCCATACCGCTCTTGGAAGAGCATTCAAAAGGCTAGGGAAAACATCTGAAGCGAAAGCAGAATTCAAAGCCGCCACTGAAGCCGAACCCACATATGCACCGGGGTTTTACGAGCTGGGAGTGGTTCTGGAAGGCGATCAAGAATTTCAAGCTGCAGCCGATGCGTTTGAAAAATTTGTAGCGCTTTCTCCTGATGCAGGCCAAAGGCAAGCAGTTACCGACCGAATCAAGTTTTGCAGAAGTAAATAAAACGAGGTGTCCTTCCGTGGCTGACAGCAAGACAACATACGCATTCTTCAAAGGCAACTATGTTCCCATTGAAGAAGCAAACGTAAGCATAATGAACCACTCGTTCATGTACGGTACTGCGGTATTCGAAGGAATACGCGGATACTGGAACGAGAAGGATGACGAAATCTATCTCTTTCGCTTGAAAGAGCACTTCGAACGCATGCAAGACAGCATGAAGATTATGTATCTCGACGTGAAGTATTCCGTTGATGAACTGTGCAAGATAACCGTCGAGTTGGTAAAACGAAACGCTCCAAAGACTGACACTTATGTTCGCCCATGCGCATACAAAACGGTTCACCGTGTTGGTCCCGGCTTGGATAACAATCCATCGGACATCTGCATTTTCACGGTAGCATTCGGTGACTACTTCCACGGAGCCGGCGGATTGAAGGTGCAAATCTCGTCGTGGAGACGGGTTGAAGACAATGCAATTCCAGCACGTGCAAAAATCGTCGGTGCTTACGCCAACACGGCACTGGCAAAGACAGATGCACTGAAGGCCGGATTCGATGAGTGCATCGTGCTTTCCGAAAACGGTCATGTGTCAGAAGGAAGCGCGATGAACCTCTTTATGGTCAAGCGCGGGCAACTGATAACGACACCAATTACTGAGAACATTCTGGAAGGCATTACCCGCGGATCAATCGCCGAATTCGCCGAAGCCGAGTTGAATTTGAAGACTCAAACCCGTCAAATTGACAGAAGCGAACTCTACACTGCAGACGAATTGTTCTTCTGTGGCACAGGTGCGCAAATCGCGCCTATAATTGAGGTAGACCGCCGCCCGATCGGCAACGGCAAGGCTGGACCGATCTCCACTATGGTCAAAGATACTTACCAAAAGATCTGCCATGGTGAGATGAAGAAATACCATAAATGGTTGACCCCGGTTTATTGCAACAAGAAGTCGACGATAGCGGCCAGTCTGTAGACCTTCCGTGTATAGGTTTAGCGAGGTTGACCATGCCTAGATTCATGAAGATACTGGTGCTCGCCATAGCCCTACTAGTGGTGGCGCAGCAAAGCGCTAAAGCGATCTACGATCCTCGCCCGAAGACGACCTTCTTGCACTACATGGCCGCACTCTATTGGGCGAAAGACGTGAAAGACTTCAACTCCTATTTGGTCAAAGATCAAAGAGTAGCTTTGAACCGCAAAGAAGGGTCAGAACGACGCCGAGCCATCGAACAATACAAACGTGGATACGTAACTCAATGCCGTTTCTCGAAAGAGATTATCGACGGTGATGTGGCGACGTTAGAAGGCAAAGGAAAAGCTTGGAGTCTCGGGCAAGTAGTCGACGCGGACTTCAGCGCTCGCTTGATGAAACAAGACGGCGAGTGGAAGATTCAATATTCCGGTTGGAGTGGAATGGCGCGACCAATCAACGGCCTGTAGAGTCGAACATACAGAAATCGAAAACTAGACAAGGTCCGGCGCAAAAGCTCCGGACCTTGCGTTTCTCAGATCGGTCGAATCAAGTTCCACTGCATCGATTCGTATTGCGATTAGCGCTCGCTATCTTCACGCGTACGCACTCGCTCACGCTATTTCGCAGCAACGCTGTGTCTCTCGGCCGCCGTTCTAAGATTCTTCAAGACGCCTGGAGCAATTGCCTTCAGCTCTTTTTGTACGAGCTTTTGAGGCATAAGGAATCCGCCGTCAATGAACTTGGAATAAGTAACTTGTGTGTATTTGCCGCCGTTTACCGGTTCAAGCTTCCAGTAACCTTCGTTGACCTTGAAGGCGCCGCTTACACGATGCCATTCGATTAGATACGGTGCGGTTTCTTTGAGTTCGAGGACATAATCGAACTTCCACAATCCACCCATGGATTTAGCCGTAAACGCAACTTTCTTTGCAATGCCGTTATCTTCAACCACTTCGCAACGCGTCAGGTTATCGAAGATAGCATCGACTTTGCTGTAATCGGTAAGAACTTCAAACACGTCTGCCGGTGTTGCTTTGATGACAGTACGCGCAACTTGATAGGTATTCTTGCCCTTTTGCTCTTCGTAACAATCAACTTGAGAGCTCTGCTCTGCTACCACTGACTGTGTCACTTCATTGATTTCTTCCACTTTGGACTCGGGAATCGCAGCCGAATTTGTCCCTTCTTGAACTGGTTGACGCCGTGCTTCGGGAGCTTTGGTCGTTTCTTGCGCTTCTACTTTCGTTTCATTTGCTAGTTGAGATTCATCTGAAGTCAGTGATGGAGCGCTTGTCTCTGCAGATGGAGCGACGATTTTCATTTCAGCCACGGGTTTGAGCTCGACTGCGGGTTTGGTATTAGATGTGGTGACATTTGTTAATCTCACACGAGCCGAGTGACCGCCGGCGTCCTCATGCATAACCTTAACCGCTGGTTTCGGGCTGACGACAGGCTTCTCACCCGCTGGCTTGTTGTGGGTGTGTTCGGAGACGCCAGTTCGATCTTCGTCGGCATGCTTCGCTTGAACGCCATCGTCCTCGCCAATAAGAGTAGCTTCTTTGCCTTCGTCACCGGCAAGCGGTGCGGTGCGGGTCATCGGAGCGACAGATGGTGTCAGCAGAGCCACTGCCAATGTCGATCTGACGTCTTGAGTCTTCGCGGCTCCGACTAATTGTGTTGACAATGCAAGACCAGCAATCATCAATGAAGAGGCTAGGCCCACTGCCAGAATACGTCGCGGAGACTTGGTGTTGTTATTCATGATTCCTATTCCGATTTAGTTGGACACGATATTGGCGAACGCGTTAAAGCTCTGCTTTAGCCGAAGCAGGCACGCAGATGTATGCGGCAGCCACAAAAGCTGGCCGCTTTTTGTCGTGAGCACACGCGACGGTGTCCTGCAAAAGGACTCGGTGCGACCTTTTAGTGGTAATGGTTGCAAGGCACAGCGATCAGTTGCAATGAATTGATTCCGTCAGGGCCTGGCTTCCACTCTCAATTTACAACGCATGGACCTTGTGACGCCCGACATCAAGGCTTGTTCCCGCCAAATAATCCAAATTTCTTAGCAATGTGTAACGAGCCAACTGATGAGGCTTTTCAACTCTCGGACGAGTTGAACAGTTACTTATTCCAGGGTGTGGAGTTCAAATTCACGTCTTTGAAGGGCGAGCCGCCACCGCCCCAATAGCTGTCCGGCGCCTTCTTCGGCTTCATGTATGGAATCATCGCCGGTGCTGTCGTGGCGTAATAGCTGCCGGCAGCAGAAGTATCCACGTTGGACGGCGCGTAATAATTGCCTGATGCCTTGCTGGGGGCTGTCTGAATCACTTTGTTGGTGCCGACCTGTCCGAGTTTCGAGTTGTTGAGCCCATATTTATTGCCCATGGCGCCCATAAACAGGGCAGAGCCGGCTGGATTCCAGGCTCCGTAACCACCATAGCCACCGAACGGAACACCACCGTAGGGTCCTAAGCCGCCGACACCATAGGGGCCTAATCCACCAATGCCGGGCGCATAGCCGCCATATGGCAAGCCTCCCAGTCCAAGGCTTCCAACACCTAGTCCGCCTATGTTCAAACCGAAGCCGCCGAATCCGCGATACGGAATCGAACCTATATAGGGAAGTTGCGAGCCGACATAAGGAATGGAAGAGCTGACATACGGAATGGAGCCCACATAGGGGATTCCAGAACCAACAAAAGGAACGCCGGAGCCAATATATGGAACCGTCCCTAACCCAGTGAATGGAACACCAGCGACTGGTGCGCCAAGCAACGGAGTGCGATATGCACCAAATGGAGATCCCAACAAGCTACCGCCATAAGAAGGCGTATTTGGAACAATGATCTCGGCAGGTCGCTCGAATGGTTTTGGCTGCTCGGCAAAATATCCAGGAACCACCACTGTTTCGTCAGAGCTAGACGTCTGCTGAGTTTTCGCCTGTTCTTGCGCATCGCGAACCCACCACTGCTTGCCTAAGTCGTCGGCATTTGCCTTTAGAGGCAACAGCAGTGCCACCGCAAGCGCTGTAGTAGAGATCAATCGAACGTGCCGCATAAAACGGAACCTCATCTAATATGCCAAATCATATCAATTAATTTGTTCAACCTAGGACATCGAATGATTTAGGAGTGCGATGGGTGGAGTGCGTCGCGATCTGTTTTAAATGTTACTGTTGATCGAACTGACTCTTTGCTAACTCTTGGAGACCGTCGATTTTGGATTGAATTTCGTCTTTATTGGATTCGGCAGCATCAAGTGCCAATCTGTATTCGACGATTGCGCCCACATAGTCACCACCGGCGGCGCATTGAACGGCGAAGGTTAGGTGATCGGTTCCCGGAGAAGTGGAATCGCACATTTCCTGCAAGTTGGACTTTGTGCTCTTATCTTGCGGTCGAATATAGAGAGATTGACGCAAATGCGAGATAGCTTCATCGGGCTGGCGAACCGTCTCAACAGCCCAGTTGTTCTGAGCGATCGCGAAGTTTTCTCGCGCCAAGCCGTAGGTCGGATCGATGGTCAACGCTTCTCTAAATTTCGCGACTGCTTGAGGAAACTTCTTGTCCATCAAGAGCTTGACTCCATCGTTGTTGCAGTGAATGGCATCGACTTTTCCTTTTCCTTTGGTTGCAGGCGTGAGCACCGCAACTGGTGGCTTACCGCTGGTAGAAGCCAAAGCCGCAGTCGAAGTACCTGAAGTCGACGACGCAGACGCCTCCTTTTTATCGCTATGCAACGATTGTGAATTCGGATACTCGCCCATTTCAACTAATCTGTCACTTTCCTTGATGTACTCCTTCGCTTTCGGAGATTTTGCTTGCTCGCTGATGGCTATGCACAGATCAAGCGCTTGCAGAGTCAATGGAGCCTTTTCTCCGAGTGCTGATTTCCAGCGGGTATAAATCGAGTCAACCAAAGTCAATGCCGCAGAAGAATCTTTTTTTCGATGGATGTACAAATTGCAAAGGAGACGAGCAGTCGGCACCACATATTTACTTTGAGTTTCATCGCTCATCATGGCATCTGCAATTCGGGAATTGAGAACACCGCATGCTTCATCGATCTTGTCTTGCAGTAAGTAGCAATCGGCAAGCTGAATTTGACTATCTTGATAGTTCGAAACATTGTTTGCTTCTTTTGCTTTTTGGGCGGCGTGCTTCAAGAACTTTTCTGCCTCATCAAACGCTCTTCGCGGTTCCTCAATCAACACAGCTCTAAGGCGATCTATATCACCGGCTGCATCTGCATTCTTTGCTTGTTCAACAACCTTTGCGGCCTCGTTTAAGACTTTTGTTGCAGCTGCATAATCCTTTGCCGTTCCATACAAATATAGATAGCGAGCCTTAGCTCCCATCACCGTCGCATAGGCCTCAGAGCCCTTTCCATAAGCCTTGTCGCAACAGTCGATTGCTTTCTCGTAAGCCTCTTGCGCCTTTTCTTTGTTGCCGTTGGTAGCCTGGGCACTTCCCAAATCACGATAGAGTCTCGCCAGTTTTACATGTTGGTCGCTGCTAGTTTTCGCAATTTCCTTCTCTTGAGTTTCAACCTTGCCGGTGTACAAGGTGTGGAAATCAAATGTGAATTGAATGTCAACGTCAGCCGGCGAACCACCAGGAAGTGGGCGTACAGGCGCAGCGTGAGCAACCGCTTCCAGGGCTGCACTGTCTGACGCCAAGTTTTGCGAAGGTTTATCGAGGCGCAAACGAGTCACGCTTCCATTGCGCATAATTTTGAAAATGACGATTACGCGACGCTCTTCATTGCCAATGGGAGGATGCCAATTGCGTTTAATGCGCCTTTGCAAATCGGCCATGTAAGGGCCGAAGTCGACTTCGGCGTCTGCCCATGCGGCATTATGATTGACAGGAATTGTGCCAAGAAGGACAAGACAAATAACAACAACCTTGATGATCGCAGCAAACTTTTTCGACAAATCCATCTTTAATTGAACCTGCAAGATTTGAGATTCCCGAATGTTGATTCCGGCGGACCGGTAGATCATACCGGAGCACGTACTGGAATCGCTGGGCGTGGACGAAAAATTCGAGGTTTTCGAGATTTCGATGGCGGTCGAATTCACGGCGAAGTTTTTCCGGAGACGGGTGTTCTCGTGCCCAAAATTCGGGTCCGAAAATCAAGGCATGACAAAGCTTTCCGGGTCCGGAAACGGCGCACGGGGATAAACGTGTCCGGAGAAGCGAGCACAAAAAAGTTAGGCGACCGCGATACCCATTGGAGCCATTGAATTTACAGGCATCGGAGTTGCAGAGGCAACATCCATTCCCATGAACATCGGGGGTGGAACTGAGGCATTCCATTGAATGGAGCGAAGAGTCTCGGAGTAGACGTGGTCGAATTTATCGAATTCATCTTGGGGAGCCGAAAAGTGTATTTCGTTGACCGATGAGATGTCTTTGCCGGTGAAATATATGGAGAGAAACCTGCGACGAAGTCGACTGTCATGCCATCTAACTGCAAGCACCATCTTGCCGTGAATCGCGCCCACCTCGGCGCTTTGAATCTGCGCGACGAAAGTCTTCTCGCCATCGCGACGAAAACTGTCAGCTGCAATTCCAAGAAGTTCTATGTGACAAAGCAATTGTTTGCCTGTCAGGCAGCCCCAAGTCGACAGCAAATCGCGAAATTTTACAGTCGCAGGCTCTGAGAGCGAACGCCCTCGGTGCCAGAAATCCATCATTACGCTGCTTTTGAGCTTGAGCTCGAAGCGTTTGAAAATCTGCCCGGCACAAGAGTCGTTGCCGGACAAACTGCTTGTTCTCAGGCTTTCCTGCCAGGTTGGATTGACTCTGAGAAATTTGATTTCTGGAAATACGTTGCGTGCGATTACCGCTTCACCATTGCGGAGCGATTTTTGCATGTGATTTTTCCTCTACCGCCAATAGATAACTTTCTCCTGCCGGTTGTTAACCGATTAGAGACTGAAGGGATCGAGGTGACCCTTCTTTAGCCATGGACGATAAAATGCCATACAGCTTTCTTCTTGACAACCGTAAATTCCCCAAGGATGGCGATTATGGTTCGCCACTATTCCCGAAACAGTTCGTCATTAGTGAAATAAAGGCTGGAGTCAGCGTTTCGTCAAATGTATAATCTTCATTAACTTTCTGACTTCGGCTCCACTGAGAGGACGCATGTCTACCATTGAGAGTGGACTATTTGAGATTCTCCACCGGCAAGGCCGGTCGCAGTCGGACGTCGATTTTGTGCGAAAGGCGTACGAGTTCGCCTATAAGAGCCATGACGGGCAATTTCGCAAGTCGGAAGAGCCTTACATCATCCACCCGGTCGAAGTATCCTGCATTCTCGCCAACCTCAATGCCGACCGCGAAACGATAAGTGCGGGGCTACTGCACGATGTTTTGGAAGACTGCGATGTAAAGCCCAAAGAGCTGGGTGACTTATTTGGCAACGAGGTGCGCCTGATTGTCGAAGGCGTCACCAAGCTCGGCAAATTCAGCTTCAGCTCGAAAGAGGAAAGGCAAGCTGAAAACTTCCGCAAGCTGATCGTGGCTATTGCTGAAGACGTGCGCACCGTCTTGGTCAAGCTCGCCGACCGCCTGCATAATATGCGAACGCTAGACCACATGCTGGCCCGCAAGCAAGCTGAGATTGCCAAGGAAACTCTCGAAATCTACGCCCCTCTGGCCAACCGCTTCGGTCTTGGTCAAATGAAGTGGGAACTGGAGGATCTTGGGCTCAGGTATTTGCACCCTGAAGAGCACGCAGAGATCGAACGCCTGGTCACCGACACGCGCGCCGACAGAGAGCTTTTGTTGAAGGAAGTGGTCGAGAAGCTAAAGGGCGAGCTCGACAACCGAGAGATCAAGGCTGATATCTTCGGTCGCCCGAAGCATCTGTTCGGCATCTGGAAAAAGATGAAGACGCAACAGAAAGACTTCGAAGAGCTCTACGATGTCCTGGCCGTGCGCGTAATCATAGACAGCAGCCCTGACAAGAATTTCTGTGAACTAAACAGCGACCCTGACACGCAAAAATGTTATGAAGTTATGGGGCTGGTGCATGCGTTGTTCCGTCCGATACCGGGACGATTCAAAGACTACATCGCCATGCCGAAATTCAACAGCTATCAGTCGTTGCATACTGCCGTGGTTGGACCAAAAGGCAAGCCGGTCGAGATTCAGATTCGCACCCGCAGAATGCACCATGTCGCCGAATATGGTATCGCCGCGCACTGGGCCTACAAAGAATCCGGCGATGCGGTAAAAGCCGACTCCAACACCGATCGCAAACTTGCTTGGTTGCGACAATTGGTGGAGTGGCAGCAAGATTTGGCAGATGCCAGCGAATATCTCGAAGAAGTGAAGATGGATCTCTTCGCTGACGAAGTCTTCGTATTCAGCCCGCGAGGCGATGTATACGATCTTCCCAGCGGTGCCACTCCAATTGATTTCGCCTATCGCATTCACACCGACATCGGTCATAGGTGCATCGGCGCCCGCATTAACGACAGAATCGTGCCGCTCAACAGTCAGTTGAAAAACGGTGACATCGTCGAAATCATAACCAGCAAAAACGCGCACCCAACGATGGACTGGCTTAACTTCGCCAAGACTCACGGTGCTAAGAACAGGATTCGGCAGTGGTTTAAGAAGCACCACAGAGAAGAGCACATTCAGCAAGGTCGCCAGATGCTTGAAGCTGAACTCGGTCGTGCGACTTTGGAAGAGTTCTTGAAGTCCGACAAGCTCAAGGAGATTGGGAAACGGCTTAACGTCAGCGATCCCGAAGACATTCTGGCAGCAGTTGGCTATGGCGATCTGTCCGTCACTCAGGTGGTCAATCGCATTCGCGAACAAGAGCAGCAAGAGAAGGCAGCCAAAAAAGGCTATGTGCTTCCGACGCCAGAACCTCGCCCCAGCCACATCGGCAGTCTCGGCGGGCTTTTGCATCACTTGGCGAAGTGCTGCCAGCCGGTTCCGGGCGAAGAGATTCTCGGAGTCGTCACTCGCGGCAGCGGAATTGCCGTGCATAGAAGTGATTGCAACAACCTGCTTAAAGTCGATGAAGATCGGCGCATGGCAGTTGATTGGTCTAAAGAACGACTAACCACATACCCAGCCGGGTTGCAGGTCGAATGCTTGGACAGAGTTGGTATCGCAGGCGATATCCTCAAGAGAGTCTCCGATCAAAAGATCAATTTGCGTGATTTGAGAGTGGAAACTCACAAAGATAGAAAATCGGTGACGATTACCCTGATTTTGGACGTGGTCGACATCGAACAACTCACCAAAGTCTCGCAGACAATAAGCCAAATAAGCGACGTGATTCGCGTTCACCGAAAGGACCACAGAAAGCGTGGAACCAATGGCGGTGCCAGCAAAGCAAGCAACAACGTGACGCCGATAACAAAATCCCAGCGGCTCAAAAAGCGAAAATCGTCAGAATAAGAATGAAACTTGTTCTCGCCTCAAAGAATCCAGGCAAACTTAAAGAACTGGCCGAGCTTGCGGGATCGTCGTCGACGATAGAGTTTATTCTTGCGCCCGATGACTTCGATCCGGAAGAAACTGGTTCGACTTTTGAAGAAAACGCAATCATAAAAGCCCGCGAAGCCGCGTTAATGACGGGTTTGCCTGCGATTGCCGACGACTCAGGCATCGTCGTCGACGCGCTCGATGGAAGACCAGGAATTAAATCTGCGCGCTACTGCGAAGGCAACGACGGCGATCGAAGAAGAAAGCTGTTGGATGAGATGAAAAACGTTCCCCAAGACAAGCGGCAAGCGCGATTTGTCTGCGCCCTGGCTATGTCTGATGCCAAAGGCGACATCATCTTTACGACCCTAGCTGCGTGGGAAGGAAGAATCGGCTTCGAAGAGCGCGGAACCAACGGCTTCGGGTACGACCCGATTTTCCTGCCGGACGGCGAAAAGGGCACCGCAGCCGAGCTCTCATCCGAAAGCAAAAACTCCCAATCGCATCGCGGGCAAGCATTTCGGAGGTTTCTTACGCATGTCGCACAAGTAACCATAACTTGGTAGTCTCATGAGCACCGATAATTCAGAGTCTGTCTTCCTCTAATGTGGGGCGATGGATACGACCAAGTTCAAGTCGTCGGACGACATCGCGGTTCGCACAAGTACGTTACAATGATAATCTCCTCAAAGTGGCTGGAGAATTGGCGAACCAAACTGGTGTACTCGCCCGAGGTTATTGCCCGCTTTGAAGGACGTTGGAACTCCACGCAAGAATCAAGGACAAAAGCGGAGGAGATAGTTCAATGGATGCTGCGCCGACAGTCCGGCAGCTCGGTATAAAGAGCTCTTTGTTCGCTTTAATTTCGCTCGTTTGGATTTCGTTGGCTTGGACTTTTGCTTGCGATTTGGCATTGTCGCAGCCTGCCCGCGCGCAAGACGACGGCAACGTCACGATCGTAGATATGAACACCCACTACGACATTGTGCTCGATTTCGAGAAAGGAGCCACGCATCGACAAATCGGCGAAGAATTCGGTGATAAAATCCGCACTCAAATTCCGCAGTTCGAAGCCAATCTCGATTCATATATCGCAGAAAACATCGGCAACTGGATTATCTACAAAGTGATGCTGCACCGTGTCAAGCAGATCAAACCGCAAATCCCTCAAGAGTATCGCGACGAAATAGAAGGAATCGCATCGCGATTGAGCGGTGGTTCTACATATGGTGATGGCAAGATCAGCGAAGATGAGCTGTACATGTTCAACTTGTTAGGCGACACTGCACGAATGTACAAATGCTCGGCATTGGCAGTTTTTGGAGATCGCTCCATCACTGGTGGCACAATCGTCGGGCGCAACTTCGACTGGCCGGATGGTAAGAAAAAACAACTTACGCAATTGCAATGTGTCACGACCATCAAAAACTTCGATAAATCAACAGTCAACGTTGCATGCGTTGCGTTTCAAGGAGCAGTCTCGTGCTTCAACGCTCATGGTGTCTTTGCTTCGGTTTTGGATTCACCGACCGGCTCGAAGTACACGGCCAAGAGGAAACGGTCTTACCTGTTCGATCTGCGGCAAGCGCTCGAGGAAAACAGCACCCTTGAAGGCGTCGCCAATTTCATGAAAGATCCCCAGCGACCATTCACCTTTAACCACAACATCATGTTGGGTGACCGCAACACTGCTGCAGTCCTGGAAAACAACATCGACTTGCGAAAGGATGGAACCTGCAATCGGGAGCTGAGAACCATTCACTCCGCCATGCATCCGACCGCAAATTGGGACATATCCGATGCAATCGGTGCGGTAAATTGTTTCAGACTCAACCAATGCACCGACAATCATTTAGAACCTTCCGACGTCATGTCCGCAAAAAAACGCGAGTCCTCAATTTCGGACGTTAACACAGGGCGCTGGGAAAGCATGAAATCTCAACTTCGGCTCTTGGGCCCACGTGTAGATTCGGAAGGGCTGAAAAAGACTCTCTCCTTCTATCATCCTGAAACGAGAGGAAATATCTACAAGGGAGACTTGTACAACTCATTCACAATGGAAAGCATCGTCTTCGAACCTGCGTCTTTTGCATTGAGTGTCGCATTCCGTCCACGAGTAGGCGGGATGCCTGCTCGATTGCAATTCGAAAACATTCCGGTGCGCATTACGCCATCGCAGATTGCTTCATCGCGCAAACCCATGCGCTATTCAACTGACTGGGGTGGCCCACTTCGAACAAAACAACAAATTGAAGCGGCGGTAGCGCCGTCTACTTCGTCACCTGCAACTGAGTTCGCGCCTGCAACTGCTTCACCCACACAGTATGCTGATCCACCACGCAAACTGCCAAGATCATTCAAAGAATCGGAAGAATATCGAGGCACCATATCCGGTGACTGGGTTTGGAACTCGTCAGGTCGCTGCTACAAAGCGAAATGGGAAAATTCGGCGGAAGCGGACATTTTTGTGCGGAAGTACACGACAAAGGAAGTCATCTTCGTGAGGAAGGACAACAGCGGACAGAGCGCAGGGCTCACCGCGCGATACGTAGGAAATTGGGATCCGGTGAACCAACAGTTCAAGGGTGACGTAACTTGGACATGGCAACACAGCCAGTGGGAAGGGACCTGGACCGCAAAGTAACGGTTCCACTTGAGAACCTCGAGCACCCCCCAAGTTCACGTTAGCAAACAATATTTTTTCGAGCCAATTGCTTGAAAACCCAAAACCTGCCGGGGCTGACTGCTGCGGGCTCATTGAATCTCTAAGAAAGACTTCATGCCGGTATGAGAGAAGCCGCATGTACAACAAAGTTTTCAAGCGATAATCTTGGTTCCCGGGATGCAATTTGCACTTTGCTTAAGCGCATTAAATGATGCCGTTTAGGCGCGAATGTGATGCAACCGTCAGGAGTAACAACTTGTCCGATTTCTCTCAAGCAACCTCAATTGCATCCGGCTTCGTTCCCGAAGCAGCCGCGAAGCATGAGAACCATAAGAGCACTCCCTCGGAAGAGCGAAATATCAACCTCAAAGACGCACTTGAGTGGCTTCTCGGTACACACACGGCTGATGAAGAACATGTTCTTTCGGATGAAGAACGGATCGCCCGTAAAGAACGTCGCGTCGAACTCCTCGTTTGGCTCATGAACTTAGAGCCGAGACTCTCTCCATACAAAGAACACGCCTGACGCTCTTATGCCGGCTTCAAACGACAAACTGAAGCGTCTGTTGGCGGAGGCTAAACACGCCAGCGAAAGCGCTCACGCTCCTTATTCAAGGAAAAAAAGGGGCGCCGCCATTCTTACTAAAGACGGAAAAATCATAACCGGCTGTTCCATCGAATTCGCTAACTGGAGCCATTCACTGCCTGCAGTCGTTTCGGCAATCGCGAATATGGTTTCGTCCGGACAAAGCAAGATCGCAGCCATTGCCCTCTATCCATCGGAGTGGCCATGCGGACAAGGACGCCAGGCACTTGTCGAGTTTGGAATAGACATCGATGTGATTGTCGAAAAGAAGAATGGTGAACCAAAAGTGATGCCACTTCGAGAACTGCTGCCACATCATTTCGGTCCCGATAATCTCGGTTGAAGACTAAAGATAGAGAAAACAACGGGAACCAATTCGCAATGCTCCCGACCTTGCCAATAGAACAAAAGCGACTGGAGTCGCCTCCAGCCGCCGTTGATTTTGAAGTATCGCTATAGCGCCTGCAGCAATGCAGCACGCTTGCAGCGACGCTGAATTTGCTACTGAGCAGCAGCTTCAGCGTTTGCTGTTTGCAAATGCTGAGCCTTGAGAAGAGCTTTCACCTTGTTGCGAAGGATTTCGAGCTCTGCGCCAGCAACGATGTTGGCACCGATCTTTTCAGTGTTGGAATTTTGCGGCAATGTGCGCAGCACTCCTTCAATTCTGTTCTTTTCAGAAGAGACCGAATCCGATTGATTCAACTTCGAGATGAGCTGGCCGAGTTCGGCAAGTCTCGGTTGAACATCGACTGGCTTCCAGGAGTAGTCGGCAATCATCATGCTCAACTTGCCTTGAATGTCGTTGCAAATGCTCAGCTGTTTGGCTTGATCTTTAGTGCGGAACGCTTCATAAACCAAAGACAAGATCGAGGATGCGTCCTCTCTGCTGATGCGATGGGTGAAGTAAGCGAGGTTGGCGCGGCGCAGCGCTGCCAACAGCTGATCGCGATTCTCGTCGGCATCTCCGTCTTGGCGAAGAAGCCTGGCCAGCCAGTCTTGCATGAAGCGGAGATCTACTGCCATGAAGCGAAGTTCTTCAAGACGCAGTTCTCTTTCGAACGGATCGATTCCAGGAAGTTGGCTCGGATACGCACTTTGCAGTTGCTTCACCAATTCCAATTCTTGTTGCAGTTTGGTGGCATCGGAATGCCCGATGTTGCCGTTCTTAATGCCGCTGTCGATTAGTCTTTGAACTTCTTTGATTGCGTAATCAATGTTCTCTTCCGATGGAAGCTGTTTGTCAGCTTCGTAGTGAGTGGCTTTGATCAAACGATCTGTAAGCTCTTGTCTGACTTGCGGAGTTTGAATTCTGCTGTTGGCTTTGTCGCGAAGTACGGAAATCATTTGGTTCTTCGCGGCGACCAGTTGGGCAGGCTCTCTGATGTAGCTCTTGAATGTTGTCAGCTGTCTTGCACAAACTTCGTTGCGAGCAAGATACATATCACTTCTGAGAACCAAGTCGTCAAAGCTTTCGGTGTTGGAGTTGATATCCCACATTGCGCGGGTCAGTCTTTCTTCAACGTTTGAGAGATCGAGTGCCAATACGATGAATTGCCAGAAATCAAGTCTGTGACCATTGGCTGTGAATTCCTTCTTGAGGCGATAGATTCCAGCGACGCGATCGCGATAGAACTTGGCATCAGCTGCACTCAACAGATTCTTCTTTTCAAGATTGTCGAGCTTAAAAGTGAAGTTCTTCAGAAGGTGATCGATACTCAAGTGATTTGATTTCGCTTCTTGAGCCTTTGCTTCGAGCTCAGCCCAAAGGCTTTCGACTTGCGACAATGATGTCGCGTTGTCGAGTTCTTGTTGAAACTTCAAATCTTCGTCTTTGCTCAAGCGACCTGCGGCGCGTGCGTTTTGAAGCTCGTTTTTGGCCAATGTTCGCACTTGCTCGATGTCGATTGGAGCATAGGGAGATACTCCAGGTTCCGGCGCTCGCCCTTGAGCGAAAGCCATGGAAACCGCGGACAGGCTCAAAGATAAACAGATGCCGGCGTGAAATAATTTGCGTACCATTGACAACTCCTTGCCTTTGTACTAGCGGGATTAAGATGATCCAACGACGATATTAATCGATATATAGTATCAAAATCGACTGTGCTCATGGGCTCTGAAGTCAACTTTCCTTGACGTCAAGAAGAACTGTTAGGTCATGTGACTGCACTATGATTCTTCATTCGCAAGCCAAATATGAGGGTTCGGCTCATTGGCGTTGGGGTATCGCATCGGTTAGCTCTTTCAGGGACCACGCATTTTCAATCTACTGGCGGGTCGTGAGGGAAATGTGAGGAAGTCGCAACATGCGGGCCGTGATTACTAGTCCTTATGTTGCGGCGTGTTTATCAGGAGCTCTGCTTGGACTTTCCGCACCGGGGTTCGGGCAATTTTGGCTTGCATGGATTGGTATCGTTCCTCTATTCATCCTTGTTTTCTCAAGCAAAAATGCTGTTCACGCGGTATTTCGCGGCTACGTTTTTGGCATTGCATACAATCTGATCGCGCTAAATTGGTTCTTGCATCTTAACCCACCCTGGTGGGCGATCACGCAAGCACTGCAACAACCGTCAGCACGTCTAGGACTGAGCATCGGCATGTGGATCGTCGCCGGATTCATCAATGGGTTCGTGTATGCACTAGCCGCATGTGTCCTCTACTTGGTAGCATCAACTTCAACGAAACTCAAACGTGGTCAATCGCTTGTATTGATCATATCGTCAGCGTTTGTATTTTCATTGGTGGAACACACGGTCAGCTACATCCCTGACCTGCTCCTGCTCCCGTTATCGCTGCTCGAGTATTCGCAGTTTCACCAATCATCCGCACTTCAAATCTGCGCCATCGCTGGTGGTGGCGGTCTTTGCGCGTGCATCATCGCAGTGAACGCGGCACTATCTTTGGCGTTTCTCTCGCGCTTCGGCCCACGGCTGCCCCGACCGCTTCAACCCAAGTTCACTGCCAACCCCTCCAGATTCTTTATATATGTAGGAACAGCGACAGCAATCGTCTTCTCAATTTTTGGATGGGGCGCATACAATCTGTCGAGACAAACCTGCCAAACGCCAATCACCGTGACCGTTGTTCAACCCGGCACTGCACAAGAATGCGACCGACTAAAAAGCGATCTCTCCGCCAAGCAAGTCTACGCTCGCATCGAAAACCTGCTTCTAAAGTGCCCCGCCGGCTTGGTCGTCTGGCCTGAAACGGCACTGTTCAACATCGATCAATCTCAGATCGACTCACTCAAAGCGCTGTCTCGAAAATTGCATCTGAATATGATTGTCGGTTTCCTCGAAAGGGAATCGAAAGGAAAAATGTTCAACTCCGTACTTGCAATCGACGAAAATGGAACCGTGAGCGACCACATCTACCGCAAGAGATGCCTGATTCCGTTTGGCGAGTTCGAACCGATATTTCTGAGAGTACTACCGGCGGCAATCAAAAAGAACTTGCCGAGTATTCCAAAGTTCACACCCGGCAAAGAGAGCCTTGCCATCAAAATCTCGGATAAAGCGGCAATCTCACCAATCGTCTGCGGCGAGAATATGGATTCACTCGTATGCGCCCAATCTGTGGCTTCAGGAGGGATGATCATTGTCGATCTGAGCAATCTTGAATGGTTCAAGTATTCTCAAGCTTCGGAATTTACAGAGGCTGTTTGCGCAGTCAGGGCTGTCGAAAACCAAAGATGGCTGGTATACGCGTCCGACAGCGGCCCGTCATTCGTCATCGATCCGGCAGGCAGAACCGTAGCATTCGCCGACTGGGGCGAAGTGCGCTTGCTCACTGCCACTGCGGAATATCGCAGCGAGGTCACTCCTTTTACTAGCCGGATAGCTTCGCTCAAATTCTTGCGGTGATGCTTTATGCTATAGAGCTATATCTTTTGGATGCATCAGGAGCACATTGATGATTAGCCCTCTCGCTGGAAAACCCCCTTCGCCCGAAATGCTTGTCAACGTCTCGAAGCTAATCACGGCTTATTACGCCGAAAAGCCCGATACGGCGGTCGCCTCCGAGCGGGTGGCTTTTGGAACCTCCGGTCACCGCGGCTCATCTTTTAACCGCGCATTCAATGAAAACCACATTCTTGCCACCACACAAGCGATTTGCGCTTATAGGAAAGAACACAAAATCGACGGACCACTCTACATGGGCATCGACACCCACGCTTTGTCCGAGCCCGCCTTCGCTTCAGCCATGCAAGTCCTGGCAGCAAACGGTGTGGATGTCATGATCGACAACGCCGGCGGCTACACTCCGACGCCCGCGATATCTCTGGCGATACTCATGTACAACAAAGGCAGAAAAACCGGATTGGCAGACGGCATCGTCATCACGCCGTCGCACAACCCACCGCAAGACGGCGGTTTCAAGTACAACCCACCAACCGGCGGACCGGCAGACACAACCATTACCGGCTGGGTAGAGAAGAAGGCCAACGAGTACATCGCAAACGGACTGCGCGATGTCAAATCGATTCCCTACCGTACGGCGCGCGCTGCCAGCACCACGCACGAGTTCGACTTTCTCGGGCTCTACGTCAAGGAATTAGCATCAGTCGTAAACATGAATGCGATCAAGGGCGCCAAGCTCAAAGCCGCAGCCGATCCGCTCGGCGGCGCCGGTTTGGGTTATTGGGAGCGCATCATCGAAGACTACAAACTCCCAATCGAAATCGTCAACCACACAATCGATCCGACATTCTCATTCATGCATCTCGATTGGGACGGAAAAATTCGCATGGACTGTTCATCACCATATGCGATGGCAGGCTTGTTGGAACACAAAAATCAATTCGACATCGCATTCGGCAATGATACCGATCACGATCGCCATGGCATAGTCACGCCCAAGGGTTTGATGAATCCGAATCATTATCTGGCCGTGGCAATAGAGTATTTGTTCCAAACCAGAAAAGAGTGGCGCAAAGATGCTGCGGTTGGAAAAACAATCGTGAGCAGCAGCATGATCGATCGCTTAGTCAAACATATGGGTCGCAGATTGTTTGAAGTGCCCGTCGGTTTCAAATGGTTTGGCGATGGATTGCTTGATGGTTCAGTCGGATTCGGCGGCGAAGAAAGCGCAGGAGCTTCATTCCTTCGTTTCGACGGAAGTGTGTGGACCACCGACAAAGACGGAATCATCCTCGCCTTGCTTGCAGCAGAAATCACTGCCACAACCGGAAAAGATCCCCAAGACCATTACGAAAAATTGACCAAGCAGTTTGGCGAGCCTGTATATGCCCGCATCGACGCACCGGCGACAGCCGAACAGAAAGCACAGCTGAAGAAGCTTTCCGCCAACGACGTCAAAGACGCGGAGTTTGCCGGCGAGACCATCGTTGAAAAACTCACATCCGCTCCAGGCAACAACGAACCAATCGGCGGGCTCAAAGTGGTGACGGAAAACGGATGGTTTGCTGCAAGACCTTCGGGAACAGAGGATGTCTACAAGATTTACGCCGAATCATTCAAAGGCGAAGACCACTTGAAGCGCATTCAGGAAGAGGCGAAAGAACTGGTGACACGCGCACTTTCTCCGGCTAAGCAATTGGCCTAAAGACACGACCGATAGCACGCGAAATGAAATTCGGGTTCTGGAAACGCGGCTGCAAGACTTCTCTGCTTTGGATGATCACAGTCCTCAGCAGCCTGGTTCTCAGTATTTCAATCCAACTAGTCATCCAAAGCTCTGCATCTGCAAAAACTGAGAGCGACTTCGACAAAGCAGTTGGCTTGTACAACCAGAAACACTACTTGGATGCACTTTCTTTGTTCAAAAGGGTCTGCGAGAGCAACGCTTCTGATTCGAGATCGAACTATTATTATGCGCTATGCCTTCATCAACTCGGAAAACTAAAAGAAGCAAAGGCTCAATACAGAAGTGTGGCAAGCAAATTTGCAGGAACAGTGGCGGGCGAGCTCGCGGTCAAAGCAGCTGCGGCACTCGACAGTGGCAATAGTAAGGACGCGGGATCTTCCTTTAACATCGGTCAGTTCGCCCTGCCAACTTTGAAGGAACAAACCGACACTCCTGTTGAAGCACGCATTTACTTCACACGAGAAAACGATTCGATAATCGTAAACGCAACCGTCAACAACCGCCCTGTGAAAATGATCTTCGACACGGGATCAGAGGTGTGCACGTTCGGGAAAAACCACTTGCAAGAATTGGGCTTGCCACAGCCAACCGGAGCACCTTCAGAAAAGAGCACCGGATTAGGTGGCAGACAGAATATAGCGAGTTGGCAAATGGAGGCTGACATCTCACTTGGAACGCTTCGCAAACAACATTGTGCGATCTCTATTCTCGAGAACTTGGAAGGCGAACCTCTATTAGGTCAAAACTTCTTCAAAGACTTCAATTACACTATCGAAAATACCGCGAACTGTATTCGGTTCAAGCAGAAATCATCCGCTGCTTCGCAAAAAACGGGCACCACGAAGAAGGAATGGAACGTCGTACCCTTCCAAAAGTTCGGCGACCAAATTGTCGTAAATGCCGAAGTAAACGGAAAGCCGTGCCCAATGGTGTTCGACACAGGTGCACAAAGAACAAGCTTCACCTATGCGCAATTGAAACAGTTAAAAATCGAAGTGCCACCCGATGCCGAACTGGAAACACGCGTTGGCGCAAGCGGACGAATCACTGCGTTTGCTTTTCCGATCGAACGAATCAAACTTGGCCCAATCGAAAAGAAATACATCAAGATCTCCGCGGTCTCGGCCGATTTGCAGTATCCACTGCTAGGGCAAAACTTCTACAACGACTACGAATACACCGTCGACACCGCGGCACGTTGCATTCGATTCAATCGAAGGTAAGTGAGTCGAAGGGATCAGTGTACCGTGATGGATGTCACCTTGTAACACCGTTGCGCTTCAACAAGTTGCTGGCAATCTCATACTCGACGAACTCTTTGTTGCCATGATCTACAACCCATTGCAGCTGCTTCCTCATATCGGCAGATAACACGTTACCGTGCATCTGATTGAGACAAATGTACGTTCTTGCCTCTGTCGCACGATCAACATCATTTACTTTTGCCATTAGCTGATCTGCGGTCAATCTTCCGTTTATGTACTCAAGAATCGGAAATGGCCAGTCTTTAAATTTGCACCTACCAAGTCCAATTGTTTCCATCTCTGAAGCTTTGTCGGCATCTCCACAGATTTTGCTAGACAACGCACCCCACAGCACTGTATACAGTGCCTGCTTTTCTCTCCAGTCGATGAGTTGGAAAGCCTTTTCTACATCTGGAACAACTTTATCAAATCTGCACCAGGTCATGTTTTGGGTCACTCGTGCAACTAATGGCTCTGGCATCTTTTCGTCACACAGTATTGCCTCGCTGAATTGAGGCAGTGCTTCTTCTGTCCTGCCAATTGTCCGCAAGAGGAGTCCATAAAGAAAGTGTCCTTTTGCGTCTTTAGGTTGCGCAACGACGAATTCCTTCAAATCTTTCTCTGCGTCTTCGTACTTTCTCGCTTCAAACGCTTTAAAACCGCGTACAAATAGAAGGCGCTTGGAAAAGTCAAAAGGCGCAGACAAAGACCACAAGAAGACCACCACCATTAGTGCCAACATACAAATTGTACCGATGGCAGGGTTGCGCATTGAACTGTGAAGACTCGGAGTTACAACCGCTTCGCCTACACTAGAGCGTTTGTCCTCTGGCACATAGAAATATCCCAGAGCAAAACCTGTTATTAGTCCGCCAATGTGTGCGGCATTGTCAAAATTTGCGATTGCTCCGAACAAGAGGTTGTAAACCAAGAATGTTCCCGCTGATTTGCTTGCTTTCAATAGCGAGGCTTGATCAATGTCTTTAGAGTGCGACAGGTAGAACGCATAGATTGATCCGTACACACCGAAGATCGCACCAGACGCTCCTGCGGAAACAACATAAGGATGCCAGAGCAGGCTAGCAACCGAGCCACCCAATCCAGCCAAAATGTACAGTAGCAAAAATCTCGGAGTGCCAAAAAGTCTTTCGGAAGCTTCACCTAAATCTCGCAATGCAAGCATGTTGACAGCGAGGTGAATTATCCCGAAGTGAAGAAACGTGCATGTGAGAATACGCCACACTTCTCCATTCAGCGTGAGGGGACCAAAATCTGCTCCAAACTGAATCATCAAGTCGACTGGTGGATGCATTACCGCATTAGCGTTTGTCAGGCTCATCACCACAAAAACTAATACGTTCAATCCAATTATTATCTTTGTAGACCAGAACGAGGTCTGCCGATACCATCTCGATAGAACCTTCGCTAAATCTTCGTCGGGACTATTGCTTTCTTGGTCGGGATTTGCATCAGACACTTCGCAGCTGGATTGTTCGATCGGGTCTTCGACAGTGAGCTCGACGTTAGCTACTTTACTCGGCGCAGTCTGCTCATTCGTAGGCTGTTCAACCTTTGGCTCAAGTGAGTCAGATTGTTCTTCGAGACCCATTTTTCCTCAATGTCTAATCCGACTGCACCAATCTCATTATCTCAGCTATATTAGGAAGATGAAGAAGCTACCGAAAAACTTAGTTGTTTGCGTATGGGTCGTGTCAGTCGCGGCTGGGCAAGCGTTGCCTGCACTCTCACGGACCGAGAGTGAGCAACCATCACGGATCGAAACGGCTCACCACTACTTGATGGATATGTATCAGAAACGCCGTGAATTTGATAAAGCCGAAAGAGAATACGATGAGTTACTTAAGCTGAGACCGAAGGACGCCACTCTTCGCTATACTCATGCTCTATTTCTGGCGCAGACGGGAAAGCTAGGTGCAGCTCTGAAAGAGATGGACAAAGCTCGAAAACTTGATCCGAAAAATGAAGATATTGAACACATCTATCAAAAAATTGAAGAACAGATAAAGCGTAATCCCGGCGACTACGAACAACCTCATCCCACACGATCCTGACTTTCGTTCCGCGCTAAACTGTGTGTGACACAAATGCGGAGAATTCATGTTCGATCACTACTTAGCGCTCGGCGATTCAATGAGCATCGA
>CAZCZI010000001.1:198040-207680 GCA_964503045.1 uncultured Candidatus Obscuribacterales bacterium
ACGCCAAAGCGACTGTAGTCCAAACAGGAGGTTCTCCATGCCTCAGTGCCCTTTTCGGCTGCTTAGCAGACACAAGGCTACAATTGGGTTGCTACCTTATGTTGGCGCTGCGCTCGGCTGCGCTGGCTTAATCAGCATCAACACCAGAGACGCCATCGCCGCTCAGCTTGCGACTACTTGGTCGGTTCCGGCAATGGCTATTTTTGCCGGGATTGCAGTTGGGCTTTTCAGCATCGCCGTCAGCTCAAGAGCCGGGCTCCAAACCTCTGTAATGTTGCCGAGATGGGCGCAAAAGTCAATTTATTTTGGCGGCATCGCTCTGATGACTACATTGACGGCTGCCTCAGCAATCACTTATGGCGTTTGGAACGATACAAACAATCTGAAAATCCCCAACAGATTCACGGCATGGGTGAGCGTCGCGACACAAAGGGTTCTTTTCGGAGATTGCGCTGCGTTGGATTGGATTTGGGTGCTCAGCAACAACGCAAAAGCCTGTGCCAACGCAAGTGAGGCAAAATACTGGAAAGATGAAGCAGAGGCGCTGTGCTGCAACATTCCCAGCTTCAACTACAAACGATTCGATTACCCTAACGGCGATATCGTCCACGAATTCGACAACACACCTTTAGGCTCTCTGACAGAAAGCAACTTCGTGCATGAAGACGACAGCATAATCATGTTTGGAGATGGATTTGTCGAATTTCCCGCAGGTTTTGGTGAGGCTAAAACAATAGAACTTGGCGAAAAGATTCGCAAGGTGCACATTCTAGAAAAGTCATACGGCGGAAAGGAGTACCGATTTAATGGTGCGAGAGATCCGCAGATAACCTACAACCCGTATGACCACTTCATCATGGCGAGTTTAAGGGATGGGCAATTCTTCACGGAAAGAGATGTGACTACTAGGTGCCTATACAGCAACGACGTTGCGGTTTCACTCAACGAGGATTCGGCTTCACCCGAATGCGTAATCGAGTTTCCACAACAGAATAGCCACATGACGATTAAATCAAAGCCTTCAAGAATTAGAGTAATTGGAGAACCACTAGAACATAAATCATTGATGGTGTGGGACGAAAGCGGCAGCTTGGTGCTGGAAACCCACAACTTTCCCGAACACAAAAACAACTAAATAAGCCCAACTTCGTCGATAGTCATTCTGAACGAATGGAGAAATGCAATGCATAGATGCGGCTTCGCTTTCTTTCTCAACAACCATAAATCAGTAGTCAACGCGCTCCCCTTTCTTGGTGCAGCGCTGGGATTGGCATCCATGATCTATATCGCGGAAAGTTCGGAATACTGCGTTGGTCCCGTGTCGGTGGCACTCTTGGGTGGCGCACAAGTGCTTTGCGCGGTCATTTTTCTCATGGGTTTGATTCCACAAAAAACACTAAGAACGAACTACGTCCTACCAAGATGGTCGCAGTACGGCATCTACTTGTCGGGACTGTTAGCAACAGGCACCGTAATGTTTGTCACAGGAATCAATTTCAGCGTCTGGTTGGATTGCCAAAATTCGAGACTACCCAATCGCAGTACAGCAACGGCAACCGTAGCAACTCAGAGATTCATGTTTGGAGATCGCACAGCGCTTCGCTCAATCTGGGTTTTGTATGAAGTCGCTCGCGGCTTAAACAATATCGATTCGATGCACTTCTACCAAGATCAGGCAGAACAATTTTGCATGACCGTGCAAGGTTTAGACTACAAAAGACAAATACTAGCGGATGGCACGCGCATTCACGCCTTCAACAACTCTGCAATGGGCAATGTCGGAAGCGGTTTCGTGCATAAAGATGGTTCAATCGTGTACTTCTCAGAGGATGGCCTAGTCGATTTTGCCACCGGATACTTTGGAGTACAACCAATTTATACTGGGGTGAACATCAAAACAATCTCCGTCACGGAGAAGGTAGACGGTGTCAAAGAGTATCGCTTTAACGGCGCAACAGAGCCGCAAGTCGTATACACTCGAACTGACAATGCGACTATAGCGCGAGCTCATGACGGAGACTCTGTCAACGAGTTTGACGTACACGACACAAGTTCATTTACGTTGTCCAACGGAGTGAGCCTGTACTTCACCACATCTGATACCACCCATCCACAGATGGTGGCCGTTGGACTTCCACCAGGGCTCGCTGCCGGTCTGCATTTCGACCAGGTCGTGACAAGAGCCAGGGTAATACAACACTCCGACGGGACTGCCCAGTTATTTCTTATGGACTCATACTTGCGAACTATTAATGAAGTCAACATACCTGCAAATCCAGTACCTGCAATGAAGGATTTCCTATCGCTCTACGAACAAGAAAAATTGTTCGATCATCCCAAAATTCGTCCATGGATAGACTCGTTATTCAATCAAATTCTGCCGCCGGGTATTGTGCTACAACCCGATGAAAACGGTGACAATCTGGAGATATCCAACAACAACTAAGAGGTTCTCTATGCTCTCACGCCGCTCAAGGTTTTCTTCCCGATGCCAATCAGTTTTGAGTATTCTCCCATTCGTTGGGGGTGCCATCGCATGTGCCTGCTTAATCAATTTTGGCACAAGAGATTCCATCTCTCTAAGAGTGATGCCGGATTGGTCGGTTCCTCTCACTGCCGGCATGGCAGGCATTTTTGCCTTAGTAATCATCACTGGGCTGGTAAAACGAAATGGATTTCGTTCTACGGTGACATTGCCAATTCCAGTTCAGCGCACGATTCACTTGAGCGGGTTAGCGACAATGCTCGGTTTGATGGTGGTTTCACTGCTCAACATGAGCGTGTGGAACGATCTTGTCAGCAAACATATGCCAAACCGTTTAGTTGGAATGACGAGCGTTTATACGCAGAAAGTATTTTTCGGCGATTATGCGGCACTGCATTTGGTGTGGTCACTCTACGAAAACGCACAGGCATGCAATGACAAAGCTGACATGCGCTACTACAAAGATCAAGCTGAGTTTCTCTGCCAAAGCACACCTTCGCTGCAATACTCCAGCGAACATCGCGCAAATGGCGACATCATGCACCAGTTTAAGAATGGAACGATGGGCACACTGAGAGGAGCAGCGTTCGTACACGAAGATGGAAGCTCAGTCTATTTTGGCACCAATGGGTGGATCCAGTTTATGGAAGGTCTTGAGGAGTTCCAACCAATAGATGTCGGCGAACCGATTGACACCATCAATGTTCTCGAACGAAGAGACAATACGATCGAGTATCGGCTAAATGGAGCGATCGAACCGCAGGTCACAATAAATACAAAGCACAGAACTCTTGAGGTATCTCATCTTAAAACTGGTGATTGAGACACCAATCACCATAATGCAAACAAGGAGCGCACCGCTTCCAGTGCGCTCCCGTTCGTCCCGTTACTGACGAATTTGATTCGGCCTCAATTATCTGCGCGCAGCTTCAAGTCCTGAATCCATCAGCGTGCTCTGCATGAGTCTTTCGATTCTGTCCTCCAGCGGAGGGTGTGATGCAAACAGAGCCATGATTCCTGAAGGCTTGGACGAGATCTGCAATGAGGATACCGGCGAGTTACCTGCCTGCATCAGCTCTTGGTTGCGTCTCAAAGCCTCAAGCGCGGCAACCATCTTGTCTCTCGACGCCAACTGGGCGCCGCCTGCATCAGCTCGGTATTCTCTCCATCGAGAAAACCAAGCAACTATCATTGAGCCAAACAGCATAAATACAAACTGCAAGACCCAATCAACGAGGTAATACACAAGGGTTCCACCCCGATTCTCCTCATCTCTGCCGATGGTTACAGCGAAAGCAATTATCTTTGCGAGGAACAACACAAACGCATTCACCACTCCTTGAAGCAGAGTCATCGTGACCATGTCACCATTGGCTACGTGCGAAAGTTCGTGCCCAAGCACACCCTCGATTTCGCTTCGCCTCATGCGACTCATTAAGCCGCTCGAAACGGCCACGAGCGCACGATCTTTTGAAGGTCCGGTGGCAAATGCGTTGAGCTCGTCACCAGGATAGATTCCAACTTCGGGCATCGGTAGATTTGCTTTTCTCGCCAGGTCGCTAACGATTGAATACAACTCGCGTGCCGCAGGGTCAGCAGTGGTCGAATCTATCAGCTGTACGCCCATCGACCACTTCGCGATCGCACGAGACATCAAAAGCGAGATAAAGGCGCCGCCCATACCCCAGATAGCACAGAACACCGCTAGTTGACCATAATCCAGCCCGTAGGCAGTCAGATACGGCTTCACCCCAAGCAGGGAGAGAATCGTGGTTATCGTCATTACTACCAAGACGTTAACTGCCAAGAACAGGAATATCCTCCTCATCATGGCCATTGAAAAACACCTCCATCAACAGATTCATTAATCGCGGCGACCCGAACTGCGGATCAGCCTGGCAAATTAGTCGTGAAAGGCGAAAAAATGTTTCCAAAACAGGGCGAATTTTGACCAAACATAATGTTGTCATAAGCTTTTGGATGCCCCTGCAATGACTTATCATTGGTGGTTCAACTAACCAAACCAGATGGAATCAGACGTGTCCAAACGCGAGTTGATACTTTTAGGCACCAGCAGCCAAGTTCCCACAAGAACTCGCAGTCATAATGCCATGTTTCTCCTTTGGGATGAATTGGGAATTCTCTTTGATCCCGGCGAAGGAACCCAGCGCCAAATGCTCTTCGCCGGCCTCAGCGCCAGCAGAATCACGCACATTGCAATTACGCATTTTCACGGCGATCACTGCCTCGGCTTAGCCGGAATGATTCAAAGACTTTCTTTGGATCGCGCCACGCATCCCGTAACTGTCAGCTATCCCTCAAGCGGACAAGAGTATTTCGAACGACTCAGACACGCATCGATTTTTCATGATGGTGCCACCATCGTTCCAAATCCTTTAAAAGTTGTGAAAGGCGAAATCGAAGTCGCACGGATTGGCACTCTTCGCATTACCGCACATGCCCTCGACCACTCGGTTCAATGCATTGGATACCGCATTCAAGAAGATAACGGATGGACCTTTATACCTGAACTTTTGAAAGAACATGGCGTGCATGGGCCGGCAATTAAAGAATTGGGTTTGAACGGAACAATTATGATCGATGGCAAGAAAGTGGACCTTTCTGACGTTGCGAAACCGAAGAAAGGTCAATCGTTTGCATTGGTGATGGATACTCGACCTTGCCCAGGTGCAAATGCGCTCGCACAAAATGTCGACTTGCTCGTTTGCGAATCGACTTACCTGCAAACTGAATCGCAAGAAGCAAACGAACACTTCCACATGACCGCGCAACAAGCTGGACAACTGGCTGCCGAAGCTAAGTGCCGCAGATTGGTTTTGACGCACTTCTCGCCGCGTTACCAAAATAGTGAACTGTTTGCAGACGAAGCCTCTGCCATTTTTCCAGATGTTGTTGTGGGTGAGGATCTAGTTAGAGTTCCACTTCCACCAAGGTGAGTGATCCTGCTCCACATGTTCCTGCTCCATATGGTCCTGCTCCACATGGTTCTGCGCGCCACATGGTTCTGCTCCACATGGTCCTGCGCCACATGGTCCTGCGCAGGTGATCATGCAACGCGTGGCCATCGTATGTGGTGACTTTGCATCGCCTGCGGTGGCGTTGCATCGCCTGTGGTGGCCATGCGTCGCGTGATCACGTGCCGCGTGATCACATGCCACGTGATCACGTGCCGCGTGATCACGAAACGCGAGCTCACGTGCCGCGAGCACCCTACTCTTTCGCCTTCCGAATCATGCGCCTAATTCGGCACACCGGTCCGCGCACCAAAAAGTATGGAAGTACAGCCAACACCAGCCCTGTAATTACCAATTCACCAGGACGAATCAGTTTGAAAACGAACCACTGGTATCCGATATCGATCACAATCGCTACTATAAAAATCCTGCTTAAATCTCTCCACGCTCGTCTTATCAAATCATGCCGTTCGCCGGGCAACCATATAAACATCCAAAGAAATGGTGGACGCCCTTCGCGCTCATCCCGCAGACCGGCTCGCACTGCTAAAAGAGTAGCGATGAGTGGTTGCATGATGCAGCGAAAATTCATCGGTCCTTCAGCGCGACCGATTAGATCACTGCAAACGCGGGCAAATATGTCATCCATTTGCGTTCACCGCCAATCAGTCTCCGCTAATTATTGAACAGATCTTTCACTGCATCCATTTTGTCAGACCCTGCAGTGACATCCACATACTTTTCCGTTCTTTCAAAACCAGCAGGAAGATCAAAGATGTACACATCCTTTGATTCTCGACTGATTTTAGTCGTATTGAATATAGCCGCGGTGCTGGAATCAACTCGATGTTGCAACAGGGCTAAAGGAATTTCACCTACAGCGGGCATCATATACACTGCGCGCACCACCATGTCTCTTTTCGCGCTGGCAACCGTCCTGTCACTCATACAAATGAATTGATAGCGTTTCGTAGGTATTGAGAGACTAGAACTTAGTCCCATTTCAGGTTCCATACGCTTCTTTCCTGCGTTCTTATTCAAGAAAACGCGAGATTCAGCAATGACTCCCTGAAACTTGATTGGCGTTGCTTGAAGCGTCGTCCAGGGAAAGGCGGTGTACACCTCCGAATTCGCTGCCGATGCAAGCGATTGAGCGTGACCACCTTTTATCCACTTGTCCAAACTGCACGTGTAGTACTTTCGAGTTTGTTTGTTTAGCACAAACACATCCCACTTCGGCGCCTTTGAAACAATCGAATAACCATTGCCAATCGCGTCCAGCCGAACACCATTCGCTGTCGTCGCAACCACAAAATCACCGAGATCAGCATGGTTCTGCTTTAAAACAAGCGCCTGAACTTGAGGTGCCTTTGCACTACATTCCGTCGCGCTGAACGCGGCAGTAAAGAGAATCAAAGCTAACATCATTCGAAATCGAAACATGCTTCGATTCTACATCGGCAATTCCAAACCCATACAAATCAAAACACCACCCGAATTGCTTCGCGGTGGTGCTTTGACTACTGCCTGACTGCTCATTGCTTTGAGCTCAGTATTTCATCACGCTTCAGTCAGTCCTTCACGTGGTGCGGGCTCTCTTCTACCGTTTCTGGTCGACGCCGACCTAGTGTTTCCGAATCGCCCCTCGGCTCAACGCACTTAACGTTTTCGTAAGTGCTCACCGTTCATGTGTATTAGTCTATCGCACTATCGCCTAAATAGAAGTCCCCCAATAGACATTTAAGAGTTGTCTCCTTGGCAA
This sequence comes from uncultured Candidatus Obscuribacterales bacterium, assembly GCA_964503045.1. GTDB lineage: Bacteria > Cyanobacteriota > Vampirovibrionia > Obscuribacterales > Obscuribacteraceae > CAYZJR01. Next base: position 205,263 of record CAZCZI010000001.1, read on the forward strand.
ATACAAGATGAGCACTAGACATACCCGTGTGTTCCACAGTTTCATTAACCAAACCCGGAACCACAAAGCCCGTGCATCGCGCGCCCGTTAGATATACACATCCGCTCTAATATCATATAGAGTCGAGTTAGTTGAAATACATTACTGATCAAAAATTGGAAGGAACATCCAAATGCATCGTCACACCAAACATTTTTTCGGCGCAACACTTGTTGTTTCGGTCTTGAGTCTGTCTGCTTTCAACTCAGCAGCGCTTGCGAAATCTAGAGCGCAGGGAAACATCATTGTCGATGGAAAGCCAATCTCACTTCGGTTAGAGCATATGCAGCGACTAAAGAAAGTTCAGAAACTCGGGGTCACTGTTGTGTATCCGGCGTATCTTCCTCAGCGTTTCCACTTGAATTCCGTCAATCTTGCGGACGAAGAACCGACACATCCTGACTATGTTTTGACGTTTCACGACAACAAGAAAAACGAATTCGTAGTCGAGTCAGCGTACACAGGAATCGGAGATGGTCCTGATGGAGATCGAAATCTAAAGGGAAACTCAAAGACATTCGGAGAGTTCACAATCTCAGTTTACAAGCCAGGTTCTGAGGGCAATGCAACTAAGACCACTTACTACTTGAGTAGTTGGATGGAAGACCAAAAACGGAAAGATACGAGAGGCAAAGAAGGCGACGCACTTAAGGGCCGGTACTATCACTTCCTCGGCTCGGGCGTCACAGATAAAGAAGCCATCGACATCGTGCAGTCGTTGAAGCCGATCAAGTAGCGCACTGCCGGCGGTGCAACACAAAAACAAAAACACCACCCGAATTGCTTCGCGGTGGTGTTTAAGCTACTGCCTGACTGCTCATTGCTTTGAGCTCAGTATTTCATCACGCTTCAGTCAGTCCTTCACGTGGTGCGGGCTCTCTTCTACCGTTTCTGGTCGACGCCGACCTAGTGTTTCCGAATCGCCCCTCGGCTCAACGCACTTAACGTTTTCGTAAGTGCTCACCGTTCATGTGTATTAGTCTATCGCACTATCGGCTAATTAGAAGTCCCCCAATAGACATTTAAGAGTTGCCTCCTTGGCAAACACAAGATGAGCACTGGACATGCACGCGTGTTCTGCAATTGCATTAACAAGCGCTTGAACCATAAAGTCTGTCTGCTTAGCGAAGATTGTATATACTTGTGATAGATAGTGCATTTTGAACATAGTCCTCTTACAAATAACTCTACCTCTTCCATTGCAAAATACAAACGGGCAAGAGCGCTCACAACATGAGTCTTGTGAATAACTGGCGACGATCAATCATTCTGGTGGTTTTTGCGCTACTTAATCAAAGTGCATTCGCCGTCACGCCTGCTGCAAACATAGAAATGGAAGAGGCAATGGTATTCATTAATCGGAAGGACTATGAACAAGCAATGGTTCACATCAATAAGGCAATGTCTCTTGATGGCAAATTTGCAGCCCCTCATGCTGCGCGTGGATTTGTCCTATGTAAGACAGATAGACACGAAGAGGCGATAGAGGAACAGACTAAAGCAATTGAACTCGATCCATATGACGCCCAAGTCTATGACAATCGCGGTTGTAGCTTCAGAGTCCAAGGCGAATTTCAAAAGTCTATTGAGGACCATACAAAAGCCATTTCCTTAGAACCTACTCGAACAAGTGCGTACATAAACCGAGCTCTCGCCTACTTAGGCTTGAGAGAATTTAGCAAAGCAACTTGCGACAATAACAAAGCTGTTGAACTTGATCCTAAGTTTGCAGAAGCCTACAGTCATCGGGCTGGAACATACCTAAAACTAAGAGACTATAACCAGGTTATTGCAGACGCCACCAAAGCAATTGCACTTGACCCCGAGTTGGCATGGGCTTTCTACAACCGCGGGCGCGCCCTCGCTGCAATCGGCGAATTTAACGATGCAATCAAAAACTACAGCAGTGCAATTGAACTTGGCTTTCAGGTTCCAGACGTCTTTGCGGCTCGCTCTCGGGCGAATGAAGCAGTCAGAAATGAGGCTCTTGCAAAGCAGGATTTTGAAACCTTCAAGGCAAAGCGCAAGATCGGCAAAGAAGTGACAATAATTGGAAGGTTTAGAAACGACAAATATGCAGGTCCAACAATTTACTCTTTTGCTATTGATGTTCGCATCGTGCCTTCACCAACAGGCAGCATTCCAGACGGATCAAAAGTGAAAGCCGTCGGCGTACTTCACTACAATCCTGGCTCTTCTCCTGATGGCAAATCCAATGATCTTTCTGAGGCTTTTTACTATTTCGAGGCCAAAGACTTGGTATTACGGGCGGTGAAAGCCCTATAACAAAAACACCATCCGAATTACTTCGCGATGGTGTTTAAGCTACTGCCTGACTGCTCATTGCTTTGAGCTCAGTATTTCATCACGCTTCAGTCA
>CAZCZI010000002.1:0-13167 GCA_964503045.1 uncultured Candidatus Obscuribacterales bacterium
CCGGCGCCGGCACGCAATGTGGCAAGCGCTTGATCTTGAGACATGGCAGGTCGATATGGGCGATCGCAAAGCATTGCGTGATAGCTGTCTACAATCGAGACTATGCGCGCAGGCAATGGAATCTCCTCGCCTTTGAGTCCTCGAGGATAGCCGGTGCCGTCCCAGCGTTCATGATGGTTCTCCAAAATTTCGCAAATGTCTCGCAAGGCTCTAATCGGTCTGAGCAAGTTTGCGCCGAGCACTGGGTGCTGATTGATTAGGGCCCGCTCTTCCTCTGTATACGGTCCGACCTTATTCAGCAAATCGGACGGCAACGACAAAGTGCCAACGTCGTGCAGGAGTCCGGCGACTCGTATCTGTTCTACCTGCTGTTGCGACAAACCCATGACTTTCGCCAGGAGTTCTGACAAACGTGCAGTTTCCAAATGGTGGTCTTTGTTGTATTCCGACTTCGAATACAACGCGGAGGCAAGGGCTTTTACCATCTCGACGACTTCAGGCACCAGCTCTTCTTTTTCTTCGACTTCTTTAGAAACCGTCGGCAAATGATATTGCTGCTGTACCGAGTTGGGATCTTGAACCATTTGCGTGGGATCAGCAGATTGCTGAGCCTGTGCTGCATGTTCTTGTTCGCGCGCAACTTCCTCGAACATCAGGTCGCTTGCGGTATGCACCTGGTTTCTTCCCAGTCGCTTCGAGAGGTAGAGTGCTTTGTCTGCGAGATCAAGAAGCTGCTGTTGATTGGATGCGTCTTCAGGAAATGACGCCACGCCGATGCTGGCGGTTACTGTTATTTCCAGGCTCTCATGGAAGATTACTTCTTGTGACAGAGTTCGTCTAATACGTTCTGCCACCACGACCGCGCCTTCTTGATTTACTTCGGGTAAGACAAGAAGAAACTCTTCGCCACCATACCTGACAGGAATGTCCACGTCGCGGCAGTCGCCTCGAATCAGCTTGGCCACTGACTTGAGCACGCTGTCACCGGCGGGGTGCCCGTAGTTGTCGTTGATCGACTTGAAGTGATCGACGTCCAACATCACGACCGCGATGTTGCGCTGATAACGTTCTGCCAGTCGCAGTTGTTCTGCAAGCTTTTCTTGACCGGTGCGGTGGTTGAACAAACCGGTGAGACCATCAGTGGTGGCTTGCCGTTGAACGCGTGCATAGAGTCTTGCGTTGGTGACTCCCGATGCAACCTGGTCTGCAACGGACTTCATGAACGTTTCGTTGTCTCGTGTCCAATTAGCCTGAGTCTCGCACTTGTAGCCGACGAGAAGACCAAGGAGTTTTTGCTCGTAGTGAATTGGAATGTAGAACAGCGATATTATGTTGTAGCCCGCAAGAACATCGTATCTGAATGGCTCCAACCGTTTGTCGTTGGCTACATCATTGATGGTAAGCACCTGTTCTGGCTGGAAATAGGTCTGGAAGATTTCCAGAGTCTTCAAATCTTTGCCGTAAGGAATTACTCGATAATCTTCATCGGTGGCGTATTCGCAGCGTATCGAATCTTCAGGCTCGGTCTCGGAAGGCAACACGACAAAAGCGCAATCCAATCGAAACCACCCGGAGAGCATCTCCAGCATTTCGTTGAGGTTCTGGCTGATGTTGAACGATTGTCTTATTGTGCTCGAGATTCTGTGCAGAAGCTGCTCTTGATTGCGCAGGAGATCAGATTCCCACTTCAACTGTTTGAGCTGCGCATAGCTTTCCAGCTGCGTCTTCTTGTCCTGCTTGAGCTGTTCGCTGGCAGATTCGAGTCTTTGTGCGTAGTCTTCCAGAAGTTCGAGTTGAACTGCCAGTTCGCGCTCGGCTTTGCGGTGCTTCAGTGAAGATCTGACTCTCGCCAGCAACTCGGAGTCGAAACAAGTGTCTGACAGACAATCATCGGCGCCCACGTTGAGTGCTTCGACACGGGCATTTGGGTTGTTTTCGCCTGTAAGCAAAATTACGGGAATGTGCTTCCACTCAGGGGAGTCTTTTATGACTTTGCACAGACCGAATCCTGATGTTCCTTCCATAGCGCTGTCGACGATGACGAGATCGACACGAGAGTCTCTCATTATCTCGATTGCACGCTCGCCACTGTCGCTTTCCAAAACGTTGTAGTTTTGTCCAAGAATGCGCGAAAAGCGGCGTCTTATCGGTCGGTTTGAGTGCACGATCAAAACATTGTCGTCGATGCGTTCGACTTCGGCGGCGGCCGGTTCAGAACCCTGTGCCTCCACAAATAGTGGCGCGCGTGATGCAAGATGTTCGCCCATAAGTTTTAGTGTTGATAGATCCTGAGAGTCGATTTCGCGAGACGTGTCAAATGAGATGACACGAATCAAGCCTTTGATTTGTCCCGTGCCCGACACCGGATTGTCGAAAACAGGCATGATGACGTAGGGATACTCTTCCTTCTCGCCGTTATCAGTATTTGTTGCCTCTTTGGGAGAGACTTTTCCGATCCACGGTCGTTCGGTTTGCTTGACCTTTTGCGCAACCAGGGTGTTAGCCACCGTCAGTGGTTGTTTGTGCTCGTCAACCAAAGTGTCGACGAACTTCTTCACGTCCTCTTCGCTTGCGTCTTCCGCCGAGAATGATGCGATGTTGACTATTTCGTGACCCCTGGCGATGTCGATCAAACCAAAGTCAAATCCAAGCACCTGACAAATGTGTCGGCGCACGGCATCAACAAACTCACCTTTGTCTTGGAGTTTGCCTTCCGGATTATTTGGATTAGTTGTGTCTGGATTTGCCACGGTACTTTATCGTTCTACTTTTATCAGCCGCAATCGACTTTCAAACCTACTATCAAAGACCAAGCACTCTACTATTTTTGAGTCTAACAGACGTATGGGCGGGTGGACAGGGACGACCTACATAAAGAACTTTTGCCACCAACACTGAAACATCAAAAGTGTCCACAGTTCTTTGCGTCTATCGGCATATCCGCGATCGTGCTCGTTGAGCATCTGTTGGATATATGCGAATTCGAAGAGGCTTTGTTTGGTAACAAAACTTTCGCAAAGATACTCATCGACCAACGGTCTGAATTCATTTTTCAACCATTGCCCGACGGGGATGCCGAAACCCTTCTTGGGGCGCTTGATCGTCTTTTCTGGCAGATACGGCGCCACCGCCTTTTTGAGCAAATACTTAGTGGTCATGCCGCGAACCTTGTACGAGGACGGCAGCTTCAAGGCAAATTCGATGAGCGGAAATGCCAGAAATGGCAGCCGAACTTCCAGAGAAGCAGCCATAGAAGCCCGGTCGGACTTCACCAGCAGGTCATCGGCAAGGTATGACGTCATGTCCACACGCATGATTGATTTGATGACATCCTTGTCGATGTCCTGTGAGAGCGGTAAGTTTGGATAGTCGAGCAATAGCTCTTCTTGATACCGCGCTGAGTCGCGGCTCACAGCCGGCGCGGCTTCTGGGCGAAGCAGCTTTGCTTGCTGTTCTAGTGGAATCGAACCCATCCATCGAAGATGCCGCCTGACAGGGGGCTCATCAGCAGCGGAAATGAAACGCTTTATTTTGTAATCGAAGCTCAAGTTTCTCAGTGAAACCGGCAAGCTGCGAATGGCGGGTGCCAGTACGTTTTCGCGCAGGGGGCGCGGAAATGCGTTCCACACTCGTGCCAGTCGGTGCGCCATATAAGTAGGATAGCCGCCGAAAAGCTCGTCCCCGCCTTCCCCTGCAAGCGCCACCGTCACTTCTTGTCGCGTCATCTTGGAGAGAAAATAGGTAGGAACAATCGAGGCGTCGGCCAGCGGCTCATCAAGGAAGTTCCAGAGTTCTTGCATGGTCGCGAAAGCTAATTCTGGAAGGAACGTCACCAAATGATGGTCGGCGCCAATATGCCCTGCGACGGCTCTTGCATGCATTGACTCGTCGAAAGACGGATCCGAAAAACCAATCGAAAATGTTTTGAGTGGTTTCTTCACGGCTTCAGATGCCAGTGCCAGAGCAGCTATCGACGATGAATCGATTCCCCCGGAGAGGAAAACTCCCAATGGAACATCTGATATAAGTCTCAATTCAATCGACTTCTTGAGCAGCCTGAGCAGCTCATCTGCGGCCTCTTGCTCGCCGGCTTCGACGGTTGCGTAATCAGGCTCCCAGTAATTGAAAGTGCGGGTCTCGCCGTTCTCCACCAGCATGTAATGCGCCGGAAGCAGCTTGTGAATGCCTTCAAACATCGAGTGCGGTGCCGGCACATACTCTAGGGCGAGATAGCGGTGAAGCGCTTCTAGATTGATGTTGCGGCGTGCATCAGGATGCTCGAGTATGCCTTTGATCTCAGAGCCGAAAATTAGCTTGCCGCCGAAAATGCCCCAATGCAGGGGTTTTTCACCCATGCGATCGCGGGCAAGCAACAATCGTTCCTTATTAATATCCCAAAGCGCAAAAGAGAACATCCCTTCCAGATACTTCAAACACTGGACTCCATGCTCTTCATAGAGGTGGACGATAACCTCTGTGTCGCTCTTTGTCGAGAAGGTGTGCCCGGCCTTGAGCAGCTGTTCGCGCAGCTCTTGGAAGTTGTAGATCTCGCCGTTGAACACCAACCAGACAGAGCCGTCTTCATTGGTGATTGGCTGTTGCCCCGTCGCCAGGTCGATGATTGAGAGCCTAGTCATGCCCAGTGCCACGGGACCGATGAACTTCATGCCCTGTTCATCAGGTCCTCGGTGAATAATCGATTTGCACATTCTGGACAGGTGAGGCTCCGAACCGTCCAGTTCAGTGTTATTCAGATTTAAGTAGCCGACAATCCCGCACACGGCGCTTTTGTTTCCCAAAGAAAGGGTTATTGTCCTGTATTATGCAGCATCCGGCATTAGACGTTGCTTTACGCGCCAAAAGGCGGGTTAGGGTTAGGATTATCGATATGGCCAAAAAAATCCGCTCGACAAGCTCTCCGATTGTTAACCCTGTCTTCGACGAAGCATTCTTTGCAAGATCGACGCCCGCGGTCGCTCGTGAACTGCTGGGAACCTGGCTCTGCCGTCGATTACCCAGCGGCGAGGTCTTGCGTGGTCGCATTGTAGAGGTGGAAGCATATACAGAAGATGACCCGGCGTGCCACGCATACAAGGGGCTTACCGAGCGTTGCAAGGTGCTGTTCGGTCCGCCGGGTATGGCCTATGTCTATTTCATTTACGGAATGTATCATTGTCTAAATGTTGTCACTGAAAATGATGGAGAAGCAGGGGCTGTCTTGATTCGTGCAGTTGATTCTGAAGGAACAAACGGGCCTGGACGGCTCTGCCGGCAGTGGCATATCGATCGTTCGTTTAATGGTGCAACTTTGCTTGATCCGGGCGCAGCGCTTTGGATGCAGCCGGGAGCCGAGGTGCATGACGATGATGTCGAGATTACTCCACGTGTGGGCATCACTCTTGCGGCAGACAGAATGTGGCGATATTTTTTGAAGGGAAACTCTTCTGTGTCGGTGAAGAAGTGGAGTGCATTCAAGAGGCAGAGACGAAAAGGTGTCGGCGTAGGCGAGCCCGCTTCTAAGCGGGGAATATCGCTAAAGTCGCCAAACCGAAATGGTCAAAAATGAAAGAGTTTTTGAAACAGTTGTTGAACAAGAAATCTGTTGCATGGTCGGCAACTGTTGTTTGGATGATTGTCATTTTTTTGTTTTCAGCACAGTCGCACTCAGGAGCAATCACAGAGGCTTATCTTGGTGATGCAAATGTTCCGATTCGAAAACTGGCGCACATCACTGAGTTTTTCATTCTGTGTGTGTTGTTCAACTGGTCATTTATGTTGAGTATGAAGAAACCATCTCAACAAGATTGGCACTGGCGGCTGGCGTTTGCCTCCACTGTTCTTTATGCAATAAGTGATGAGTGGCATCAGTCGTACGTGCCCGGAAGAAGTGCCGGAGTCAACGATGTTATGGTCGACTTGATCGGTGTCTTTTTGGCATTGATAGTGTTTTTTGTTTGGCGAAAAACATCTGCTGCAGTAGCATGCAGTCGAAAAGTCTCTGAATGAGAAGACCAATTGAGCGCTCAATTCATCTTGCTAAATCGAGGGACTACGTTTCATTGAAACGAAGAATCCCCCGACCGTGCTCAGATTCCCAAAACCCAACGCCTGCTGGTATTTCAAGAATTACATCGAAAGTTTGGCAGGTTCACAGGAATCGAAAGTCTCGCACTGGCACAGGCTCTGTTTGTGGTTCTTGCCGATATCGGTACAACCGCATACATTAATGAATACCCTCAAAGCCGAGCCTGGAGCCTGAAATGATCGCCGATCAGACACGAAATACTCGCTCAACTTGCGCATTTGAACCCTCCTCGATCTTTACTTGAGCGAGTCAGGAGGGAAAAAAAATGTCAATTGTCAATGGAGAAAAAATCCCACGCGGGTTGACTGTTCCGCAGTGGGTATTTGATCAAGCGAAAAGAGATTTTCACAAGGAAATAAGCACCGACGTGGAAGCTATTGAATGGTTGCTTAAGAAGGGATATGGCAACGATCCGCGTTGTTTCTATTGCAGCGGAACAGACATGGATGTTAGGGAAGCTGGACAGAGGTCAGTGAAATGTAAGGCGTGCAGGAAGGAAACATCTCTCTTTGCCAACACGATGTTTGCCAACATGAAAAAACCAATTGCATATGTTGGAGTGTTTTGGCTGCGAGAGCGGAATATAGGAGCAAGCGCAAACAGGTATAAAGATTTTGCGAATGTTGTGCAATCTACGGCTGACGATATTTACAAGAAGTTGGCTTTCGTCCTGATGCACTGTATGAACGCAGCAGAACCAACTTTCGTGGATACTAAGGAGTTCATCTCTCTTTATACAAGAAGGAGTTCGCAAACAAACAAGGAGGCACATCCGAGTTCTGAACAAACAGACCTAGATGAAGAGGAGAGAGAAAAAGAGGAGAGAGAAAAGGACGAGAGTGAAACGCAAAAAAATGAATCCGCTCAGAAGAGTGTCGATGATCTGCCGCCTGGATCTGAAGGCTGGAGTGAGGAAATGAAGAAGGTGTACAAGACGCTTTCGCACGTTCCGCTTCACACTGATTCAATAATCGAACGTGCAAAGCTACCAATTGGCACAACCTTTGGATCCTTGACCATGCTTTTGCTATCGAAGCAAATCGTCGACGTTGGTGGCGACAGGTACATAGCCGTGCAACGTGCCCAGCCTTTGTCCGACCATGAACGCAATACAATTGATCAGTTCGATTCTTATGCCGGACATGTCTACGAGGGAATAAGCAGAAAGAATGTTCAATTGTATCTCGCCGACTTCTGGGCGTTTGTTTGTAGGTCGATATGGACAGCCGAAAACTTAGTGAAGGCTTGCTTCAGCTTCAGACACATTGACTATCGCGAGATTCGAAGGTACGTTTCGCCTAAGATCGTGCAGATGCTTCCTGCGTAGTCCTGCATAGCAAATTTTCATATCATCAAACGGCGTGCGCTGTACCAGCGGACGTCCAGTAGGGTTGTTCAGAATTTGAGTTCGACGTGTCCGACCGACTCATGAATGCGGTGAATTGGCGCTTTTGTCTGATTTGCGAGGAGTGGATCAAATTTGAAAATCGAGGCGTATCAATACTTATATCTGGTTGTACCGATATCGGTAATAACCACGAACAACACCATGCCGCGGGCTCGCAATTCTCGAATTTCTGCTCACGTGAACTATCTAGTTTTTTAGCGCCGACTAACCGGGGCTTGAACTCAAGTCTTTTTGCTCGAGTACTTTGAGCAGTCCATCTCGTTCTTGGGTGACTTTGACTTTGAGATGCACTGGAGTTTTGCTCTTCGTGTCTGCACTGACGAGGTCTGCGAAAATGTCGACGCTGTTGGTTTTCGTGTCAACCTTCTCTTGTGTGACACGAGTGATCATCAGGGTTTGACCCTGCGGCAGCGCTTTGAGTTTTCTCAAAGAAATTGGAAAGTTTGTTTCGTCCCAATATTTTTCCATCAACTCTGGTGCCATGGCCGCCATCGCCTGCACTTGCGAAACGCGGTATGACGCAGGATTGAAATCAAGCATGTTGGCGACAAAGGTGCGCACGAATTTGTCGACTTCGAGCGTATCCAACTGTTGTGGAGCTTTCGCTGTCGCGGCTGCCTGTCCTGCCTGCGGTCCGGAGTCAATAAGTCCCTTGATGCCGAGGAATAGGGCTGCCAAAGAGCCCAAGGTCAGTACGGTTACGAGTGCGATGATTTTGTGACGATGCGTGAACTTTATCTCTTTCGATTTCGCGACTGCACGTGCGACTCTCGACGGACGGCCTTGCAGGCGTGCATGTGGCCTGTGATGATCGGCTTCAGAACTCTGATGGCGAGAGTCCGCAGATTTAGAATCGGAATTTTGATAGTTGGGAGACTGCGGTGTTACTTGCGGCTGGGCAGGATAGTTGCCTGATTGCCTGCTTTTGTGAGTCTTGTATTCATCTATGTCTTTGTCGAGTGTTTCCAACCATTCAGAAACTGCAGGAGATGCAGCTGCAACTGCAGCCATTTTTTGCGATGTTGGAATTGGTGCCGCAAGAATTACGGAGAGTTGAACGGATTCTTCGGCAGTCAAAATGATTTGGCTCACCGGTGGTGTGCCGAGGCGGCGCTTCACTGAAAGTGACAGACGATCGTCGATTCGTCTAATGACGACAAGAAAACCCGATTGGGTGTCGACTACTCTTTCGGTAGTTTCGGGAGAATCCCACACCAAGTCGGGCGTATCAAAAATGTCTCCGTCTTCGTCTCCGGCAAACGGAGAGGAAGTTGGTGATACATAGTCGTCTGAGTAGGTCACATCGAACGCTCCTTGTACAGGGTGAGAACAGAAGAACCCGAGCCCTCCACAAACTTGGGAGAACCCGGGTTCTTTGAGATCGTTTTAGAGGTACTCTCTCAAGCGAGAAGAGCGACCTGGTTGTCTTAGCTTTCTTAGAGCCTTGAATTCAATCTGTCGAACTCGTTCGCGTGTCACTGCGAAAAGTTGACCGACTTCTTCCAATGTTCGTTGCCTGCCGTCATCGAGTCCGAAACGAAGTCTGAGAACATCGCGCTCTCTCGGAGTCAGCTCATTGAGCATCTTGGCGAGATCTTGTCTGAGCAACTCGTGAGTGACTGTGGTTTCGGGACGATCCGTTTCCGCATCTTCAATGAAATCACCGAGTCTCGAGTCTTCTTCTTTACCGATTGGAGTTTCCAGAGAGATAGGCTCTTTTGCTGCTTTGATGATTTCATGCAGCTTAACAATGGACACGTCCATTGCTTTGGCCAGTTCTTGCTCTGTAGGTTTGCGGTTGAGCTCTTGGGCCAGTTGCCTGGTTACCTTTTTGAGCTTATTGATGGTTTCCACCATATGAACAGGAACTCTGATGGTTCTGGATTTGTCGGCAAGCGCTCTTGTGATTGCTTGGCGAATCCACCATGTTGCATAAGTGGAGAACTTGTAGCCGCGCTCGTGGTCGAACTTTTCGGAGGCGCGGATGAGACCGAGGTTGCCTTCCTGGATCAGATCGAGGAAAGATAGACCTCTTCCTATATATTTCTTTGCAATGGACACAACCAGTCTGAGGTTGGCTTGTACCAGCTTTCTTTTGGCGATCATGTCGCCTTGCAGGATTTTTCTGGCCAGCTCAATCTCTTCGTCCGGTTTGAGCAGTTGAATTCGTCCGATTTCCCGCAGGTATAGCCTTACTGAATCTTCTGTGGCTATTTCGCGGCTTGAAGGCAGCTCTACCGGTTCGTCGTCGTCGTCTAGGTTGTCCTCCTCATCATCGATGATTGTGAACTGATCTGTTTCATCAATGAGGTCTAATTCTTCTAGTTCGTTTCTCTTGGCTAGGTTCTCGTCTTCTACGAGTAGGCTCGAACCCATAACTCTTTCATTGTCCGGGGACTTAGTCTTCGCCATAGTTTCCTCAACAGCAGTGTTTACGTACGCAGTTGTTTGCTCCCTTTACAAGGGATCCAAACAGGAATCTTCCGTAAAAATCCTCTAATCTCGTCCTGGCTTATCTGACTTGGTGTCCCGGAATGAGGACCGTTTTGTTAGACGAGAATAATTTTTTGGAATTCAGGAATAATTTCAGCCTGGATAGTGTAGGCGTGTAAGTTGAATTCAAGGGGAATCTACACAGTTCCATAACAATTGCGGCAACGATTCGCAAACGACTTCTAGTTGCGGCTTACGGGCTCGCGAGATTTCCCTCTTTGAAAGATAAAACCCAACACACCAGCAGTGTTGCTTGGCAACAGCGCAAGCCCTAGTATAGGCGCGAGTCTTTAACTGTGCGCATTCTGTTAACGTAGATTAACAGCCTAAAACGGTTGTCAGGAGCTTGTTTCGAGGCACAGCCTGTCTAGCTTTTTCTCTTTTGCGCCTGTTGTTCGTGTAAGACTTTTAACCGATCTCTCAATTCAGCGGCTTTTTCGAAGTCCAATCCTTTTGCAGCAGCTTTCATTTCCTTTTCGAGCTTGCGAATTACAGAAGCGATATCGACGTTAGCGAGCTCGTCTGCCATAGCTTTTGCTCGCGGGCTCTTTGGCAGTGCCACCATATCTGATTCTGCATACGTATCCCGTCTGAGCGAATCCAATATGCTGTTGGTGGTTTCTTTTACGATTGTTTTTGGCGTGATGTTGTGCTCTACATTATATGCAATCTGCAGCTCGCGCCTGCGAGATGTCTCTTTCATTGCTCTATCCATAGAATCAGTCACGCGCTCGGCGTAGAGAATGACCTGTCCGGCGGCGTTGCGTGCGGCTCTTCCTATGGTTTGAACCAATGATCTCTCGGCGCGCAAGAAGCCCTCTTTATCGGCTTCCATGATTGCCACGAGACTTACTTCAGGAAGATCGAGTCCTTCTCTTAGAAGATTTACGCCAACGAGCACATCAAAGTGACCCAAACGCAAATCTCTCAAAAGCTCGATTCGCTCCAACGCCTTGATGTCGCTGTGCAACCAGCGCGTACGGATACCCAACTCTTGAAAGTACTCGGTGAGATCTTCGGCCATGCGCTTAGTCAAGGTCGTGATCAAAACACGTTCTTTCCTTTCAGCTCGTATCTTAATCTCTTTAATAAGATCATCGATCTGACCTTCAATTGGGCGAACTTCGATTTCGGGGTCTACAAGCCCGGTTGGGCGAATGATCTGTTCTACTACTTGATCGCTCTTGTCGATTTCCATCTTTCCAGGTGTGGCAGAAACGAAGATAACTTTTCCAACCTTCGTCCAGAATTCATCGGCAGTCAGCGGTCGATTGTCTCGTGCGCACGGAAGTCTGAAACCAAAGTCCACCAGCGTGTCTTTGCGTGCTCGGTCGCCGTTGTACATGCCCAACAGTTGTGGAATCGTCGCATGTGATTCATCTATGAAGGTCAAGAATCCGTTTTGACCAAACTTGCGCACGAAGTAATCTACGAGCGTTTGAGGCGGTTGACCTGGTGAGCGATCTTCGAGTATTCGAGAGTAGTTCTCGATGCCGTTGCAATATCCGACTTCTTTCAACATTTCGATGTCGAAACTTGTTCGTTGTTTGAGTCTTTGTGCTTCGACCAATTTGTTTTCGGAAACCAGCTCTCCAATGCGTTCTTGAAGTTCTCTTTCGATTTGCGCAATCGAGCGTTCTAACTCTTGTTCTTCGGCAACGTAGTGTTTGGCCGGGTAGATTTTTAGCTCTCGCGGCAAATCTTCGATTTCGCCGGTCACGGGATTAACGATAGCTAGCCGTTCTATCTCGTCTGCGAAAAACTCGACGCGTAAAATGCGTTCTTCATATGAAGGGTATACTTCAACGACATCACCACGTGCACGGAATCGCGAGCGTTCTACAACCAAGTCATTGCGGTCATAGTGAATGTTTACGAGTGCTTTGAGAAGCTCGTGCCTATCGAGTTGTTGTCCGATCTTCAAAACAATGGCCGCTGAAAGGTAGCGTTCGGGAACACCCAGACCATAAATGCAGCTAATTGAGGCTACGACGACAACATCATTGCGTTCCCACAAAGATCTGGTGGTGGAGTGGCGCAATCTGTCGATTTCATCGTTGATGCTTGCTTCTTTCTCGATGTATGTATCTGTCGATGGGATGTAGGATTCAGGCTGATAGTAGTCGTAATAACTGATGAAATACTCAACCGCGTTTTTCGGAAAGAATTCGCGAAACTCATTGCAGAGCTGCGCTGCCAGAGTTTTATTGTGCGCCAAGACCAGTGCTGGCATACCGGTTTCCTTAATAACCTGCGCCATTGTCATGGTCTTGCCTGAGCCGGTGACTCCCAAAAGTGTCTGGTAAGGCAAGTCTTGACGCACACCGTCGGCGAGGCGCGCGATCGCTTTTGGCTGATCTCCAGCCGGTGAGAAGCTTGAGATTACTTCAAACGGTGAATCAGTCACGGCAGTCATCTTGCTTGGGTGGCTCCATATCGATTATCTAGCCCAAAACAAATTTGTATAGATGGGTTTAGATAATAGTTCAGAATTGAATCATACAAAGGAACCGGCAAAGGCCGCCAATGGGTGGCGAGACTTGGTCTGCGGCTGATACCGTTTAAGGCTTTGAGCTAGCCGGACGATGGGGCGTCGGCCCCGGATTTGGGTTCGGGTTCGTCTTTGCCGGCTGGCTTGTCGTCGCTCTTCGAGGAGGCTTTTTCTTCGGTGTTGATGGCTTGTTTGACTTCGTCTTGGGCATCAGTGATAGCCTTTTTGAAGTTGCCGATACCTTGACCGAGCGCTTTTCCGAGCTCAGGCAGCTTCTTAGGACCGAAGACCAGAAGGGCGACCCCGAATACGACTGCTATTTCTACTGGGCTGCTTAACATATACGCATCTCTTTGTGTCTTAGGACCCATGTTGATCCTAACACAACCAGGCGGCTTCCACGTGGACTGTAACGCTCACCTGGGTAGTCAGCCGCGCCTGCCAACGCGTTTTCCGCGTTGTTTCGAGCGTCGCGTCAATGTTTCAATCATCGAGTCTAAACCGCTGGCAGAGGCAGTTGGGGGCTGCCTCGGTGGTTGCTTTGGCCCGTAAACCAGAAGACCGACTCCAAAGATTATTGCTATTTCAACTGGGGATGTAATCACAGGCAGTCTCGCTCGCCGGGAAAGCGGATTCAGAAATCGAACTCTACGATTGTTGTAGTCGATTATACCGATAACGGTAATTACC
>CAZCZI010000002.1:13267-18823 GCA_964503045.1 uncultured Candidatus Obscuribacterales bacterium
CGTTCAGCACCAGCGCCGGGACAACGGATTCAGAAACCGAACTCTACGATCGTTGTAGGTGATTATACCGATAATGGTAATTACCTCGTTCAGCGTTACACGTGACGCATGATTACGCGTTATTGCTCTTCCGCTTCTTTCTTCGGTGTTTGCGGCGCATTCAACTGTGGCTGCGAGCCATTGTTGTAGTTGATCAAGAGCGCGCCCAATGGATGTTTCAGATTGTTTGTGCGGTACCTGTCGGCTAATTCCGAAATCATCGCTTCCATATACACGTAATCCGGAAGAATGCCTTCCGGCTCCAAAAAGGTGTCCATGGTTGAGGCATCGATAGCCATGCTTGGTGCGTTATTGACGAAATTTCGCATGTTCATCTGCGCCAACGAAGCCACGTACATCGGGTCAGGATTTAGGCGCAGCCAGCCGATTTTGCTGTCGAGCCAGGCGTTGTATTGCAACGCGATGTGCGGGTGATCGGGTTGACGTTGCATGTGGTCGACGTCACTTCCGAAGATGCCCACCATCAGGTTGGGAAAAGCTTTCGCCACGTCGGCGATGTAGAGTGAACCATCGCGTTCTTGGAAGTATGCCTCTGATTCAGCGAGGGTTGCGATGGTTTCCGGCCAACGCAATTTGTCTACGAGCGTTTCTTCTTCCTTCTTTTTCTGTTCTGCCTTTTTCTTTTCTTCTTCCGTCTCTTCCTTTTTCTTGGCGCCAAACACTTTAAGGAGTTTGCTTGGCTCTTTCTTTTTGGCTTCCTCAGCCTCTTTTTCTAGCTCTGCCTCTGTTTTCTTTTTGGGTGTCGGTTTTTCCTTCACCACAAACAGCTTCAGGCGCTCCATGGCGTTTGTGACGTCAGGAGGATAGATCTGTTTGTTGAGACCGACGTCTGTTGCGTAAGTAAATGCAAATTCGGCGGATTCTTCCCAGAGTTTGTTTTTGTTTTCGTCAAAGAAAAGAACGCCCTTCAATTCAGTCTCGCCGAGTTTTCTGCGCACTCCGGGATAGCGCTTCGCATCGGGCTGCCAGCTTAGTTTTCTGTAGTCGACCAGGCACCGTCCGGTCGCTGCGGAGCCCTGGCGATAGTGCGTATTGAGCATCAGATCGTGAATGCCGCCGAGGTTGCTTGGACTAAACATTGCGCCAATCGGACATTCGTAAAAGGCGACCCATTTCACGCATGCGAGTTGTTCGCTGTAGCGTGCCAGAGCGGGAATCAAGAGATTTCCACCAGTATCCCAGCCGACCACGCCGAGGTTTTTCTGTGACACTGCCACCGGTATCAGATCCCCGATGGTTTTTCCTTGATAGTCTTCCTTTTGACTCGATGCAAAAAGTATTACATCTTTAAGCGCTTCTTGCGATTGTGAGCCGCGGTTGTCGTAGATTCCACCTGAAGTGAAACCTTTGACACCGCCTGAAGGCAGGGCGAATCTGACTTCGATAAACCCCGATTGCGCGGCGTGCATGTTGAATTTGATTCCGTCGCTGGCGCCGGTGCCGCCGGGTGCAATCACTACTACAGGTGCGCCGTCGTTGTATCGTGGCTTTGCCGCATAGAGAATGTTGACGGCAAGCCCTTTTCCAGGTGCGGACTCTGATGGAACATAAGTGCTAATCGACTCTTCCGGCACCAGTTGTGGTACCTTCATATTGTCGGGAGCTAATTCACCGGTGGCGATTGCACTGGCTGAACCAATCGTCGCCAAAATCACGGCGCAAACAATGACAATCGATTGCAGCTTCAACAGTTGAATCGCTTTTCTTATACTCGAGGTTTTTTGCATTCTTCTTCGTACTCTTTTGGGCGCAAATTTGTCCATCTAACCTGACGACGCACGTACTAGATGTCAATGTTCCTTGTCTTGACTACGACGGCAGTAGCGATCGCAATTTTCTGAAGTCTGCGATGCACTTGAAGTAGCTATCGATCGTAAAAAGAAGTCCATGACGGTTCTTGCGCTTGTCTTGATCGGGGTCGTCAACCAACACATCGTCGAAGAAGGCATCTACTGGCTTGGCGAGATTGCTCAGGAGCCCGAGAAGCTTCTTGTATTCTTCGATATTGGTTGGATGTTTTGGCTCGAGTCCCGACCATTTTGATGCGACTTCATCGTTGAATGTTTTCCAGAGATTCTTTTCTGCATCAAGCGAGAAGAGCGTGGCATCTGTGGTTCGGTGAGAGTCGGGTTTCAGAATGTTTGCCACCCTGACACCTGCTTTCATTGTCGGCAGCCCGTCTTGAGACTTGATCAAATCGTCGAGGGCTTTGCACCTGGTTAGGACATCGGGCACGTCTTTCAACGGATCTCTCGAAGCCAGTACCGCTTCTACTGCTTCTTTCGAGAAGCCCGAGTCGAGCAGCTTTCCGCGCAACCTTTGCAAGACGAAGTCGCTCACTTCCAAGTGTACCTTTTCTTTGTCGAACCCCTTTTTGGAGTTCGCGAGCAACGGATCGTAGCTGTCGAGCAAGCTGTCGATCAATGCGCTGACATTGACCGGATACTTCGCAAGTCCATCTACAATCGTGTCGACGAGCCCTTGTGCCTGTCGTCTCAGCGCATACGGATCGCTGGAGCCGCTCGGTTTTTTACCCAGTGCAAACAATCCAACCACATGATCGATCTTATCGACCACGGCAGTGAATCTTCCGACCTCATCACCGGCGATACCATCATCGGTAGACCTTGGAGAGTAATGCGAAGCGATTGCGTGCACGACATCGGGAGGCTCTTTCTCTGATTCTGCGTACCAGGAGCCGACATAGCCTTGCAGCTCGGGAAGTTCTCTAACTAGATTTGTGACCAAATCTACTTTGCACAACTCAGCTGCTCGCTCGAGGCAAATCTTCAGTCTGGCTTCTAGATTCAACTGAGAGGCGAGCAAGTGTGCCAGTTTGACCAAGCGCTCGGTTTTGTCGCGGTAACTGCCGAGACCCTCCTGGAAAGTCAATTGTCCGAGCTTCGCTTTGTAGTCGGCGAGTTTGGTTTTTTGATCGTCGAAGTAGAAAAATCTTCCGTCGGCAAGACGTGCTTTCAAAACGCGCTCGTTGCCTTTTTGAATCGACTCCTTGGCGCCTTCGCGATCGTTATTTGAGATCGTGATGAAATGAGGCAGAAGGTTGTTTGATCTTACGGAAGTTCCATTGGTGGATGTTTTCTCGTGCGCTTCTTTGGCGACCGGAAAATATCTCTGATGGTGAACCATGATGGTTTCAATCAGAGTGTCGGGCAAATCGAGGTACTCAGTGGCGAAACCACCGGCAACGGCACACGGCCACTCGGTGAGGTTGACCACCTCTTCAAGCAGTGGTCCTTTCAGGAGTTTTGCTTTGCCTTTCAGTTTGGCTGCCAACTCGGTGACCTGCTTTTGAATGAGATCACGGCGTTCGTCCGGACACACGATGACGAAAGATTTTTTGAGCGAGTCTCCGTAATTGTTTGCTGTGTCGATTGTGATGGCACCAGGAGCGAGAATTCTATGTCCAAAAGATTGGCGACCGGCGTTAATGCCGTCTCCCATGCTGAAAGGAACAATTTCTTCATCCAGCAAAGAAACCAACCAGCGAATCGGTCTGGAGAATTTGAGATCTGAAGAGCCCCAGCGCATCAGACGTTCTCCAGACAATTGAGAGATCACCTTGGGCATGATCTCAGCCAAAACTTCAGAAGCTTTGCGACCTTCTATGGTGAGATTTGCAACCAGGTAGACTGTTCCACCAACATCCTCGTGGTCGAGCTGGTCTACCGTCAACTTGTGCTTTTCAGCAAACTTTACCGCCTGCATGAGGGGCTGTTTATTGGCGTCAAAGCTGTCTTTAACCGGCGGACCCTTCACCTTTTTGCTTGTGGTCTCTTGTTTTGAAGCCAATCCCGAAACGATGCATGCTAAGCGTCGTGGGGTAGCAAGAGTATTGACTTCCTCAGCCGGAAGATTGGCAGTCTTGAGCGCTTCGGTAAGCAGTTCTTTCAGCCTGACTTGGGCTTCGGTGATAAACGAGGCTGGCAGCTCTTCGGTGCCTATCTCTAGCAGGTAGATGGACATTGGATTACTCGTATGAAAAACACTGAACCAATGATTATATCTACTTACGCAGAGATGTTTATTGTTGTTGCTTTATGTGCCGTGCCGATCGGTATCGGCAATGGTGCACTGGGGCAAAGCAGGCATCTGTGTTGTCAATCGGTTTTGCTACTTTGTGGCTAATTCTTCTGCAATTGCTTATTATTGAGGATGATTAGACTCGATATTTACTAATGGATTTGCTTTAGATATGCCTAAAACTCTCAGGTCATTCCTCGCAACGGTCGCGTGCATCGCTGTACTGGCAGGTTGCGCACGCAATGTTGACAGCGGGGTGGTCGTCGAAGATACCTCCGATAAATGGGGATTTATCGATCACAGCGGCAAATTCGTAATCGATCCGATTTTTGAGAGGGTGATCTCGTTTTCGGAAGGGCTTGCGGGCGTCGACCAAAGCGCACGCTGGGGTTTTATCGACACCAAGGGTAAGTTCGTCATCGAGCGGCAATACGAAGAAGTGCGACCTTTCTCGTTTGGTTATGCCGGTGTCAAAGCGGGCGGCAAATGGGGTGTTATTAACAACAAAGGGCAGCAAATCATCCCATTCGACAAATACGAAGCTATTGGAGAAGCGGGATTTCTAGAAAACAATGATGCATCCAAAGATTACATGGTTGCCGCCAAAAAGGATGGAAAGTGGGGCTTCATCGGATTACAGAAAGAAGACGCGAAGAAGTTTCTCAACGTTGATACCAATAAAGTGATTATCGACTTTGGTTACCTGGAAGCAGGGCGATTTTCAGATGGAGTCGCGCCTGTAAAGGCGAACGTGAAGGGAAAGGGTATTTTCTGGGGTTACATCGATCGCAACAACAAGATGATTATTCCGGCGAGATACACTGAAGCCACGAACATGAAAGACCGACTCGGTGAAGTGCGCGATCCAGCCGGCGGCATGGCAATTGTCGATAGCATCGGCACGGTAGTCTTCAAAAATCCACTCGACTCTAAATTCAAGTTTCATGAGGAGCTTGCGCTGATGCAGAAAGCGAGCGGCAAGTGGGGATACGTAAATAGACACGGGAAGTTTCAAATCAAGGCCCGCTACATATACGCCGAGGACTTCTCGGAGGGTTTAGCCGTAGTGCAGCCCGCTACAGGCGCAAAGAAAGGGTTTATAGACCTTCGCGGAAAGCTGGTAATTCCTGCCGTCTTTATTGATGCACGCGCATTCAATAACGGACTGGCTGCAGTGAAGGTAGGCTACGAACAAGTCAAATCACTCAAAGATCGCAAAGACAGGATGTTGCCTGAGTTGGTTGAGCAGATCGAAGAAATGAACAAGGGCACAACACCGGATGCTGGAAAGAAGCCAGGCGAAAAGAAACCTGAAGGCGAGGCTCCGAAACCCGACTCTGCTGGTCCTGCTGCCGGCAAAGACGGAAAAGCCGATGCGACCAAAGAAGGCGCGGCAGCTAACGAGGGCGCGGCTGCAGGCAAAGAGGGCGAGTTGAAATCTAGCGGGAAAGAGCC
>CAZCZI010000002.1:18923-37701 GCA_964503045.1 uncultured Candidatus Obscuribacterales bacterium
AAGACCGAGAAATAACGGTACTTCACATTGGACTTGTTAGTTGCTTGTGTGGCTGGACTAGCTCTTTTGGCTGTTGCCGTTGCATTGATGAAAATGACCGCCGGATCGTCAGAAAAGGAAGTCGATCAGGTCCTTAGCTCCGGTCTTTTGTACAAGTCGAAAGGCGATCACGTGCAAGCGGAAGTGTACTTCGAGCAAGTTTTGTCCAACTTGGACAAGGTAGTAAATCCCGATATGGCAAGGCTTTCAAGTTGTCTTGTAAACTTGGCCGAAGTGCAAGAACAGCTAGGCAAGCCGCAGGATGCAAAAAGGACGCGGCAGCAAGCTCTTGACGCCTGGAATCATGTGCTTGAGCAAGGACGATTAGATCAGCTCATAGACATTGATTACGCGTGTTTGAGCGCTAACTTCGGACCATCGACCAAAGAGTTTGCCGACTTTTACGAGCGTGTGCTTGCGTTTCGCGAAAAGGCACTGCCGCCGGGGCATTCCGACTTCATAAATACGATTGTGATTTACTCCAGATTGCTCAGGCAACTCGGTGAAAATGAAGTGGCCGACCAACTTGATGCAAAAGCGCAGGAATTGAGAGCGAAGTAGGGAGTCTTAGTTAGAATTAGAACCATGAAAATCGCACAGCCGCTCAATTTGCTTTTGATTCTTGTGTTTCTTTGGACGGGGCTCTTTCTGCCTTCTCCCGTTGCATTGGCTGCAGGCAGCGAGGTTGGCTTGTTCTATGGAGGTTTGGAGTTTTACGGTTCTTCGTTGGTGACCAGAGCCGAACTGGATAAGATGGCAGGAATCAGGTTGGGTGCATCGATGAAGCAGGTAACTGTCGCACAAGAGCGCATCACCAGGCAATTGACGGCGCGCAACGTTTCGAGCAACGTGCAGGTTGTCGCCTCGCCCCCAGACAAAGTTTTTCTCGTTGTCGATATTACCTCTCCTGCATCAGAGCAGATTCCATGCCGCGCTTTGAAGCTTCCCCACCGTGTGAATCTTCCAACTGAGAAGCCGCAGCTTCTTCTGGATCAACTCCGAGATCGTCTCGACCGGCTCAGCACTGAAGGTCGCATGTACCAAGAAGAGATGAAAGACGGCGTTCGATTTTATTCCGATGAACCAGCCAACCAAATCGCGCAGCAGATAAGGCGCTATGCCCCGCAGATGGTCCAAGATTTGATAGAAGTGGTAGACAACGACCCCGAACCAAAGCGGCGCTTTGACGCGATTGAGCTCCTGAATTGGGCAGGTTCGGTTCCACAAGTGACCTATCACCTTATCGGTGCGCTTGATGACAGCGATCCTGATGTGAGAGCTCAAGTTATTCGTTATATGTATCCCCGTTTTCAGCTGCTTCCAGGCAACTTTCCCATTGGCCAGCTCGCTGAAGCCGTATGCAGACAGGTCTTTCGCCCATCTCATCAAGACCGAACCAAGTCGTTGCACTGTCTGGTGGCTCTTCTGAAAGTGTGTCCACCGCTGACTCCGCCTGTTCGCCAGGCCTGCGAGACGAAAGTTGCGGAGTTGGCGAAGGATAGCCAATTACCAACCGTGAAGATTCCGGCGCAAGAGCTTCTAGAACTATTCAAAAAGCCCGTGCCACCGCCGCCTCCGCGCAACGATCCTGTGGGCACCTTTGCGCCGGACTTTTAGGAACTGCTTGGCTTGTTCCCAAGCCCATCAATACCTGGGCCGGTGCCCAAAATTTCCCATCACTTTTAATTTTGAAAGTGCTGTTTAGAAGGTAGATGTTGGGGTATTCTGTAAGTAGCTGGTGGGAGTGGCTTGCAGCCTCTTTATCAGACCATATGTCGTGAGGGCGCCTCCCACCGGCGCCTTTTCTTTTTTGGGGAATTTTGGCGTTTTGCGTCAAAATCTCCTCTTGACGGCAAAAACACATGTTGGTTGGAGCTAATTTCGGGCGGGAATTAACCTGAACAAGCCGGGTAAGCGCCGGTGGGAGGCGCTCCGAAACACAAGCTAGATGCGCGATTTGAGACGCTCAAGGTAGGCGCTTACGTGCCTTGTTCAGGAGAATTTTGGAACGAAAATAGGAAGTCTTGGTTCTACTTTTTCGCACTAAAAATACGAAAATCACACGATGCGGCCTCTACCGTCGTAAAAGAGTCGCTCAACCGGTCTGTCGTTGAGAAGGTGCTCCTCGACTATTTCTTTCACGTCTTCGACTTTAACGTGCGAGTACCAAACGCCCTCGGGATAGACGACAATCATGGGGCCGTTGCCGCATTGGTCGAAGCATCCAGACTTGTTTATGCGAATCTGTTTTTTCAAACCGCGCTCGACAACTTCTTTTCTTAGCGCATCGCAAACATCGACGCTGCCTTCAGTTGGACAGGTCTTACCGGTGGTGCAGACGAAAACATGCTTTTTGAAAACTGACATGGATTACCATCCGTGTAGAAAAATCAGACAGCTTTTGAATTATCTATTCTACGCGCAGACCTCATACTACGTTTGAGATCACAAGAATTTCACAGACCAATCATGCAATCTTCACGCTTCGACCCATAGGATAAGAGTACCCCTGACGGTTTGAAGCAATGAACAAGAAACAGCTTAGGTCTGGTAAAGGTGTATCGGTAGCTGAATTTGCAGTCGTACTCAGTGTGTTGTTCATGATCTTGTTTGCGATGATCAACCTGCTGGTACTTGCTACGTCCTGCGCATCGTCTTATCTTTTGGCTCATCAGACAGCTTCGCAAGCAGCTTGTGGAGCCAACTTTACCACTGCGCTCGCCGCCTGCGAAACAGAAGCGAAAAACTTCTATTCATCGGAGTTCGCCAAGTTCTCGAGAATGACACCCCTGGGTGGCTACAATGGATGCGGTGTTCAGCTGTTTACGATTTCAACCTCTAATTCCGGCTCAATGACAATGGTGTACGGTCCCGATGCTGGCGCTTGCGTGCCACCTCCGGTCGACACAACGGCTAATGTATACGAGTTCAAAACCGTAGTTCATGCTCAAATAGCGCCAATCTACGACTTCAGCGCTATCCCATTTCTTAGCAACGTTCCTTACCTGAGCAAACCGATCAAGCTGAACATCACAGCCTGTCGCGCGGTAGAACATCCGGAAGGACTTAGCGGATTGACGAGTGCCGTGGCTTCTGCAACTTTCAATTCACCATCAAACACGTTTGTTCTCAATCCTACAAACATCCCACAGGGTCTAAATGGTATCAATACTGGAGGCGCTCCAAACCCGCCGATAACTTTCTACACTGCAGTTCCAATGACGATCAATGGCGTAAGTGGGCTCTATGCAATGAGCATCACGCGCACACTGCCGGCTGTGAATCCAAACGGCAATGTAGCGTGGAACTTGTCCGGCACCTTTCTTGCACCATCAAACGCTCTCGGCATCACGACTGCCAACGGGTTTGTGGCAGCAAATCCACAGGGACTCGAATACGGCAGCGCCATCGGTCTGCAAACCAATCCACAAGCTAACATCGTCGAGCATCAGTGGATGACAGCCAACATTTACGAGCAAATGTATGGTGTTGCAAATCAGGGTTGGTCGCAACGGCTCTTCAATCCGCCCTGGGGTGGAACATCGAGGTTGTCCTCGGGTTATACTCCATCTGCACCAAACACTTATATGTATACGCCTGAACAACAGGCTGCACTCGATGCTTCATGGCTACAGTGCCCAAGCCAACAACTTATAGTTTGTAAAGAATCTCTTATAGTGTGCGGTTGAGAGTCGCAAATCCTTGACGAACTCACGTCTGGCTGGCACAATGACGCGTTGCAGTTTCTGCGCTTGACCGCAGACAGTCTGGTACGCCTTCTCGCTTGCGGGTTGGAGTCGAAGGGCTCGTAGAGCCGCCGACCGAGGTCACGACAATCGACATCGTCGAGTTTAGAGAGATGTAATCTCTCTATCTGTTGTGATCCCGGACGCCTTAAAAAGGAGTTGCCGGGATTTTTCTTTTGGAAAATTTTGGTGGAACGTCCAAAAGGACTGAAACAGCTGCAATAAGGTCGAAAGGGAGGAGGCGTAATGGCCACCAAAGAGCGAAAGCAAGAAGTAGTTTCCGAACTGGAAAGCTTCTTCAAAGACGGAAAAGTGGCTATCGTGACCGACCTTAGCGGGCTCACCGTTGCTGAAATTACGCGCGTTCGCAGAAAACTCGATAAGGATAATGCGAAATGCCGCGTAGCTAAGAACACACTGGTTAAGCTGGCGACAGCCAACAGCGAGTTTTCAGCAATTAAGGAGTTGGCAAAAGGTCCGTCGGCAATAGTGATCGGATACGACGATCCCGCGCAACCAGCCAAGAGTGTTGTTGATCTTTTCAAGGCAATCAAAAAAGGCAAAGTTCGCGGCGGCGTGTTGGAAGGCAGAGTAATGACTGCCGACGAAGTGAAAGCGCTTGCTGAGCTGCCCTCCAAGGAGCAGTTGTTGTCGAGCATCATGGGCGGTTTGGATTCCGGCGCCAGAAATATTGCAGGAATTCTCGAAGCAGTTATTCGAGACATCGCAGTTTTGGCAGAAGAAGTCGCGAAGAAGAACAATCCTTCATAAGCGTAAGCACACGGTAAACACAGTTTTCAACGAAAATAAACACAAAGAATAGGAGTTAGAAAATGGCTACCAAAGTTGATGATCTTCTCGAAACCATCGGTTCGCTTACCCTTTTGGAAGCGGCTGACCTGAAGAAGAAAATGGAAGAAAAGTTTGGCGTAACCGCCGCTGCACCAGTCGCAATGATGGCTGGCCCAGCTGCCGGCGGCGCTGCTGCTGTCGAAGAGAAGACCGAATTTGACGTCATTCTCTCCTCGGTTGGCGACAAGAAGATCGAAGTACTGAAGATCGTGCGCGAACTCACAGGTCTTGGTCTTAAAGAAGCGAAGGACCTCGTTGACTCCGCTCCTAAGCCTGTCAAGGAAAAGATCAAAAAAGAAGAAGCAGATCAATACAAGGTCAAACTCGAAGCAGTCGGAGCCAAGGTCGAGATCAAGTAACCCATTTTGCGCTAACCTGGGAATTGTTACCGGGACCCATGGGGTTATTTATCGATGCATTGTCCGGCTTGTGGCCTAACCCATCCGTCTCAATATAAGACCTGTGTCTCTTGCGGCACGAGCCTGAATGACGGTGGAAGCGACGAAGCTGACGAAGCGGCAGGGGCGGATTCACCGCAACCTGCCGCTATCGATGAGGAGCAGCCGAAGTCGCTGAGGCGTTCGAAGAATCTGCACCATCAAAACC
The DNA here is from genome assembly GCA_964503045.1 of uncultured Candidatus Obscuribacterales bacterium. GTDB lineage: Bacteria > Cyanobacteriota > Vampirovibrionia > Obscuribacterales > Obscuribacteraceae > CAYZJR01. Next base: position 24,167 of record CAZCZI010000002.1, read on the forward strand.
GCAGTGGCATTCCAACCACTGTGGGAATCATGCTTGCAGTGATTCTGCTTTTGATTTCAGCCGGCGCCACTCTCTTTTTCTTTACCAAACCACCTGATGAAGATAGATTGTTTAGCCAAGGCCAACAAGAACTCCTCAACAGGCAATACGCAACTGCCGTACAGACCCTGACCAAGGCTGCATCCGTACGACCCAACGACCCTCGTGTGTTTCTCTCTCTGGCACGTGCTTATGTAGGAACGGACCAAATCGACAAAGCCAACGAGTGCATCAGTCAGGCGCAACAGCTGGGCGCCGGCGTGGTGGCAGAACCTGAACTGGCATCGGAATTGGCCGGCTATTACAGACAAAGAACGCAATATCAAAAAGCACTCGACCTTTTGAGACCGCTTGCAAAAGAAGGCATAAAAGGCAAAAAGGCCGAGTTGGCCGATCTCGATGCCCTGTGGGGCGATGAACTCTTGCGCAATGGTGACCTCGAAAAGTCTCTGCGTTGTTGGGAAGAAGTGAGAGATCTTCGTGAAGGCTCTCGCTTTGCTGAAGCCGAGGCGAGACTGGCAACTATCTATCAGAAGTTGGCTAACAAACTGGCGGCAAATCGTGATGACGACAAAGCTTTGAACTACCTCAGTAAGCTCAACACAATCGCACAAAATGCCAAAAACTTTGAACTGGCTGCAGACATCTATGAGCGCAACGGACAGTTGGAACTTGCCATCGATCAATTGAGAAAATCCATGAATCTGGCAGGCAAACAGCCAGGCACTGAGCGCCGCCTCGCCTCACTGTTGTCTAGACGAGGAAAGGAACTTTTAGACAAGGGTGACACCGACACCGGTTATGCATACCTGCAACAAGCTCGCCAAATGGATCCGCAAAGCGCGGTGCCAAACGTGACTCTGCGTAACTTGCAGATTGGCTCTAGCAGCGGCTGCCCAACCATCTCAGGAGAGGTTTGGAACCCATCCGATAATGCATTGAACTCATTGTCGGTTAAGGTGGAATTGTTTGACACGAAGAACAATCGTTCGCTTTGGGAAAAAGAACAGAAGCTAGTTGACGAGTTTGTGCCACCACTCGAATCGAGACAGTCCAAGGTCTTTTCAATGATGGCAGGAACAGGATGCAGAGCTGATGGAACAGTAGAGTTCAAAGTCTATTTGGACGGCGCATTTTACAAGTCGTATCCAATTGGAGAGAAAAGCAGTGGCACTACAGCCGGTGGCAGAGTGAAAGACACCACTCCTGATAAACCTGTAGAAACAACAACAGCCCCAGTCGAAACTCCCGAAAAGCAAACAGAGCCGACTGTCCCTGTAGCCCCGCCTAGGCAGGCGCCGACACCTGGCGAAACTACCGGCGGTACAGATGCAACCGACCCAACAACGCCAAAACCATTGACTCCTGAAGAGAAGACAATGAAGGATTTGGGACTTTAAAATCCTAACCGTTAAACACCTGGTCGCCGCCTTGCGATGAGGCGGTGTTGAGAAACTCCAAAGCCTTCTCCATTAGGTCGGCTTCGTCACGCGCATGCGTCGGGAAGGACACTACGCCGATACTTGCAGTGACTCTCAAGTTGCGCAATTCGTAGTTGATTGGCTGCGCTTTCAATCTTTCGCGAATGCGCTCTGCCACTACGACTGCTCTAGAGGAGTATGTTTCCGGAAAAATTACTCCCAGCTGTTCGTGGCTGCAACGCCCCGCCATGTCTACGTCGCGAATGGCGCCGCGAATGATATCAGCGGTTGCTTTGAGAATGTCATCAATGGTTAGTGCGCCGTATTGGCGACCGATGCCCTGAAGACCATCGATGTTCATAACCAAAAGTGATAGTGGGCGCTTGTAGCGTTTCGCTCTGCGCAGCTCGTATTCCAGTTTGCGAAGAAAGGTCTTGGTGTTATACAGCTCTGTCAGGTTGTCTTGCAGGGAGACGCGTTCAAATTCTTCCAACTTGTCGTCCGAGACACTGCGCGTCCGATCGAGGAGCGCTTGTTGGCGATTCTCTTTGAACCTCTGGCGGTCTACTCTGTTATTGAGCACTGCTTTCGTGAATTTGGTGTCTCGCGCAAAAGCCCAACCTTCGTCTCTTGGATCTTGCGGCAGTTTGTCCTTGACCATTGTTATGTCCCTTTTGAACCCGAATAGCTCGGGGCTCCCGGCAATACAGGATTTGTGCCCGAAAACCCAAACAAGTAAACCACAGGGCTGAATCTTATCATCTTTGTTATTACTAGGAAACAACGCCCTTCGACTGTTGTAAAGTGAGAATTAGACCATACTGCGACTAGTGACCGGAATGAACAGACTGAGAAGAAACCTCATTTATTACCGCAGCCAACACCGAACCCTCGGCTGCAAATTGACCCATATGGTCGGGATTCCAGCCATGTTTCTGTCTTTGATCCTGCTTTTATCGGATCGTCGGCGTGAAGCGACAGCCCTCTTTGGAGTCGGAATCATCCTTCAGCTTGTCGGGCACTTCGTCTTCGAGCACAACCGTCCTATATTGATGACCAAACAACGCGACCCAGTCACGCTCCTGTCTGCCCTCGTGTTTGTTAGCCAGAGCTGGGCTAGGCTCATCAAGGGGGAACCATTAGTGGCAATCGAATCAAACGGCAACGGTAATGCCATTGAGCGCCGCGAAAGCTAACCCAGACTAGACGAGATAAGACGAGACCAGCCCTTATTTGTCAGCCTTCTTGTCGCCGGACGCGTTTTGCTCTTGTGCCTTAGGCGGCGTAAAAGTGCCGGACATTGTCGTCACGCAATCCTTGAGCCTCATGTACTTGGCGATGCACTCATTGACTTGAGCACGTGTGGGTTTCGAAATTTGATCTCTGAATTGATCGAAAAACTTCGGACCCAACCCCAGCGCCTCGTATTTGCAGAGCTTCGCCGCCAGCTGTTTTGGCGCGCGCAGTCTAACTGCATGCAAGCCTTTGAGGTGCGATTTCTCATTGGATAGCTCTTGGGCAGTGATACCACCTTTGACGTAATCGCCGGTTATTTTATCGACTAGACTGAGTGCCTTCTTCGTGTTTTTCGGGTTTACGGAAAAGCTGATAAACCACGCACCAAAAGGATATGAGTCATCTTGAATGGCAGAGAAAATTCCATAGCTCAAACCATGCACGTCACGCACAGGGGCCAACCGGCATGCGAAGCTATCGAAGCCGAGCGCAGCGTTTGCAAGCAACATCGCGAAGTAATCGGGTGACTTGATCGATAGATCGACCGAGTGACCTATGTAGATGTCGGCATTTGCCTTATCCGGAAGTTGGAACACAAGCTGCTTGCCGCCCATTCCATCTTGCAGATCGGATTTGGAGATTTGAACTTTTGCTTTCTCGCTTCCCTTCCAGTTGGAGAAATGTCGATTCACCAAGTCTGTTATTCGCTTCGGAGAGACATCACCAACAAAGGCCAGCACTGTATTTCCCGGTGTATAGAACTTGTCGTGCATTGCTTGCAAATCACTTCTGGAGGTTCTGGAAATCTCCTCGATTTGTTCTTTGAAAGTCTTGGCGAAATAAACACTGTCCGGTTTGTAGAGTGTTCGAGAAAGCCCATTCCAAGCCACTTCACCGGTATCGGTCATTTTTTCGGTGAGGTCGGAGGTCTGAAGTTTTTTCTCTTGCTCCAACTCGTTTTGAGGAAACAGCGGGTTGCGCAACGTGTCAGAAACAATCGACGCAAGGAGGTCAAGATCTTCCGAGACCACTTCGGTATTGAATGTGGTGTTGAAGAGATCGGTATCAAAGTCGAGTGATGCGCCCATGTCTTCTAACTTTTGGGCAAGCAATTCTTTCGAGAATTTCTTTGATCCTTTGGTGAGCATTTCGGCTACCAGTTCTGGAACTTGCGAATGATTCTGATCCTTGAAGTAATATCCGGCGCGCACCATTCCAGCCATCGCCACTGTGTCTGCTTCCGCAAACGGCATCAATACTACGGATAGGCCGTTGCTGTATCTGATCGTGGTGACTGGCGATTTGAGAAATTCGACTTGCGTGGTTTTCTGGTCGACAATCTTGATTTCACCACTTTCAGTTTCTGTCGTTGAATCTGTTGACCGAGTCTCAGTTGACGAACTGTTAGCGGCAGTAGTCGAATCACTTGCGGAAGCACCTGCGGAAGCTCCTTCGGCAGGCTTTTCAGAAGTCATTTGAGGTGGTGGAGTCTTGGGGAAATAATGACCTGCAGTCAAATTGTCATCGAGAAAATATTTTGCTGCAACTCGTCTGAGATCTGCTTTGGTGACTTTTTCTATCTGTTTTGGATAGTTCATAAGCCACTTCCAATCAGCCATTGCAATTGCATCAGTTAGGAGATCGGACATGCGCATCTGATCCGATTTAGAGAGTTTCACTCGTTTGATGATTGATTTTTTCGCGCGATCTAATTCTTCATCGGTGGCATCTTCTTTAATAAACTTGGTGATTTCGTCGCGTAATGCTGCTTCCAATTTCGCTGGATCTCCGCCAGGAGTTGCCGTGGCAGAAGCAAGAAAGAGTCCCGGATCTCTAAGCGAGTAATTGATGGCAACAACCTTGGATGCGATACCCGTATTGATCAAGCGCTTGTACAGTCTGCTCGATTTTTTAGAGTGATCGCCAAGAATTGTTTGAATAATATCGAGAGGGTAGGTGTCTGGATTAACTGCCTCAGGCGTATGCCAGGCAATCATTGCTCTGGGTAGGTCAGAGCCCCGCTTTACGACAAATCTTCTTTCGCCCTCTTGTGGTGGTTCCTTTGTATAGACTGCCGGAAATGGTTTGTCAGATTTGGGAATCGGACCAAAATACTTGACGATGGTTTGAAGTGCAGCTTTGCGATCGAAATCGCCCAAGACCATTAAAGTTGCATTGTTTGGCCAATAGAAGTCTCTGTAAAACTGGCGGAGCCGCTCGATTGGTACTCCTTCGACATCGCTTCTCCAACCGATTGTAGGATGATGATACGGATGCTCTCGATAGGCTGTTGCAAATAAATTTACTTCAAGCAATTGATCCGGTTCGTCTTCGCTGCGTTCGAGTTCGTTGCGCACGACAGTCATTTCCGAGGTTCTATCAGGCTCGCGCAGGAGTAGGTTTTTCATGCGGTCTGCTTCAAGCTCTAGACATAGATTAAGACTGGTCGAGGGTACGACTTCAAAATAGTTGGTTCTGTCCAACCACGTGGTGGCGTTATTGATACCACCGACCGGCTTGAGAAGGTTATCCAGCCCGTTGCCTTTTTGCGGGTCAAACTTCTTGGTGCCTTTGAACATCAAGTGTTCAAGGAAGTGCGTTGAACCTGTGTATCCGACAGCCTCGTTGCGCGAGCCGACGTGATAGACGACCGTCGTCGTTACTACCGGGGCCCCCTTACGAGGCACCATAAGTATCTGCAATCCATTCGACTTCAGTTTGTACTCATAGATTCCTTCGATCGGCTTTGGTGTTACCTCCTCGATGCCGGCGACGCCAAGGCTGTTTCCTTTGGATGTCGAACTTGATGCGGAGGATTTGGACTCGGATTTTTTCGCGGCGTTAGTTTTCTTTGCACCATCTGCTTTCATTTGGGTTTCGACTTTCTTTTCGGTTTCAACCTTCTTAGTGGTTTCAACCTTCTTTACAGTCGCAACTTTCTTTGTCTCGACTTTCTTAGTTGTTTCAGTCTTCTTTGCGTTTTGGGCAGGTTTGTCCTCAGCAAAGATGGGGGTGACTCCCGTCTGCGACACAATAGTCAAAAGCGCCAAATAAAAGTATGTTGCTGATGCGCGGGTTTTTCTGTTCATCTTTGTCCTTCGTGGATTTTCAACCTTTTGAAGATGCGGCTCAGGAAAAATACCTGAGCCGAATCATCTATGGTTCCTATCTAATGTCTAACCAAAAACGGTTTCGTTTTTCGTCGACATTAAAGTGTTACTTGGCGTCCGTTGAAGCTGTGCTGTCGCTGGATGGAGCCGGTGCTGGTTTGTCAGACTTGCCAGTGATCTTTTTGACGCCTTTTTCTGTTCCTTTAGCGACACCTTTGACCACGGCTCCGGTGCCTTTAGCGGTGTCCTTCACCACAACTTCGGTGCCTTTTGCAGTCTCTTTTACCACTGTCTCTGTTCCCTTAACGCCCATTTTGGCGCCTTTTTCGGTAACTTTGACTGAATCCTTGACGACTTTTTCGGTGACCTTCGCGGTGTCCTTAACGACTACTTCGGTTCCCTTGACAGCGCCCTTGCCGACTTTGGCTGTGTCTTTCGCTGTAACTTCAACAACCTTTTCGGTGCCTTTTACAACGTCCTTGGTTCCTTTCACAATGCCTTTTTCAACTTTCTTGAGTACGCCTTCTTTTTTAGGCTTGGCAGTTGCGTCCGTGGCCGGTGCCGTGTCTTCAGCTTGCGCTGCGGCGATTGAGCTGAGAACGATCGTTGCCAGAGCAGATATTGCCAAACGATATTTCATAGTGCAGTTCCTCGAAAAGCCCTTTGTACGATTCGACATTGTGTCAAATTTATGGATTTCGCGCCATCTTCTTACCGAAATCGCTACAGCATCAGAGACAATTTAGGGTGTCCGAAAACATATATCGGATTACAAAAGGTCCCGAAACGGAGTTACCATGAGACATTCAGTGTTGTCATTGCTGTTGATGTGTACGTTGACAGTTGGCTGCAAAGCAAATGCGGCGCCATCTGCAATCGACTATTCCAAGGCTGGAGATGAAGCCGTCAAGTTGCTTTGCGACTACATAAAGGTAGACACGGTAGTTCCTCCAGGCAACGAGAAGAAGGGTGCGGAATTTCTTGCCGGGATTTTGAAGAAGGAAGGCATCGAGTCGCAAATTTTGGAAACAGCACCGGGACGTGCATGCATTTATGCCCGTTTGAAAGGAACAGGAGCGAAGAAGGCCGTCGTTCTGCTCAACCACATTGATGTGGTGCCTGTTGAAGCGAAAGATTGGAAGTACCCACCACTTGGCGGTGAAATTCACGACGGCGAGATTTGGGGACGTGGCGCGCTGGACATGAAAGGTGAGGGCATCTTGCAGCTCATGTCGATGATTTTGCTTAAGAGAAGCGGTGTGACTTTAGATCGAGATTTGATTTTTATTGGAACGCCAGATGAGGAAATGGGTGCAGAGTTTGGTGCAAAGTGGTTTAAGCAGAACCACCCCGAGTTGGTCAAAGATGCAGAGTATTTATTGAACGAAGGCTGTGCGATCGATGCTGACTCAACCGGTAAAGTGAAGTTCTGGGGAGTCGATGTTGCGGAAAAGAATGTGTTGTGGCTGGAAGTAACTGCTCGTGGAATGGCCGGGCATGCGTCGATGCCGATGGAAAACTCTGCCACGAACCGCTTAGTGCGAGCATTGGCGAAACTAAATGCTACGCCGCCTGCGCCTGATGTTTCCGAGCAAGTTGCTTATTTCTACAAGAGTATTGCCGACACCGCTGAGACTCCTGAACTCAAGGCGTATTGTGCAGATGTGAAAAAGGCGGTTAAGGACCCGGCAGCGCTGAAGGTCTTGATGCAGGACAAAATGAAGGCTTGCATGCTATCGAGCACAATTTCATTGACAGTGTTGAAGGCAGGTTACAAGACCAACGTAATACCAGCAGAGGCACAAGCTCAACTTGATTGCCGCCTGCTTCCGGGGGTCGATCATTTGCAGTTCATCGAGCAAGTCAAAAAGATCATGGATGATCCAACACTCGACGTTAAAGTGCTCGAATGGGAAAAGGCTGACAAGTCAGAGCTCTCCCCATTCTTCGATGCGATTGTTGCAGTGGCGAAGGAGGACGAGCATCCTGTTCCGGTGGTACCGGTTGTGGTGCCATGGTTTACAGATTCTCACTGGTTTAGAGAATTGGGTATCAAGTCATATGGATTCATTCCAATTGCAGTCGATCCTCAACATCTTGCCACCATGCACGGCAAAGACGAGCGAGTACCAGTGACGGAAATACACAACGGATTGAGACGGCTTCACAAGATTTTGGAACGTTTCTGTGCGCAGACTTCAAAGACCACTAAGTAGCTTTCCGGAGTGTAGCGCCTCACGCATTGCGCAACACGCTACACGATGTCACGGCTTGAATGCGACCGTGCCTTTCGATGGTTGAAAGTTTTCTGCGCCGACCCAAACCGCTTCTGCCGTGATTTGAGTCTTGTGGTTCAGGGAATGCTCAGGGAATTTGAGAGTCTTGAGCGAAAAACTTTGTGATGCGCTCTTTTGAAACTTCAACTCCTGTTGCAATTCGACGTTTCCCGGCATCAATGTGAATTTGACTTTTACCTTCACTGGAACTGGACAGGATTTTGGAAAGTTCTTTATGGTGACTAAACATGTTCCGCCTAAGACCTCTTTTTTCTTGTCCAACTTTGGTCCATTGAGGCGCAGCTGTAAGGTGGGCAGAGGCAATCCCTTAATCGCCGCAATTTGAAGGCAAGCGGTATCTTCTTCTTTCCAGATATCGTTTTCGATGTTTTTCCAGCTGTTTTTCGTCAGTTGTCTCGCCGACTCCGCTGCTATTTCATGAAGCGTCTTTCCGTTGTAATGCTTGTCTTTGCACTCAACTTTTACACATCCTTGCGCATCGCTTGCTCTTTCTTTATTGAGTTCGTATCGCAAAAGATCTTTGTCATCGAGCACGTAGCCAACGGCGGTTTTGAAGGAGAGTTTTCCTTCGGCGTTGAAGCGTTGATTGAATTGCGGCTGTGAGTGAAACTTGTCCTTGTCCAGGTCCTGCCCGTCGTGCAGCTTGTTGTCTTGAAACCAGTGATTAAAGTCTTTGCCTTTGGTTTTGGCAACTTCAGGAGATTCTTGCTTGATTAGCGCGACTTCTTTCTCGGTGAGAAAACCTGATTTGAAGTTTTTACTTTGGACGAACTCTTCCAAGGTCTTCATGAAAACGGCGGGGATCTTCATGTTTTTGTCCAAATGCCATTCGATGAAGTTTGAGTGAGCAATGAAGTCTTGCATGGAGTGAAGAGCTTCACCGAATGCGAACAGGCACTCCGATCTCGATGGTTCATGCTGAAACGAGTTGCGTGCTTTCTCTCTTCCAGTTGAAATTTTTTCTTTGACAAACTGCATGCTTTCGTCGAACTTGCAATCATCGAAGTGTCTGCGTGAATCTTGAAACTGTGGCTTAGTCCAATCGTCGGAGTACTTCGAGCCGGCATTAACGTCATCAATTCTCTCTTTTGCAAATCCGCAGCTGCCTAAAGCTTTTTGATTTGTTTGTTGGTGATGCGTGGGATGAGACGTGACGCTTTTTTCTGCTTGCGCGGAAGAACATGTTATGAGAAGAACCAACGAAACAAAAAATAGGACCACTGTGTTCTTCTTTGTTCTTGTTTCTTTATGTTGCATCGGACACCTATGGTGAGACTGCTAATTTTGTCTTCAGTTCTTGAACCGCGCGCTGAAGTTGAGAATCTTTGCCGCTGTCGATTGAGGGTGCCTTGCCATCAGCAGACGAATGCCACCATGGTCCACCGATCACATTTTTTCTTTCGACGGGTACGGCGACATCCGGCGTCACGCCGTGACCCTCAATCGGGGTGCCATCGCATGTGGTGTATTGATATGATGGGAAACGCAACAGGTGTTCGCGATCTACATTGAAGGTGTGCAGAATTAGTCCCTTTCCTGCAGTCGTATCACCGACAAGGGTTGCTCTCTGGTAAATCTTTAGGCATGCCGCTAGAGCTTCGCAAGATCCGCTCGTGGTTGAATTGATCAGTGCTACCATAGGCAAATTGGTAACTTGTCCGGCTTTGCCTAGTTCATAGGTTATGCTATTTCGAAACAATGTGCCGCAAGTTTTCTTGTCGCCAACAAATGCGCCGCACACTTCATCGAATGTTCCAATATCAGATAAATTGCTGCGAAGATCGAGAATGAGACCTTTGGCACCGGCCTGACTCAATTGGGAAATCGCTGTCTTGAAGTGTTCTAGCTTTGCACCTGTTAAGGGGAGCGCGGGTTTGATGTACGCAATGCCACCATCGAACATATGCAAAAGCGATTGAGGCTCGTAATCTTTATCGCTGCGGGTGACGGTAATTTTGGTGGAAACACCATTGCGCCTGAGCTGCAGGTTGATTGGAATGTTCGTTGGCCCACGCAGGAGCGCAACAACATCCGTTAGTTGCCCTCTCGCCTCTTCCTTGACTCCAAAGTTTCCAGCTTCCACTCCGACCATGGCATTTGGAAGATCGGTTGCGACAACTTCAATAATGTCTCCGGGCTGTAACCCTGCACGGGCAGCAGGAGAATCTTTTCCAATGGCTGCGACCTGCCAACGATCGTCCTGTGCAGGTTCGAGCAAGCAACCGATTGTGCCTGGGCCAAGCAATAGTGATCTTTCGTAAAACTCGACATAAGGCTGGTTTAGGCTTTTGAGCATCTCTTTGATTGACGCAGTGACTTCAGCGTTCGGATCTAGAGTGCGTTTCCAACGGGACCAATTTTGCTTCCCGAATTTCGGGTCGTAGTAATAGAGGTTGATAAGAGACCAGACGTGATCGTACAAACTCTGCGGGTCAAGTTTTGAGCTTTCTGTTTCGGGAGCGAGAAGCTTTTCAACAGGAACAATTGATTGAGAATCGGCCCTGGTGGGCAAACTTAGCAACCCGAGCGCCACTACCAGGGCTGTTATCGAGCAGAGAAACCATTTTTGCGGCATTACTTACTTCGTTCCTAAGAGCGATTTCATTTCAACAATTGCACGTTGCAATTGTACGTCGTGCCCATCATTTATATCCGGTTGTTTTCCAGTCACCGAACAATTCCACCAGGGACCTCGTAAGACATCGTCAAATTTTACCGGTACGACTATATCTGGTTTTACTCCGACACCAGAGAGTTTCGAACCGTCGGCCGCTACGTTTTCCCACTCCGGTATACGTATTCGAGAGTATCGATCGACGTTTTCAATCTTTATCACCAAGGCATGCCCTGAGGTTGTATCGCCGATTAGCTTTGCCCGTTTGTTTGCCTTCAAGCAACTGGCAAGCCCTTCAGCGGAGGTGTTTGACGTGGAGTTGATCAGAGCGATGACCGGGATGTTTCCTATCTGCACTCTCGGCTCGCCATCTATGAACTTCACTGATCCTCGATTCAACATTCCATAAGCTCTCTTGTTTCCGATAAAACATCCGCACAGATCACCAAAGTAAGTTCCGTCTGTCATGTTACTCCGGAGATCAACTATCAATCCCCTGGCTCCGGCTTGTTGGAGTTGGCCCATCGCTGTCATGAAGTGATCGCGTTTTTCTTCTTTGAGAAATGGAAAGGCGGGCTTGATGTAAAAGATTCCATCGTTCAATTTTTTCAAAAACGATGTTGGCTCCGAATCTTCTGCCGTGGCTCGTAGAGTGAATTCGCAAAGTGACCCGTTGCGATTGGCTTGCACTATGACGTCTGTATCCGGAGCGCCGTTAAGTTGGCTCATAATCTGAGACCAAGTACCCATCGCAGGAATGTTATTGATGCTTTCGATTATGTCTCCGACGTGAATTCCTGCGCGTGCCGCCGGAGAGTCTTTCCCCACAATTTGTACTCGCCAACGCTCATTGGTTGCAGGTGCGAGTTCGCAGCCGATCGACCCAATGGTCGCTCCCATCATTTCGACGTTCCGATCGTTTAAGGAGGCAATCATTGTATTGATCGCGGTAGTCGCCTCGGCGCTGGAATAGATTTTTCCATCGTATTTGTGTTCCCACTGCTTCCAATTTTCTGGGGAGAACGATGGGTGATGGTAGCGAAAATATATCCAGGACCATACGTATTTGTAGAGTTTTTGGTCCTCCAGTCGTTCATGTTTTAAACGATCATCCCAAAGAGAACTTTCCGTGAGCTCTTGAGTTGAAGCGTTCGTGGAAACGAAGAGACAAGTAAGGAGAGCCAAAAGCATAGCCGCTCGCGACTTCATCGATGACCCCGCTTAAGTAGGATCAACCATCTCCACTTAGAGTTCTGGAAGGTCATATAACCACCCATTTCATTGAGATCTTTTCCGATTTCCATTTGGATTGGTCCGGTTTTCATTCCTTCCCAAGCCTGGATGGTACCAGTCCAACTGCCGCTAAAGATGTTTCCTGAGATGGTGCCGGTGACACGTATATTTGATCCAAACCCGTTGTTCAGCTGCATGGTCAGTTGATTACCGTTCTGAACAGCATTACCTGCCATTCCCGTGCCGTACTGTTCGAACGCACCATACCATGGGCCTGTGAGGTTGCGCACCGATGTCGGTGGCGGCTGTACAACCGGTGGTGGATTTACTATCGGCGGTGGATGTACCACCGGAGGATTGGGTGTAGTTGGCCGGCTGGGAATCTTGCGGTCTGCATAGAAGTCGCGTGGGTCTGGTTCCCAGCCTGGCCTTTCGATGTAGTACGTGCCTGAGATGCGTTCTTGGTAGCCCGCCTGATAGTTGGGGTTATAGGTGAATCTGTTGAACGTTCCCTTTTGATGGTAGCTTGGGCACTCCCAGGAGCCGGAGATGTTGTATCCAGACAGCGTTCCATGCCAGGTAGTGGTCCCGTTTGTGATTGTGACCATGCTGCCTGAGTGTGTAATCGTGACGTCGCCATCGCTGCCGTACCAATGTCCTGAGAGGTTGAAACCCGACGATGCGGGTGGGGATGGTGGTGTCACCGGTGGTGGATAGACCGGTGGTGGAGTTACCCGTGGAGGAGTGACCGGCGGAGGAGTGACCGGCGGAGGAGTGACCGGCGGAGGTGTCACTGAGATGGTTGGTGGCTTGCCGGTTGGGTTGCCCCAGGTTCCGCCTCCCACAGGAGGTTTGGGATTATCCCAAATGGTGCCGGGCTTGCCGCCGCCAGGTGGTGTCACCGGCGGCGGTGTCACTGAGATGGTAGGAGGCTTGCCAGTTGGATTGCCCCAGGTTCCACCTCCCGCAGGAGGTTTGGGATTGTCCCAAATGTTGCCGGGCTTGCCGCCGCCAGGGGGTGTCACCGGCGGCGGTGTCACTGAGATGGTAGGTGGTTTGCCGGTTGGGTTGCCCCAGGTACTACCTCCCACGGGAGGTTTGGGCTTATCCCAAATGGTACCGCCGCTGCCTGGTTTGGTGCCATTGTCGGTAGTGCCTGGAGTGGTAATCGCACCTTGGCCTTGATTCCAGCCGGTGCCTCCGCTTGTTACCGGGCCAAACACAGTACCGCCGGTCTGCTTAATCTTTCCAGGGTCATTAATAAGAGTGCCGGTTGTGCCGGGGAGTTTTCCTGGTGTGCCACCACCGCCGGTTCCAGGCGGATTGCCGCCGCCGGTTCCAGGCGGGTTGCCGCCACCGATTCCAGGCGGGTTGCCGCCACCGATTCCAGGCGGATTGCCACCGCCGGTTCCAGGCGGATTACCGGTTCCAGGCGGATTGCCGCCACCGGTTCCAGGCGGATTGCCAGCGCCGGTTCCAGGCGGATTGCCGCCACCGGTTCCAGGCGGATTGCCGCCACCGGTTCCAGGAGGATTGCCGCCACCGGTTCCAGGCGGATTGCCGCCACCGGTTCCAGGCGGATTGC
>CAZCZI010000002.1:37801-38975 GCA_964503045.1 uncultured Candidatus Obscuribacterales bacterium
GGATTGCCGCCACCGGTTCCAGGCGGATTGCCGCCACCGGTTCCAGGCGGATTGCCGCCACCGGTTCCAGGCGGATTGCCGCCACCGGTTCCAGGCGGATTGCCGCCACCGGTTCCAGGAGGATTGCCGCCGCCGGTTCCAGGTGGATTGCCGCCACCGGTTCCAGGAGTACCGCCACCAGGAGGGTTGCCATTGTCTGTGGTGCCACCTGGTAGCTTGGGCTTCGGAAGAACTTCGATTGTTTGAGTGAGTGTGACGCTTCCGGCTTTGTTCTGGCGTACGATTATTTGGATCTGATATATGCCGGGAGCAGCCTTCGATAAGGCGTTGTAACCCTGAGACCAAACGTAGGTTCCATTGTTATTTACGACAGCAGCTAATGCACTGGGCAGTTGCTTTCCGCTTCCAGGCATAACATGAATCTCGTTTGGAAGCATGTTCATTGGTCCTTGCTCCGGATAGAACACTTCGACCATTTCTGCGGTGTCACGATTCCAACTGTCCACTAGGATACTGGCGGTCTTGCTCGGGAGTTCGTCCTGTACGAGCTGGATCTTGGGCGATTCAAGTCGGGCTCTTAGCACGGCATTCTTGGTTGAGGAATTCAGTGCATATTGAATGTTGCCTAAGCTGAAGTGGCGATCCGATGGCCCTCCGACGTCGAAGGAGACACTGCTATAACCTTTGTCCCTCATGCCGGGCGACGGCGTGTGAGGCGGGGCCGTGTAATCAAACTCTCGCGTGATGGTGCTAGTCAAAGTGCAATTTCTACTTCCAGTCTTAAAAGGTTCGGTAGAACTCTTTTCACTGGATGGTTTACTGGAGTTCTTAACGACGCAACCTACTCCACCGAAAACATCATAGGGTCCGGATCTTGTGAAGTTTGCATTGATCTCGCATTTGATTGGTACCTTGACGGACTCACTATAAGTAGCAGCGCTTCCGGTGATTGTTTCTGGAATCGTTATTCTGAACGTGCCGTCAACTTTCTCAGTTCCCTTTCCAAATCGGTCGTCGTAATGAACTTCCCAAGAAAATGGGACAGACGTTGATGCTGACGTGATTTCTATGTTCTCGGCGGGGGCCATCAAAATATCTTTATAGTTTGGTCCGACGATACTCACTTCACCGAGATTCAAAGTTGCCTTTTCGAAGTGGAAAGTGTCGACCTGAT
>CAZCZI010000002.1:39075-52478 GCA_964503045.1 uncultured Candidatus Obscuribacterales bacterium
GGTCCGACGCCAGGTCCGCCAGGTCCTACACCAGGTCCGCCGGGACCACCCGGTCCTACGCCAGGTTCGCCGCCGCCTTCAGTACCTGGACTGCCTGGTTTGTTCTTGCCGAGCGTACTTTGTCCTCTAGGCACTACCGTCACAAGCAACGTCAGCACCACTTCGCCGGCGTCCTTTTGCCTAACGATGATTCTTACTTGTGTCGTACCAGGTGGTGCAGTCTCACGTGCGCGGTAACCTTGACCAGCGAGGTATTCTCTTGTGTAATCGCCGGCACCACGCATGGAGAATGGTTCCATCGAAGTGTTTCCGGGGAATACTTGCGTTTGTCCTGGTAGAGAACCCCAACCGTCCAGAATCTGCGGGTAGACAATTTCAACTCTGTCTGCCGTGTTGCCGCGATAGCCGCTTATATAGATTCCGCAATTTGCGGTTTCGCCTGGTGCAATGAATATTTCTGAAAATTCTAGACGCGCCCTCAGTCTTGCAACTTCTGCAGCTTCGGTGACGTCGAATGGTACTGATCCGTACAAACTCTTGTATCCAGGCGCATCGACTCTGAAGTTCCACACGTGGCGACCACCCTGCGTAGATAGAAATCGAGAGACTTTCACGACGGAGTTCATTCGGTCGGTAGCTGTCTTATTGAATGTCTGGTGAGTTTCTGTCTTGCCGCCGAAATTGACGTAGTCGTTTTCCTCGACTTGAACTTTTTCTCCTGTTGCCATTCCATTCAGTCGATAGCGCACAGTGAGCAGGAAGTTTGTGCCTACGGGGCCGGACTCCGGCGTTACTCTAGCCCAGAGAAGCTCAATGTCTTTGAGTGACTTATCTGCATCTACTCTAAATGGAAGCGTTTTGGTTATGCGTCCCAGCACGCCACCATCTATGGTGTAACTCCAACCGTAATTTCCAGGTGTTGTACCTGTGTAAGTAACATCGAGATTTTTTACATTGTCAGCACTTGTGACTGAGTCAGTCGAATCGCGGAATGACATTCCTGTTGGCCCTGCGGTTATCGCACTGCCTTTGCGAACATCAATTGTTTCATTCGGACCCAATCCGACGACGTGATATGTGACGTGTAAAGCAAATTGTGTACCGGAAGGCCCTGATGTCGGTGTCACGCTCTCGCTGTCGATAATCAGCTTCTTCGCAGGTTTTACGACGAATGATAACGTGTCGTTTCGCTGACCGAAACCGGGCACATCAATCGAGTATCGCCAATCGAAAACGCCGGGAGCGGTACTCTTATAGTCAATCTCCTTTACGACTTGCTTGTCTTGATAATTGATTCTGCGAGTCCTGCTTGGAAGTTGAACCGTTCCAACGGATTGACCCATGATCTCTGATGTTTCAGTGGCATCAACCCAACTCTTGTTACTAGTGAAACCGATCACTTTGTACACGACGCGCAGAGTAAATCTGTCACCGACGAAACCTTCCGGATTTATCACTTGTTGTGACACTAGCTCTATGCGTTTTGGTTCTACTTTGAGTATTTCGACTTTTACGTCGCCTGCAACCTGTTGTCCCTTCTCGGAGGTCAGCTCGTAGTGCCAGGTGTATGTTCCACCTTCTGGAGCTTGCCATGAATGCTTCGCAACCGGCCATTTATCACCAGACTTCGTCAAATCTTCTGGGCTTATTGTGTGTTTATAGCTGCCATCAGCATTCTCGACTGTTCCTTTATATGTGACTTTATCGCCGACATTACCTTTCGTATGAAATTGAAGTTCGAGACTTACAGGCGAGCCTGCAAATTGCGAACTCGGCACGGTAATCGCTTTGTCGACAATAATGGCTGCAGCAGCCGGTTTGACGACTTTGAATTTGATCTTGTTGCCCTGGAGTTTTCCGTATTCTCCCGCGTCGATTTCATACGACCAGAAGTACTCACCAGGTGTTGTTTCCGAGATGCCTAGTGCGATGCGCCCGCGCTGAGAGTCATTGGTTATGGTTCTTTCGTTAGGAATTGAGGCGGCAACAGGACCGTCAACTTTAATCGTTTCTTTGACTTTGACAGTTTCGCCTGGTGGCAGTTTGAGTTCGTAGTCCAGGTTGAAGTTGAAGGAGTCTCCGGGGGCTCCTTCAGTCGGTGTTGCCACCACTTTTTCGAGTTTGATTTGCGGTTTTTGTCCAGCGGGCTGCACGATGAAATGCAGCGAGTCCCTGTCGCGACCCTTATTATCACTGCCTTCCGGCAGGTCAATATTGAAGCGCCAATCGTATGAACCTACTTTGTTGGCGGTGAACGATTCAACATATTTAAGACGGCCAACCTTCAATTTTTTGCGGTTAGTGAAACCTTTGTTTTCCGGACCATCAATTTGAGAGGCTTCGACAACTTCGATCTCGGGCGGGTTTTGCCTGGGTGATGTCAGTTCGTAAGTCACCTCCAGCAAGATTTTGTCGCCGACGGTAAAAGTCGTGGAAGGCTGTGAGTCTGGTTTATCGAGTCGCAGCGCTGCTTCTTTTATGTCAACGCTGTTTTTCTCCTTCTCCTTCGGCATCGCCGGAAGCTTAAACGGAACAACACCCGTTTTTTCTCCGAACTCATCAGACTTCACTTTGTAGTGCCATTCATACTTGCCACCAACATTTGTAGCCGGCCAACTCTCCGTGTAGAAGTTTGGAAGATTGTTGGCAAGCTTTCGTTGCTGAGGAAGATTGTGGCGATGAATGGCGTCATCTTGTCCGTCCGGCACCGATTCCAGATGACCGCTGATGTCCACGTACCCTTTGCCGCCTTCGACGTGGTACTTCAAATCCAACTTGACGGGCTTGCCACCTTGAGCTCCCAATGTCGCGGCAGCAGAATCGATTACAATCTCCCCACCTGTAACTGGCGCGAGATTCGCTGTTGGTTCGTAACCCTCGCACTCTGTGCGAACTAAAAGGTTCCACTCTCCAGGTGGTAGTTTGAAGTTTAGCGATTCTATTGGAATCGTGAACTGAGTGTCCCTTTCCGGCACAGCTACTGTCTTTTCCGCATGCAAAATTTCGTTGGATACACTGCGGCTTTTAAGCGAAAAGTACACTTTCACCGGCTTTGTTGCAGGCAGCTTACGCAGAGTGCTGAAGACGGCATTTCCTTTTATCGGTGCGTTGGCTGCCTGAATCGGCTGAACCGGCAGTTCGATTGTCCAAAAAGTGGCCGCCTGTTTTTTCTTCTTTTGCTTCGCGTCACGGATTGCCTGCTTCAGTCGCTCGTTGTCTCCAGTGGCAAGTGCCGTTGCGTAGGCCTGGAGCCGATCCATTTTTTCAGTATCACCATCAAGTATCGCTTTCTGCAGTCTCTCTTGAATTCTTACGCGGAGTGCTTCCTGTGCCGCTTTTGTCAGATTGTCGACGGCGTTATAGACTTGCACCGGCACACCGCCGACTTCATCTTTTACCTGATCCAGTACCGAAAGTAGAAACTCCACTGGATCGAACGTTAGTGGATTGTCGCAGAGCACAGGCAAAGCGCAAGCGAAGGATTGGAACAAGACAAGCAGAACCACCGCCAGGGCCTTTAGTCTTTGCCAAAGGGAACTCACGCGGCGCTTATCGCCGTATAGCGATCGAGGAGAGCCAGGAGTTGGGAGCGCCCGCACCGAGTTGGCCTTGTGGTTGGTGACGCCGGGTTTCCTGCCATTTCTGGCACGCACAATGTTTGCGACAGTTTAGGATACAACAGTCGGCTCGATTAGTCTGGCAAATTGCGCTCCAACTTAATTGCGTGTCATGAGTTAGCAGTTTTTGCTTTGCCGCTATTGGTCGTTTTTTCTGTCGTCAAGCAATCCCTGAAACGCTCGTTCTAATTGATTTCCTGCGATTGCCACTTCCGGGGTTCGAACTTTGTTTGGATAACCAGTCGGATAAGCAAAGAATGAAGTCGGAAATTCGTGTACGGTGATCGACTTGGTGAGGACGGCTGCCGTTGTATAACCTCGATAGTAATGATTGGCAATCTCAAGCGGAAAACCGACTTCGGTAGGAGTTTTCAGCATACTTTGCACGAGCTCAGTTTGCCTTTTACCGACGTTTAACTCGGCTCCGACAACCGAGATGGTGTCAGGATTACGGACGACTTCTAGGCCTTTGATCTTGGAAGACCGAGGAGGCAAAAAGATTGCCGATGCTGCTCTTCCGGAAAACGGCGCGATGATTTTCAGCGCAGGCTTACCCAAGATCGTAGTCTTTTTCAATTTTGTTGCTGGAGAAGTGAAATGATCCTTTCGAAGATCAACTATTGTTGGAAATCCGTTTTTCTTCCAAAGTTCCCATGGAACCTCAATTATCGTCTTCTCAGTGGGGTTAGAACAAACCACTTTCCATGCCGGTGCTGACGCGTGAATCTCGCCGCCACCCTGAAATTTGACCTTCACCATATTTGGTGTCAGGTAGATACGCAGCCCCCCATACTCGGATGACATCATGTCTACAACAGTTGCTTTTACAAGAGCAGCGTTTTCGGCTGTTTCCTTTTTAGCTTGTTTGATGGCTTGAGTCGTTTGCTTTGCGGTTTCTTTTGCAGTTGGCTTCGTTGATTCCTTACTATTGGCAGGAACGGCAATAAGTGACCCCGCGGCAATAGTAAGAACAACCGCCAATTTGTGATGTCTAGTGAGAATTCCAAACATTCTTCTTATTTGCCCTTGATGGCGCGTGCAATATCCTTGCTCAAATCTCCGGTAATTCTTGGTGCCAGAAAATTCTTGATCATCGACAGAATCGCAGGACTTTGATCGGTGAGTGGAACATGCTCGATTCTTCTATCTTTGACCTGCCAGAGCACTTCTCCGGTGTCTCCGGTCACGACTTTGGCCGACACTTTCGAGATCAATTCGTCGCTTTGATAGCTGGTGCGAATTTGCAAAGTCTGAATCGTAATTTGAAGCAAATACAAAGCCTGCGAGTCGCGCGCAAGCGTCAGCCACTGCGAAGGCGGTACAGCACCCAACGCCGGCGATTTTTGCGCGTACGCTGCAAGGAGCTCAGGTCCTGGATTGTATTCAAACAATTCAGTCCCAGCAAGTTGTTTCTTTAGTCTGATCATCATGCTTTCGCGAACTGCTTGACCCATGTTCGCAACTTCCGGTGATGCTTTGACTTTTATGTCGCCTTTCGCGTCTAAGCCGCTCCATATCTCATCGAGAATGATTTCTTGCGGACCAATCACGGGCAGAACAGCGACGCGCGATTGCAGTTTGATGTTGCTGCCGGAAATAGCACCTGCCTCTACAGTTGGTGCATTCGGTTGCATGGCGATAGTGGATGAAGTGTTGGAGGGAACGGCGGAGGTGGTTCCAAAGTTGATAGTCGGTTCTCTAGGAAGACCTGGTCGGGGTCTGGCAGGCCGGCATGCAAGCATCAGATCGTTGCCTCGCCATTTGCTTTTGAGCTGTGGGTTTTGCAGCTCGCCGCGATCTCGAAGAACTTCCGATTGCACTTGCCCTTTGAGATTTTCGTATGCTTCTCCGAGTTTTGTATATTCGCCTCGCATCTTCAAGCTGTCGATTAGGTGCTTGGTGAAAACGCTGTTTTGATAATTTTTTCCTTCCCATGAAACTTCGCTGGGAGCACTGGAGCAGATGACGAGCTGCCCTGTGCCGCTCATGATTTCGTCGGCATCGTAGTTGCCTTTTCTGATCAATCCCTTCTCGGCAGTCTTTGCTGCACCACTGTGACAAGCATCGAGAATCACAATGACGCGCTCGGCATGAACGCGTTGCTTGATGATGCGTGTAAGCTCTTGAATCGGAATCCCGGTTGCATACAAACTGTTTTTGTTGGTGTTGTGTGCAACCAAATAGTTTAATCCCTCAACATCAACCGTCGAAGGGCTGCCATGGCTGGAGATGTAGATGACAACAAGATCGTCCGGTTGAGCCACGCGCGGCAACCACTTGTCACCAAGTTCTGCCAAGATGTTTTCGCGAGTTGCTTCTTCGTCGAGCAAAACGCGAACATGGTCGGGAGCGAATCTTTCTTCCTTCGTTAAGAAGTTAGCAAAGTCTTGTGCGTCTTTGGCTGCGAAACTGAGAGCAATGCTCGGGTCTGCAAATTTGCTGATGCCTACGACTAATGCCCACTTGTCGGCAACTGGTTTCGATAAGGCGTCTTGTGCAAGTGCAGGAGTTGCCAATGCAACATTGAAGGTAATTACCACAAGGTTGACGAACACCATAGATAGTGCCGCCAGCCGCCAACAACCGATCCGACTGTTCCTAAAAAGTCTCATTTGATGATTATAGCAATGCTACTTGGACAAGATCTGTTGAGATTGATCGCCGGCCATCAATCTGGCAAAGATTGAGTGTTTGGAACCCGATAGCGGCTCTACCCAGATAGGAGCCGTCCACATGCGATCGAGGTTGCCGGTCAATGCGTCTTTCCTTGCAACTTCGACGTAATAGGCGGAGCTGTTTCCAAGCTTGTGAGCGATCGGGTCGAAGGTGACTTTGCTGCCCTGCGCCAGGAGCTCGGCGCCGGTCATCTCTTGCTCTTGCAGTATGCGAGCCAGTTTGCCGTCTCCGAGGCGACCGTCGCCCCAAACCTTGACCGAGTACTGCGCTTCGGCGTGAAGATTTCCGCCGATTTGCATAGTCAGTGTCAGGTCGTTGACCGCGGCTTGATCCAAGATACTTCCCATCACGTGCTTGTCGTTTGCACTGAGCACGCCGTAGAGATTGTCTCTGCTAGTTGTGGCAATGGTGCGTCTCTGGCGCAGTGCTTCCATGATGCTGTGCTTGTCGAGATTCTTTGAGAGAATTCCGGTTGCGCCCGGGTTATTGACCGGTTCGCCGAAGTGGAAGTCACGGCCGAATGTCGGGCTGGCGTGCACCTTCATGTCGATGTAGCCTGCAAAACTCTTCGGGTCCATGTCGCCCGCTTTCACGACATCAACTGGGTTAGGATTGAGTGCTTCGCCCTTAATCAGTTCGATTTGACGGACATAAGGATCAGCAAATCTCTCCAACCATTCCTTGCGATTCTTGAATGACTTTTGACCGTAGTCTCTGTCTCTTGCACCAGCCGGCAAGTTTGGGTTGTGGTCTGCCAAATAGCGTGGGTGATTGAGCTGAATGACTGGAGTTCCGCCAGTGCTGTCCTTCAATTTGTCGAGATGGTTTACGAGCGCCTTGTAATCGCCGTCGTTGTATTTCACCACATCTGGTGGCTTAACAACGGGGCCCGTGTCCATGTTTACGAGTCTGCGGAAGAAGTTGCTCACCGGATGACGTGGCTCGCGAATTGCTTCGAAGAACGTCTCGACTTCAAGCAAGTTGATGTGGTTGACGCCGCCTAGGTGATCGGCGCTCAATGCTTCTGCCGGTGTTTCGACGTGAATCTCCGGACCAGTGTGATTGTGATCGCCGCCGGTCGTTTGATCGCCGGTCTTTCCAGTGGTGTCGCCCGGTTTTGTAGTTTCGCCGCTTGGTTTCGTTGTTTCGCCGCCCGGTTTGGTTGTTTCGCCTGTGCCTGTTGTTTCTCCGCCGTCGGGTTGTTTTGTCGGCTTCGGATTCTTGAGTTCCTTAAGCATGTCGAGCGTACCGGGCGTACCATCATTGGCACCGGTTGTCGATCCGGTCTTAAGCGTGTTTGCCTCCACTGGACCTGGAATAGGAGATTCAGGCGGTGCTCCTGGCGAGTTGGGAGGTCCCGGTAATGGAGACTCAGCCGGAGTGCCGGGGTTGAGTTCTGCGACTTTGGTTGGAGGCTTGATTTCCAACTGTGCCAAACCTTGAGTGCCGGTTGCGGTTGCTTCGGTCGCGGCAAAGTCTTGATGCGCATGTCCACCGACTTTTCCGATGGTTCCTAACTCTGTTCCCACTAATGATACGTGCTTGCCTGGAATTGTGGTGGCAGCTGCATCGGCAAATGTCTGTGCGTATTCGATTGGATTTTCGGCGACTGTCGGCGTGCCTGCTTGGTCTCCAGCGCGCGGATCATTTGGCTTTACACCACCGCGAGCGGCAAGATGATTGTGGTCGGTGATGGTGGTGACATGCTGACCTTGTTCGATCGCTTTGTTGTACAGGTCTTTGGGAAGTCCCATGCCGTCTGAATATCTGGAGTGTCCGTGCAGTGAGCCGAAATAGAGTGTCAGATCTTCGTTTTCACCCAAGAACTGTCCGAGTCTGCGATTGACTGCGCCGTCTGGCTTGAAGCCTCTGATTAAACCTGTGGTGGAAGCGCGTTTTACGCCGTCCAGAGACAGTGAGATTGGCTGACCGGATTCAGTTGGTCCTTTAAATGTGGTGATGGAACCGCTCGGCATTTTCGGCGCATTGACTATAATCTCGCCGGAATGATTGGTGCGAAGCATTGCCAGTGCGCGGTTTTCGGCGCCTATAATAGCGCGTTGGCTTCCTTGAGAGATGTTGCCGAGAAGCCCTCTGCTTTGCGATGCGGCGAAGCCTAATTCGGCTCCGAGGTAACCGCCGCCGAAAGAGAGACCGAAATCCACGGCACCACCGACGGAGTCTTTCGCCAGTTTGTGCGCGATTGCGTCTTGGTCTGCCCAAGGTTGAAGTGACTCATCATAAGCGCTGGCGAGCCGTTTAATTCCATTTATTGCAACGGGAACGGTCAAGCCTGCGCCGATTACCCAGGCGGCCGGCCCGCGGGCCGGAAGCACATAACCGAGTGCCGCGCCAAACGCGCCGGAAACAAGTACAACTTCTGCCGCATGGTTGATGGCTTCTTTGGGATTCTCCCAGACCTCATTTGCGAATTCTCTCGCAGCTGAGGGCAGCTCTTCGGCTGCTTTTTTGAATACCTCGAATCCGCCTTCTGACTGACCCATATATTGAATGCACCAGGGGAAAATGACTGATGCAATGGTATTCATTACTTATATGTGGACCAACAGGGAAACTACGCAGGGTGGGAATCCTACGTATCAGATTTAATGCCGGACCTTCATAGTTTGTAATTGCCCTTCTGGCGGTTCTTCACGAAGATGAGAACGAAGGGGTAGAGGCATGCGAAGATGACGACCAGGAGGAGTTTTATTGCGACTGACGTCCCGTCCAGGAAGCCGTGTGAGCGGCGCCCGCTTTGATTCGACTCGGAATACTCGGAATAGTAAGAGTCAGAACTTACGCCACGCCCGCCGCTGAAGAATTGGCTTCCGGGGAAGCTGAAATTGATCGGCCCCTTTGTTGTTTCTACTGCGGGGGTTTCTATACTAATGCTTCCAGGGCTTCCTTCCACACGCATCGGCTGCCCACCCCACATGGATTGTCTTCGCGATTCAGCTTTTCTTGCCTCTTTACCGAGAGACTCCTCTTTCATCTCATGGTCTTCGGTCATAAGTCCGCTCTTGTCTGAAGCGCCGAGTTCTCGTGCTTTTTGCTTCTCGAATACAAGACCTTGAGTCGTGACCTGACTGCGAGCATCCATCAGCTTGCCGTCTTGAAAAACAGTCGCATTTCCACCCTGTGGTCCGACTGTGCCGTTAGTGGCGCCCTGAAGCTGCGGGTATTGACCGGCTTTATATTGTTGAGTGCCACTAGACTTTTCACTTTCTTTGGCGAAGAGATTCGAGTCTCTTGCTGTGAGACCCTTGGTCAATTCCTGAGCGAACTGCATCGGTGCATTGCTGTTTTGTTGTTGAATTCCTGTGTCACCCTGACTCGAGTAGGCATCGCCGAAACTGAGACCGGTACTGGAATTTGGAACCGGCGAGGACGCGGGTGCTGGTGCACCAATAACTACGGGTTGGCTCGCGTCTTTCTTGGCGTTGTAGTTATAGCCTTCGTCGCCTTGGCTTGAGTATGCGTCTCCGAAGCTGCCGCCAAAGCCGCTGCTGCCTCCTCCTGTATATGCCGGTCCTCCAGCAACGCCGGCTGCAGCAGACAAGTTATTGAGCTGCGAGACGGTAGCCGAAAATGCAGAAGATATCGCATTAGCGAGGAACTGCCCCGTAATGAAATAACCGATGGTGGCGCCGGTCGCTTCCAAACCCCGCATTACCTCTTGGTTTTCAAAGGGGTTGCTGGCTTTGTTTGGTGGCGGAGGTGGTTCGATAATTAGGTTGGTGTCAACAAGTGGAACATTTACGATTGCGCTCGAAACTGGCGACACAAGATGATATTGCTGAGCAATGTGAATTGCGCGTTGCTCGTTTCCAGCTTGATTTTCTTTGAGAATTTGTTCATAGCCTTGAAGTTGCGCGAGTTCGGAAATTGTTTCATGACCTGGCTCGCTTGGACCATCTCCGAGATGATGTAGATATTGATCGAGTGCGTCAGATGTCTGTCCTTTCCATGTCTCGTTGAACAGCGTATCGAGATCTTGCTTCAGATTACCTGTGTGTTTTACGCGAATCAAACTGGGATTTGAATCGATTCCAGAAAGAATTTCATTGGGACCAGTGGCTACCTGTAGATCGTATAAGCGAGGCGTCTTGCTTTCAGCTTTCAAATACTGTTTGACGACGTCACCTGCAACTGAGGACATCGGCTGGCAGGCGTGTATCCAGAGCACAGCGCCGTTGCTCTTGAAGGATTGTTCCATGCAGTTTTTAAGTGCGAGGTCATCACGTTGCCCACCCTGAAAATCCGATGCGTTAAGAGCGTTGAGCGCAGTGTTAAATTCCGGGCTGCTTGCACTTGTCTCTCGGCACAAGACTCTTGTTTCATCTCCAACCACCTGAAGTTGAACTTTCATACCAGGGTTGAGTGTTTTCAAACCGTCCACGATTTGCTGGCGATAGGCTTGCATCGCCTCGGAGCCATCGACGACTACATATAAAGATTGAGGGACTGGGTACGTCTGCGGTTGCAACACTCTTTCGACAACATAGGCATTGCCGGTGAATCTATCGTGGCACCAGGTGCGATGGCATTGCCGGTCGCGCTCGACATTGACTATTCCGTTGAACCTGGAGAGCTGCGAACCGTCAATAGTGGCATTGAAAATCAATGGTTTTGCGGCATCTATTTTCACGGCCGCTGCATCGCATTTGATTGGTGCTTTGGAATCAAAAGTGAGTGTAACCGGACCTTCCAACACGAAATTGCGTTCTTCAAATGCGGGCAGTTCCAACGACCCGGTGCCTGAGCCATTGATGCTGATAGGCGCAACGATTGTCAGTTTGACGTCCGCCTTAGACATCGGACGAACCGGAAAGCATTGAATAAGTACTCTATCCATTCCGCTCATGCTTACCAGAAGAGGATCTTTCTTGGCGATGATGTTTTGCCGATAGATTTCTCTGGCGACGCTGCGAGTCATGATGGTCGCTTCGCGTTCTATATTATTGATTACAATCTTCGCTCCAGTGACTACTGCACCAGGCGGCAGAAGCAGCTTGGCACGAGCCTCTCGATCGTACTTTGATGAATTCTCCAATGACATGATCCATTCCATCTTTGCAATGGCACCATCATTATCGATTGTTCCTACTAAAGCAGAACCTTTAACTGACAAACCACGGGCGATACCACTTACTGCTTCGCCTGCGATATCGGCATCGAGATCGAATTCATCTTCGACTGTTGCATTGACGCCTGCGATGTCGCTTACCATGCCGGTCTTTTGAATGGTTGAACGTGCCGACGCCGGGATTGGAACTGAATTGAATGCCTTTCCAGTAACTTGGTAGAAAATCTCTCGTGCTTGTTCGACGGTGATTGGGTGGGCGTGTTCGTAGAGAGTTCCTAATACGTCCGTGGCACGCCCAGAACGTTCATAACAAGCCCGCAGCATTACTTCTTGATTGCCATACTTGCGCAACCACGAGACTGCCTCGTGCGATTTATCCGATTCAGTCGCTTCGCCAAGATGAACGCGGGTAAGCGTGGACGGCAACTCGACTGCAATCACCATCACAAGAACGATCAAGTGTCCGATATGTTCAACCTGATGTGCATCGAAATAGGCGCGCTGCCTGTGCGCAAATGCACAAACCGTTTTGCCTGCAAACCAGGTGCAAGGCAGAGAAAGAAGCGGGGCCAGACCAAGCAAACCGATTCCAAAAGCCAGAATTGCAATACACATTGTTGGTGTTACTGAGAGGAACATCAAGGTGTAAAGAACACCAATGCCCATCGCCATGCCGCTGAAGAGAGCCATGGGTGCATAGTAACGCGTCAAATCCATGCGACCGCTCAAGTACGCCATCAAGTTGGACAACGGAATCAGCGTAAACAGAACGACGTGATAAACAGAGGGAAACGGATCGAAGTAATAGCGCGCAAGAGTGTGCGTCCACAGCTCAAGAGTCATCGCGAGCATCGGAAGAATCACACCGAAAAACAAGAAATATTTTCCATGAACCTTCTTCGGTTTCACCCAGTTCGCGCTTTTCGGACCAGAAAACGGAAGCACATCTTTGGCGATGTTGCTCCACTGCTCTTTGGCTTCCAATAACGCGACTGATGACTTGTCGTCTTTCGGCACTTGCTTTTCCATACTTTTCAGGGCTATCTCAACATTAGGCTAGTAAGAAGAGGCGTGAACTTTCAAACGTCACATTTGTAAATGACTTCGGTCATGCGGAGTCGGCTCGCCTGGTGCAGAATGAATTATGGCGGCTTATTCCATGCTACTGGAATCCTTGACCAACGCCACCGGGTTTCTCCTGAAACTTAAGATTAGAGTTTTTGGGGTACTAACAGAGTAGTCGAAATTGGTGGAGTGAATGCTCGAAATCCTCGGTGGAATCGTTGTTCTTCTGATAATGATCGCCCTTTCGGGAGTCAAGGTCGTTAGGGAGCATGAACGGATGGTCGTCTTCCGGTTCGGAAAGGTTGTCGGCAGCCGTGGACCTGGTCTTAATCTGGTTTTGCCGGTTATCGAACGCCTCCTAATCGTCGACACTCGCATGGTGACGATGCCGGTCGAGACCGGAGAGGTTGTGACCTACGATGATGCTGTGGTTTCGCTTTCGGCAGTTTTTATGTTCGAGGTTTTCGAGGCTGCGAGCTTCGTCACCAAGGTCGCCGACGCGTATCAGGCAACGGCTGAAGCGGCGGAGGTTGTGCTCTGCGAGGTGGCGAGGGAGAAGCCGCTTACTGAGCTTCAGACTGATACGCGCAGGTATAAGCAGAGGGTGCGGGTTTTGCTCGATAAAAAGATCAAGACCTGGGGCATCAAGACTTCGGATATGGAAGTGAAAGACGTGAAGCTAATCGCGGAGAATCGACCGAGCGAAAAGCTGCCGTTGCATGTAGAACATGTACCAACGCCAATAGATTATTTCGCAAACACCAACGATTATTTGAAGCAACCTGCTACTGTTGCAGTGCCGGGATTTGACGGAGATCTCGCACAGAGTTATGACTTTGGTGATGTCTCGGCGCCGGGCAGCGTTGAGAGCTATAGCTTTAGTGCGGATGTGCTGCCGGATTCGTCGCGGGAGCTGGATTCGTCGCTGGAGCAGGCGCTGGAGCCATCGCTGGAGC
>CAZCZI010000002.1:52578-185475 GCA_964503045.1 uncultured Candidatus Obscuribacterales bacterium
TCGTCGCGGGAGCTGGATTCGTCGCTGGAGCAGGCGCTGGAGCCATCGCTGGAGCAGTCACCAGATTCGAACAAGACTAGTTTTTGACGATTTCTTAGCACCCTCGGCTTTTAGGTTTATGCATTGTTGCTGGCAACCATGCTTTCATTAAAGTGCAGTGACAGCAGAGGACCTGAAGTTTTATGAGTGAACCATTTAGTGCAGTGATGCTTACCTTTCTTTCGCTTGGGGTCATCAAGTTCGTTCATGACAGCCTGAACAATCTTGCAGACGCTCACGTACGCCGCATCGAGAAGCGATCCCAACAAGGGATTTAGTCTTCTTTACCGCCAAGTCGCGCCAAAAGCCTCGGAACGTCGACGCTAGCACTTGGGAATGTTGAAGTAATTCAGCGCCTCGATTTTCTCTTTGTCTTGTTTTCTGATTCCTTCGATAATCAAGTTGGCAAACAGCGATGTTGTTACGCCCACCGCTGTGTTCCAACCGGCCTGGTCGCTGCCAAACATTTTTGAGACGCCGTAGACTCCAAGCCCATATTTTGCTGCTTTTGTGGCGGCATCCGCCATAAGTGACGAACCGCATCTGTCGAGCTTCAGTGAAGCTGCGAACTCGTCGAGATCGCCCGTGTCCAGCTTCCTTCTAGATGAATAGAGTCCGGCGAACAGATCGAAATTTTTGTCGACTAGTTGTGCGGCTTTTCGTTCCATCGCCTCTCTTGACGGATCATTGGCGATACGAGTCACTTCTGCGTGTTCGACGCCACCCCAACCAGTCTGTCTCCAATTCTGCATTGATGATCTAAGAACTCCGTGAAACACCGCGGGATTCTTCAACATTTCATCTGCGATTTGATCTTGTGTTAGTGCGGCTGGCTGCTTTTCTGTGATGAGAACTTCCGGTAATGCTGCGACGACACTCGTTTTGTTGGCGCTCGGCGCAAACCCTTCCTTCATAGAGTCGAATGCTTCCACCGATGCATAACTCTCACCCTCGCGCGCCATTGAGATGTTCGAATATTCCAACGCTTGTTTTTCGCCCATGATTGTTCTCCTTGGAAGGCGTGAATTTCGGGGTGTAAGCGATAGGTTAGGGAGGAACTATTTCAGAGTTATTAAAACTGCAATTTTGCTTTGATTTTTGGTGACACGGTATTATTTCTGAACTGAAAAGATTGAGAGGATGTGTCAGTTTTGGTGGGAAGGAGCAATTGCAAATCGGTGCGGAGATGGCATACATGATGATCAATCTCATGAAGGGGAAGTTACCGACTCGAAACAAGGATTCTTGATAATTCAATTGTCCGAGATTCACTCAGGAAGGGTGCTTAAATGCTACGAAATCATGATGGTCACTGGTTTGGCGACGACCATGCCGACATTCGCGATGAATTGCTTCGATACAGCAAGCTTGCCGGCAACGGCTCTTATCACATTGAACACTTTGTTGATGCGAAGTGTACCTGCGATTCAAGGGTTTTCAAAATATCAATTGATGATGATGAAGGTGTTGCAATTAGAACATGCATTGAGTGCGACCACGAGCATCCGATTGGAGACAGCGAAGAATTTCTAGAGGATGCGACACCTGAGGAATGTCAGTGTCCATGCGGTAATGAGGAGTTTGAACTCTCCGGTGGTGTATCGCTTTACACGGACAGTGACTGCGTAAAGTGGTTCTATATTGGATGTCGCTGCGTCAGATGTGGATTGGTTGCGTGCTACGGAGATTGGAAGAATCAGTTTGATGGTTATCAGAAATTCTTAGCGCGTTTTTGAGATATCCGCCTACGTTCCTGAGAACTTATAGAGAATGTCCCAATCCAAATTGGCCAACTTCTCTGCATTGAGCCCATCGATATTTATGTTTTCAATGCTTTTGATCGAAATTCGATCAGTATCAATACTGCCATCGTACAGGTGAAGAATAATGGAAATGTTCTTGGCTGTCCGACTTCTTACAACCTCACCGATCCACCGTTCCCATTGACGCAACTCAGAGTCCTTCTCCGCTTTCTTCTGCTGCGGAGCGCGCGCCTTGTCCGTTTTCCAACGTGCAATCTTAGCGGCGCTCCACCCCTTGCGCTTCAGTTTTGAGCTTTCTTGCTGCAAGTTATGCATCTGATACATCGAAGAACTTGAGTATCCGAGAGCGGTATCACAGTTGCACGGACCACGCATCGGCAGAAACTGATAGCCATCAGGAACTACAGTGCGGAGCGAGAGATTGTCCATAGGGGCGACATCAAAACCATACTTGTCGCATAGCTCGCGCAATTGGGGTAAAGCAGTTTCGGTTGGAACAATCGCTGTGATAAAAGTGCACATTACTGTTGAATCAGAAATTTCCAACGCTTGATGGCGGTTGCTGAGGTGCTCCAAGAGGCGCTTCCACAGGAATCGATGCTTGTTGATTGAGCTGCAATTGCATCTGTGTTCCAGATGGAATGATTACGTCTTTGCCTTTGCGAAGCAGCATGTCCGCTGCACCGATGCCACCGCCTATAGCGGCACCTGACCAGGCTCCCATTTCTGCTCCATAGCCACCGCCACCGATGGCACCCACTGCTGTTCCCAACCCTGCACCTAAACCAGCTCCCAAGCCGCCTCGCAGTAAAAACTGTCCTGCTTTTGTGCCCCAGCCTTCGCCGCGATACAAGTCTTGACCGTCTTTGCCCACGTCCTTGTATTTGCCGATTGAGCCAAGCAGGTGTGCGCTGATTGGGATGGTAACGCCATTCGGCATTCGCAAACTATTGAAGTCGATGCTCAGCGCACCGGAGCGACTGAGTCTTCGACCTGCGGTTGAATCTGAGATTTGCCCTACTGCGACGGTTCCTGCAGGAATGTATGAATAGCCGCCAAGTGAGACGTTCTGTGCGATGCTGGCTTGAATGTAGTCGCCGGCTTTTGCAACTTGAGTGGAGATTGAAGTCTGCAATGTGATTGGGATTACGAGACCTTCAGGAGCGTATGCGGTTGAACCTCTGAGATCGCCAACATACTGTGGAGGCGCGCCATAACCGGGGCCGTATCCGGGACCGGAGGCCGGGGGTTGACCGTAAAACTGACTCGGTGGCTGATAGCCGCCGTATTGGGCGAACGGCTGGGTCGGTGCCGCGAAGTTCTGAGCCGGTGCGGGTTGCATGGGCGCCGGGTATCCGGATGGAACTTGCGGGGGTGAGTACTGCGCATAGCCCGATTGGGTCTGTCCGGGCATGAACGCGGGTTGATTCGTCGGCGCCGGTTGACCCATGGGTTGGGGTTGACCGTAGGGTTGCGGTTGTCCATAAGGCTGGCTGGCGGGCGACGGCCGTTGACCATACGGCGGCTGACTGTAGGGCTGTGGCTGACCGTATGGTTGGGGCTGCTCGTAGGGCGTCGGTTGAGCGTAATTCGCCGGAGGATAGCCTTGATTTGGAGGCGTCTCGGGCTGATACGGTTGTGCGGGTGCCGGTTGAGTGTAGTTCGTAGGCGGTGACTCGGGCTGTTGGGGCGGTTGAGCTGGCGGAGCAGGCTCAGGTGTCGCCATTGTTGGGGTTTCTGCTTGTAGATTTTGTGATAAGCAAGGATTGACAACTGCAGTCAGCGTCAACCCTGCGGCTACGAAGGAGAGGAGGATGTTTTTGAGCATCTTTTCAAGCTGATTTGACACAAATGGGTTCGTCTAAATACGAGGTCGTACCGATATCGGTACAAGCACGTATATGTAATGTAACCATCCGATTTTTCGAACTGAACCAGTCAGTATCTCAACCGATATCGGTAAAACTACATACATGTAGTGTAACTTCCCGACTTTTCTATTCAAACACTATACGAACTTCTACACAGAATCCAATCAGCTTGTCAGGGGTATCGCGCGTTTTAGAACACTACGTTAAGCCGTGTGCCCAGGGCGAAAACACCGGAGGTTGGTCCAGTGCCGCCGGGCGACCATATGTATTGAACGTCCGGCGAGATTGAGACGTTTTTGTTGATGTGGTAGCGGTAGTATGCTTCCAAAGTTTTTTCGTTGCGCTTCTGAGGTCCCGGATTGATGGTCGACAGATTGTTGTTTACGTCGGCAATAGTCGGCGCTGCAACACCGTTCAAGGCGAGAAATGCTGGTGTCGCCGGCGAAACTATTCCCAATCTGTTGTAGCCCGAGATTTGCCCGTAAGCAACGCCGATTACATCGTCAGGTCGTTTCTTGAAGAAGCTCTTGATTGGAATTTCGGTTCCAAAACTAAACGACTGCCTTGATGACAGCAAACCTCCAAGGAAGACTTCGCCGATGTTTTTGTCGTTCATAGCGTATCTTCCCCAGATGCCTATGTCTTTCCAGATTCTCTGATCGAAGTTCATGTACATGCCCACTGGGCGCGGACCATTCATTGGATTGCCATCGGGAATGGCTGAAATGATCGATGTTCCAAACAGATCTTGTGGTGTGGTGAATGGAGTATTTGTTCCTCTTCTAAAACTCCAGTTCCAAAAGCCGGCGCGCAAGTTTCCTTCCTTATTGAAGAATGTATGGCCGAATTGGAGCTCGTGATTTGTTCCCCAACAGCCAAAAAAGTCTCTGTTAGTGATTGTCGCCATGGCGCTTGTGGCGCGGAAAAACGCACGATTGCGCAACAATGGTTTTTCGAGCGACATCACAAGCGACGGTCCGTTGAAGTTCGGACGCCATGAAATGCTGTTTACGAACTGCGTGTTCATAAACTGAAGCGATTCATTGTTTGCGAAGTTGTTGTTGTCGAACATGGCTCCCAAGTAAACCAGCCCGGCTTTCGCATTTCCTTTGAGCCCCAAACCCGGCTTGAAGTCTTGGGTGTAGTACGCCTGTTCCAAACTTACAGTCGGTCTCAACGAGTTGCTGTTGTTGTTGTTGATTACAAGATTTGGAATTTGGACTTCGTTTGGACCCGAGTTGAATGGTGACGCGTTGGCATCAACAATGTCGTTTAGCGGGCTCAGTAGGTATAGATTGCGCGGGAAGAATCTTCCGGCAGCAGCCGTCAAACGAGCGAAGACATAGCCATCTCCGAGAGTTTCATCGGGTTTTGCTTCATGCACGCGAGCAAAGAAGTTGATTCTTGCCCGCAAATTTGCCGACATAGAATCGCGATCGCGTTTGCCCATGTCTGCCTGCGGTGCAAACGTGAAGTCGCCGTTGATTTTGATTTTTTCCAGCACGGCAAGCCGACTTCTTGCATCGTTCACTTTTGCATCGAGCGCTGTCGAATCCGCCATTGACGATTTGAATGCACGAAGTGCAATCGTTCCTTTTATCTCTTGCATCGAATCGGAGAACTCATCGGTGAGTTGACCGATTTCCTTCAAGTCGTATGCAGTCAGTTGATCGCCAGGCAGCGCCGCCAATTTCGGCATCAAGTCCAAATAGTATTTGCCTAGATCTGATCGGGTTAGAACAGTCGATGGAGGAGGCGCAAATCCATGCCTCGTAGCCAACCCTTCTACAGTACGCCTCAACACATCCAGGCTTGTGATTTTGAGCGGCTCTTGCGTTGCGTTTGAGGAAGAGTTTGATGCCGGTGCGGCGTTCCAGTCAGGCGCTGGGGATGGTGGCGAACTCTGAGCGTTCGCTTTAATTCCGACTGTCATTGCTAAGGATAGGACAACAATCGGTACAAGCGCTCTAGGGGTCTTCATTGGTAAGAAATTCCGTGGTAAACAGCCGCATTGAACATAGCCGCTGTGGGATCAAGGTCAGATTAATAAGCTTCGACGGCAGATCAAAAAAGAATCAAAATTATCGCTTTGCAGCCCTGGTTTGACCGATCGAGTGAGGTCTTTTGTTTTAGCGATATTTTTATGTATGCTATCTGCAAATTCACGCAGATTTAGCGATGGCAGAGGAAAGATTGAGGTGAGGATTTAACCATGGCTGATTTGTTCTACATCGCAATATTTTCGCTGTTCTTTTGTATAGGCGCTTGGTATGTACATGGTTGTGAGCGCCTGTGAGGGTTTAGGTTAATGACATTCGAATATGCAATCGCTGGTGCAGTATCGATCGGATTGGCTGTGTACCTTTTTTATGCTCTCTTGTTTCCTGAAAAATTTTAGAGTCAAAGGTGTCTTATGACGTTTATCGGATGGGCGCAGATCGGGTTGTACTGCGCGGTATTGCTCTTATTGACCAAGCCCATGGGGCTGTACATAACAAAAGTGATGGAAACGGGTGACAGCATACTTGAGACTGTCTTTGGCCCTGTCGAACGCTTCATATATAAGCTTATCGGTGTCGATCCCAATAAAGAAATGCATTGGACTGAATATGCTTTTTCCGTGCTTGCGTTTTCTCTCATCTCCGGACTTTTCACCTATGGGGTGTTGCGATTACAAGGATTTCTACCGTTGAATCCGATGGGAATGTCGACAGCTATGGCTCCAGCCTATGCAACAACATTAACCCCTGATCTCGCTTTCAATACTGCCGTTTCATTTACGACCAACACCAATTGGCAAAACTATAGCGGCGAAAATACGATGTCATACCTGTCACAGATGTTGGCGCTTGCCTTTCACAACTGGATTTCCGCTGCTGCAGGCTTGGCGACCGGAATGGTCGTTATTCGCGGCTTCGCCCGGCACTCGATGACGACTGTCGGCAACTTTTGGAAAGACTTGGTGCGTTCGACAATCTACATCCTCTTCCCGATCTGTTTTGTTGTTGCCCTCATTTTGGTATCGCAAGGAACAATCCAGAGCTTGGCACCATATGTGACTGCAACCACTTTGGAAGGAGCCAAACAGATTATTCCAATGGCGCCGCTTGCATCTCAAGAAGTAATTAAGATGCTCGGCATCAATGGTGGTGGCATATTAAATGCCAACAGTTCTCATCCATTCGAGAATCCTAACGGATTGACCAACTTCATTCAGATGTTGATCATCTTTATCATTCCAGCTGGGCTCACATATACTTTTGGACAACTCGTCAAAGACACGAGGCAGGGTTGGGCAATTCTTGCTGCAATGTTTGCTTTCTTCATTGCGGGCGCCTTCATCTGCTATCACTTCGAGGCAGCGGGAAATCCTAACATTGCGAAGTTGGGTGTGGACTGCGCCACTACCGTGCTTGGTGATCTCGGCGGAAATATGGAGGGCAAGGAAGTCAGGTTCGGGCTTGCCAACTCGGCACTATTCGCCACGATTACGACAGATGCAAGTTGCGGCGCCGTAAACTCCATGCATGATTCCTATACGGCAATTGGCGGACTAATCCCGTTGCTCAATATTCAATTGGGTGAAATCGTGTTTGGCGGAATTGGCTGCGGACTTTACGGAATGCTGATTTTTGCGGTGCTCACCGTTTTTATAGCAGGACTAATGGTGGGACGCACGCCTGAGTATGTGGGCAAAAAAATCGAACAGAAAGACGTCAAAATGGCTATGCTTTTTGTGCTTGTCGGATCAATGTCAATACTGATGTTCACGGCCCTTGCATCTGTTCTCGACTTGCCGGCAGGAGGCTATTGGAACGCTGCAGGTTCTACTTACAACAATGTCAACAATGCAGGACCTCACGGATTTTCGGAAATCCTATATTTGTATTCCTCGCAGACCGGCAACAATGGTTCTGCTTTTGGTGGCATGACCGGTAATACGCCTTTCTACAACCTAACTGGCGGACTTGCTATGTTGATTGGAAGGTTTCTGATGATGATTCCAGCGCTTGCTCTCGCCGGAAATCTGGTGCAGAAAAAGTTTGTGCCGCCGTCGAGCGGAACCTTCCCTACTCATGGGGTTCTGTTTGTTGTTTTGCTGGTTAGCGTGGTTTTGATAGTCGGTGCGTTGACTTTCTTTCCTGCGCTGACCCTAGGTCCTATTGTCGAGCACTTGTTGATGCTCGATGGTCGTCTGTTTTAAAAGAGGCTGAATCAATGGAAGACAATTTGAGTGTGGTGCCAATACCGGAGCGCAAGAAAGTACCGCTCTTTCAGAAGGCGATAGTAAAGCGAGCGATCAAAGATTCATTTGTGAAGCTGAATCCGGTTGCAATGGCTAAAAACCCGGTCATGTTCGTGGTCGAGGTCGGAAGCATAATTACAACGGTTTTGTTGGTCAAAAACTTGCTCGGCGGCGTAGAGCCCCGTGAGTTGTTATTTGAAACTCAAATTACTTTGTGGTTGTGGTTTACGCTCCTTTTTGCCAACTTTGCCGAAGCCATTGCAGAAGGACGAGGCAAGGCGCAAGCTGATACACTCAGACGCAATCGCAAAGAGACGAATGCACAACGAGAAATCGCCAAAGAAAAATACGAGACGATTCCCGCTACACAGCTTAAAAAGGGTGACATTGTCTTTGTAAAGGCCGGAGAGATAATTCCGAGCGATGGTGAAGTCATAGAAGGCGTTGCCACGGTCGACGAGAGCGCGATTACCGGAGAATCTGCACCTGTAATTAGAGAAAGCGGTGGCGACAGAAGCGCCGTTACGGGTGGTACCACCGTCTTGTCTGACTGGTTGCGCGTACAAATTACCGTTCAGCCAGGGGAAACCTTCATGGACAGGATGATCTCACTGGTTGAAGGGGCGCAGCGACAGAAGACCCCAAATGAAATAGCCCTCAACATTTTGCTTGCAGGACTTACTCTAATTTTTCTGTTGGCGGTGGCGACCTTGCTGCCGTATTCAGTTTATTCGGTGCGTGCAGCCTCTACCGGCACACCTACCGACATGTTTTCTTTGATTTCGCTTCTGGTCTGTCTGATACCCACGACGATTGGCGCGTTGCTTTCCGCCATTGGAATTGCCGGAATGGATCGAGTGCTGCAGCATAACGTTCTGGCGATGAGCGGAAAGGCAATCGAGGCCGCCGGCGATGTTGACACGTTGTTGTTGGATAAAACAGGAACAATAACTCTTGGTAATCGACAAGCGGTGGAGTTCATTCCTGCTCCCGGCATATCTTCCACAGCGCTTGCAGATGCCGCGCAGTTGTCGTCATTGGCTGACGAGACACCTGAGGGTCGCTCAATCGTGACTTTGGCCAAACAGCATCAATTGAGAGAGCGTGAACTGAGCAGTGTTCATGCTGAGTTTATTTCGTTTAGCGCTCAGACACGCATGAGTGGTGTCAATCTGAACGGCAAGAGAATCAGAAAGGGTGCGGCTGAAACTATTTACAATTTTGTTCGCGAAACAGGCAAAGTTGTGCCGCCTGAAGTTGAGGAAGAGGTGAATCGCATTTCTAAGGCGGGTGGAACTCCACTTGTAGCTGCTGATACTGCAAACGGACTTCTTGGAGTCATATATTTGAAGGACGTGGTGAAAGGCGGCATGAGAGAACGCTTTCAGCAGCTTAGAGAAATGGGCATTCGCACGATCATGATTACCGGCGATAATCCATTGACCGCGGCTGCGATTGCCACCGAAGCTGGTGTCGATGATTTCCTTGCCGAAGCCACTCCGGAAACGAAAATGCAGTTGATAAGACGAGAGCAGGCAGGCGGCCGGCTCGTGGCCATGACAGGCGATGGTACTAACGACGCGCCTGCTCTCGCCGCTGCCGATGTTGGTTTGGCTATGAACACGGGGACGCAAGCCGCCAAAGAGGCAGGCAACATGGTCGATCTCGACTCCAATCCGACAAAACTGATTGAGGTAGTTCAGATAGGCAAACAGCTGCTGATGACTCGTGGAGCGCTGACCACCTTTTCGATTGCAAATGACGTCGCGAAGTATTTCGCGATTTTGCCCGCGATGTTTGCCATGTTGTATGCACGCAGCGCATCAGAACATGGTGTCTTGTGGGCGCTCAACGTTATGCAGTTGCACTCTGCCCATTCAGCGATCTTGGCTGCCGTCATTTTCAATGCTCTCATCATCATTGCCTTGATACCATTGGCGCTTCGCGGTGTGTCCTACAGGCCGATGAGCGCGGAAGCCTTATTGAGGCGCAATCTTTTGATTTACGGTGTCGGCGGATTGATCATTCCGTTTCCCGGTATTTGGCTCATCGATCATATTCTTGTGATTCTCGGATTGGCGCCGGCGGTGTAGTGGAGGAACAATGATAAAGCAATTGATACCAGCTATAAGAGCCACACTAGTCTTGGCATTTTTGACCGGAATTTTGTTTCCTTTGGCTGTTACCGCAGTGTCTCAAGCTGTTTTTTCCGATGCTGCAAACGGCAGTCTCATAAAAGATAGTAACGGTGTCGTGGTCGGCTCGAAAATTATAGGTCAGAAGTTCGAGAAGCTGGAATATTTCCACCCCAGACCATCGGCTGCGGGCTCGGGCTGGGCGGGCGAAGCATCAGGAGGCACCAACCTGGGACCTACTTCTGCCAAGCTTATAATGGGGAAGGTCGATGATCCAGCGACAAAAGACGTAGACGAGTCCTTCCCGGGTGTTCAACAACTTGCTCAGATGTACAGATCAGCTAATATGCTTTCCGCAGAAGAAAAGCCGCCAGTCGATGCAGTTACCAGATCCGCCTCTGGTCTTGATCCCGACATCTCCGAGGCAAACGCGGCTTTTCAAGCCAGACGGGTCGCGAAAGAGAGGTCTCTTCCTTTGGAGACAGTGATGAGTCTTGTAAGGAAAAATACGACCGGCCGCCAATGGGGGATGTTCGGCGAACCCGGCGTTAATGTTCTCACCCTCAATCTAGCATTGGCTGACCTAAAAGCCGGCAATGCAAGTGAGCAACGAAAATGAATAGCGATCGCCCCAACCCTGATCTCTTATTGCGCCAGTTGAAGCAGGAGGAAGATCAGAGTGGACGCGGTCGGTTGAAGATCTTTTTCGGTGCAAATGCGGGGGTAGGAAAGACTTTCGCCATGCTGGAAACTCTTCGTCGTCTCAAGAGCCAGGGAGAAGAAGTATTAATAGGATATGTGGAGACCCATGGAAGAAAGGAGACAGAAGCACTCCTTGAAGGTCTTGATATTCTTCCTGTCAGAACATCCGAGTATCGCGGTGTTGAGGTGCGAGAGTTTGATATCGATGCGGCGCTTGCCAGGAAACCTCGACTCATTGCTGTAGACGAGCTTGCGCACACGAATGCACCTGGAAGTCGCAACAATAAGCGCTGGCAGGATGTGCAGGAGTTGCTAGAGGCCGGAATTGATGTCTTTACCACTCTCAATGTCCAGCACGTCGAATCGCTTCACGACTTGGTGGCGCAGATAACCAGAGTCTCTGTCAAAGAGCGTGTGCCTGATTCTCTGTTGGAGAATGCAGCCGAGATTGAGCTCATCGATTTGCCACCAGAAGAACTCTTGGATAGGTTGAGAGACGGCAAAGTATACGTTCAGGACAGAGCTGCGTCCGCTCTGGAAAATTTCTTTCGAAAGGGCAACCTGATTGCCTTGAGAGAACTCGCGCTGCGCTATACCGCTGAGAGGGTCGATGCGCAGATGCATGCGTATAGACAATCTCATGAAATCAAACATCCATGGCCGGCGACAGAAAGAATTCTTGTTTGCGTCAGCTCCAGCCCTTTGTCATCGCGGCTGGTGCGCTCTGGAAAACGAATGGCCGAGGCTCTAAGAGCAAAATGGACGGTCATCAGTGTTGAGGGACGCACCCCTCTTACGGACGCAGACAAAAATAGAGTTGCATCGACCCTCAGACTTGCCGAGCAGCTAGGCGCCGAGACAATTGAGATGTCTGGAATCAATGTTCCCGATGAGATTCTCAAGTTTGCCAGACAGTACAACTTTTCGAAGATTGTGATTGGTAAGCCCGCACGACCTCGATGGAAGGAAATTGTTTTTGGCTCGATTGTCGATGATGTGATTCGAGGCAGCGGCTCAATTGATGTGTACGTCCTGACAGGAGACGAAACAGGATCATTGGTGGAGAGTCAGCCAAGGCTGAGAACGACTAGCACGCCTTCGCGGTACGCGTGGGCTTTCGGCGTCGTCGTTTTGGTCACGCTTTTGGCAAGATTGATGCTGCCTTACTTCGAGCTGTCGAATATCGTGATGACATATCTCATGGCGATTGTACTTGTTTCTATGCGCTTTGGGAGAGGACCGTCGTTCATGGCTTCACTTCTGGGTGTAGCTGCGTTCGATTTTTTCTGCGTTCCTCCCTTTCTCACTTTTGCCGTTTCGGATACGCAATACTTAATAACGTTCGTAGTCATGCTCATCGTTTCACTAGTAATCAGCAACTTGACAGTAACTATCCGCCAGCAGACAGATGCGGCACGGCTGCGAGAAACGAGAGTTTCTGCGCTGTATTCGATGAGTCGTGAGCTGGCTTCAACATTAGATATCAGCAGCCTGGTTGCAACATCGCTCAAACACATCGCGGAGGTGTTTGACAGTAAAGTGGCCTTTTTTCTGGTTCAAAACTATCGCAAGTTGGATCTGGTAGGGACTGGAAAAGGCAAATATGAACTTTCAGATCCGGACATTGGCATTGCCGAGTGGGTCTTTCGCAACGGTCAGTCCGCTGGATTAGGAACCAACACTCTTCCGGGTGCCAGCGCATTATATGTTCCACTTTTAGGAGCGACAAAGACTATCGGTGTGCTCGTTGCACAACCTGCGAGCAGCGAACGATTTGTCTCACCCGAACAGTTGCATCTCCTTGAGACTTTCGCCAACCAAACTGCTGCCGCGTGCGAGCGCGCACAACTTTCAGAAGAGAATGAAAGGGCTCGCCTGCAAGTAAAAACCGAGCAATTGAAGAACTCACTCTTAAGTTCGATTTCGCATGATTTGCGAACCCCACTTGCCACCATTACTGGTGCTGCAAGCGGAATCTTGGACGGCAAAGGATCGATGGATGCTCAATCATGCAATGAAATGGCACAAGAAATTTACGATGAGTCCATTCGTTTAAACAGGCTCGTGGGAAATCTGCTGGATATGACCACATTAGAGTCCGGAACTCTTGCTCTCAAGTGCGAACCTCATCCAGTGGAAGAGCTGATTGGCGCTGCTCTAAGCTGCATGGACGAGAGATTGAGCTGCTTGCAGGTGGAGACAAATGTTCCAAATGACTTGCCGATGGTGCTCATCGATCCTGTGTTGATTCAACAATTGTTGTTGAACTTGTTGGAGAATGCAGAGAAATACGCGCCCGGCAAAATTGAAATTTCTGCGCGAGAAAGCGGCGAGATGATTGAAATAAGCGTTAGCGATCATGGACCGGGAATTACAAGCGAAGTTAAAGACAGGATTTTTGAAAAGTTTTTCCGTGCCAACAAAACCATCGCATCGGGCGCCGGTTTGGGTTTGGCCATTTGCGCGGGAATTATCGAGGCACACGCAGGAAAAATCTGGGTTGAAGATCGTCCCGGCGGAGGAGCGATTTTCAAATTCACGTTGCCGACTTGTGGTGCCTTGCCAGACCTCGAACCAGACTTGCTCGAAGATCGAGAAACCCCGGTCAGTAGTTAACCACAAGGACAGTTAGACAGAAACCAGGCACTAGAATAATGTACACTGCGAAAAACGAAACACTATGTAGGGGACAGAATATGTCCGGAGTCCAACCAATAATTCTTGTTATCGAAGACGAAGCAGCAATTCGTCGATTTCTCAAGATGACACTGAACAGTCATGGGTATGAGTTTAGAGAGGCTTTGACCGGCAGCGAGGGGCTGATGAAGGTGGGAACCGATCGCCCTGATTTAGTCATTCTCGATCTAGGACTTCCGGATATGGACGGGCTGGAGGTCACGAAGCAATTGCGGGAATGGACTGCAATCCCGATTATCGTGTTGTCGGCGCGAGGTCAAGAAAAGGACAAGGTTGACGCACTTGATGCGGGAGCTGACGATTATTTGACGAAACCTTTCGGTGTTCCTGAGTTGCTGGCAAGAACGCGTGTGGCATTGCGACACGCTCTGCGCGTTCAAACCAATGAAGCTGAGTCCGAATTTCTCTTTGGAAACGTGCGGGTCGATTTTTCGAAGCGGTTAGTATTCTTGGATGGTGAGGAAGCTCATCTCACGCGCATTGAGTACAAGTTGCTTGTTACGCTGGTCAAATATGCCGGCAAAGTTGTGACTCATAATCAACTTCTGCGCGAAATCTGGGGTAGTCAGTATGGTGAAGAGAGCCACTACCTGCGCGTCTACATGGCGCACCTTAGACGGAAACTGGAAGCCGACCCTGCGCATCCGAAATACTTGGTGACCGAACCGGGAGTGGGATATCGCTTGAAAGTCGAAGACTGATTTAGGCTACAAGATTGACCTCGCTTGATGCGAGCCAAGTTTCACGATGCTTGAAATCCGAAATTTAACAAGAATGTCCTATCATGAATAAGTCGATCGGTTTTTTGGTGTGACTCGCGATGGCGGAGTTCGCTATTCTCGACCCAACTTATCTCACGATGCTCTGCGACGTGTTCGGCGGGCTGGACGATCTCATCACGGACAACGAGGTCAAAGCTTTGCTGGCAGCAAGCGATCTAGAAGACGTGCTGCCCAACGCGACGCGCCGCAAGCGTATGATGCAGGCGTTTGTGAACTCACAGGAAAAGGATGGAAGCGCTGACGCAATCGCTCTCTTTTTGAAACGAACCGGCTTTCACATCGAGCGAACCAAAGGACCCGACTCCATCAAACGCTATCAAGAGGAAATCAATGCTGTGCTCGTTTATGCGGGGCTGTGTCTTGGCCCCGACCATAAACCGATTCCTCTTCAGCGAGACGATAAAGATGATACTCCCGTTGGTGCCGACGACAGACTGAGAGCTTTGGTCAATGCGCTCAAAGGTCGCAATGTTCATCCAGATCTGGTGCAGGTCTTCAAGGTCGAATACTTTGCAGACGACAATTATTTTCGCCCGGTTCGCGAAGCCGCGTGGATGCTGGCTGCGAAAGTCTCGCGAAAAGCCGGTTTGCATTCTGAGGGACCCGAGATTGCTGAGCAAGCCTTTAATGCACAGTATCAAGGCGCCTATCCAATTCTTGCAATCAATCGATTAAGCACGGAGGCGGAGGTGGGGGAACAGTTTGCTTTTATGTGCCTACTCAAGGCAACTCTTTTGACCTTCCAAGACGAGTATACGCGTGCATACAGAGCACCGTGGATGGTTACCAAGGAAGAGGCACTGGACTTCCTGGCTTTGTTGTCATTGTTGCATAAGAAAGTAGACCAAGCCATGCGCTTGGGCTGATGATTTTCGTGGCCACGCGCCGCGTGATCACGCGACGCATGGCCACCACATGCGATGCAGAGTCACCACATACGATGGCCACGTGACGCGTGATCACGCGTCACGTGATCACACGACACGACATAGACTGCAAAGACTAACCGCGAATAGCCCTGGCGCGTGCGTGCAATTTGGCGGCTTCGCCTTTGCGATTGGTCTTGTCGAGCAAGTCCGCGTAGTTATCCAATAGCGGCGACATTGATGCGTGCTGCGGCCCGTTAATCGACTCGTAAATCTTCACCGCGCGCGCCACCATTGGCGCCGCTTCGCCGTAACGACCTTCGCGTGAGAGTACACCGCCCAAACCGAGCAGCGCAGTCGCTACATATTTGCTGTGCTTGCCGTAGCCTTCTTCCAAGTTCTCCACGGCCTTGCGGTAAAGTCCTTCAGCTTCCTGAAGTCGACCAGTCGCTATGCAACACTGCGCTAAACCTTCGAGCCGAGGAAGTGCATCGGGTCGCGACAGACCACCGCTCTTTTCACTTATGGTAAGAGCCTTCTTGAATAGTGGTTCGGCCAAACTATATTTGTCTTGAGCCACATAAAGTTTCGCGAGATTTTCCAAACTTTGCGCTACCGCACCATGTTCTGCAACAAGTGTTCTTTGTCTCAACTCGAGCGCATTCTTATACAACTGTTCCGCATGAACCAATCTTGATTTATTGCCGCCTGTATCCGACCCTTCTTTATAAGAAGTAGCGAGTCGATCTAACAGGACTGCCAGCTCCAGATTCTGATTGGCGTTCTCTTTTTCGGTGAGAGTTTCCGCTTGTTTCATCAAGCGTTCGGCGCCTTCCAGCTCTGGGTGCTCTTGATAGAAATCGATCAGTGTTTTGAAGCTGGCTTGAACTTGATTGAGTTCTTGCACTTTTCTGTTTCCAAACGTGATTATTTTCTGCGCGAGATTGTCTGCTTTCGCGTAGTTATTTCTGCTGATGTAAAACTGACAAAGTTTGCAAACTGCAGAAACCACATCAGGATTGTCGGGTCCCAAGACTTTTTGCTTGATCTTGATTGCATGCTCGAACAAAGGCTCTGCCTTGCTTGGATTGCCTCTAAAATTGGCA
This sequence comes from uncultured Candidatus Obscuribacterales bacterium, assembly GCA_964503045.1. Classification (GTDB taxonomy): domain Bacteria; phylum Cyanobacteriota; class Vampirovibrionia; order Obscuribacterales; family Obscuribacteraceae; genus CAYZJR01. The sequence goes on from CAZCZI010000002.1 coordinate 68,786, forward strand.
ATCACGCCGACGTTAGTAAGGCTGGTCGCTAAGCGAATGTCGTTTGGTCCAAACTTCTCAGCTTCTTTCAAAGCAAGCGCGAACATTTTTTCCGCTTGCCCATAATTGTTCGCTTCGTAAGCTTTGGCACCAGCTTCGGTGTATTTGTTCCATGCGCGATCGTCCAAGGCATACGCGCTTGTTGCAAAACCGAGTGCGGCGATCATCGACGCGATCGCAATTGTTTTTGATTTCTTCAACCGAGGCATTACTAACAAGAAGGGCCCTTTGTTACCTGTGCAATTGTAACCTATCGCCGTCATTCAGCGATTTGACAATTCTTCATCCGAGGCTGCCAAGAACCCATTTGATAGCACCTGTTGGCTACTCGGTCATTCCCAGGGCGTGCTTAATTTGCTCTTCATTGAATGGTGTTTTGGGCTGCAAATCTTCCGGAAGCATCTGGCAATTCTTGAGCGGTTTGCTCATATCTTCGGCGAGCATGCGCACCTGAGCCAGCGAAACCAGTGGATCGTTCGATGCTTTCTCGAGCACCGACGCCATCACGTAATGGCAAATCGAAGGTGCCGGCGTTACCAACACCGGCTTGTGCATTACCTTTGCGACACGCTTCACGCACTCACCGAGTGTTACTTCCTCGGGTCCCAATACAGCGTAAGTTTGCCTGGATAGCCGATCTGTCGTGAGTGCAGTCATCATGATGTCGCACATATCTTTCACTGCTACAGGGCGTATCGTCTTTTGCAAAAGCCCAACCGGCGCAAAGATGGGAACAGTGCTAAGACTTTTGGCAATGTGCGAAACCATATGATCGCCAGGTCCGAAAATTATCGGTGGTTTCAAGATTGTATAGTCGAGCTCGCAGTTTCGAACGATTTCTTCCGCTTCCCACTTCGATTCGAGATATGCGCTGAAGCACCGCGGGCGCGCTTTTAGATATGTGACCAGAATCAACTTTTTCACGCTTGCCTTGCGCGCCGCGTGAATTATTTTGACCGTCGATTCGACGTGAACGCGGTGATAGTCCCCTTTACTTGTCTCTCTGTTGATACCGACCAAGTGCGCGACAGCATCGCAAGAGGTAAGCGCCATGCCGAGTTTTCTGTCGTCAGTAAACAGAATCGGTGTAAACGACATGTTGGGAAGCTTGCGAATGGCTTCGTCTTTGTGGTTTACACCCCGCGCCAAAAGTTTGGCGAAGTGGCCATTGGCTACCAAATATCGAGCAAACTGTCCGCCGAGAAAGCCGGTTCCGCCAGTAATTGCAACGAGCATTTAAGTATCCAAACCAGAAGTAATGTGCTGGGTTTCCTGTGTCTTGTGAACTGCTTGGCCAATTCACCGGACTGTTCATTATGATACGAAGATCCACCTTATCTTCAATGGCCTTAGATGTTGACATCAAAAAGAGTGTGTCGGAAAACGTGCTAAGTCGCGCGCGGGGATACGCATTGCTTGGATTTTGCTGTATCTTAGACAATCTATTGGGACTTCAATGCCCAGACCGTGTGATTTTTGAGCGGGTCGCCTCCAAGCCGAACGCTCGAATGGGTGGCCAGAGTTAGAGAGAAGCGAATGATTAATACAGTTAACCAAACTCAAGAAACATTAGAGAGCATGGGGATTCAAAAGGTCTCGGAAGTCAAGAACGTCGCCGAGTACCGGATGGAAAATGGTCTCAAGGTTTTACTAATCGAGAATCACACGGCGCCGGTAGTGACACTGCTGGTGGTGTTCAAGGTAGGCAGCAGAAATGAGGCGGTTGGTTACACAGGTTCAACACATTTTCTTGAGCATATGCTTTTTAAAGGCACCAAAAAGCACAATCCTGATAAAGGGAACGGCATAGATGATCTGCTCACCCAAATCGGTGCTTATTGGAACGCGACGACATGGTTTGATCGCACCAGCTATTACGAGGTGGTTCCGTCGGAGTTTTTGGAACTTTGCATTCAATTAGAAGCAGATCGCATGCGCAATTTGCTCCTCAGACAAGAAGATCACGACTCTGAAATGAGTGTTGTTCGCAACGAACTCGAACGCGGCGAAAATAGTCCGGACGATATTCTCGAAAAGGAACTGTACGCGGTCGCTTTCCGCGAGCATCCATATCATCACCCGACCATCGGCTGGAGATCTGATGTAGAAGGCGTTTCGATGGATCGCCTCAGAGAGTTCTACAACACCTTCTATTGGCCGAACAATGCGACAGTGATCATCCTCGGCGATTTCGAGAAAATCGAAGCACTGCAGATGATGCACAAACATTACGGCAAGATCAAAGCTGCACCGCATCCAATACCGGATGTTTACACAATCGAACCACCCCAAGAAGGCGAGCGCCGATTGGAAGTGCACAGAGCAGGCGATCTTCCGCGGGTGCTGATTGGGTACCACGTTCCACAAGCCGATCACGACGACAACTATCCGATTGCTGCTATAAGACATATTTTGGGCAGCACTTATGAACGTTCAAGCCGACTCTACAAACGTCTGATCGATACGAGCATCGCTGCTGAAGTCTATGCACGTCATGACGATCTGAGAGACCCCGGATTGTTCATGGTTAACGCCATGCTCAACCCTGAGGTTGAAGCTTCCGAGGCAGAAACGGCAATTCATGAAGAGATGGCCCGATTGGCGCAAGAACCCGTCACCGATGAAGAACTGAAAAGAGCAAAAGCCGCCAACCTAAAAGGAACGATTCTTGCCAAAGCAGATCCGTCCAGCTTTGCATTTATGTTGGGTGAAGCTGAATCGAAAGCTGATTGGCATTGGTTGATGAACTATGACGATCGCTTCGATGCAGTCACCAAAGAAGACATCATGCGCGTGGCCGGAAAGTATTTCCTCAAGGAGAATCGCACGGTCGGATACTTCTATCCGAAGATGTCGGAAGCCCCTCCCGAGCAAAAGGCGGTAGTGGGACCGGCGCAAGCGACACCCGAAAGCCCGGCTGCTCCGGACCAACCAGGTGATCTCTCGACACTTCTGGCATTGAAATCGCCGCCGGTGAAGGTGAAGTTTCCGAAGCCTAAAGGCGAAAAACCTTCGTTTGCTTCGCGTGTTCGCAAAGAAGTTTTGCCAAACGGGTTGACCGTAAATTTGATGGAAACGCCAGGAGCCGATTCAGTTGGTTTCTCTGTTTTGCTTAGGGCGGGGCGCTACTTCACTCACGAAGAGAAGCACGCGCTTTCGGAGTTGGTCGGCGACTTGCTGCCTAAAGGCTCAATCAATTACGACAAGACGAAAATCGCAGAGGCCCTTGAAAGCATGGGCATTCCAGGAGGTTTGGAGTTCTCGGTCGACAATTATCGAGTCAGTCTGGGCACCCACGTCGTCACCGCGGATCTTCCACAATACTTAGACTTGCTTGCAGACGTTTGCTTGAGACCAGCCTTTGCGCAAGACGAACTCGACAAAACCAAAGTCGAGTGGAAAGCTCGCTTGACCGAAGCTTTGAACAACACCAAGAGCATGGCGTGGAACGCCTGTCGCCGAGCGATTTACCAACCCAAGCATCCATTCTTCGAAAAGACATACGAAGAACAAATGGGCGAACTCGATCAAATCTCTCGCGACGATTTAGTGCGCACCCACAAGAAACTGTTCAGCCCCAAAGGAAGCGTCATCTCGGTTGTCGGCGACGCCAACATGGATCAAGTACTCAAACTGATCACCGAGCGCTTCGGCAGCTGGACTGGCGAAGCGATAGGTAGCGTTATTATTCCTGACGCGATGTTGCCGGATGCTGCTCAGAGATTTGAAATATTTCTCGCCGACAAACGCAGCGCCGACATAATCATTGCTCACCCGTGCGGCTTAAAACGAAAGGGCGGCGATTTCTATCACGCCAAACTGGCAAACGCCGCATTGGGGCAAGACACGATTACATCGAGACTCGGTCAAGTAGTGCGCGATCGCGCCGGTTTAACATACGGAATCTACTCCGGATTCTCAGACACCGCTTATGGTGGCGCACCTTGGTCGGTATCGCTGACAGTCAATCCACGCAACGTCGAAAAAGCACTCAAACTCGTCTCACTGGTGCTCGACGATTATCTGAAATCAGGTATCTCCAAGGAAGACCTGGCGAAAGAAGCAGGGCGTGCTGTTGGCTCATTCCGTGTAGGTTTGGCATCGTCTCTTGGTGTTGCCAGAGTGCTAAGCGAATTCGAGTTCTTAGATATCGGTATCGCAGAACTAGATCACATTACAGAGAGATATTTATCCACTACCAAAGAACAAGTCGACGAAGCGATGCGCAAGTACTTCCACCCAGAGCGCGCCGCCACAGTGATTGCAGGAACGCTTTCGTAATCGGGGGGCGCTTTCGGCGACGGCTCCTGTCGGCGACGAGTCTTGTCAGCGACGCGGACCTTGTCGCCAACCTAAAATTCCCGCTTGACATCAAAAGAAGGGATATGCATTAGCGCCGTCTTAGGTTACGATTAGCTCTGTCTTAGGTTTGCCGGTCAAATATGCTAAGCCTGTCTAGAAAGCGACCAATATGAACGCTGCTGCACATCTCTCTACCCCATTCGTGGCATCACCTCCGCCTGTCAACATCGTGGCAGCACCGGGGTCTGTAAATGAAAAAGTCAAGTTATTGCCTGCTCTAAGAAGGCAACTGCACGAGCAGATGATCAGCCTCGACGGTTTGGATGCGCTGCTCGATAGAGTGTTTGCATTTGAAACCACGGTTCTAAATGTGGTGACACAGCCAAAACCTGACACCTCTGAAATTATTGATTTTGTTCCTACAAGAGATGATTCAGTCACCATCGAATATCTCAGAAGAAGCGAACAATTGCTCAAAGCGCAACTCGATTACGCGCACGAGCAAATGACTCAGTATCGATATGACATTCGTCGTTTAGAGCTCGACCTCGCCGCAAAGCAAGATCAAGTTCAACTCATGCCAGAGCTGCTTTTGAGAGCAGCGAAAACAACAGTGGCAGAAAATAAAGTCGCCGGCTTGGAAGCGACGATTGAAGATTTGAAAGGGCAGTTGATTGATGCTAACCGCGAGTTGGAACAGCACAGATCTACCTGGTGGGCTAAGCTCACACGCGCTCTTTCGAATTGGATGAGTTAGCGGTCCCCGGTGAGAAGAATGTCCAATGCATTTCGGCTGTCCAAGAAATTCAGTGCAGCATGTTTTTCGATTGCTTTTGCATTTTCCGGTCTGGCAGCAATTGCCGATGAACCGACAGACGAAAAAATGCAAACGGTAGTAGTGGCTAAAGTCGACCTGCCTAAAGGTCTTGTCGTCACCCAAGCCAATCTCGAAACCAAGGACGTTCCGGCGCGATTTGCGCCGATGAACGCAGTTTCCGGCACGGCAGCCGTTATTGGACGTAAAATGAAGGTCAAGAAAGAGAAGGGGCAGATAATTCTCATCGATGACCTACTAAATGCTGGAGACAAACTGGACTGACATATCGCGCAAAGCAAGCGCCTTTTCACGACGACTGATCACATCGTTGTCGATGATAGGGATGTGCACCTTGGTCGTGGTGCCGATTTCGGTGACGCCACTGCCCGCTGCATATGCGCAGGGAACTTTCGGAGCGACGGCCGAGCCCGAGTCTGCTGACGCGAAGACCTGGCATGACCTGGATGTGGCTGCGCGCAAAGCCATGAATGAAGGGCGAATGGACGAAGCCGAGCAGCTGTGGCAGTCGGCGCTAAAAGAGGCGGAGACCCGCGGTATGATGGGACCGGGCGTGATCAATTGCCTATGCGGATTGTCTTTGTTGAATCACAAGCGCAAAAACTACCCTGAGTCTGAGCGCCTGTACGAGTTGGCCATGCGGAATGCCGAAGGGGTATTTGGAGGCACGAGCACCAAGTTTGCCGACCTGATGCCGGATCTCGCATGGCTGTACTGCTCTCATGGTCGCAACGATCAAGCGGAGATTCTATTCAAGCGAGCACTAAACATCAAGGAAACGGCATACGGTGCGAATGACAGTCGGGTTGCCGATTCTCTCACGACATATGCCAAGTTCTTGCGAGCAACGGGACGCACTACGGAAGCACAAGATTTGGAAGAGCGAGCGCGTTCGATTACAGTGAAACATCAGCAATAGCAATGGATCTCAAAGCAAACAACAAATATTGGGAAGATAATGCAGAGGCGTGGACGCAGATGGCGCGCCAGGGTTATGACGTTTATCGCAATCTCGTAAATACTCCGGCGTTTCTCTCAATGTTGCCTGAAGTGGAGGGGTTGCGGGGCTTGGACATTGGCTGCGGCGAAGGATATAACACCCGCAAAGTGGCTGAACTGGGAGCCAAAATGACCGCGATAGATGTTTCTGCGACCTTTATTCGCCACGCTCGCGACCTCGAGGAGACCGAGCATCATGGAATCGATTACCAAGAATGCTGCGCCACGGACATGCCGTTTGCGGCGGACTCTTTTGACTTTGCAATTGCCACGATGAGTTTGATGGATGTTCCAGATTTTCGCGCCGTATTGAAGCAGTTGACGCGGGTTTTGGTGCCTGGTGGCTTCCTGCAATTTTCGATTTTGCACCCCTGCTTTTTGACGCGGCGCTTTAAATGGATAGTTGATGAGTCCGGTGAGTACGGCATAAAAGGGGAAACCCTCGGTGCCTTGGTCGGCGATTATTTTGAAAAAGATGTTGGACCGACAGGACCTTTTTTCGTTGAGGAATGGACATTCTCGGCCGCACCTGAAGAGGTGTCGTCTGCTTATCCGAAGTTCAAGGTTCCGCGGTTCTTTCACACTTTGAGTGAGTGGATGAATGGGCTGGTTGAAGAGGGGTTCGTCTTGGAGAAACTCAATGAACCAACCATTGAGGATGAGCGTGTTTTGAGCGAGTATCCTGCTCTGGTAAACTTGAAGAAGATAGCGTTTCTCTTGCATGTCCGGTGCCGTAATGGCAAGAGGTAAGCCCGCTGAACGGGTGGTGAATGCCGACGAGCGAACATAAAAAGTCTCCCCAAGTTTTGATCGGTGATTTGCTGGTCAAAGCAGAGCTGGTGACGCTCGGACAGTTCGCTGATGCGATGCCGATTTCATTGAAAACCGGGCTACCGGTCGGACGTGTTTTGATTGGGTCGGGTTATCTGACTGAGGATAAATTCAAGGCCGCAGTGCAGGCTCAGTCATTGATTCGAGATTCTCTGCTGCACTTTGATCTCGCCATCAAAGCGCTGAGGGTTGTCGCAGAAAAAACGGTCTCGCTTGAAAACGCATTAAACGAACTAGGTTGGCGCTCGGAGTATTACGAGTCGACAAACCGGCTTGGCAACTTGTTGGTCGATTCGCAATGCGCAACGCGCGATAACGTTGATGATGCGCTTGATGAGTGCTTCACCTCGGGACTTCCGCTCGGCCGCATTTTGGTATTGCGCAAAGTTATTTCGGAGCACGTCGCGTATGCAGCGCTGACAGCGCAGGTTCTCATTCGCGAAAAACAGATCGATCGCGAGCAAGCAATTGATGGACTCAAGCTTTGTGCCAGAAGAAAGGCGACTATCGAAGAAACGCTCGATCCTGATGGAATGTTGCGATTGAAGAGAGCGCACGTGGTGCGTTTGGGTGAGCTGCTCATTCTTGCCGGACAAGTGCAGGAAATCGATCTGCTGTCTGCAGTCGAGCAAGGATTGATTGACGGACAGCCGATTGGGCAAATTTTGGTTCATTCAAATCTCATAACAGGAACGACATTAGATCAAGCACTGGCACTGCAGCAAATGGTGACGAAACGATCACTTGATCCTCTTCAGGCTGCCGAGATCTTGCGCAAGATCAGAACCACCGGAATATCGTTATCGAAGGCTCTTGCCAGCAGTTCTCCGATGCCTGCTGCTTCTTCCGTGCAGGGTGTTGAGCTGCCTGAGTTTTTGCGGCTGGTTGGACTCTTGGGGCAGAAAGATTTGATCAAGTCGATTGATACCAGCTCTACTGTCGGTGTTCCTATTGAAGAAGTTTTCTTGAAGTTAGAGCTTGTCGACGCAGCCACAATCAAAACAGCCAAGAGATGTCTGCAACTTTTGAAAGATCAGTCGTTGAAGCAAGACCAAGCAGTTTTTGCGATGCAGAGTTGGATTGGAAGCAGAGAAGATTTCGATGCAATTCTAAGCAAGCTCGGTTGGGGTCATCACGTGTAAACTGCTGTGGTACTATCCTCGGTGTCATATAAAAAAGTCGAGGAATGAAACCGACACTTCTTTACAATGCTTTCTCAAAAGTTATGTCAAGAGAAAGGTTCTTGGAATGCCTTTCTTGGACCTTTTTAGAACAGGCTCGTCAGATAAATTTTTGCCTCATATATGCATTAGAAATACATCCTTGACAAAGGATTTTCCAAGTGTGGTCAGGCCTTCACGGCTGTCGCATTTTCTGGGAAGTCAACAAAATTTAGATTCGGAGAGCGACCTTCAAAGAGGTCATTTGATAGACTGAATCAGATTGTTATAACGTATACAGTTGTAACCTTTGACAAGTGTTTTCCATGTTTTTCGTGCCGGTCTAATTAGCAGCTCACTAATTTTTTCAGCTTACTCGTTACTACATGGACAGACGACCAGTACCGGCCTAGCGAAAGCGACGGCAACCAAAGGTGGTTTTCAAACCAAATGAATAGCAATTCGAAGCGCGCTCAAGGGGTGCTCCTTTCCTTAGCCGCCGTTATCTTATCTTCGGTTTATGCTCCTGCTGCATTCGCTAAAGACGATACACCGCAGATGGTGCTAGAAAAGCTGGAACGCGGAGAAATCATCGTCGGAAGTCGCAATATAGGTTCGCAGAAATTTGTTACAGGCAAAGTTCTGATCAATCATACGCCCGACAAAGTATGGCCTGTAATGGTCAATCCATTCGAGTTCCAAGGCAAAATATCGCCCCGAATGAAGCACGTCGAAGTCTTGAAAGACAAACAAGACGTGTCGATTTTGAAGGTGACTATGAACACCTTTCCGATTCCGGACATCGTATACCTCGTAGAGTCGAAATATGAGCGCACTGAGGGTAATGCGCGCATCGAGTTTTGGAGAGTCGGCGGACAGCTCAAGGACTTCAGAGGTTTTTGGGAAATGAGTCCGGCCGATCACGGAAAGAAAACGTGCTTGACCTACAGCATGTACATTGATCCCGGATTTTTCGTGCCGCAGTGGATCATGAGAGAAGCCGTGAAGGGCGAGCTTCCTCGCACGCTTATCGGTTTGCGAAACAGAGTCAGCGATGTGGTTGAACGCTCATGCAAGTTGGAGGAGCATACGATTCTTGCCGCTTCGCCTGTTGCTGTGCAGCATATAGTTCACTAATTCGCATCTACCGCTAAGGTTGTTTTCTGGCACACTGTGGTGTGGTTGAAAATTCTAGTGCCGACCCCGCCGGCGGTGCCTCGTTGTTGCTCTGGTCTTAACAGGAGCCCGTTTGGGAGCCAGTTTTACGTAAGCTGGTCCCGTAGATTCGGACGCCTCGCTGTCGGAAGCAGCGGCGGGATCTTGCGTGATGATTTCCTGAATGTCGCGAAGCTGATCGATCAACACCGATTGCGATATGCGCAAATCTCTTACGGCCGGAGTGTGATTGTTGACGATAATTGTAAGAGCCAGTGTCTGACCGCCGCCTGTGGTCAAAATACCTGAGATTGATCGCACGGTGTCCATGGCGCCTGTTTTGAAACGATAGTTACCTCTACCTGCCGAAGACTGATCTGAACTCTTCAATAGGTTGAGATATCCTTGTCTTTCCGGTTTTGATGCCATGTATCTAAGTACTGTATTGAGTGAATGCGGCGATATACCGTTTTTGCGACAAAGCCCACAGCCGTCAAAGAGAATGGCTTGTTGAGCCGGAATGCCCATGGACGCCAACCAGGAGCCGAGCTTCGCAAGTCCTTTTTCTTCTAGGCTGCGTGTGTCCTTGGGCGAGATGCCGCTGTTAAAGAGTCCGATTGCGCGAAGCAACTGTTGGGCATACAGGTTATCGCTTTCATATAGCGTCGTCTGAATTATGCTGCTAAGCGGCTTCGAGTTATGTTCGGCCAACAGCAGTGTGTCGCCCGTGGTTACGGCTTGGGCGCGCCCGGAAGATTTGACCTGCAAATCATCGAGAATAGAACGGGCGATCGCCGTGTTGTACTCATCGGGGTTTCCCACCACCAGTGGTCCTGACTGACTCATCTGGGGATGATTGCTTCTGTATGTTCTTACAATGTTCGTGGATGGATCATAAGACAGCCATCCGGGAGCCAGAAATGAGTTGAGAAGGGTTCTGGTGAGAGCCGATCGCTCTCCTAGATCGGGCACAACTTTGACTCCCTTGATCGTCGGCGGACCCTGTTCGACGTTTCGATTTAGCACCAGATTTGATGACACAGGCATCCAATCTTGACCCCAATCTTCGACCAACCATGACGGGCAAAATTGATTGTAACCTCCGGGAATGGCGGCCAGTCTCAATGTTCCATCTATATGCTTGAGACCTTCAGGGAAAACTTTGCCGCCTGATGCTGTTGCGTTTGATAAAAGTTTGATCAAATTCGAGCGATCGAATGTTGGATCTTGTGATGGAACAAGGACTAGATTCCCAATCAATTTTTTGCCTGAAATCTGCCCTTCGGCCAGTACCGAAGTCTTGAAAGTGAATCCTGGTCCAAACAGCTCATAAATGCAGGCTGTCGTAAAGACTTTTGCTGTTGAGGCTGGAGTAAAACGTCGCGAACCGTTGTGCGAGAACAGCACCTTGCCTGTGGGCAGATCCATTATCTCGACCCCAACTGAGGAGTGCTGCAACTCAGGGCGTTTCAACCAGTTGTGCGCAATCGAGCCGAGTGTGCGCCGCGCCGCGGGCGTCTCCTCCACTTTTGCACTGACCGGCAACCCGACTGTTAGCAACATCATTGCAAAGAGCCAACAGAGATGCTGATGAGCGGTGCGTTTTAGCAAAATTCGGTTTCCGCAGACAATGATAGTAACGCTACAATCAGATATTCTATCGCTCTTGCTCAGAAGATTGTCTTCTGAAAGCCATATTCCAGAGCCAGGTTGTATTCGTCGTCCGAGAAGCTTTCGCAGAGTTCTTTCAGTTCGTAGAGCACTTTTCCGTCTTTGTCAGGCAGCTCAAACTCCGCGCCTGGGCGATTTTCATTTACCCAGCGGAAAGCTATCTTGCATGCCGTATCGAAGAGCTTGTTTACGCGCTCTCTGGTGCTTGTGTATTCCGCGTCTTTATAGCCCGGAAGCCGTTCTTTCAACTGTTTGAGAAACTTCGAATTGGAAAAGTCCTTAGTTCGCAGTTGAACGGCCTCGTGAACGAGGAATCGCAACTCTTGTTCAGAACGATCTGACATTTTGGTTTTGGACGGCTCAATTTCATGTGATCAACAGCACTATTATAGCCAACTGAAGACTCTGCTATTTCTCCACAACCGGTCATGAAGTACTGAGCCAAAATGGGTTGGACGAAATAAATTCGGCGCCTCCCTACCGTGCTGTCCATCCGCCGTCGATTGGCAAGCTGACGCCGGTTATGCCTTTGGCCGCATCGCTTGCCAGGAACAATACCAGTTCAGCAATGTGGTCGGTTTCGACGAATTGTTTGGAGGGCTGCTTTTCTTCCAGTAGCAAAGTTGTAGCCGCCTCTAGTGAAACGCTTTTGTCCTTTGCGATTGCCTCAATCTGTTTGCGCACAAGAGGCGTATCCACCCAACCTGGGCAGATGGCGTTGCAGGTGATGTTTGCATCGGCGGCTTCGAGCGCCACCACCTTGGTAAGTCCGATCAAGCCGTGCTTGGCGGCGACGTAGGCGACTTTGTGCACCGATGCCACGATTCCATGTACGGAAGCGATGTTGATGATTCTGCCAAAGCCGCGTTCTCTCATGCCTTCGATGGAGCATCTTATCGTGTGAAACGCTGAAGACAGGTTAATGGCAAGAATCGCGTCCCATTTTTCGATGGGGAACAGTTCGATTGGCGCCGTGTGCTGAACGCCTGCATTATTGACAAGAATGTCCAGCGCGCCGAGACGCGTGACACATTCATCGATCATCAGCTCAATCTCGTGCGGCTTCGTCATGTCTGCGGCGTTGAAAACCACATCATGACCAAATTCCGAGCTCATCGATTTGGCTAAATCTTCGTGTTGGTCTCGATCGCCCAAGCCATTGATCATGACCTGGCAGCCTGATTTCGCGAGCGCCCTTGCGATACTGAGTCCGATACCACTTGTAGAACCTGTCACCAGAGCAGTTCGTTGCATTTTGCCTTGCCTCCTTAGACTTTCGCTTCGCGCTCGCGAAACAACTTAACGAACCCAGCCGGTAGCCTGACCGGCTTTTGTGATGAAGCGTTGATGAAGAGTCCGGTGTGTTCGGCAGTGGTGCAAACTTGACCGTTGAGCAAAATCTCTCCTCTAAACGTCAAGCTGGCTGCGCCAATAGCTGCAATCCACATCGTTGCTTCCGGCTTATCAAAAAGTTTGATGGCGCGTTTGTACTCGACTTTTGTAGCAGAGATAATCGGCAGATAACCATCATCCATCAATGGTTGAAGTGGGTAGTATTGATCGAAAATTTGAAGACGCAGCTCTTCGAACCATCGCAGGTAGGCGATATTAGAAACGTGCCCGGCGAAATCGATGTCGTATGTCGCCACCGAAATTGGTTTGGTGACAAGAAGTGGTTTGGTTTTGTTGATGCAACTGGTCATCCCGTACACTCGCAGGTGCTTTCGACTGTTGATGAGCAAGAAAGTTACTTTACTTCACGCCGATTTAAAGCAACCACGCCATTTCTGTAATCTTTCGTGAGATCGTGGGTGCAATGAGCGTAAAATACAGGGTGGGGCAGGAGAGCAATTATGAACGAAACAATCGTAATCGGTGCAGATCACGGTGGTTACGCGCTCAAAGAAATCATCAAAGCTGCGCTTGAAAAGGCAAATAAACAAACCAAAGTAATCGATGTGGGAACGCACTCTGATGAAGCCGTCGATTATCCCGATTTTGCGGCTGCAGTCGCTTTGGTTGTTCGTGAAGGCAGAGCCACCAGAGGCATCGTCATTTGCGGAAGCGGCGTCGGTGCTTGCGTCGCCGCCAACAAGATTCCAGGAATCAGAGCCGCATTGTGTCACGACACCTTCTCAGCGCATCAAGGAGTCGAAGACGACAACGCCAATATTCTTTGCTTGGGCGCACGAATTATTGGGCCGCAGCTAGCGCTCGAGGTTGTGCATTCGTTTCTCAACGCCAGTTTTTCAGGCGCTGAACGACATGTGCGCCGCCTCAACAAAGTGCTCGATATGGAACGGAAGTTTCCTGAGCTGTTGAAAGCAAAATCGGAGGCGCCTAGGTAAGGCGCCTCACCAGTCGTTTTGTTGTTTAAACTTTGGTCGAGCAGGCTACACACCGTTGGCGGTGGCAGCTTCGCTCTTGTCCTTCAATGCACCTGCCAGACGAACAGCAGTTTGCGTCAGCTCCTTCAAGCGTGATGCGATTTGATCGTCTGAGATTTCAGTTTTGACGAACGCTGAGCCGTCTGCATAAACGAATCTCGGAATGATCAAACATCTGAAATCTAGCATGAGGCTTTGTGCAATTCCCATAACGGCCATGTAGCTGGCGCGCCCACCGGCAGCGCAGAGGAAGCCGACCAGTTTGTCGTTCCATGCTTGTCCGGTGAGTTCGATGAGATTTTTCGCTGCACCGGAGACGCTGTAATTGTAGATGGGAACAGCCATGAGAATCGCATCAGCCCGTTTGACTTGAGCGGTGACCTTCTCCACGTTCGGCTGTCCGTACGCGGCATCGCCGTCGCACTGCGGCAATTGAATTTCTTGCAGATCGAGCCATTCGATCTCCACATCGGCTTGCTTTTTCAACTGGTCGAATGCGGCGCGGGCCAGCACTCTACTGTTGCTGCCAGGATTCAAACTTGTGCTAATTACCAAGACATTGTTTTTCATTGTTCCTCTCCTGCCAAAAAGCATCCAAATTATCCGCGATCGGGTGGCAATCAGGAAGCTTTGAGTCCGTCAAGCGCCTTTTGATACTTGGCGGCGTGAAACTTCTCGACACGACCCAATGCTTTGAAGCGCTTTGCTGCTTGCTCGAAGATTTCTGCATGTTGCTTTGATTCGTCGGCTTGCTCTTTAAACTCGGCCACTGCATCCATGCGCCCTTCTTCAAGCGCGACCTGTTCGAATTCCGGATACATTTGATTTGTTTCGTAGAGCTCGCCTTCGATTGCGATTTCCAAAAGCTTGTCGACCGTGAGCTCAGCTGGTGGGTAGAGCAGCTCCAGATGCGAGAAAGCGTGTCCTGTTTCTTGATGCGCAGTCTCCTCGAACAGTTTGGCGATCTCTTCATTTCCGAGTTTCCGAGCCACTTTTGCAAAGTACAAATACTTGCGATTGGCCATCGACTCACCGGCGAATGCCGAATGAAGGTTTTGTGCAGTTTTGCTTTCATTGAGTTTTTTCATTTCTTGTCTCCCTTCTGTGTGTGTTCGCTCTCTCGTTCCTTCTTGATTGAGTTAATAGAATGCTTCTAAAAATAGAGTAAGTCTAAGTTATGAGGAAAATTTTTTGGAATGGGAGCCTAAACCCAGCATCTCCTTCGCGGGGTTTAGGCTTCCTCTTCCGGTTTGAGTTCTCCAAAGAAGGTGATGTGGTAGCTGTGAACCTTTATATTTGGCATGTTCGGCAGCTCCAGATTGAGGCTGCTGCTAATCATATCGGGGTTAACATCCACAATCTTGCCGGTTTTCACGTCTACGAAATGGTGATGATCGGTGACATTCGCGTCGTAGCGTGCTTTTCCGGGCTCAGTGAACACCTCTTTGATCACTCCAGCGCTGACCAAGGTTCCCAGTGTGTTGTAGACCGTTGCTCTGGACAGCGGCACCGGCAGTTTGTCAGCCACCGCATGAAATACATCGTCAGCGGTGGGGTGACTGCATGTCGAGCACAGATACTCCGCTATCACGGCTCTTTGCGGGGTTGGCTTCACACCATGGGAGGTGAGGAGCTCTTCTATGTCTACATGCTTGTGGTGCATTCGGTCTTGCATTGGACTGGTCTTCCTGGTCGATTTAGAACTCTCTTGCGTTCCACTTCTGTTTGATTCGTTCTGTATTTAGAATAAGTCTAAGTGTGGAATCTGTCAACCCCTTCAGATTTTGCCTCGTCGTACAATATATGTTGATTTTCTGTGCGGAGTTTCAGTTCATGTCGCTCAAGGTTATAGAAGAAGCAATCAATAGCAAGAAGATGGTGTGCCCAAAGTGCAAGCAGCCGGTGAAACAATACGAGAAGTTTGTTGAAATGACCGAATCGATTTGGGATGGCGCCGGCGATTCTGGTCACAGCACGAAGGGATCGAAGGTGACGTTGATTTGCGGCAACAGTGGCTGTGAATGGAAGGAACGCACTGAGTACTGGGACAATTACATTACATAGAAGTATTGTCCAAAGTCTCTAGATCAAGCATTGATTCTTTCTCTGCGCTTGAGACGTCACCTTTCGAATCTTTTGAATCCTTTTGATCGCTTTGCTGATCCTTCTTGCTGTCTTGCGAGCTGTTTGGATCTGATGTAGATGCTGGTGTGGCGGGCGTTTGCTTGGTGTCGGCAACTTTGTTTTCGATATCTTTTGCCTTCTTATATAAACTATCTGCCAACTCTTGCTGGTTGCCCATCGCCTGGTAGAGATCTGCAAGTCTTTTGGCGCTGGCAGCCACTTCCGGGTGAATTGTTCCGTATGCTCTTTCGCGTATTGCGAGCGATTCTTTCAGCAGTGGCTCAGCATTAGCGTATTGCCCAATCGCTTTGTATGCTTGAGCAAGCTTGTCGAGACGTGCTGGTGTAAGCCCTTCCAGCTGCTGCACGGGTGGCAGCTGATCCGGTTGTGTGTTGGTGCCTTCCTTCGTCTTGTCTTGCAGCGATTTATAAGCGTTTTCGAGATCGGAGATTTTGGAATCTCTTATCTCTAGATTTTCCAATGCAATCGCTAACGCTTTGGTGGCCACCTTCTTCTCGTGCTGATCGCCTTGCTCGGCGATTGATTGAAGTGCCGAAACTGTTCCACTGCTTGCAAATATTGAAGCAAAGCGGGCTGCAAGCTCGGGATTGGTAAGCGAGGAAATCGCAAGAATAGCGGCTTTCTTGCTAGGTTCTGATCCCATCAAGTGTGGAATGAATTTTTCAATTGTTTGTACTTCTTGTAATCGCAACTGTTGTTCGTTATAGGCATATGTGAATAGCCCGCCTGCGCCGAAAATCAGAATACCGGAAATAATCGGTGCGACCGCGCCAACTTTGTCCCAGATGTCCTTTACAGGCTTGGGCTGAGGCTGTGCTGAAGTCGAAAGTGCATGATGTCGCGCATCGTCGTGCGCCGAAGGCGATGGCTGTGTAGATTGGTCGGGTTGAGCAGCTGGTTGAGTTGATGGTTGTGCAGACTGTGACTTGCATTCGTGGTCGCAGCACCCTTTCTTTTCTGTGGCAGCGGTGCTTTCGTCTGACTGTGAATCTTCGTCTTTGCGAGCTTTCCTCGAATGGACTGAGAACATGACTGCTTCCTTAATTAAATGCGAATGTAACGCGATGCACTGAAGCGTCTAAGTGCGTTTAGACGGCACCGCAATTACTTTCGTAATGAACACAGTATAAGATTTTTCAGCTGTCATCGCAATCGCAGTTTCTTTGCACACAGATTACTTGAAGGTAGAAAGCTGCATCACTACTGGGTTAAACGAAAGTGTAAAAGTTTGGTTCTGTTGCGTTAAACTACAGGATCACGATTGGCGGCGATCGAGTCAAATACCGCGATGCCTTCACGGAATCGACACAAACGCACAGTAGTCAATTGAAGGAGAATAAATGCGAGCGATAGTAATCGCAAAACCGGGCGGACCAGAGGTTCTTCAATTGAAGGAGATTGCAGATCCCAAGCCGCAGAGAGGAGAAGCACTGGTAAGAGTGATGGCGACTGCGATCAATCGCGCTGACGTGCTGCAACGAATGGGCAAGTATCCGGCTCCGAGTGATTGTCTTGCTGATGTTCCGGGATTGGAATTTGCCGGTGTGGTTGAAGACATTGGTGCCGGTGTAACAGATGTGAAAGAAGGCGATAGAGTCTTCGGGTTGATTGGCGGCGGCTCGTACTGTGAGCGTGTCGTGGTGCATGCCAGAACCCTCATTCGTATTCCGGCGAATCTCTCGTTTGTGGATGCGGCTGCGGTGCCCGAAGCATTTATCACTGCGTACGATGCAATGGTGCTGCAATGTGGTTTAACGAGCGGCGAAAAGATGCTTGTCAGCGCAGTCGGCAGCGGTGTCGGCACTGCGGCGATTCAAATTGGCAATGCCCTTGGTGCCACTACTATTGGTACTGCGAGATCGCGCAGCAAAATCGATGCGGCTAAACAACTTGGATTACATCACGGAATCGTTGCAGAAGACGAGAAGTTTGCAAAACAGGTGATGGAGATTGTTGAAGCCGGCGTCGACGTAGTTATCGAGCTAGTCGGCGGGGACTACTTGAAGGAAGATGTCGCATGCGCCGCCAGAAAAGGACGAATCATAATTGTCGGATTGCTGCGCGGTGCAAGGAGCGAACTCGATCTGGGACAAGTTTTGTCGAAACGATTGAGAATCTTCGGCACGACATTAAGAGCAAGACCGATTGAAGAGAAGATCGAGGTCAGTCAGTCGTTTGCGCGACACATGGTTCCACTATTTGAAGCAGGAAAGCTCAAACCTGTGGTCGATAAAGTCTTCAAGCTGGAAGATGCTTCCGCGGCGCACGCGTACATGGAGAGCAACAGCAACTTCGGCAAAATAATCCTGTCGATGGAGGCCGACTGAATAGATGCCGCTGGTATCAGTCATCACCGAGGATGGCAGCGTCACCTGTCGGGACAACGAGACTGGTGAGCTCTATCACAATCGAGCGGGGGCATATCTTGAAGCGCTGAAGAACTTCGTGCAACCATCTTTGGTTGGTGAATTGGCTCTCTATCAACCTGAGATTGTCGTTTTCGATCAGTGTTTTGGACTTGGATACAACAGTTTAGTGTTGGTCGATTACCTCATGCAAAATCGAAAAGATTGGAGTCAGCCGATCAGACTAAGAATTGATGCCACCGAAGTTGATGCCGAGATTCTTTCATTAATTCCTGAGGTGATTCAGCAACCTTGTTTTGAATCACTGCGAAACGGGCTTACTGTAACGAATTCCACACTGTCCTCGTTTGGTGATTACAAACTGCAGGGAAAGCTTAACTCAGATGACCTAGTAGTGATTCATGTTAGAAACATAGACTTGCGATCGCACCTGAGACAGATTGAAAAGGTGCCTAAGTATGATTTGATATTTCACGATCCCTTTTCGCCATCAAAGGTTCCAGAGTTTTGGACTAAAGACATCTTTTCGATTTATCGCAAAATCTTGAATTCTCCACATGGAAAAGCGCTGACTTACAGTTCTGCATCGGCAGTTCGAGGTGGATTGATTGAAGCTGGATTCGATGTCTGGCGCACAGAAGCAGTTGGTGGTAAATCCGGTGGCACGATGGCGACATTGCGCGGTCTGCCCTCTCAACCAAAACCGTCTTCGGCTCTGCCATTGCACGAAAATGAATCCGAAAAGCTGGCGACTATTTCCGGGGTTCCCTACAGGGACCCGACCTTATCGGATACCCGTGCAGAAATTTTGGCAAGGCGGGCCACTGAGCAACAGAAAAAAGCACATTGAAACCAAGCTGTGGGATACTGCTATCTATGCGATCCCGAAAAAGATCTTCATCGCTGTGGAAAAAAAACCACTTGGCTCGAATTGCGACAGCGCTTGCCGTCATTGTCGCCTTGGGTTGTTCGCAGTCGCCCACCGCCTTCGCGCAGCTTATGGAAACGCCCGAAATTGTCATTCAGTCCGGCGGCCCATATGTTGCAAACTCCAATGCCATGGAGACTTTCCGGGACAGTTTTCATGTTCCTAATGACCTAGCGGGCAAGCCGCTCACGCTGATTGCGACCAATGGATCGATGAGCGCGCCCGGCTTTACCTGGGTGCGAATGTTTCTTGCGTCAGGAGTAAGCGATGGGCAGCCCACGGGGCAGTTGCTTGTGGATGAAAACACCTTCAGAGCGTCCGCGCAGGTTTATCTGAATGTCAGTGGGCAAGTGCCGCCTGGTTCAAGCAGAATCATCATTCAAGCAGCAGGGGCGCCGGGCTCGACCTTCAGCTGGAAGCTCCGTGCTGTGGCACCTCCCAGGCTTTCGACAATCAATTCTTCGCTGACATTTCCTGGTGCGCGTTTGATTATTCATGGTGCCGGATTCAGCCCAGATCCTGAAGGCAACAAAGTAGTCGTCGGTAATCAGCTCGCGCAGATTGTCGGTATTTCTGATACGGCGCTGAAGATTGTTGTGCCGCCGTATCTGAGTCCTAACACGTATGTTGTCTACGCAATGATTGGACGATTTCGCAGCAACGCAATTAAGATTGTGGTGCGCGGCGCGCCGCAAGTGTCGGGTACTAGTACTAACGTTGTGCAGGCAGGTTCTACGCTGTTGATCAGGGGGTCTAACTTCGGGTTTGATCCGTCGCTCGTGCAAGTCTTTATCGGCAACGCACGCGCGAGTGTCGTTGGTGTTCAGGATGACACAATCACCGTCATGGTGCCGGGAGGCACAGGGCAAGGGTATCAGCACGTCGTCGTTGCCATTGACGAAGTGAGAGCCTCCG
This sequence comes from uncultured Candidatus Obscuribacterales bacterium, assembly GCA_964503045.1. Lineage (GTDB taxonomy): Bacteria > Cyanobacteriota > Vampirovibrionia > Obscuribacterales > Obscuribacteraceae > CAYZJR01. Next base: position 88,519 of record CAZCZI010000002.1, read on the forward strand.
GCAACGCAGTCGTATTTGTGCGGTGACTAGATCAGACCCGCTCTGACGAGATCTTTCAGGTCGATCAATCCGACAGGTTTCCGCTCGGAATCAAGGATGAGCAGATCGGAAATCGAATGTTTCTCCATCAATTTCAATGCTTCGACTGCCAGTGAGTGCGATGAGATGGTCTTGGGATTCTCAGTCATCATCGCCTTTGCCGTTTGAGTGAAGACTGAGTGTCCCCACTTTAGAAGTGTGCGTCTGAGATCGCCATCTGTGATGATTCCGCGCAAGGCGCCGGCGTCATCAACCACGCATGTGAAGCCGAGTCGCTTCGCTGTGATTTCGGCAAGAACGGTTGCATGATCCGCTTCGAGCGATACGGTTGGAACATCCACTCCCGTGCGCATGATATCGCCGACGGTGACAAGCTTTTGACCGAGGCTTCCACCTGGGTGGCTGCGTGCGAAGTCTTCCGGTTTGAAGTCTTTGCGAATCATCAACGCCACTACCAGCGCGTCTCCCATTGCTAACGCGACGGTCGTGGACGATGTCGGCGCCAGATTGTATGGGCACGCTTCGCGGTCGATTCCGACGTTCAAAACAACATCTGCGCACTTTGCAAGAGTGGAATCGGCATTGCCGGTGAGGGCAATGATCTTGATGCCGAGCCGTTTTATCGGATCGAGCGCGAGCTTTATCTCTTGTGTTTCGCCCGAGCCTGACAGTGCCACCAACAAGTCGCGCTCGTCGAGCATTCCGAAGTCGCCATGCCGTAGTTCGGCTGGGTGAACGAAGAACGCAGGCGTGCCGGTCGAAGCGAATGAGGCGGCAATTTTGCAGGCAATATGCCCCGACTTGCCCATGCCGGTAACGACGACCTTGCCTGAACAGCTGACGAGCAGCTCGATTGCCGTTTCGAACGGTGCGCCCAGGCGTTCTTTAACGCTCAGAATCGCCTCTGCTTCCATTGAGAGCACTCGTTCGGCTAGTTGCAATGTGGTAAGTTTTGACGCCTCGATAGCCCCAGGTGTCTTGGCAGGGGCGAAATCGAGTGGGTTCTTATTGGAAACTGTGGGGGGACCGTCGGGTTTTTGAATCATGATTCCGTGGAGTGCTTACCTAGATGGTGCTTACACATTGGTGCTTACGCAGTTGAAAAGCGCAAGATATCGGACGCTCACATTCTAGCCATTCGACTTCCAGGCTTTCTTGACAAATGTTCAGCTTCCCTTGCCAAGTGGGGCTTTCAGGGACTTGTTGTAATTGGGCCCAAGTCCACTTGGTGATGCCATAACCTGATTTTCAAGGGTAAGCCCTTAGCTTTCCTTAGTTATGGTTCACAAACTGGGATTGAAGCTCATTTTATGGGTATTTGATATCTACTATGCCTGTTATTTTTACGCGCGGAGACAAGCTTGAAAACGGTCACTACACCGTGATCAAAGAGCTTGGTGTCGGCGGAATGGGCGTGGTGTTTCACTGCCGCGATGAGTTGCTTTTAAGAGACGTCGCGATAAAAATGCTGCTGCCAGAACTGATGGCAGATAAAAACAACGTGGAGATCTTCCGGCAAGAGGCGAGGCTCGCCGCTCAGCTCGAACATCCAAACGTTGTCACCGTATATGATGTCGGTGTGGAAGAACGCCACGGTAAGCAGCACCACTATGTGGCGATGGAATATCTGCCTGGTGGCAACCTCGCATCGAGAGTGGCGCATGGCGCCTTGCAGGTCGAGCACGCGCTCAACTGGATGAAACAACTCGCTTCAGGGCTGAGTTTCGCGCACAAACGCGCCGTCGTGCACCAGGACATCAAAGCAGACAACATCTTCATCACCAATGAAGGCGACTTGAAAATCGGCGACTTTGGTTTGGCTCGATTGCTCGCCGGTTCGCGTGTGTCAATAAAGGAACGAGCACAGGTAATGGGCACTCCGGCATACATGTCTCCTGAGCTTTGCAGGGGCGAGCCGCAAGATCAGAAGTCTGATATTTACTCGATGGGAGTGCTGTTCTTCGAGATGATCACGGGTCAATTGCCGTATCGCGCCCAAGGAATGATCGAGATGGCAATGAAGCACACCACTGCTCCGGTGCCGTCTGCGAAGCGGCTGAATCCGCTGGTTCCTGAGATACTGGACAAAGTGATCAGACGCATGATGGCGAAGAGCGCAGACGAACGCTTCAAAACGATGACCGAAGTGCAAACGATTCTCGACGATTTGATCTTCGAAATGCGTGTTGCAAGACTGGGAATCGGCATAAGACCAATGATGAAATCCGGTCCCGTACAAACCATTTCTGACGCCGACATTGCAGCTGCGTCAAGGGGTGAAGCGACGTCCTCTCTTCCTAGGTACACTGGCGCTTCTCCCACACCACAAGGGATGCCGGTATTGCCGCCTGACATAACCAAGCGTCCAGCAGCAACTAACCCCGTTTCACCGGTAGCCGCCAGTTCTACCAAGGCACCGCCCGCGAAGGCAGAGAGCCCAGTCACACCACCCAAGATGCCTGCCGTGACACCGCCGAGAAACGTGCAAGTGACACCACCAAAAGGTGCACAGGCGACACCGCCGAAGGGCGCACCTGTGACACCACCGAAGATGCCTGCCGTTACGCCGCCGAAAGGCGCGACTGCAATACCTCCTGTGAGCAGGGACTCGAAAGCAGGCGACAGTGCTCCAGGAGCAAAGATCTCGTCAGGCACACTTCCTGTGCTCGAATCATTGAAGGCGAATCTGGAGGTTGCCTGGACTTTCCAGTCAAAAGGACCGATCGGATGGGGCTCAAGCCCGGTGATGGATCGCAGCGAAAAGGTGATATACGTGAGTTCGAGCGATTCGCGAGTTTATGCTCTGTCGTGTGACAAAGGAGATGTGCTGTGGTCATTCAGCACCGGCGGGCCAGTGATGGCAAGCCCAATCATCGTCGATGATAAGCTGTTGGTGGCAAGCACGGACGGTTCTGTTTCACTCATCTCACGCGCTGACGGAAAGCCCCACTGGCAGTATCAAGGCGATTCTTCAATCGTCGCCACGCCAGCTCTTTGCAAAGGACTGGTGGCTGTTCCCACCCTTGACGGACACTTGCTTGCAATAGATTTGAAAACCGGAATGCGCGAATGGAAGTGCTCTGTCGGCGATGCAATAGTCGGCACGCCGCATTTTCATGCGGGCAACATCTACATTGGCACGCATTCAGCAGAAGTGGTTGCGGTGTCTTCATCGAGTGGCAAACGCAATTGGCAATTCTCAGCCGACGGACCGATCGTAGCCAGCCCCGCAGCCTCTGTTGATAGCGTTTATATAGGTACGCAAACCGGCACATTCTATTCTCTTGAAGCGGAGTCCGGTCGCATGGTATGGGAGTACTCGACCAACGGACCGATTCTTTCTCGCGGTGTAATCGCATTTACCTCTGTGATGTTTTGCAGTTTGGATAAATGGATTTACTGCTGCGAAAAATACGGTGGCGCGCTGCAATGGAAGGGCGCAGTCCGAGGCAAAGTACAAGCCAATCTTGTCACGGCTCCGGGCTCGGTGCTTGCAATAAGCAAAGAAGGTTGGATGCAGTGCTTCGCGCTTAGGAGCGGCGAACTTCAGTGGCAGAAGAATCTCGGCAAGCATGTGGAGTCGCACCCGCTCATCACGTCAAAAATGATGTTTCTGGGAACAATCGAAGGCGATCTGGTCGCGTACACTTTTCCTAGAGAACCTGCGCAAAAGTCTGCTTAAATCTGCTATAAATCTCGGGCAGACCAAATAAACAGATCGCCTGTGCCATGAAAAAGAACGCCAAGATCGTTGCAAGTGCGCTCGGAGCATTGATTGTTCTGATCGTCGTCGGCAAGTGCATTTGGGTATCGTCTTTTGCGACAAGCGGCGCTAACGTCCTCTCCAATCAGATTAGAGACGACCTGTGGGAGCGGCGCAACTACCTTCTTGGAATTGCCAGAGACAAAGAGGCAATTTTGCGATCGATGCCCCGCGACTTGTCTCCACATTATCAAGGTGAATGGGCGCTCGTAACATCCTCAATGCTTGTTGCAGCGTTGGCCAACTTGTCATCGATCTATGTGGATTCAAAGGCTGACAACCTGCAATACATGCAGTCGATTATTTCCGAATGTTTGACCGAAAAGTACAGGGCATTTGATAAAGACCGCTGGAAAACCGATGCGATGGAATCCTTGAACACAAAGGAGGGACACGTCGGTTATCTCGGACACGTCAACTTCATGATCTCCGCTTATAAATTGAGTGGAGGAGGTGATGAATTTGACAAACAATTTGTCGACATTTCTTCTGCATTGATTCAAAAGTATGGTGCGACAAAGAATGTTTTGCTTGAAACGTATCCTGGTGAAACATACATTCCAGACAACGTGGTCGCAGTCGCATCCCTTCAAAACCTGGTCAAAATCGCGATTTCTAAGAGAGGCTCCGAGCCGATTCGCAAAATTGCGCCTCCAAGCAGATGGGTTGCGCGCGACTTTATCGAGAATGCAAAAAAGACTGATTGGAGAGACCCGCTCAACGGATTGCTCGTGTTTAGAGTCATCACCGATGGTGGCGCTAAAACGAAAGCAAGGGGCTCAGGTGCTGGGTGGAACAGTTTTTACCTGCCCTACATAGATGAAGCTTTGGCTCTGGAGCAGTACCAAAAACTGAAAGCAAGTATGTTTACTAAAGTGTTAGGAACATTTCCTGGTATTCGCGAGTACCCGGAAGGTGTAACCGCGGGCGGTGATGTCGACTCCGGACCAGTGATTATGGGTTTGAGCGCTTCAGGAACAGGATTTGCCGTGGCGGGAGCGCGCTTCGCTAAAGATGCTGATACACTCACGGATCTTCTCTTCACAAGTGAGGTCGTGGGCTGCACAGTGAGAGAGCAGTATTCCAGGCACTACTTGACCGCGCCGCTTGTCGGCGAAGCAATCATGCTAGCTATGAAATCCCACACCGTGTGGGAAATGGATGATAAAGAAACTCCCTCTCGACCAATTTCAATGTTGCACAACTCTGGAGCTCATTAACCATGACAAGACATAACCGCTCTATTTCTATACGAATCGGGGCATCTCTCGCGCTATTAATGTCTTTGGGCAATAGCCAATCACTTATGCAACCAGCGAATGCGGAAGGACCGTTGCGCAACGCTTTGCGTCAAAGACTCGCTCAGAAAGTAAGCAAGCGTCAAACGTACAAGTATGAAACAGAAAACATCGCTGGTCTGAGAGTTGCCGTGTGGAGACCACTCAAGATAGAAGGCGAACAATTTCCGTTGGTCATCTTCTCGCATGGATTTCACGGCATGGCTGCGCAGAGTGAGTTTCTCATGAGAGCGTTGGCCGATGCAGGCTACCTAGTCGTAGCCCCCAACCATAGAGATGCATTCGGCAATGGCAAATTGATTGGCAGGCCTGAAGCTCCTTTCAGCAAAGGCTCTAAGTGGAACGATGCCACCTACAAAAGTCGCGGCGAAGATATCGAGCGCTTGGTCGCGGTACTCAAGAGCGAGCCCAAGTACGTTGATATGATCGATTGGACCAAGGTCGCATTGATCGGGCACTCTCTCGGTGGTTACACATCGTTGGCGTTGGGAGGCGCATGGTCTAGCTGGAAGATGCCGGAAGTCAAGGCCGTAATCGCTTTGTCACCATATGCCAATCCATTCATCGGCAAAGGCAATTTGCACGGGATGAATGTGCCCGTCATGTATCAATGCGGAACCGCCGATGTCGGAGTGACACCGTTTTTGACAGCACCGAATGGTGTTTACAGCGAAACAAACTCACCTGCTTACTTGGTTGAGTTTCAAGGTGCCAATCACTTCACCTGGACCAATTTAAACAAGCAAATTTCACGCGAAAAGCTGATCGATCACTACTGCATCAGCTTCTTAGATAAGTATCTGAAAGGCGACACTAAAGCGCGTCCTGAAGAAAAGCTTCCTGGGGTCGCGATGCTGCTTTCGAAGTAGTAGCCTAGAAGATCTTGTCCAAAAAGATTGCAACAAAAGCGAGAATACTTACGACACCGTTGACGTTGAAAAACGCCGCATTGATCTTCGACAAATCGTCGGGTTTCACAAGGCTGTGTTCGTACACGAGCATGCCTGCAACTATTGCGCAGCCGATCCAGTAAAACACTCCTAGTCCCAAACTCAATCCCAGCCCCACAAGGGCTGATACGGTAACGACGTGCAGAACCGTCGAGATTATCAATGCGTTCTTTATTCCAAATTGTGCCGGAATGCTGTGCAACTTTTGATCGCGATCGAAATCCACATCTTGCAGCGCGTAGATGATGTCGAATCCGGCTACCCACGTAGCCACTGCCAACGCAAGCAACCATGGAGCGATTCCAGTGATTGAGCCGCTCGAGGCAATCCACCCACCAAGCGCCGCGCCACCAAGGGCGATGCCTAGTGCAAAATGACAAAGCCAAGTGAATCTCTTGGTGAACGAATAAAAACTGAGCCAAAAGACTGCGATTGGTGAGAGTTGCAAACAGATTCCCGGTAATTGACTTGCCGCGGCCAACATAATGCCAAATGAAAGAACAGCGAATGCAAGAGCCGGTTTGTTCTTTATTCGCCCCGCCGGAATGGCTCTGGTGCTAGTGCGCGGATTTTTAGCGTCGATTTGAGCATCGATAACACGGTTGAGTGTCATCGCAGCGGCGCGTGCACCGGCAAAAGCAATAATCGTGTAAAACACAGTCGTCAGCCCGGGCAGCTGGTTTACAGAAAGTATCATTCCTGACAATGCAAACGGCAGAGCAAATACGGTGTGCTCAATTTTGATCATCTCCGCCCACTCGCGGACAGTGCCCACGGGCTGCGGATTTTGAGGTGGTGCGGGGATTTGTGGAGGTGGGGACATGATCATCTGCTAAGCCAACAAACGTACAAAACGGTACTAAAAGACATACCAATGAAATACATCGAATTTAGCCGATAGGAGCGGATAACACCAGCATCCTTGTATAATTGTCATGTTGCTGCCATTATGGCAGCTGGTGCCGAACAGCCGCCTACAAGAATACGCCGGACCAGACTTAGTCAAGAGGTTTTTCGTTCACATGAACCCTTCCGATAACTCGCAAAAGCCCGCCCAGGGGTCGATTATAGACCTGCAAGGAGTTGCCTCCTTTGCATCGCTGGTGGAGATACTGGCTCAAGAATTAGGAACCACAGCCGGGAAAATGCAGGGAACACTGCCGGATGGACCGCAGACATTCAACAGGCTAACCGGCGAAATCGACCTGAATAATCAAGGTTTTATGCGCAAGCTGATTCTCTTGGCAGAGCCAGGCGCGCCTTTGACTCTGCGCTTCCAATGCGCATGGAACCCCGGAAAAGTAGGCTCCTCCGAACCCCTCGGCGTTACAGCCGATTATTATCTCGGAGTAGCGGTCGAGCAAATAGTGCCGCAAGGACGCGCCCTTGCTCGCTATGTCGAAGATATCTTTGCCGTCATGGACAGAATGGTAACGCTGGGACAATCCAACAAACTGTCCGGCATGAACATCCCTGCATCGCAAATTGAAGCTTTCGAACAAAGCGAAGCAGGCAACTTGGTCAGCACCTACACCCCTAAAAACGCCAGCTAGGCGCCCAATCGTAGATGTAGTTGCTTGGTCAGCCGCTCGTACACAACCTTGGAGTTGTGTCGCCGATCCATTGGAATTTTCCGCACAACCACAACATCGTCCAGATGTGCCCAGCAGAGCAGCCCTTTGAGCTCGGTCGCGATTTTGCGCCCCTTCCGCCTCGAGCGACACTCTATAACAAGGATGCGTTTCGACACGCCGCTTACAATCAATTCAACAAGGGCTGCTGCCGAAACACCAGGCTGTGCCTTTGCAACGGCTTCAACCTGAAACGGAAACAACTGACCTTCAGCGTTATCGCCAACACGATTTCCGTGCCGGCCCAAAAGCCAGAGTCTGCCTAAACGATCGATGTAGCCGGCGTCTCCGGTGCGATGCCAAATGGTGTTTTCGACTTTGACTTTGGTTTCTTCATCGCCTTGACCGTTCAAATATCCCGATATCACATGCGCGCCCGACACCAAAATCTCGCCGGCAACTTGCGATGATGCAGTCAGTTCCTCCCATCTTTCTTTGCTAATTGAATTTCCGCCATGAAACTCGAGATCAATTGGTTGCGCGATGATTTTCACTTTGATTTCGTCAATCGGTTTTCCAACGAGAAGTCCTGCTCCGTTCAACATTTTGGTGCGGTCTTCGAGCGTTAGCAAACGCGATGATGTCAGCGCAATCGGCTCGGCTTCGGTAGAACCATAAACAGTTTGAATGTTTGCGTTAGGAAAGACTTTGGCGGCAGCATCGATTGTTTTTGGGAATACAGGCCCGCCGCCAGTAAAGACATCTTTGATTGTAGGGAACATCAAGTCCTCAGCGATTGCGAAAGCGCAAAGACGATCGAGAAAAGCCGGGGATGCTGTAATTCTGGATGGTAGAAGCTTTTCAAGCTGATCGATCACCGGTTGCTCGTCGAATGAACCTGGCCTCTTCAAATTCGCATTTGGGATTATGCTTGTGACTCCAGAAGCGAGATTAGCAAGAACGAAGATTGGAAGAGTGACGAGTTCGCTCTCGTTGAGCTCGTCTTCGCTAGACATATGCGAGGAGAGAACTCGCAGTTGCGAAAGCAAAAAACCATGCGAACGAACAATTGCTTTCGGTAATCCGGTACTGCCGCTGGTGAATGTAATCAAGGCGGGGTGATTGTCCGAAACCAGGACCGCAGAAACTGCGGTTGCTCCTTCTGCAACCTGCAAACCATGGCAAAGCGCTCGAAACCCGGGCAGCGAGCCGCCAGATAGTTGAAACTTGAGTGGTATCGCGCGTGTCTTTTCGGTAAGCAAAGTTGCAAGACAGAACTTCCACGAAGCGACAATCGCTTTTGGTTTTACAATCGACAGACATCTGTCGAGATGTTGTGCTCCTTGTGCAATGTCGATAAACATTGCAGTGGCACCGATTTGAAATGTTGCAAGAAGAACTGCATACAGTTCTGAAGACATGCTTGTAGCGACCAAAACCACGTCGCCTTTCGTAAGCCCCTGTCTTCTGAATTGCTCGGCGATGCTCAAGGTTTTTTCATATAGCTGATAGTACGAAACTGAATGATTGGCCGAAACCTTAGTCTTGAACCACTGGAATCGGTCCTTTCTGCATTCGAGAATGGCGTCCTTATCACCGGACTCAATCGCTTTCTCTCTTAGTATTTCTGCAATGTTCATTTGTTTCTACAATACTTTTTCGAACAACGAGTACTCTCTGATGATGCTTGAGTTGTAGCTTGCGCTGATTTTTTCTGACTCGTTGCCGCCCAGGTAGAGCGCATGGATTACACGTTTATATCCTAGTTGCAATCCAGCCTCAGTGACGTTGTGCATCAACAGTTTGCCAAGTCCTCGGAAGGCACGATCGGGTCGTCGCGCCAGGGTTTTCGTGACAAAGGCGCGCTCGCCGTTGGCGTCGACTTTGTTGGGGTAGCAAAAGAGAAAACCGACCAGCTCATCGTCTTTCTCTGCGACTTGAGTCAAGCGAAGGTCGACTAACGGAAGAACTCGCTTATACATGTCCACGAATTCATCTAGGGAGATTTCTGTATAGAAGAGGTTGTTTTTAAAGCTCTCGGTGCACAACTCGTAGATGCGTACAAGCTCTGCATCAATGTTCGAACTGTCCAGGCTGCGCAGCTTCACGTTGTTGTCGCGGAGGCGTTCCGCGATTTCTGAAAGTGTTGGATCCTTTGGATGAATGGCATTGGCAATTGACGATCGGTAAATCGCGGAGGTCAAAAATCCGGCGTTTCGAAAGTGCTCAACATATGAGTCTGGGTTGTCCGGTTCTAAGAAAAACCTGGCATGTTCCGATCTTTTCGTCACCAATCGGTAGCGTTTCCAGGTGGAGGCATCAAGCGGACCGACCAAAATTTCAATGCCATTGGCGCGAGCGATTTTGCCGGCCTCGTCTATCAGTGCCTGCCCTACTGCATCGCACAGCGCATCATAGTGCCCGATATAACTGGTTTTCAGCCCCTTGTGATTGGGAGTTTTCGACCACCACAAAGACACGCGACCGATCACTTCGTTGGAAGAGTTGGTGGCGACGAGATGCTGATTGGGAGAGTCAGCCCACGGGGTGAGATCGTTGTACGAAGAAATCGAAGCAAGCTCTTGCGCGAGCCGATACTCCGGCAGTTGATCCGAACTCGACAAGGAGAGAATCTTAAACACATCTGTAGCTACCATTGGTGGTTCCTCCTAGCCTAGCCTAGTGAACAAAAAGTGCAAATGGGATGAGTCCAAGCAACGATCCCAACGCTGCGAAAACAGCCTGCCGTACCCATCTTCTCTTTGAGGTGATCGGTCCTGTTCCTTTTGAATTAGAAAGGTAAAAAGCGACGGTCGGCAAACCAATGCAGAATGGTGCGAAGAAAATATAGAGAAGTAGAGGCCGTGAAATTCCTTGAATCAGAAGCAACGGGATAAACAACAAGCACCAGCTCTTCAGCACCGAGTACAGAATCGCATATCTATGTGGTCTGTCGAGAGCCGTTGAGCGCATGTGTGCAACTGCCATGATGGCTCCATGCGAAGCGAATGCAAGAGTGTATGGATAAATTAGATTAGGAACATCGAGATGCTCGGCAAACAAGAGCCAGATGATTCCAACCGAAGCTACGCTGATTACACCATAAACTGAGTGTGTGTTTTCCATCTGATGGAATCGTCTCGGCAGCAGTTTGCGATATCCGAGAAACATCACAAGCGGTATCACCAACCAGGCCCATCCACCGATCACGTAGCTCGCATAGCTAAAGAGCCCAGCGCCCAAGAGTGCGCCGCCGTTGAGTGTGGTGCGGTGCCGGGCGACGATGACGAACACCAAGAGTCCGACAAGTACGAGGAGTTGTACCAGCATCCGATCGATCGGTATCCCGATGTGTGTCTTAAGGACAAAGTAACATCCCAACGGAACGATCAAGTTGTCCAACCCATGCCAAGCCACTCCTTCGAACATCGTGGCAAGCAATCCGAGGGTTAGAGCCACGAGGAGTGCTTCGGGGCGGCTGATGGAAGTCAGATACATAAGTGGAATAAAGCTGCCGGCAAATGCAATGAGAAAGAACGCCATCGAGCCTTCAATAGACTTTTTTGAATTGACCACTTCGTAGTGAATGCTACCGTATCTCATTCCGATCAGTGCAGACGCTGCGTCGGCAAGAGTGAGAACAATTATCGGAATCAGATACATGATCAGGTTGCCACGAGCCAAGACAAACAAGAGTCCGATTGCGAGTGGGAAGCAGACTTCACCAATCGAAGTTCGTCCTTTGGCGCAGACGACGCTGCCCCATCCGCTAGATTTTGCAGTTTTCAAAACTGCGATGAAAATGCTGCTGAAAATGGACAGTGCCACCACAGGCCATGGCTCGTGGAAGATGAACGGAAAAGTCATGGTCAAGCAACCCATCACCACATGCAGTAGCTTTCTGATAATTTCCGGATGCAGATTGTATTTGCGTGTCGCTGAGCTTAGGAGCTGCAGGGTTGTGCACAACGAGAGAACAACAAATAGAATCGCCAGTATAGTGTTAAGCATTGACGACCTCCTCGACTACCAGGCGTTTGTAGAAGAAGGTTTTGTTTTTCTCGAACAGTGCTTGAGAAATTTGGCTGAGAGGTTTCAATTGCCTTGACATTGATTCAGGACGTTGGCGGTCTGCCATCATGTTCCAGTAAACCAACCTTGCACCTGAATTTGCGCTGCGAGCTATTTTTGAAAGCAGTGATTCGTACGCTTCTTGTGACATGTATTCGAAAACATCACTCAAATTGAAGCTATCGAATTTGGACTTGGATTCGATGGTTCCGTTTGCTTCGTCGACAACATCTTCAAGTGCATCTTCCAAAGATTGTTTGCGCCACTCGAGGCGATCGAGATTTGCCTTGATGGCATCGAAGTTCTCTTTTCGGAGGGAGTACGGCAATGAGGTCTTAAACGTGCCGGTGAGAATCCACTGCAAATATGGATTTGATGCGGGGTCGAGAGCGGTCAAGGCATGTTTGGTCGAACTCATGAGTAGGCTGTAAATGTCGCCTTGGGCGTATTGGAAGAAACTAGGATCGCGTCCGAGAAGACCCATGACGAATCGTGAGAAGAACAGCTTGAACAATGCTCGCCACTGCCATGTGTTCCACGTTTTGTCGTAAAACGATTTTCTTTCAACAGGCGAACCACCTTCAATCAGGGTAGAAATCTCATCGGCTGTGTGCACCAGAGGTAAAATCACAGTTCTGAACGCCGAGAAGTATCCCTCAAATTTTCCACTGGAACACAAGCCTAAGGAGATAGTATTCTGATGGTCATCCCAGAATGCCTTTGCATCATCCGAAAGAAGGCTTCTGCATTGCTTGTAGAGCTTTACTCTGTCGTGCTTGTTGCTGCAACCCATCAATGATAGTACTTGTTCATATTCCAATGTTCGGTATGCAGCCACGCGCAGTTCCAGACAAGCTAGTTGCGCAGCACTCAAGTCAATTGCAATCACTTTTGCCGGGTTCTTGGCCAAAATCGCAAGAGTGTTGTCGCCGGCAGAGCAGATTGAAAGTACGGTGTTGCCGGGCTGGATGTTCATGGCTTCAAGCACCACATCTGCATCTTCCCAGCATTGACCGTAACGGATTTTTTCAAATGACGCTTTTGAAGCAATTTCACTGTTTGCGGTGCGATTATGCATGAGCTCGATCTCCTGCCGGGTGTACACGCATTTCGATTACTGTGTTTGGCGTGATTGCCGTTGCTGTCGGAGTCTCAATGATTGTGACCTCGCCGGTAGATCCATTGAGTTCCACCCAATCGCCGGTCTTCAAAGTTGTGACTGCACCGGCTACCGACACTGCTGCTGGAATGCCTAACTCTCGTGCGACAATCGCTGTGTGCGAGAGCAAACTGCCGTGTTCGACAATCATGCCGAGCGCTTGACCGAAGACGATGATCCAACCCGGGTCTGTTCTTTCTGCCACCAAAATCTCGCCTGCCATCGGTGCTGCAGTGCGGGGGTCGGTCACCACTCTGACTGGACCGGTTACTGTTCCAGCGCAGCATCCAAGACCTTGCAACTTGCCTTTCGCTTGTGTTGCTGAAGTAGAAACCGCAGCTGTCTTAGCGCGAATCGATTTTGCGATTTGAGGCAATCCGGAGGTTTCGATTCTAGTTGGAAGTGTCGGCTCGTTGCGATATGAATTGAACTCAGCTTTTCGCACATTGATGATTTCCTTGATCGAAATGGTGCAACTAGTGCCTTCGATCAGTCCCAAAATTTCCTCGACTTCGAGATAAAAGATGTCATCGACGTCTTCGATGAGAGTGAGCTGTTGGAAGCGGATGGCAATCGCCTTGAAAATCCTTCTGACGGTGCCAAACAATTGAGTGCGTTTGAAGCGAAGATTCTCGCGATCTCTTACTCTGTTTCTGGCTTCGGCTAGCACGTATTGATACACCGCCAACTTCGCCGGGTTGGACTGCAATGACAGCACGATCATTGATTCAGCATGCTGTCTAATCAATGATGTAGTGTCTTTGGGAGATGCGAAAGCGAAACTGCCAGTTTGAGCATTGACTTCGCGCTGAGCAAGATAACCGATGTTTCTGAGCAGTGGAAGCGGGTCGTCATGAAGAGTGGCGCTTTCAAGTTTGAGTTCTTCCAGACAGCGGTCGCCGAATTGATGGAGGTATTCTTTATATAAGGATTGGAACTGCTCGACCTTCGCAATTGCCTTGGTCAGTTGGGGCAACTCGTCGTTGAGTAGGCTTGCTACGAGTAGTTTGTGGTCAGAGGCGACTCGGGCCATTTCGCGCATCATTCGAGCCGGCTCCGTGCTGATGATGCCTGTCTGTCCGCAGAGGAGATCGTTGTATAAACCAGAAAAGCGATCATCATTTTCAGCTAGACTTTCTGTCATTTTTCTAAGGAGACCGTAGAAGATCATGGCGAAGAAATCATTGGTGAGTGGTGCGTCCCAATGACGGAGCAACTTTCTTTCTAGTTCTCTGTAGAGTGAAGCAAGTTGATCAGGTGAGTGACTGGACAAATCGTGTTCGACCGAATTCAGTGCTTCTGAAAATCTGGCTTCGAATTGGCGCATCTGGGATGCGAGAGTAAAATAGTTGCCACCAACACCTGCGATGCTTCCTGCCAAACTAATTGTGTCTGCGACTCGCGCCAGTCCATGTGACTCTTCAGGTGCGATGCCCACAGTTGCGTATTCCGGCAAGGGCTCTTTCAAACCCATCATTTGTTCCATAAACTGTTTGTTCGATCTGTATCCAGGAAGGATGGAAAGCAATCGATACCAGTTGATCAAGTTGTAATAAATTCTTCCGTGCAGCAATCCAATCATGTTTGGAAAAACTTGTTGGTTGGCTTTGATTGTTTTGGACGAAACGCCCATGAACTGGCAGAAAGTAAGGTAGACATTCTCGTAAGCCTTTCTTGCGAATGAGAAGGTCAGTGGTGTTGTCACACCGGGATAGCTTTCGCCGATGTTGCTGTTGTCCCAAATAGTGATGCGTTCTTTTTTCGCTGAAGTGATCGGTCTTGCTTGCAGCATGTATAACTTGTCTTCGCTAAGCGCCCATTCGACGTCTTGTTCGCATTTGAGCTGTTTAGACAAAGTGCGTGCACTGTCAGCGATCAATGAGATCCATTTATCCGCGGGAGATTCTTGTGTGACGGTTCGCTCGACGATAACTCCGTTTGAGCCAACGTGATATGTGTTGCCATCGACATCTCCGGAGACTAGTTTATCGCCGGTTCCGCAGGTGCAACACACGAGTGCGGTCGAGGGGCTGCCGCTGATTGGGTCGATACTGAAGGACACACCGGAGAAGTCAGCGTCGATCATTACTTGAACGATAACTGCTGGAGCTTTCGGCAAAACGGGAAGACCGTTCAATTGGCGATATGCAATTAGTCTGCGGCTAAATGCGGAGCGCCATACTTTTACGACTGCTTCTGCGACATCTTCTCTTTTGACATTGAGAAATGAGTCCAGTTGACCTGCGAATGAGTGTTTTTCGCCGTCTTCATCGAGAGCGGATGAACGCACCGCGAATAACTTCCTCGATGACAGAGTCGCAATCGATTCGTTTATTTGTTGTTTCACCAAGTCAGTGACTGAGAGATGTTCAATTAATTCGCAGATTTCTTTCGAGTCAGTGCAATTCTGCAGTTTCAAAGCTTCCGATTCAGGCAAGCAAGCGTAGAATGCTGCCGGCGCAACCACAAACCATGCGGGCACCAAATAATCAAGCTCTTGCAATTTTGCGAGATTGGCCGCTTTGCCGCCGACTACTTCGACTTTGCACTCGTGTCTGTCGAGAATGTATTTAGATTGTTCCATCATGCTTAGGTTCTCAACTCCGTGTTTGTTAGAGTGCTCTTGCCAGCGCTGGAATGGCGCCGACTGCAAGGTACATTAGGAGCGTCCAGATGTTCGAAAACGCTTGGATGCGCTTCGCTCTGTGAGCAAGTGGAACGTTCAAAAACTTAACGCTCATAATCAACGCACATGTAACCAGCACCGTCAGCGCAACCATCACTGGTACCGCGATTCCGATTTGAGCCGCAGTAAGAAGAATGAAAGTAGCCGATAGCGTTATGGCACCGAGCCATACAAGCACAGCGGTGGGAATACCCCAAAGACTAGTGTAGGTTTCGACTCCTTCCTTTTCATCGCTTGGTGCGCGCATTTTTCTGCCAACTTCAATGACGATGCCGTTGAAGAAACTGGCGGCCAAAAACAAAAACAGACCATGCGGAGGAGCCGCGCCTGCCACCAACCAATCACAGGCAGTGATGTAAATGTCGGTGCAGACCAAGATCAACATGTGTGACCAGAGATAAGTAAAAGGATGCTTTCTGAGCCATTCGCGAACGAAGAATTCGCGGCTCATCAATGCGAAGTATCCCCAAGTAAACAAAAGAGGAATCACAAGCATCGGACTCAACCAAGCGGTGAGACCAAGCTGAATCGCGGCTGCAAAGGCGGCTGTCCATCCGAGTTCACCGAGAGTAACAAGACCGCGTTGCACCGGACGCTCTGGTTGGTATTTGGAGTCGTCTTCAAAATCTTTGAACTCATCGGCAACTCGAAGCTGCCAGAAAAGAAGGAGAGTGGCTACGAATGCAACGGCAATCGACTTGAGGTCAGGAAGCGTAGCCGCGCCGCGCAGCATCGAAGAAAGGCTGAGACCCGAGTATGCAAATGCGGCGACCAGCAATCCATAACTGAGAATCGGGAAACGTTCTTTTTGGTATGTCAGCCACTTGTTCATTGCTTCTTATCTCGGTTTATTGGTGTCCGTCCGGGCGGACACATTTATCTCTTCAATTTGCACGCGCGATTCTGCCGCCTGGAAATGCATTCGCATCTCCATCGTTCATTGGTTGGCTCTCCCCTGTATTAGTCGTTCGGCTTGCTTAAGATGTTCCGTTGGGCTTGGGTTGGGGTCAAACCTTTCTCTCTGTGCACATTCTATGGTTGCAACCCCCCAATTTAGGCTGGCACCCATACAGTTCCCTCACTGTGGGAAGGCATTAATTGAGATCCAAGAATGTTCCCAAATGGAACAAAAATGAGTGAATTCTCAATTTGAGACCTTATCTACGACTCGGAGACGAACATATAGCCTTGTCTATGAAGAGTGCGAATCGGACACTCGGCGCCGCCGGCCTCCAACTTCTTTCTAAGATTTGCCATGTGCGCGCGTACGGTGTCAGGTGATGACTCCGACAAGCTTGACCATGCACGTTCGACTAATGTCTCTGCATTGAATACTTGATCCTTATGTCGCATCAAAAACTCCAAGAGTAGAAATTCTTGTCGCGTCAGTTTGATTTCGACAGAGTTGTGAGTGACTCGGCGCGAGAGTTGGTCTAAGACGATGCCACTTATCGCCAATTCCGATGCCTCGACTTTATGCGGGCGGCGCAATAGTGCTCTGACTCTGGAGATCAATTCTTTGGCATGGAACGGTTTGGTGAGATAGTCATCAGCGCCTCGGTCGAGTCCACTGCTTTTGTCGTCAATCGAGTCTCTTCCGGTGAGCATAAGTATCGGTGTCTGCACACCAGTGCCCCGCAATTTGACGAGAAATTCGATTCCCGACATTCCCGGCATTTCCCAGTCGAGAATAATCACGTCATATGGTGATACCGAAAGTAGTGGCTCGGCTTCTTTTGCTGATAGCGCAGAATCAACGACGAAACCCGCTGAAGTCAGCCCGTCACTGAGCGATTCGAGCAGTCTCGCGTCATCGTCCACTAGTAGTAATCTTGACATGTGATTTGATGGTTACGCTATCTTGAAAACCGGCGAGCCCTCATACTTTTCTATAATATAGCCGGGTGCCGGGTGATTATGGCTTTCTGGTTTGAACAATCGCGAATTTCGCGGCGCAGTACTTGCGCTGCGATCGCTGCCGCTTCGCTGTTCGGAGTTGCGACTCTCAACGCGTACGCAATTCAAGATGACTGGCGAAAGATGAGCCGAACGGCGCGCTACAAAGTCGACGATAGCGACTATCGAGGTGCCGCCGATCTATACGAAAGGGCGATTCAGGAATTGAGAAAAACCGACCCGAAATCAGACTACGTGTACGACCTTATCATCAATCTTTCCGAAACTCACCTCATCGCTGGTGAGTTTGGAAGAGCGCGACAACTTTTGGAGAGTATCGAGAGCCAAGTGCTCACAAAGAACCATAGTGATCCGTTGCTTGCAGTGCGATTTCTGAGGCGCAAGTCGAAACTCGATCAAGCTACCGGAAACAAAGCGCGAGCCATTGAAGAATCAATGAAAGCACTAAACATCCTCGCTCAATACTTTTCGCGCAACGGCGAACACTTTCAAGGTCAGCTTCGAAAACTGATTGAACTGTTGTTCGCTAATCAAGCTTGGAGGACGATGGCAGTGACTGTTCCTGCACTCAAGAAAACTGACGTAAACATTGAATCGTTTTGCGGTCTAATTGAGGTGGCCGGAGTGCACGCCATGGATTCAGGAGACCTCGAAACTGCCGCGAAGCTTTATACAGAAGCAGGCAGACTCTACGAATCGGATAAAAGTCGATTCAATCTAATCGGCCGGTTTAACCAACTTTCAGACCGATGCATGACTGCACATCGGCTGGATTTGACACCACTAATCGAAAAGGAATGTCGTAAGTTGATGGGGGCAACTTCTCCGCAATCAACAATAGGTATTCGCGTGCGATCGTTTGGGCATTATTGCGTCGCCGCAATTTTAATGCGCCGCAATGAAATGGAGCGCAGCATGACAGAGTGGGAGATGGTGCGAAAGCTTTTCAAAGAGTTTGACCCTAAGGATATAACCGAGCACGATTATCGACTGCTTCTTACCGCTGACCTGACATTGGCCACAGAGTATCTGAAGAAAAGCATCAAAGCGGATCAAACCACTGAAATCTTGCAGGAGATGATTGAATTGACCACACTTCCGCAAGAAACCTCGAAACTCAAGGACGTCAAAGACTTCCCGTGGTATTACGGTGTCAGTCGCTTCTTCTATGCACGTACTTATTCAAAGCAAAAACAATACACTAAAGCATTGGAGATAATTGACACCATCGATAAGGGCATGCTGGCGAAGAATTCCGATCTGATGAAGCGAGTAGCTATCTTCAGAGAGTCAATCGTGAAGGAGATGCAGAAATCTGCTGTGGGTGCGGGGCAATGAAAGTACGAGACAAGATTTTCATATTGCTTGGTTTGCCGGTTGCATGCCAAATCATAAGCGCGTGCGTCCTTGGATACTCGGTTGCACAAGTCGATGAGGCCGCAACCAAGGAGTCTACTGCAAAGAATGTAATGGCTCTGACGCAACAGATGGTCGGATTGATTGGCCAACGCGTGATTGACCTTACCAGCCAAGTCTTTTCGCCGCGAAAACATTATAACGTTGAAAATGCGACCGTCATGGCATCACTCAAAGAGATTGATAATCTCGTATCAGACAACCCAGCCGCCAGGGAAGTTGTTCAGAGATTTGGCGCAAATCTGCAGCGATTTCTGGATTCTTGGGAGGACATCTCGAAGAGCATAGTTCCTGGTAAAGGCAAGATGTTTCTCGCGCAACTGTTCGACAACCAAGAGATGCTTGAGTCGCTCGATGTGATGTATCGTCTCTTGACGGAAGACAGTCAGAAGCTCAAAGCGATTTACGGTCCGATCGCTGAAGAATTTCAACCCAAGGCAATTAAAGAAAGAATGTTGTTACGAACAATGGTGATTGGTGCCATCGCATTCAATGTCATCTTGGTGGTACTACTAGCAGTGCTGGTCAATCGCAACACCTTGAGTCGCTTGCAGGTTTTGATGAGCAACATTCGTGCGTTCTCACAACCCAAAGCAAAATTACAAGCCCTCACAGGCAACGATGAAATCGCCGAGCTAGACAAAGCTTTCAACGAAATGGCAGCCGAAAGAGCTCGTTTGGATGAGATTCGCAAATCTTTGATGGCCATGGCAAGTCATGATCTGAGATCTCCATTGACCTCTATGTCAATCACGTTGGAATACATTCTCGATAAACATTCCGACTCAATACCACCAGACATTCTGAAGAGATTGGATCGCATGTCGTCAGAAGCGCACAGGCTGGTCAGACTCTCAAGTACGTTCCTCGATATAGAAAAGATCGAAAGCGGGCGCTTGGAGGTGGAGATGAAGAAAGTCACCTTGTCCGAGGTGGTAGAGCCTTCGATAGCAGCAGTGAGATCGCTGGCTGATGCCGGGAACATCTCAATCATCGAAGACTACAACAAGAGCTGGAATCTTTCCTGCGATCAAGAACGCACCATACAAGTTCTCGTCAATCTTCTGTCCAACGCAATCAAGTTTTCTCCACGCAACAATTCTGTTTCTATAAAAGCGGTCCCTGGAGCAGAGGAAGGATTAATCAGAGTCGAAATTCAAGATCACGGTGAAGGCGTGCCGGAATCTGAAAGAAACCTACTATTCAACAAATTCAGCCAACTCGATCAACCGTCTGAGATTAAGAAGACGGGAAGCGGGTTAGGTCTCTATATTTGCAAAATGCTAGTAACCGCCCAGGGCGGCGAAATCGGATACCATCCCGGCGACGGCGGCGGCAGTTGCTTCTGGTTCGAGCTGCCGACCCTGAGCAAGGTTTCTTAAGTCAAGCCTGCCGGTCTTTGCGACATCTTTGCAAATCGGAAATACCCTGAAAACATAGTTAGGCGGGTATTTTTGCGATGAACCACAACGATTCTTTGAGACCATCCGAGTTCGGCGTCGATTCTGCCTCTTTCGGCGGGCACGACAGCAGCAACGCATTTATCAGCGAATTCATGGAGACCTACAACACGCCGACGGCTAGTGGAAAGGGCAACTCAAGCCAATACCCGGCGAATTCGACCGCGCGCCTTTTACAGGGAGTTCCTGGGGTTGATATTGATTCGGTGCTTGCGGCGTCTCAAAACTGGCGGGTCGAATCTCTCGAAAATTATCTGAGCGCGCAAACCCGGGAAGAACGTCTCAAGGCAATCGAAAATCTGCGCAAGGAGTTTCTGAACGCCCAACTCACTAACGACCCGGAAGTCACCAACATAGAAGCGGCGAAAAATCTGGTGGAACGTTTGGATCTGCAAGCGAGAATCCAAGAAACTGCAGGATCACCAGAAGCTCAGAAGCACGCATTGCACGACTTCCTCCGCGCTCAACGACGGGCCGGCGATACAGGGCTCACATACTTAGGTGGAGATTCTGAACTCCCCTTCGCGACTTCGGACTCCTCGCCTCGCGGTGTCACATCGGCGGCGGGACCACTTACCTACGAAGATTTTCGGAAGGCTGTTAGCGACAAAACCTCGTCGAACCTGCAAAATTCTACGGCTGATAACACGGATGCATCTGCCGAAGGGAAACGTGTTTTGCTTCAAAACGTGTCCCGTGAAGTCTTCGAAAAAGCAATGGCAGCAGATCTCGAAGAAGGTCAAAAAGAACTGCAAGAAACGCAAAAGCTTATGCGCGACTTCATCAAGGCGAGTCTTTCCACAGATCCTTCGAGCAAGAATGAGCGACACCGGTGCATCGAGGCGATTGAAAAGGCTGCGGGCAACGATCATCGCGATCTGGAATCGATTCTCAAATGGATGAAAGAAACCAACCGAACAATCGAGAAGGGAACACCCGAAGATTTGAAAAAGTTGGAATACGACTGCGCGGATCGCTATGTGCGATGTCTTTGTGCCGAATTGAAACAGCAATCCGCTGCAGATGATTTCGCTCAAGTGGACCGACAGCTAGCAGGAATGATTCTGCCCGAAACAAAACAGATTCGAAACACTCTTGATTGGCTGCGAGTTCAGAAGGAAGTGAAGAAGCTCAATTCTTCAAGCACCAGCGATGAAGTTGCAAGTTGCGTGAATGCACTCTGTGATGAAGCTAAGGTTGGGAACAAACTCGCACGGTCGCTTCTTGCCGGACATGTGTTAAAGCCCAAAGATCGGCGGCTTCTGCAAGAGTCGTACAACACCAAGGCTGCCAATCTTCTGTCTGAGGAAGTCGTCCACGCCATTGAGACGAAACACCCAGAACAATGGGCGAAGTCTCAAATGCAAATGCTTGAAACAGTTTCTGAGGTGGCAGGAAAGGCTGTAGATCCCGAATCAATAACTGCCTTGGCGCTCAAAGCCATGTACCTCGAGGTCGGCAATGACAATTCTCTCGGAGTCGAGCGGGCAGGTAGTTCAGCTAAACGACCTGATGAAGCACAAATTCGACAACTCGCTGCACAAAGAGATGCAGTTGCCGGCTTTTTCAACATGATTTCTACCGAGTCGCAACAGATTGAAATTAGCAAGGCGATATTTAACGCAATGCGAATTGGATCTGAACATGCGAGCCCACTTATGCAAGAGCTCTACCTGCGTACTGGTATCGAGAGACGATTGCCTGATGGAACTCGCGAATTTGATCTCCTCTGCAAGTGGGCGATTGAACACAAAGAGCCCAATGCAATTGGAATTCTTGCTCAAGTTTTTGCTCGTGCAATTTCCAAGGCTGATGCAGGCGATGCATCAAAAGCATTTTGCACAGTAATGGACGCGGCAAAGAAATTTCCCGAGACATGTCCGATGATTGCTACTGTTCTAGAGAGTCGAGTTGTTCCACAGCTGCAAGAAAGAGATGCACAACTATCTTTCAATAAGCTTGATGATTACAAACCATTGCTTTCGGTTAAAGAGGGCTATGAAGACGCCGCCACTTTATACGGTGCACTTTATTCAGCATCAAAAAAGATAAGCAATCAGTTCGAAGCGGAGAATTGTGCATACGAAGCCAAAGAGATCAAACGCCTTCTTCAAGCGCGCGCCAAAGAGCTTACGTCCGATTGGGCAGAGCAGGTGTTTCACTACTTCAAGAACGGCCCTGAGAATGTGACCTTCGCAGCTTCCGACAGTGGATTCAAACTTGACTTTGGAACTGGTGCGCTGAAGAAGGTTTTGCACTCCATCCCAGCACTTCGCATTCCGCGAGATGTCGATATGCTATTAGGTCGAGTGCAAGGAACCGAGATCGAAAACAACACAATCAAGGTTAACGGTCTTGGAGCAATTGACGTGAGCAAGAAGGCTCCGATTCCAATGGAAGCCGGCTCGGCTATGATCTCTTTTTCGGACCTACGAGCGGACTTCAAAGCTGACGCATCGACCAACACTATCACTCTAACAAACCTGAGAAATCTCCAGCTGAGTATGAATGGTGCTCGTTTCGAACCATTTGAAACTGTCAAATTGAAATTAGAGAGAAACTCTGGCGGCAAGCAGTCTGTAAGAGCTGATGTGACAGTAAAGGATCTTTTCAAGACTATGGTTCCACCTGGTGCCTTGAATATGCGGTTCGATCTCGAGGAGCAGCAGGCAGACAAATTCAGAACAGCAATTGAAGAGTTGGCAAAAAATCCGAAAGACAGAAACTTGGTGTCGTGTGCCTTGAAGTGTATGGAGGGTTCTGTCGCTACTCAGTCGGCGGAAATAACGTCGCTTTTGTCCATGTTCGAGAAAGTGGAACGCCAGGGTGATTCCATAGTGTTCACTGCGAAAGAACCGAAACGAATCGAAACAGGTGTCATCAGTCTCGACATTCCGAAAGTTGTGACCGCCAAAATTGAAGGAGGCGCACGCAAAGGTTTTTCCATCAATTTCGAAGACGCTGCGCCAAAAGTAAATTTGAAATTGCCCGGTGATCTTAGGCAGCAACTTGGAATTGCAGATGGAATTGGCATCACGAAAATCTCAGTCGATCCGGCAGACAGCGAAGGCGTACGAAGGATTGCACTAACCACTGACTCTGCGGCTCGCGAACTGTCACTCTATATCGATAAGAATATGCGCATCGCGCAAAAGAATGGTAAGACTTCTGTGAGTCTCAAGTACGAAAAGGATGAATGCAAGTTGGACCTACAATTTGCGCTCGATTCCAAGAAAAATGCTCAAGACGTGATTGATGCTTCACACGGAGGTAATCCCAACGCACTTCTGGGCTGTGACTGGTCGATCAAAATGTTTGGTGACGAGGCGTCTCGACTTGATTTGCTCAAAAAACTTGGTGCTCCCGAGCAGCTCAGTCCTGCATTCGCGCATGTCTTTTCTGTTGAACATAAAGATGGCGATTTGATCTTCGGGCGTACGTCTACTGCGCCAGGGAAAGTTGACGTACATGGGCTCAAGCTAAAGCTCGAACAGGAAATCGTAGTCTCGGGATTCAATGTGAAAAATCCGGATCAGAAGAAAAGTGAAATCAGAGTGCGAGGCATTGCGTTGAGCGAACTGCCTGACAAAGTCTATGGTAAAGATCTTCTGACTCGGATTTTCAAAGACAAACTACCTGTCGCAATCAAAAAGCTTGAACTAATCCAGAACGATGATGGCAGTTTTAACTTTAGGATTGTGGAAACCAGTGGACTGCTTCGCTCTGCCGATCTCTCTGTGAATGCCGAGCGCAAGCCGACTTACATGACGCTGGTGGTTGATGACCCGATTGAGACGATTGGAACATTCTCTGGTCCAATCAATCGCTCTCTAACGATCAAATGTCGATTCGATGAGAATGGCAATCCGACGATAGATAATGAAGCATCAGTTATCGGAGAACTTGGATTGAACTTTCTCGACTCCGGCGCTGGGCAAACTTTAATGCCCACGTTTAGTCTTGGAACAAGACTTGGGAAGGTCATCGGCCTGATTAATCCATAAGGCAAGCTTTTTCAATCTATACAAGCGACTATTTTTAATGAGTGCTATTATTTGAGAATGACTCACTACTTGCCTCGTGCCGTTTTTGTCTGGTTATGCAGTTGCTGTTGTATTTTAGCGTGCGCTATGAGTGCTGATGCGAACACCTGGGTTAGTGCTCATCGGGTACTGTTGTCGGCTCCAAAGGGAGATGCCGTTATCCGAATTACTGATGTGACTTGCGACACGGTAAGTGATAACAAAACCGCGCGCCAGGTCTTTAAGATTGGCGTTGAGCAGAGAATCATCAAGACTCTGAGTTCGGCGCCGACTGTTAGCGTCGTGCTTAGAGATGCGCAAGACAAAGTGATTGCCAGCGATTCAAAAGCTGTAAGCGATAAAGATTGGCGAACCGCACCAGGCAAAGCAAGCGTAGAAATTACCTTCCCAGGCGACGTATTCAGCAAAGCCGAATCAGTCCGTGTCAGTTGTGCGTCGTCGCCAGGAGGTTCGGCAAAAGACACGTTTGAGTGCGGTTTGCGACTGCTTAGACCGTCGAAGCTCCTGTGCACCGTGAAGTCCGCAGACGGGCACTTCAATGCCTATTCCGTTCCGCCAAAACCAGGTGATAAGGCTGTGTTGGATTTTGAAGTTCTGACGAACGAAAAAACGAAGACCAGATCATTGAACTTCCAAAAGCGTGGTCTATACATTTCCACCGATGCACCGTATAAGATGACACTCG
Organism: uncultured Candidatus Obscuribacterales bacterium; assembly: GCA_964503045.1. Lineage (GTDB taxonomy): Bacteria > Cyanobacteriota > Vampirovibrionia > Obscuribacterales > Obscuribacteraceae > CAYZJR01. The sequence goes on from CAZCZI010000002.1 coordinate 113,577, forward strand.
AACAAAAGGATGATCATGGGAATTTCATTTCTTGCAAGCTAGTTTCACAAACTACCGAGGGGCTTGGGTCTAGTTCTCGTTTCGACATCTTGGCTCCGAACGTAGCTTCGACTAGTCCATGGACTGTGTACTATGTCTCTGAAAGTCGCGGAATGATTCATGGCGTGATTGTATTCACTGCTGTTCCTGAAGAGTAAAAGGCTTAATCGACGAGATCTGGCAAGTTGTCACGTCGATTGCCTCTCAAAACTTGCTTGCGGTACAGATCAATAATCAATTACCTTTCCAAGCTTGATTCCAGGTGCGATCTCTGGTTGATCGTAACCAGTTATTGGATTCTTTCCTTTTGAATTGATCGATTCCGGATATATGTGCAATGGACGAAATTGCAGAGACGATTTAATGGCATCTCGAATTACTGAGCCAAGTACTCCGCTTCCGCCCGCTGGTGTTTGTTCACTCTCCTTAATCGGAACACGCGGAGTATGGCTCTCCTCTTGCTCTTTCTGCGTGTTTGTTTCTCTGTTGAGTTTTGGACTCTCGCTGCGGAGTTGTGATTCTCTGCTTCTGTTTTCGAGCGATGACTGTCTTTCACTCTGTTGTGGTTGACCCTGCTCTAGAGATCCTCTGTCGGAGGTTGACTGATCGCTTGAACTTCCTGCTGCGTCATTGGTTCTGTGCCGACTACCGCTTGCTCCTGAACTTTCCGATGGCTGTGATTCCGATGTGCGTCCATTGAGAGATGGGGATTGGTCGGCGGAATTTGTATCTTGAGACTTGCGTTTTGCAGATGTTCCCTTCTTGAACGTCGACTCGAATACCTCATTCAACAGAGGGCTCATTTGCACAAAACCTGAATGCACTTTTGCTTCGATCGAATCTTGAATATCCTGAATGCTCATTCTCTACCTCTCTTGTGTAATTACTCACCAAGGTAGAGTTTGCCTTTCGCTGCAAAGACAAACTCTCCTTTACTCGGCGAAACCTGGTTTATTTGCGGCGTCCTGCTTTCACGTGTTCGTGTAACTTAGTCATCGCGCCGTCTACGGAAATTTCGGTTACGATAGGACCGGTGATTCCTCTTCTGAATACAACCTTCGATTGCGGTGCTTCCGTTTTGTCGATGTGAATTTGTGCGTTGTTTGCAAAGTCACCGTTGGCCTCGGTGATTATGAGCCCCGTCACGCTGATTTCATCGCCTTTGCCACGGAAGAGTGGATTTACATCCAGACCGAACAGTTCCGTCATATCTTCTCTAAATTGCTGCATTGCTCTGTGCATTTTCGGCAGATCTTCTTCAGCGAACTTCACTTTGTCCAGCGCTTTCTGAAGAGCTTCGGGATTCAATTTCCCTGCTGCGAGCTGCTCACCAAGTTGTGACATGAGCGGCATCAATGGTGTGTTTGTTAGCGACTTACTTGATTCGTTCCACCTTGTCTTAAACTCTGCAATCCTCGCTTCATTCCTCTTATGTTCATCATTGATTTCTTGCAGCCTTTTGCTGAAGCTATCTTTCATGGGGCTGAAGTCAATCGCGACTGGTGGTAAGTGGCATTGCACGGTGTTTCGTTTGCGATCTGAGGTAAGCACGTGAAAGTCGTCGCGAGAGATCGGCTCTACTTTGAGTGGTGCCTCTACTGGTCGCTGTGTACCAATTGCTTCAACGCCAGTGTAATAATCCATTTTAGAAACCTCCGGGGAGTGGTCGCTGGGTCGCAGGAGCAATGTTAGGCAGCAATTGCAAAGATGTTGCAAAGATTTGACTGGTGGGCGAAAGCAACGCTTGGGGGTTGCTGAAACCGTCACAATTCCGGTCAATGCAAGCATTAAGAAAGGTCGGTCGCATACAAATAAAGGATGGGAACCATAAGAGTCGGTTCCCACGCGCGTTGGTCTCTGGTAAGATGCGTTACGTCTCTTATAGGAGCGCCCGTCTAGCCAATACGGCGGAGTGGATTGATATGCGAGTCTTGCTTGCAGAAGATGACGAATATCTCCAATCGGCACTGCAGCTTGCGTTGAAGCACAAGGGCTATGCAGTCGATGGTGTAAGAAGTGGTTCGGAGGCGCATGCGGCGCTAATGACGGTGCCGTACGATCTTGTGCTGCTCGATCTTGGACTGCCGGGGTTGGATGGAACCGAAGTGCTCTCCAAACTGCGCGCGCGCGGTGAAGATGTGCCTGTGATCGTGATTACGGCGCGTGACACAGTCGAGGAGAAGATTCAGGGGCTCGATCTCGGTGCCAACGATTATATGGTGAAACCATTCGATTTCCGCGAGTTGGAAGCTCGAATACGCGCGGTGCTTCGTAAAAGTCTTTGGCAGAACAAAATTGATATCGAATTCGGTTCGTTGAAGTTAAATACAAACAGTGGACATGTAGTCATCGGTGACGAGCATGTCGATTTAACTCCGAAGGAAACGGCAGTGCTGTATGCTCTGATGGCAAAGGCTGGAGATGTTGTGACAAAGAGGCACTTGATGGAACAAGTATCTGCATTTGAGGAAGATGCAAGTGAAAATGCAATTGAGATTTTAATTCATCGTTTGCGCAAGAAATTGGACAACGCGGACGTGGTAGTGAATACGGTGCGCGGTTTTGGGTATGCGCTCGAGCATAAGAGATGAGAGTTTCGATCAGGAAGCAGCTACTAACTCTGTTCATGCCGCTGCTTGTTGGTCTCTGGGTAGCTAGTGCAGCTGTTAGTTATTGGCTGGTTTCCAGCTTCGCAGAAGAGAGCTTTGATAAGGATTTAGCGAGTTCTGCCGACTCGGTTGCCGCTAGACTGCGTGTGAAGAACGGTCGTGTTTCGGTTGACTTACCACTGGCAGCGTTGGCGATTCTTCAGCATAGAGATGCGGACAAGTTCTATTACAGTGTGATTCGCGCTGACGGAAACAGAATTGCAGGAGACGCGAACCTGCCTGCTTCGTTGCCTGGGCTTCAGGTTGATGTTCCGCGCGTGAGCACGTCTTCGATTTCGGGCAAGGAAGTGCGACTCGCGGAGATCATGGTGAACGTCGAAAACGGCGATGGAGATCCATTCATCGTCCAAGTTGCCGAAACGACAAATGTTCGTAAATTATTTCAAGAGAAGATGCTGTTGAGTATTGCTGTTCCACAGCTATTGATCATAGCACTAGGTTTATTTGTGGTTTGGTATGGTGTGGCTAAGATTCTTACTCCACTGCAGATTTTGCAGAGGCAGCTGTCCACGAGATCTCGTGCTGATCTCAGCGAACTTTCAGACACGACCGCGCCGGAAGAAGTGTTTCCGTTAGTGAACACGCTCAATCAATTGTTGTCTCGGCTCAAAGAAGATATGAAGGCTCACCAGAGGTTTATAGCGAACGCTGCGCATCAACTCCGTACGCCTCTGGCTGGACTTAAGACCTATTCCAGCATAGGCAGCGAAATGACTGAAGCTGGTGATCTCAAACATATTGTGACTGAATTGGATGCTGGCATCGATCGTTCCAGTAGAATCGTTGGGCAGCTGCTTGCGCTAGCGCGCACCGATGGCGGTGACCAGGACATCTTGCCTAAGGTGCGAGTTGATCTTAGTTTTATTGTCTCGGATGTAACTGCTGACCTTGTCGATCAGGCAGTAAGGAAAGACGTTGAGTTGATCTTCGAACCGCCTGCGGAACAGGCATTGGTGTACGGCGAGCAGACCGGGTTGCGGCATATGGTCTCGAATCTGGTTGAGAACGCGCTTCTATACACGCCCGAAGGTGGAAAGGTTAGGGTTCAAATTCTGAGAAATGGAACCGCTGTTACATTCAGAGTGACTGATACCGGCCCCGGGATTCCACTTGACGAAAGAGAAAAGATTTTCGAACGCTTCTACCGCGTCAACGGCACCCCGGGCAGTGGCAGCGGTCTTGGCCTGTCGATAGTGCAAGAAGTGGCGAATGCGCATAGTGCGTCGATTTCGATTACGGCAGGACCTGGGGACAAGGGGTCGCAGTTTTCGGTGGAGTTTCCCAAGTGTTCGGCGGTTGAGGCTGAGAGGAATTAGCTAGTAGTACGAGGCGATTTTTTGCTTGTTACAGCAAAGTTCTATGCGATGATTTCTGATGCTTTTGCATGTTCCTTCTCAACCAAATAGTCGTACGCACCGATCCCATCTTCACAGACCCCATCAATCGACGGAACGCCTTCGCTCTCACCGTACCCTCTTTAGTTGTAGAGAAACACTGAGCCCCCACAGTGAAGCAGCATCCGCGCCATGCCGGATCTGTTGTAGAGGCTTCCACCCTTCCCTTGGCTCACAAGAAAAACGCGCTGTGTACCCGGCAGTTTGAAGAACCAGCCGTGAAGGCGTGTTCCGTCAGTCGAGCGAAAGGAAACTTCCTTTCGCGACACGCCGAATTCAGCTTCAATCTTTTTCCACGGTTCATCAGAGCCAAGATTGTGTCCTGGTTGGAACAGAATTCCCTGATAGAGCGGCCAAGCGACTTGCGGAGCCATCGCGAAGTACAGCACGAAAGGTGCCAGGAGAAACAGCCTTCGCGCGCGTCGTGAGAAGTTCATTTTTCGATCTATCCCTAAACACTGGAATTCGGTTTTCGTCTAGCGTTCCTGAGTCCATACTTATATTCTACTGAGCGTCGGCTCTCACACTCATGAAGACCAGCTTCTTTTCACTGTGTGACCGACGCCAGCAAATGCAGCTATGATTGGAGCGCAGGTCCATGGCAACTCCTGAAAAATGACGAATACTAGGAATGTGAGTACGGCACAAATGATTACAACTGCCGGGAGGATTGTGGAACCCATCCCCATGAACAGGATTGCAACAGGTAGCAGAGGATCGAATAGTGTCAAAGGACGGGTCACAGGCACCTTAAAAGGGGCCAGGAATCCGATTAGAGTGCCGAGCTAGGCAAATGAAAACGCCAGCAGGAGCCTTAATGTGGTTATCAAAAGCACATTGTTAGTCATGTTGAGACCTCAGTGCAGTTCCTAATTGATAAAATAGTCCAAAACTCAATGCGTTATGACTTAACAATACATTTTTGAAAGTGTTGGTATGTCCAAAATGGTCAAATTCAATCCAAAAGTCGAAGTAAAAGTTCAGTGCCAAGATGTGCTGAAAGTTGAGTGCGATGTTTTGGCTGTGAAATACGCGCAGGGTTTTCACGGTGCAGATCATGAAGCCGCGGCGGCATTGCAAGTTCCCAGAAATTCAATATCGCCGTTACCAGGTACCGGTGTTCTCATTGACAGCGGCAATCGGCTCCCTGCAAGACAAGTTCTGTTCGTCGGAACCCAGCCGCTAAGACAAATCAACTATCGCCGCATCTACGATTTCATTTTGCAGACGTTTGAATTTCTTGCAGAAAAGGCACCAAAAACCCGCCATCTGGTGATGACCGTGCATGGTGTCAATTTTGGTCTTGATGAACGTGAGGCGTTCCACTCACAACTCTCTGGCATTGAGCGGTGTTTGAACAAGAACAAATATCCTGCAGCGCTTGAAACGATAACGATCGTCGAGCGCAATAAGAAAAGGGCAGAACGCCTCGAAGAGTTTTTGAATGGTTATGAGCCAATGGTGCAAACCGAATCAACGCAATCGGCAGATCCATCACGTTCCACAGATCCATCGCAGTTCACAGATCCATCGCAGTCCACAAATCCTGTCGCTAAGCCGGCGACATCTCCAACTTCGAATGCAAACCCGGCTGCTGAAGCCGAGTCAGCACTCGCGAAGTCGGACGAAAAACCACACGTGTTCGTCGCGATGCCGTTCAGCGAAGAAATGGAAGACGTCTTTGTATTTGGCATTCAGGGTCCAGTTCATGCGGCTGGGTTATTGTGTGAACGTGTGGACATGGCCGTGTTTACCGGAGACATCTTGGAACGCATTCGCAATCGCATCGCCACCGCTTCACTCGTTATCGCCGATCTCACCGGCGCCAATGCAAATGTCTATCTCGAAGTCGGTTATGCTTGGGGCAAGAGTCGCCCGACGCTACTGATCATGAAAGCAGGCGAGCAGCTCAAATTTGACGTCATTGGGCAACGTTGTATTTTCTACAAGAGCATCAAGGATCTAAGATCAAAGATCGAAGCAGACTTGGCAGAAATGCATTTGGGTGACAACAACTAAGTGACACCACGTAAGTGACACCAAGTAAGTGACCGGCGCAACAATTCGGAATGCCTGAGTCGAAGAGCAAAAACGTTGATGAATTCACCTGTGAGGTATGTGGAAAACCTACTGCACGAGGTTCGATGACACAGTGGATCTTCAATCCGAACTCGCAATGCACATGTTCCCAGACTGCCAATCGGTTGGCAGACGTTCTTCCTCGCTGTCCTATTTGTGGGTGTCGCCGATCAGTTAACAAAGGTTCCCTCACACAATGGATCTTTCAGAGCACACCGTGCAAATGCGATGTCACCATCAAGGTTGTCGATAAAACTACGGTTCCGGACGACAGCATGACAATGGCAACTTTGTGTCGCTCGTGGGAATGGAAAGTAAGGTTCCGGCGGAGAAAATTCTCAAAAGGTTTCGGAGCAAGAAAATAAGCAAATTCGAATCTGTTGAGGCAGTGGGAATGCCCATTTATGGCAACCTGCTTGCCGAGATTTGCAATGAGCCGATTAAGAGTATGACACTGAAGGATTGTTCTTTTAGCGACGACGCTTTTGACGAGTTGAGCAAAGTGAAGCATCTCGAGTCACTGCGAATTGAGTCCGAGGCGCTTCCTGATTCGGCTTTCGAAAACATCAGCAAACTTCCCAGACTCACGAGATTGCTGTTGCTTCACTGCGGCATTGAACTCAAACACCTGAAGTTGCTCGCACCGCTGAAAACTCTTCAACGGCTCGATCTTGCCTGGAGTTCCAAAGTCGATCGCAACTGCCTCGACTACATTGTCACGACTTTTCCGGAACTGCATGAACTCGATCTCGATCGCACAGCAATCAAGCCTGAAGACTATGGACTTTTCGCCAAAGCAAAGAAACTCGATCAATTAAGCTTGTGCTCGATGAACGTTGATGACCACGCATTGAGTCGCTTGCCTAACATGCCGCACCTGCGCGCTTTCACCTTTAGCGGCAATCCGCATGTAACCAAAGACGGCCTTATGGGTCTAGCTAGGTTTAGAAACCTCCAGTTCGTCGGTGCCCGCGACACGGCAGTTACACGGGAAGATATCCGAGATTTAAAGGGTCCGCTTCGTTCTGCCACGATTGCGGTTGGCGCCATTCAAAATTGGTCCGAGCCTGAGTAGCTAGACTAGGTTGTACTGACCGCGAAGCGATATCGGTTCGTGCACTGCGTCCGTGCATTGCTTCTGGGCTCTCGATTCCTAGCTCACGCCCAAGGATCTTTCTCGACAGGAACATTGTGAATGCTTATCGACTGCAACAAACCTATTGCAGTCAAATCGACAAGCAATGCCGTTCCCCCATAACTCAAAAATGGCAACGGCACACCGGCCACAGGCATAATGCCCATCGTCATTCCCATGTTGATGAAAGCATGGAAGAGGAACATACACATCAATCCGATTGCCATGGTTGAGCCGCCGGGTTCACCGCGGGTTCGATGGGCGATGATGAGGGCGCGCAGGCATATGATCAGATATGCAAGAACCACAAGTGCTGAGGTGCGGAAACCGAGTTCTTCGCCGACGACTGCAAAGATGAAGTCGGTGTGGCGTTCAGGAATGAAGGCGCCTTGAGATTGGTTGCCTTTGCCGAGACCGGTTCCGGTGACGCCACCACTTCCGATGGCAATCAGACTTTGCAAGATGTGATAGCCAGAGCCCCTGGGATCGTCGTAAGGATTGACGAAACTGGTCAGACGTTTCTGTTGGTACTCCTTCAGAAGTCCCCACAAATGTGGGCGCGCGTGACCAACGCCAAAGTTGACGATAATCACACAGGCGATTAAAAAGACACGCAAAAATATGTTTGATTTTGGGCGCCAGAAAAACAGCAAGTAGGCAAACAAAATCGGGATGAACATCATCCACCACTCCGGGTTGAGCGCATTCAAGATGAGCGCCACCACCGGGCTGATGAGTACGAGAATGTCGCAGACTGTTGCGCCTGCCCAATATGAAACGCCGAGGAAGACGGCGCCGAAGGTTAGTGAGGTTCCTAAGTCGGGCTGCTTGAAGACAAGCACGGCGGGTGCAAGCATCAATAGAATGATTTTGAAAACATCGAAAAATGATTTGACGGGATGGCTTTTACACCAAGCCGCCAGGGTGAAGATGACGACGAGTTTTGCCACTTCCGATGGTTGGAGTGTCAATGGACCGAGCGCCAACCAACGTTGCGCCCCCTGAGCTGAGTGTCCTTTAACCATGACTGCGACCAGCAATGCCAGGTTGGCAAGATACATAGCTGGAACCATCCATTTGTTAATCCACAACTTGTAGGGCACGCGGCTGAAGATCAAAAGCAAGCCCAGTCCCACAATCAGGAAGTCGCGCTGCTTTTCGAAGTAGGCCATCGTGTGCTCGGAGCACGAGAGCACGGTGAGACCGACATAAACCAGAAAACCGGTGGCGCCCAAAAGCCAGAAGTCCACACCGGCGAGCAGGCGAACTAGCCCCTGCACGATGAAGTTACTGGAGTAACGCGGAACCGCGGTATTCACTTTAGTAGCCAGCATTTGCTATCGACAAATACCATAGAACCATAAACCACCATATTGTTGCAGATTCCGGCTCTTGGCGGCTGTTGAAGCGGACTTAATAAACGCTCAGGCGCTGTCAGCCGCCGAACCGATATCGCTTCGGTATCGAGGGACGAACCGATATCGTTTTGGGATTGAGGGACGAACCGATATCGTTTTGGGATCTCCTGGTCGAAGTGACGAACCGATATCGGCTCAACCTAAAACTAACCGGTCTGAGCCATAACACTCAGACCGGCGTGTTTCCCAAAACCGGGGTTACCGATTGATTTGATGAGCAGCTCGGGACTCCATTAAACAGAGCTGCTCAACAGCTATAGAGGCCGCCCGCTGATGAGGCGGCCCGAAACTTATGTGATTAGCACTTAGAACGCAGCAACGGGAAGTTGGCGATCAGTGCAGCTTTTCGCTCGAATTGCTGCAAGTCGAACCTTGTTGTGTCCTTGTCCAATTCGAAGTATCTGGAGACTACGGCTACCAGTTCTTCTTCTAGACTTTCCAAGCGGCCCGCGGGCAGCTCCAACCGATCATGAACGAGCATGTTTTTCATGCGGTCTCGGGCTGTGCCTCGGGCTGTTCCTTCTTCTTTGATTCGGATAAACCAATCCATGATTTGCATTTCTTAGTTCCTCCGCCTTATACGCGAACCGCTGATGGGTTGAAGAATCCAACCAGCTTGCTCATCCAAGTCTGGCTCTTCACGTCGAGATCCATAAACGGCACGTCTTCTCCGCGCAGGCGTCGAGCAATATTGCGGAATGCAAGACCAGATCTTGTGTTGTCTGTTCCTGATACCGGCTCGCCCTTGTTTGTGGAGATGATGATGTCCTCATCTTCGGGAACTACACCAAGCAGTTTCACCGAGAGAATTTCGAGAACGTCGTCAACGCTCATCATGTCGCTGGTTTTCACCATGTTGGGGCGAATGCGATTGATGACCAGTCTATATTGTTGAATCTCGTCTTTGCGTGCTTCCAAAAGTCCAATGATGCGATCGGCGTCGCGAACGGCGGACATCTCGGGCGTGCAAATCACAACCGCTTCTTCGGCGCCCGCGACTGCGTTTTGGAAACCAGTCTCGATGCCGGCTGGGCTGTCGACGATGACGAAATCAAAGTTCTGCTTGAGCTCTTCGCACAGCTTCTTCATTTGATCGGAGTTAACCGCAGATTTGTCGCGGGTTTGAGCGGCAGGAAGAAGGCTTAGGTTGGGCATCTTCTTGTCTTTTACGAGTGCCTGCCTGAGTTTGCAACGCTCTTCGACGACGTCGACGAGGTTGTATACAACTCTGTTTTCCAGCCCCATCAAAATGTCGAGGTTGCGCAAGCCTATGTCCATGTCCACGAGCGCCACACTGACACCCGTGTTGGCCAGTGCCACTCCGATGTTCGCTGAAGCCGTGGTTTTCCCGACTCCGCCTTTGCCTGAGGTTACTACAATAACTCGACCGCTCATTCTGTTTACCCGTAAAAGGAATTTGTGTTGTTGAACTGTTTTGTGGACAAAGAACTTATGTATCTGATGTATGCCTGCTCACCCGAATTTTGCCATCGACGATTTTGGCTACCTCGGGTCCAGTGGAGGAGGTAAAGTGGACCCGAGGACGATCGGGTGAACGAGCAATTGCGTTGGCAATGCGAATTTGCACCGGTTGGAGATTGAGTGCGCGAATTTCTGAATGGACGTTGCCGCCGATTCCGGCATGCGCGATACCGCGGAGGCTGCCCCATACCGTGATATCGCCTTCTGCAAGAATTTCAGCGCCCGGGTTGACATCGCCTACGACGACGAGGTGACCCGAGTGGCTTACAACTTGTCCCGAGCGCAATGTTTGTCTCAGGTAGAGCACCGCCGGTAATATCGGCGCGGGAGCAGCGCTCTTCGCTTTGGCATTTGCTTCCGAAGAATCTTCGTCATCTTCTTCATCGGCATCGCCATCAGCATCAACGTCGACTGCAGCAGCATCGGCTTTGCTGGTCGGTTCGATCACGTCTGTTTCGTAGACGAGATCAGTTGCAGCTTCTGAGGCGGCAGGCGCCTTTTTGTCAGCTGTGCCGTCTTCTTTCTCGAGCACGTGCTCGGGTCCGATTGTCACAGGCAGTTTCGGCAAGGTCATCGGTTTGCCCTTTCCGATCTTTATGTTGTGTTCCTTCAAAGCAGCTCGTGTTTTGGAGGACTCAGCAAAGACAGACTCAGGAACAATACCGACGCCCTTTGCAAGGGCAAGAATCTGAGCGACTTGCACAGAGGTCAGCTCTAGGCTGCCGAGGTGCAAGGCAACGGATACACCCTTCCAGAATTGGCTTGAAACCTGCAGCGTAGAGCTGAGGTGTCCAAGCGCTTCTTGGAGGTTGGCGCATCCGCCGACATCGATCAAGACTCCTTGATCGGGTTGACTAATAATAGCGATTTTAGACATGCGTTAATTTCAGTGCTTCGAGGCAGAGGGTGGGGGCTTGTATGTGCGACCAACTTATGTAAAGATTCGCCGCTGACAAAATCCTATTGTCTGGAAAACCGCACGTCAAGCCAATCTAGATAGTGACCACATATACAATTGACCCTATATTTGATGACATAAGAGTAAGGTATTGGCCGGTTCAGTGCCCATGCTGTATTGCGAAAAGATGAGAGTATTTAGAGGAACGGTCTGCCTATATGCAGAACCTATCGAAGCTATAGGGAGTTGTGAGCGTAATGGCATCTGGTGAATTTAAAAGAGCTCTAGGGCTGGTAGATGCCACGGCGGTTGTCGTCGGATCGATGATCGGATCCGGCATCTTTATAGTGTCAGCCGAAACGTCAAGGCACCTCGGTTCGCCAGGCTGGATGCTTGTCAGCTGGGGGTTGTCGGCGGTCATGACAGTGGTTGCCGCTGTCTGCTACAGCGAGTTGGCATCGATGTATCCACACGCTGGTGGGCAGTATGTGTTTTTGCGGCAGGCCTATGGACGCCTTGCCGGATTCCTATATGGATGGACTTTGTTTGCCGTGATTCAAACAGGAACCATCGCAGCAGTCGGCGTTGCCTTCGCCAAGTTTTTAGGTGTTTTTGTGCCGGCAGTGTCCAATAAAAACATATTGATGCAAGCTGGACCATGGACGTTGCCGGTACTCGGTGAATTCTCGTGGAAGTTCACGACACTACAAGTGGTGGCGATGGTCGTAATTTCAATATTGACTGCGATCAATTGTGGTGGCATTCGAATGGCAAAACTTATTCAAACCACCTTTACCGTCACCAAAGCATCTGCACTATTCCTTCTCATAATTCTAGGTGTAGCGGCGTTCGACAAACACAATGGAATTGCAGCGGGGAACTTTTCAAATCTTTGGGAACAGCCGCATAGTTTGGAAGGAATGTCCTTGGTGGGAATGGGTCTTTTGGCGGCTCTGTCGATTTCTTTGGTTGGACCATTGTTCGCCAGCGATGCCTGGAACAACGTCACCTTCACCGGCGAGGAGGTGAAAGACGCAGAAAAGGTACTGCCGCGGAGTTTAGCGCTTGGAACGTTCATAACTTGCCTACTATATATGTTGACCAACGTGGTCTATTTGTTGTTACTGCCTATGCATGGCGCGAAAACCGGCGACAGCGTGCTTGCGCGTGGCATTCAGTTTGCCGCCGAAGATAGAGTCGGCACAGCCGCTGCTCAAATCATCTTTGGACCCGTGGGCGAACAGATCATGGCAGTAGCGATCATGATTTCAACCTTCGGAGCACTCAACGGTCTGATTCTTGCAGGACCGCGCGCCTATTACGCGATGGCCAAGGACGGACTGTTTTTTAAAAAAGCTGGGATTTTGAACGTTAACACCAACGTACCTACGTTCGGATTGGTGGTTCAGGCGATATGGTCTTGCATACTCGCCACATCGGGCACGTACGGGAACCTTCTCGAATTCGTCATCTTCAACGCGTTGGCGTTCTATGTCTTGACTGTTGCCTCGCTTTTTGTGCTGCGCAAGCGCGAACCCAATGCGGCGCGACCATTCAAGGTTCCGCTGTTTCCATTTTTGCCGGCCCTGTACGTTGTAACCGCAGTCATCATTATGATCGGCGTTATTATTTCGTCGCCGTGGTATAGCGGATTTGGTCTTCTGATTACCTTGTCCGGGGTGCCTGCGTATCTGATCTGGAATAGCAAGAACAAACAGGTGGAAAGTGAGTGATTTGAAAGGACTTACCGCGTTAGTAACCGGAGGTGGTTCGGGCATTGGTTATGCCACAGCGAAGTTGTTTCTTCAGTGTGGCGCCAACGTCATGATAATTGGACGCGACCCATCAAAACTCAAGAAAGCGGTGGCCGATCTTGGAGCGCCGGAGTCGCAGCTTCGATACTCGTCTGGTGATGTATCGTCGGAAGGATACGCCAACAAGTTAGTGCGCGACACCACATCGGCATTCGGCGGGCTCGACATCGTCATAAACAATGCCGGTGTATTCCGCATGGGCAATCTGTTTGAGATGAGTGAAGAAGACTTCGATTACAACATCGATGTGAATTTGAAGGGCACATGGTTTATGTGCAAGTTTGCTGCACGTAACATGAAAGAAAAGGGCGGCTCGATTGTGAATGTCTCGTCTTTTCTGGCGTTGCGTGGGTTCCCGAAGTTTCCTTCAAGTGCGTATGCTGCGTCAAAGGGCGGCATTCTTTCGTTGTCGCGCGCACTTGCGGTAGAACTTGCGCCGTACAAAATTCGCGTCAACACAGTTGTCCCTGCTGTGATCAACACGCCGATGTTAGAATCCATCATGGGCCATGAAAAGGTACCGCGCATGTTGGAGAATGCGAAGAAGCTTCATCCTCTGGGTCGCGCTGGCGAACCCGAAGATGTGGCGCGCGCGATCTTCTTTCTCGCGAATCCAGCAAACGAGTGGATTACAGGCGCTGAAATTGCCGTCGACGGCGGTCGTAGCGCCAGTTAGTCCTCCATCTCGGTTCGCCGCCGATATCGGTTGATGTCGCAGCGATATCGGTTGAGTAGAAACGATATCGACCGAGCTTAACCGATATCGGCGGCGATTCGTCGGGGGCGCATATCGACAAAACGGAGGTAACTTGCGTGATGACTTTGGAGCCAAATCGCAAAATCGAAGTCCTGCCGAAGAGAGAGGTCTTGGGCAGGAGATATGTGTCAAATATGAGGTGGTGGATGTGTACTCCACTCAATCTTGTTTTGGCTTAAAACCTTGAGGACTACGCCGGGAGTACTTTCACCGTAGCTGGTGTCACGAAGTACCGTATTTCATGGCGGGAAACATGTCTAGATTTTGAAAAAATGCCAACTAGATCACCCAAATTTCTGAATGCGACACCAACAAGACTCCAAAACAAGGCTAGGTACATCTGTAGATTCTTTCTGCTTATGCCATGAAACACGTGCTTCACAAAATTGAAAAATTTCTGCAGCTTCTCTTCATCGATTTTGAAAAACTTAGAGAGTCCAATTGCGTCTTGGTGTTTAGAATCTTTCTTGTAGTACCCTGCGCCAACTTCAATGATCAGAGATTCTGATTTCATCATTACTATGGCGGCGGCAAGTTCACCCGCACGCGCGTTCAGAAGATCACAGAGTTCGTCAAAGTGGATAGTGTTCGAATCTGACAGACTTTTGTAGATTGAAGCCTGAAGCTCATTCTGAAATATCGGCCTTTCAGTTTCTACTTTTTCGTTTTCAGTACTTTCGGACTTTTCGCTCCCTGTGCACTTTTCGCTCCCTGTGCACTTTTCGCTCCCTTTGGACTTTTCGTTCCCTTTGGATTCTTCGCGACCTCGAGCAGCTGTTTCTTGATCCACCAACTCTTGTTCGACAATCGGGTGCTCCCTCGCCGGAGTTTCGCTGCTGCGCTTGCCTATGACCTTGCTGAAGTCGCCGGAATACATAGTCACGGCTTCTTCCATTGCCATTTCTAAGATGATTACATCAATCCTCTTTTGGATCTCGTAAGCGGTCGATTGAGCAATACCGACGAGTTGGCTGAACCTGTTTGAGCTGATTCCAATTTGTTCTGATCTTAACCACAGCGCTGCGAGATAGGCGCGTGGTTTTCTCATTTTTGCAAAGAAGGTTCCCTTAAACAGGTTTGTGAGTTGTCCGCACTGTGCGCACTTCGAGTTTGGTGAACCCGCCTCTCTGATCTTTTCTACGCTTCCACAGCCCACACATTGTCTTTTGTCAAACCTTCCGAGAATGATAATTCCTTCAATACATGCTTCTTTTGTAGGATAGCTTTGCTGAAATTCTGACCAGCGCTTGTGCAGTTCTTCGACGGTTATGGTCAGACCGCGAGGGATTTCATTCGTTTTTTTCGCAGACATTGGGGGAGACCTCTGAGGGGTGTCTCTCAATTAAAAATCCGATTTTCCAAATTGCACTGTGTAAATCCACAGTCTTTTGTTTTTTCCAAAGTTTTTTGAAAATTGCACCACGTATCGTCGTGAAAAATTTCCCGACGTAGAAAAGCATGGCAGTGTCTATTTGATATTTAGATCACTTTAGTGTCGAAAACAACGAGCGAATCAAGCTCTCAGCAGCAGTGTGCGGATCTACTTCGCGGTCGACGACCTGAGACAACACGCTCTTCACTTCCTGCGAGTTTTTCAGTGAATTGCGCAGGTTCTCGCGCGCCATCTCGGCGACAATCTCTGATAGTTCCGCCTGAACTTTAGACTTTCGTCTTTCTTGAAGAAGTCCAGATGAATTGAGGTAGTCGCGATGCTTTTGCACCGATTTCCAAACTTCATCAATTCCGTCACCGGTCTCTGCCACTGCAACGATAACGGGAGATCGCCATTCAGTTTTGGTGCTGGAGAGTTCGAGACTGGCTGTGATTTCGCTGGCAGATTTGTTGGCGCCAGGAAGGTCGCCTTTATTGACGACAAAAATGTCGCCGATTTCCATAATACCGGATTTGATGGCTTGGATATCATCGCCGGAGCCCGGCATAAGCACAAGAATGGTTGTGTCGGCGGTTTGCGCAATTGCCAGTTCTGATTGGCCGACTCCCACGGTTTCGATGATTACGATGTCGTAGCCGAAGGCTTCCAACATGCGCACGGCATCGTATGTCGCCATGGCTACACCACCTGCATGACCGCGGTTGGCCATCGATCGAATGAATACATCTTTGTCTAATGTATGCGATTGCATGCGAATGCGATCGCCGAGAATGGCACCGCCTGTGAAAGGACTTGATGGGTCGACTGCAAGAACTGCGACTTTGAGATTTGCTTTGCGGATTTCGGTGATCAGCGCGTCGACGAGTGTGGATTTGCCAACGCCCGGCGAGCCGGTGACACCGATCAGGTGAGCGCGACCGGAGTGCTCGTATAACGACTTCACGAGCTCAGTCGCTTGGGGACCGCCATCTTCAACCAAGCTGATTGCTCTGGCTAGAGCTCTTCTGTTTCCAGCCAGCAACTCTCTTGAAATGTCAGCCACTGTGTCTCCCAATTTGCTATATGAGCCATTCTTTAACAACGACGAGTGATCACATCACATATACGCGTATATCCATATAACGCTGGTGATAGCGTTGGGTGATTGCGACCAGCATATTCTAGCAAGCCACGAAGCGTAGTTATCAGATCTATGCGCGCTCGCGTGAAGCCGCATGAATTGGTATTCTTGGCGATTTCTGGATTTGTTGGTGGTGCGCAGGGAACATCGCCTAAAGTCTTTCAGTCATAATCCATATTGATTGACCCGGCAACCTTTGAGGATATGCTTGTGAATACTCACTTATCTCGCCATCTTTTTTCTGCAGCAGCTCTAGTAATTGCAATCTCATCTGCTTCGCCACTTGCCTTTGCAAGCAACAACCTCACGATCAAATCTGGCGGCGGTGAAGAGCTTACTGTCAAGAACGGCTTGTTTGGCGGCAGCCAAAAGATTGTGAAAGATCGCTTCGGCAATGGGTACGAGTCGAAGAAAGGTTGGTTTGGCACCAAGAAGGCTAAGGTAAGCGTATTAGGCAACCATGTCGAAAAGAAAAAAGGTTTGTTGGGCTCGACAGAAGTAGAGGCCACCAGCATACTTGGCGATAAAGTGACGACTAAAAAGGGTTTGTTCGGTAACCGCAAGACAACGGTTGAGTTGGGCGGCGTCAGTTCGATGATCGGTCAACTCTTCAAGAAGAAACCGGCTCCCACGCTTTCGGTTCCACAAACACCCATGTCGAGCAGCTCGCAAGGAACTATAGAAGCTTCGCCTGTAGATTTGCAGTCTAACCAGATTCCGCAGGCAGATTCTGCCGTTCCATCCAATAATGGTTCAGTAATTGAGGATGTGCAGGGTTGGTCGCAATAGCCCGTTGCGTACGGTTGCGTAATGGGCGTCGCGTGCGTCGTGTGGGTCGCGTGGGTTGCGTCGCTCGCGGTTTAGCGACCACCGCTCTTAAGCTTTTTTGAAGTGTTTGAGCCAGCCAGAGTCTTTGTTGGTGTTGCTGCTGGTTTGGAAATCGTCTGACTTGCGATTGGCTTGTTCGGCTTCATTTAGCATCACGGCGAGCAAGTCGCGTTCAGATTCTCTGGTGCGCAGCTGGTGCTGCAGATCTTGAACGCTCATTCTCAAATCTTCCGCTTCTTGAAGCTTTGATTCGAGCAAGCTTGCAACCTTCGCAAGTTCAACGTGGAGCTGCTTGTTTTCTCTGCTCTTGTCTTGCAGAAGCACGCTCTGGTTGGTTAATTCAGTCTTCAAATCGTCTACATCTCGAGCAACACGCTCTAGTTCGCGGGTCTGGGCAGACAAAAGGAGGTTTTTCTCCTGCGCCTGCAGCAGAGCTTCTTGAAGCTCCATTACCTTGGTCAGAACCGCCTGCAGATCCAGAGAGCTCTCGTCGTTTGTGTTGTAGTTGTATGTTTCGGCCATGTCTTACAGCGGTTGGGTGAGGAGGCCTTGTTTTACCAATGCTCCAGTCTGTAATATTCCCAGAGAGTCGCAAGTCTAAATCAGTACGTCAGATATTATCGTTTACTGATTGAAATTTCGCTCAGTGAAAACACTTTGGATATTGTGCCCACTTTAGCATGAAGAACCTTGTCCTGGCGGGCGGAGAGGTCATTTCCCCGCTTGAAACCCGATTCACTAAGCTCTGGATAGCCGATGGCAGACTTCAGGATATAGGCGAAAACGCACCATCCGGCAACCATGGTGATTTCGAGGTTGTAAATGTAACAGGTTGCTATATTACGCCTGGTCTTGTCGACCTCCAAGTTAACGGTGGACCTGCTTGCAACCTTTGGGACGAACCAAGCGATTCTCAGTTCGAAAAGCTCTGCCGGCAACTGCTTGAAGCCGGTGTTACATGCTTTTTCCCCACGCTCATCACTGATGACGTGGAACATTTGCGAAAGAACATTCGATTTCTCGAGGGCGTCGGGGTCGACACCAATGGCAATTCAGTCAAGACTAAGCCAAAGCCAAACAAGGATTCAACGGCTCTTAAGGACCGCATAGCTATGCCTGGCATACACCTTGAGGGTCCATGCCTGTCGCCTCAAAGACCTGGAGTGCACCCAAAACAGCATCTGGCGCCGCTTAACCTGCAACTTCTCGAGAGGTTAATCGTGCCTTCGGTAAAGCTAATCACGCTTGCGCCGGAACTTGATCCCACTGGTGAGTGTCTGATGTTTCTCGAGAAAGCCGGGGTCATAGTCTCGCTTGGGCACTCGAACGCTACGGCTGAGGAAGCAAGACAGGCGTTCGATCGCGGTGTGCGATTGATGACGCACACATTCAATGCATTGCCTCCATTGCATCATCGGTCGCTAGGCGCTGTTGGTGCGGCTCTTCTGGATGATAGAGTATCGTGTTGTTTGATTGCCGATGGACTGCATCTAGATCCTGATGCAGTGAAGCTGATTGTGAAAATGAAGGGAACCAATAAAACAGTCTTGGTGACGGACGCGGCGCATATTGGCACCTCAGAAGGAACATTGGTGGGATCGTCGATAGTCTTGAGCGACGCTGTGCGTAACCTCGTAAATTGGGGTGTGTCCGATTTCAGATCTGCAATTCAGATGGCGACATACAATCCGGCGCGTTGCATGAAGGTCGAGGATAGGGCAGGTTCTCTGATTCCTGGAAATTCAGCAGATGTTGTTGTGTGGAACAAAGAGACACTCGATATCCGCTGTGTCATTGCTTGTGGCATGATTGTTTATCAAGCCAAATAGTCTTTGCAGTGGGTCACCGTATGTGGTGAGCGCGACGCATTATGTGGTGAGTACCGACTGATGAGTGCCGACGCAAAAGTGCCGGCGTTCTGTGCGGTGAGTGCCGGCGTTCTGTGCGGTGAGTACCGGCGTTCTGTGCGGTGAGTTCCGATGCGGCTGCGCTGTGCTCTAATGCTTCCGCGTGAACGTCAAACCGGCGACAACCGCACCGAGAATGCACCCGCCGAGAACGCGTTTCATTTTGCCTCGCCAACGGGGATCTAAGTATCTTTTGGCTTGCGTGCGTTGGCTCTCTAGCTGTTTTTCGAAGTCTCTCGTTCGGCTGCTTTTGAGTGCGAAAATCGCTTCGTCTTTGTTGAGATGACCACGTTCCAAAAGGGAGTGACAGCGAATAGCAGTTTTCAACGTTTCTTCGTCAATCAGACCCATCGACATGAACAGTTTGCCCGAGGCCACAGGGTTTTCCAGAAGTCGTTCGTATGCGGCTTGTACATCGCTTTGTGCGAAAATTCCGGCATGTTTGAACAGATCGATCATGCGAACTCTTTCGACTTGATCTTCTTCGAGAATGACGACAGGGTAATCGCCAGTGATTCTTTGGTCTGAGTCTTCGTCGTCAGATTCGAAGCCACCGTCAGGAGTCTGTTGCGCTTGAGAGGTTGCTTTGCTAACAGGTCCTTGTTCACCATGTTGCGCGGCTTCGGTCAGTGCGGAGACCTCGCTTTGAGTTTGCTGCGGCTTATTTGAGTCTTTCGATTCTTTGTGTTCTTTCGCGTCCTTGTGTTCCTTCGCATCCTTTGCTTTGTTCTCACCGCGATCTTTCTTGTCTTTTTTCTTCTTCTCAGGTTCCAGCTCGCCATCGTCGGCTGCAGCCTGTGCAAGCGTTTCAAACTCAGGCATAAGCAAACTTGAATCAGCAAAAGGATCGAGCGGATCGCGCTTCAGCGACTCTTCTGCCTTGAGCCACAGCATGAATGTCGCTTTGATGTGCTCGACTCCATCATGCCTGCTTAATGTTCCTTCCTTGATTTCTTTTTGAATTCTCAACAAACTCGGAAACAGCGCAGGCGATAAGACTCCCTGCAAAACGAGCGCGCTACCCAGTGGAATTCCGGATTCGAAACTCGTGACCAGAGCCTGGTCTAACTGCCCCTGCGTGACAATGTCCGAATCGAGCAACAGCTGTGCAAGGCGGTCTTTCTTCTCGAATTGCGGCATGCAGTCGACGTCATGCAGTGCTTGCTCGAGCGTGCGACCATCATGGAAAACCCGCCGGAGCGCCTCAACACCGGCATCCAGCGGAACATGCCCATCGCGAATCAGCGGCTGCGCTTGCAAAGATGCCTCGAGAACGTCTTCTTGAATACAGCCCGACATTGTCAGTACGCGGCCGATTGGGACGTTGAGGCGCTTAGACACTTGAATTGCTTCTGTAATGTCACCTGACGACACAGCACCAACGAGCACTAAAAGCTCGCCAATCTTAATGTTCTGCACGTCGCTTGGCACGCTGACCCCTCTCAGCCCGCAGGACCGAATCTGGATATAGAGGGACAATTATAATATGTATGCCGACTCAATACCCTTGACGCTGCCTCAAAGTAATTGATGAACTTTTGTCACCGTGCTTGGCGCGAATCTAATTGCGACTAACGGCTCATCTGGGATGTGTTGGTTTTGCTGTCCTTTCAAGTAGACCGTGGTTTTGTTTGGCGGGAACGTTTACGGAATGATGCGCTTTATGTATTTTGCAATTGTTTGTTCTTGCCATTGAAGTGATGCTACCGGTGACACCATAGTTGTTGGTGCAGGAGCGGCCCGCAACGATGCGATTGGCACTCTATCATGCACGCAAAGACGAGTTCGACAAGTCTCAAAACTGCATGCGGCAGGGGCTTGATGACCGCAGTATTCCAACAATTCCAACGATTCCAACGATTCCAACGATTCCAACGATTCCAACGATTCCAACAAATGATATGATGCGTTTATCTGCGAGGAGATGAGATGGAAGTTCCTAGGTCGAGTTTATAATTGTTAGGTCTCTTTCCGTTTGCGACTGTGCATTTAAAGGTGTTGTGATGAAACTCAATTCTGTTTCTAGAACCACTTTGGAAATAGCGTTCGTCACCGCTTCCACGATCGGAGTTTCTTGTCAAATCAGTTTGGCACAAGGCATCTCCGAATATGGTGGGTTGATGGGAATGCCTAGAAGTGTTCCGGGCAGCGGACACCAAGATGCCTTGAACAAGCTGTACACTTCGCCATTCAAGGGAATAGGCGGTGCGCCAACAGGAGTACAAAGCATCGGATCGCCGACAGCGCAGCCAGGCGCTGGTCTTGCACCGCAGCAAGTTGCCGCCTTGGGCAAAAAGGCAAACGAAGTGCTTGTCCAGGCGAAGAAAGCAGAGGCGGGCGGCAACGTGGCGCAAGCAGAGAAACTATATAGAGAAACGCTTGCAATTCGATACCGAATTTGGGGCGAGCGCGATACCAACATTCCGCCTATTCTCGATAAGTTGGCCGACATCTCTCAGGCTCACGGCAAACCAGATGATGCGGCGATTTATCTCAACAGCATTTTGAATTTTTACAACAAACGGCTTGGCCCTGGCACTTCCGAGCGCATCGAACCATTGAAAAAATTGGCTAAAATCGCAGCGTCGAAGAATGACTATAAAGGAGAAGTTTCGCTCTGGAAGCAAATTTATGGTCTGATGGAACGCAAAAGTGGTGTCCAAGAAAAAGACTTGGTGACGGCGAAACTGGCATGGGCAGAGGCCGCGTATAAAGCGAAGTTCTATAAAGACTCTGAAAAACTGTACGAGAGCATTATAGAACTCAAAGAGAAGAATAAAGAACCCGTCGATTCGACATTGGCTGAGCACTATGCTGAAGCTTTAAGAAGTAATGGTTTTGAAGCCGAGGCAAGTGCGATTTTGAAGAAGTATCAGTCGGCTCCCGAACCGATATCGGTTCAGAATCCTTCATCGCCAAACGCCGTTCAACCAGGTGCAACTGAGTCGGAAAAATTAAATTCTCCAGCCGCAAAACCGGAAACCAAGTAAATCCGCGGCCTGCCAACTGACCAAAAATACAACTGTGGATTTACACAGTGCTTTTCGTGCGATCCGGGAGTATGGTGATTTGTGCCAACCCCCCTGGTGCACGGAGAAAATCACTATGATAGAAGACATTTCCTTTGCACCCCTGGACACCCCTCTTGCCCTCCCCGTCAAAAGATATGACCGCGAACTTCAACTAATTGCAGTCAACAAACTACTGTCTGAGGTCTATGGACGCGCGATCGAAATACATCAATTGTTGCTCTTGGATTTGGAAAGAACCAAAGTTATGCAGCTGGAATATTTTGGATTGCAGTCAGTAGCCGAGACTTTTGTCGAGCGCCTGAAAGAATTTTTGCGTTCACCAATCAGCGGCGATCGCAACTTTCAGATCATAAGTAGACACTATGGATTAGATGGAAAACCAGCAGAGAGACTAATCGAGATCGCAGAGAAATTAAACCTCTCCAGAGAAAGAGTGAGACAACTTGAAGTTCGTAGCCTGATGATGTTGAAGGCTCCCACCGGATTCAAATTCATTCGATCGACTCTGCAAGAACTGGCCGGAGTTTCAATGGAAAAGATGGCGGTTGCGGAGGGAACGTCATGTGCTCCTCTATATCAAACCAACATAACTATGGCCCAGTCATTTTCAGCTAGAGACCCAGAGGTTTCTTTCGGTGATTGCACACTGTCGACAGCCAGCCTGGAGTCTTTGACCGACCAGCAGCATGCAGTTTTTGAGGCGCTTCAAGCTCACAGAAGAGCCACAGTAGGAGGATGTGCCGGTTCGGGCAAGACACTATTGGCGGTGCTGAAGGCAAAGCAACTGGCAGAGTCGGGGCTTCGCACTCTTCTGACGTGCTACAACAGGCCCTTGGCTGATTATCTTCTGGCCAATGTTGGTGATGTTCCCAATTTGCAGATTCAGACATTTCACGCTTTGTGTTATCGCCATGCCAAATCTGCCAACATGGTTGTTCCTGCCGGAAAAACAACACACATTTGGAACGAGACATTTCCCCGCCTCCTAACCAAGGCCGTGTCTATGTTTCCAGAACGCCGGTACGACGCCATCGTTGTTGATGAAGGTCAAGACTTTCACCCCTCGTGGTGGCATGCATTAGAGAGCACATTGAGAAGCAGCAATTCGAGACTGTATGTCTTTCATGATAACAACCAGTCATTGCAGAATAGACGGTCGTTTATTCCGGAGATGCCCCGCTTTGACTTGAACGAAAATGTTCGCAACAGCTCGACCATTTCTCGAATGATTCAACGCTTCTATTGCGGTCCACTGCCCTTGGTGGCAGCGGGTGTGCCTGGTCAATCCATCGAGTCATATGAGTATGAGACTATTGAGGAATTGGAACGCACTCTCGATTTCGTTCTTGAGCGTGTAATGCACGAATTTGAGTTGACGGTCGAAGACATTGTGATTCTGACGCCGAAGTTGCCGAAGTTCTCTTCAATAAGGGACGTAAAGCTGGCTTCGGGTCTGAAGATCGTTTTTACTGACTCTCGGCTCTCCAACCGTGTGTTGTGCTCGCGGATTCACACGTTCAAAGGGCTTGAACGCAAGGTGGTCATACTCATCGATCTCGATGACAAGTTCATGCGCTACTCGGACGGCGAACGCGATGCCATGTGCTACGTCGCATTTTCGCGGGCGACCGACCACCTTGTGCTTATGGGTCAGTCGCATGTCGTTCGCGAGGTATTGGAACGCTCTGCATCATAACTTTGTGAATCAAAATTCACATTGTGGCGCCGATGGGGCATTTGGGAAAGTGTGAGCAATTGAGTGATTTAAATTGCCTCATCTCTCTTGACCACTTCCTTCTCACAGAATACGATGATTCGAGCCACACGGGATCGTCACTTTTGACCAACATCGGCACCACAGATTTTGTACCAGCCTCGGCCAATTCAGGGATTGCCGAGGCTTGTGTACAGGCAACGCCGGCCGAGGGCGCCAATCAATCGCAATCGAAGGAACACGGCTATTCAGTCGGCAAGTCGTTTCTGACCAACATATGGTACTTCGCGGTTGCGGGCTACAAGCTCAAACCCGGAAAGATGATCTCCAAAACGATTCTGGGTGAGTTGATTCTGATTGGTAGAGACAAGCAAGGCAAAGCTTTTGCCTTGCAGGACATTTGCCCACATCAAGGTGTTCAGCTCAGCAAGGGCGAGTTCGATGGCTGCGCAGTCGAATGCTGTTTCCATGGTTGGAAGTTCGGAATAGACGGTGTGTGCACCGAAGTTCCATCACTATGCGATGGACAGAAGCTAAATCTATGCAGCATCAGAACGAAGTCGTATCCAACCAAAGAAGTG
Source organism: uncultured Candidatus Obscuribacterales bacterium (assembly GCA_964503045.1). Classification (GTDB taxonomy): domain Bacteria; phylum Cyanobacteriota; class Vampirovibrionia; order Obscuribacterales; family Obscuribacteraceae; genus CAYZJR01. The sequence continues at coordinate 137,837 of CAZCZI010000002.1, forward strand.
CAAGGCAATATTTGGGTTTACTTTGGTGATAAAACGAACGAAGACGAGTTGCCTGAAGTTCCCTTCGCACCCGGCTTAGAGGGCTACAAATTCTGGCAGACAACGACGACTTTGCTATTGCCCAACCACATCGACTATAACGCGGTTTCATTGATCGACACTGCGCACGTGCCCTATGTTCACAAGTCATGGTGGTGGCGATCGAAGCGCAAGATGAAAGAGAAGAAGAAGACGTATGTTCCGTCGGGAACCGGCTGGACAATGGTCAAACACAAGCCGTCGAAGCACTCAATCGTGTTCAATTTGATTGGCGATTACATAGAGACCGAAATCAGTTTTAGGTTGCCGGGATGTCGCCGCGAATATTTGACTTTTAATGGGCGCACCACCATTGCCGGTATCAGTTGCCTTACTCCAATCGATGAGAATTGGACTGAGTTGAATCACACGACGTTCTGGACAATTCCATTCATCAAGCCTTTCATTGAGTCGATTGTGCAATACTTCGTTCGCACCTTCCTAGGGCAAGATCAATTCATCGCTGATATGCAGAAGGTTTGCCTGCCACACGACCCCAATTTGATCATGACCATCAAAGACGCAGGCACCCCCGGTCGATGGTACTTCCTTTTGAAGAAAGAATGGACGGAGTCCACCCAACAGAAGCGACCGTTTGCCAATCCCATCAAAGAGTCGGTTCTGCGCTGGAAGACATAGTCGCTGCGCTTGCGGACTTGGCTGCGCTTGAAGACCCAGTCGGGTTTTGGTAGTCATGTGAAGTACTGACACGCCATCGCCATTGCCGGACATTTGTGCACGTTTCAAGAGTTTGTCTTACAATGCACCGATGTTGACCAATTAAGGGTGTCAGATGCATTTGTTGCTCGGTTTGATTCTTGCCTTAATTCTGTTTTGCCCGCCTGCTTTGGCTGATGAAAAGGAATGGCAAAACGCCTACACGACCGGCATGCAGGCAGTGAAAGCAGGGAAAGCCGCCGAAGCTGAGCAAGCGCTTGCGACCTCGCTCGATTTGGCTAATCAAATTACCGATAAGCCGCAGTACGTCTTGCTAAGCTGCGAGGCACTTGGCAAACTCTACGCATTTACCAAGCGCCCTGAGAAGGCAGAACCACTGTTCAAGCGACTTGTGGAGATTGGCGAAAAGGCAGGTGGGCAAAACGTAAGCACTCTAGTCGGCACCGAGCATCTCGCCGAAATCTATGCGGCACAGGGGCGCAACGACGAGGCTTTGACATACACGAAGCGCGCGGCTGCACTTCAGGAAATGGTGAATCCCTCTGGTCCGGAGGCGATTTTGCTTCGCCGGCGTGTAATTGGATTGTATCTGAAGCAAAACAAACAAGACGCCGCGATTCAATACATGCAAGACGGCATCGCTCAAAAAGAGAAGAGTGGTAAAGTCGAAGCGACGCTTCAGGCGCTCGATGAACTTTCGTCGTTTTACATGCGCAAAGGTGACTTTGCTGCAGCAGAGCCGGTGATCAAACATGCTGCAAATCTTGCGGCGAGTAAATTGGGGCAAGGTGAGTTTGCAGTGGCGAAGGAATTGCACTACTTGGTCGAAGCGGAGCTAAGGCAAAACAAGCTTGATGCGGCGTTGAAGAATGCCCAGAGAGAGTGCGAGATCATCAAAGGCAAATTTGGAGAGAGCCATCAAAGCATGGCACCGGCGCTGATCAATCTTGCTAAAGTCTATCAAGCCGCGGGACGCACTCAGGAAGCGAATCAGTACAAGGCGCAAGCTGAGGCGATCATGAAAAGTGGAGGTGGCGGCGGTGGCTCGGTGCCGCGGCAAGGTTATCGTCCACCCAGCCAGAATTTGCCTTCCAACAAGTAAGTCGTTGTTTTATTGCGAAGCGATATCGATTCGGGTTGATTGCGAAGCGATATCGCTTCGGCGCTAGCCGAACACTTATATTAAAACCAAAACTCCGACCGAAGAAATCGGTCGGAGTCTTTAAACCGATGCGTCGCTTGGCTATGCCCAGTCGTTCTCTTGGGCGCGGCGTTGCAGCTCTTCCATCTCGGCTTTATCGAGTTCGCGCGAGTATGTGCGCTTACGCTTGCCTTGGGCGGAACGCATGTAGTTGGCCAAACCGCCACTCATGGTCTTCGGCTGATCCTGCGCCGGTGGCTGGTCTTTGCTTTCTGGCGACTTGGTCGGAGGTGCACCAGCGGTGCCGCCGCGAGGGGCTGCAGCCTTGCCGAGAATTGCCGACAGTGATGATTGCGGCGCTTTGAACTCACCGGTTGCGCGCTTGGGTGGCGCTGACGGTGGAGGAGCAGCCATTGGCACATCCTGCGGAGGTGGAGCCGTTTGATAAGCATCATGATGTGGCTCGCTGTATTGAGGTTGATCATAGTGCTCTTGTTGTGGAGCCTGATGAGTCTCATGCACCTGCTCTGGAGCCGGCTCGTGATGCGGTGTCGAGTGCGATGAGTCGAGCGGCATTACGATTGGCACGTATGCATCGTGTGCTTGTTGATAGTATTCCTGAGGCGCGGCATGCGGTTGCTCTGGTACCGGCGGTGGTGCCGGTGCCTGATAGGAGCCGGGATCGCTGTAACCGCCTTGTGGGGAATACTGCGGCGTGACTTCGCCATAACTGATCGGTGCAGCGTACGGCTCTGCCGGCGGCATGTCGTTGTACTGCTGTTGTGGTGCTTCGCTGCTTTGCTGCGGTGCTTGCTGATACTCCTGCGGAGGTGCTTGAGAGTAATCTTGCGAGTACTGCTGCGGGTACTCTGTCGGTGGTTGCGAGTAGTCGTATGACTGCTGTTGAGAAGTATACGAGTAGTCGGGTTGCGCCGGTGAGTATGCTTGATAGTCGCTGGCAGGTGGCGAACCAGGTGCTGAACCAGGTGCCGAGCCCAAGACCGATTGGTCTGAGGAGACGCCGGGTGCCGGCATGTGACCCATCGATGGATCTCCTGGAATTCCAGGTATTGATGGAGCTTCGCCACCGAACGACGAATTACCTGCTGATTGCATGGATGTATTCGATACATCGCCTGCCATAGGGGGCATCCCGCCGGGTAATTCGCCGGGGCCACCCATACCAGGGATTCCGCCATCGACTCCAGGCACAGCGCCGGGTCCGCCGACGCCGGGAATGCCGCCGTCTAGAGCGCCGCCCATGGGCGGTCCGCTTCCGGTCATGTCACCGAGAATACCGCCAGGAGCGCTTCCAGGAGGGCCACCTGTGTAGTCGCCTGACATAGGCACACCGGTTTGAGAGTTGATTGCATCCATTCCTGGTGACGACATGGGTACGCCTCCAGGGGCAGTGGCATCACCAAGCAGTCCAGGTACTGGGCCGCCAGCTGGGCCTGCCATTCCAGGTCCGGCATCGCCGGAGAGAACTCCGCCTGGGGCTGCTCCCGGAGGTGCCGCACCCGGTGTGAAGCCACCATCGCCGGTGAGTCCGCCAACTGATGGTCCGGCTGTTACGCCGCCAGGTCCTTCGACTCCGGCAACGGGGCCGGTGCCGACATCAACGCCTCCAGGTCCGACATCAATTCCTCCAGGTCCTGACACACCTGGGCCTTCGCCTCCAGGTACTGAGCTTCCTGGTGCACCATGACCGGTTAAGCTGTCACCCGGCATCAAGTTGCCGTAATCCATGCCTGATAGTGACGGCATCGAGAATCCACGCGTCGGTCTCGGACCGGTAAGCGGTGGGCCCGCTGCGCTGTCTCCGCCACCAGGGCCGGTGCCGGCCGGGCCTCCCGAGTCTGCCGACATAGGTGGTGCCGACGGCACTCCCGGGTCGCCAATGCCGGGGAATCCCGAATCGCCAGGCGTGCTTCCATGATGGTCTCCGCCCGGAGAAGCATGTTGTCCATGTCCACCGTCGCCACCACCCAGCACGTTGCCTAAGCCAAGACCTTTGGCTGCATGACCTGCGCTGCTTGGTGCAGGAAGTGAAGCTGCGAGCCCGCCCTGGCTGCTCGGGACGTGAGAGGCAGAGTCAGAGGTGCCACCCTTGACGGCAGAGTCGTGAGTTCCACCAGGAGCGTGACCGCCTGTGGTGCCTGGGGCTCCATGACTGGTTGTTCCACCATGAGTGCCACCCTGCTTGCCGCCACCTTGAGCGCCGCCTCCGCCGCCACCGCCACCCTTGGCGCCTTTGGCCACTTCGTCTCCGGCGGCCTTAATCAAGCCCGCGAAATCGAACGCGTGTTTGACTGAAGCCGTGGTCAAGAAATTGAGTGCGGTCATGACGATGGTTCCGGTCTGGCCCGAGTCTTTGAATGCCGCCATCAACATGATTGATGTGTTCCAAAATAGGCTCCAGAAGCAGAGAGTAACCACACCTTCCACCCAGCTTGGTAGTGCGCCGCGCAACTGTTGCATCGGCCACACCCACAACGCTGCGACGATTGGTCCCATGCAAAATAGATAATAGAGATACGCCATTTGGAAGGCGCACAGCACGTTCCACGTTGCTGTGAGTCCGGCATTGGCGCCGTTTATCAGCAGGCGGTTGGTGCTCTTTAATATGGGGTCGATTTCGTCAGAACCCTTCGACACGTCAAATGCAAGTTCTTCGATTTGCTTGATTGCATCGGCTCCGTCGGTTGGCACGTTGGGCGTGTCATCGGCGGGAATGCCGTTTTTGTTTTCGTCTTGCTTTCTGATGTCCATGGCGCGCTCTTGTGCTTTCTGCGCGTCTTGATACATGTTGCCGCCGTTGATGCGGGAGTAACCTTCACTTATCTCGTGGGCGATCGAGTTTGAGACGTCGATACCGTAGTTAACAACGAGGTAGGTGGCAGGAATGAAAAATATGGCAAGAATCGAACGCAAAATCCCGTCAAATGGGTTGACTTCTCCAAGCACCGGAGACCCTTGAGCGATAATCGCGCGCACTTGAGCCAGCACCGCCCCTGGTAGCAACAGAAGCACCGCCATTGGAACGAAGAGTTCATTTCTCATGCGGTTCCACTCGTTGCCTTCTTGCACGGTGAAGTTTTCGAGAAACTTCTGGGAGAATTGAATCGCACCAGTTGCTTGGTTGCGCGCCAAGTTCGCCATACTGTTTGCTGCCGATGTCGCTTTGATTGCGCCCATCGCGTTTTCCATCCACATCCAGCGTTCAGGGTCAAATGCTTCTTCCAACATCATATTGTCGTCGAGTCTTTGAATGACTTGAAACTGTGTGTCGGAAATCGGATAGCCGAAAGTTTTGACCTGAAACTTCATGATCGCTTCATCGCGCTTGGTGGGTACCTGCGATGGCGTTCCCTGCTGAATCTTTTTGGGCCACATAAACACAGGCCCGGAGTTTGGAGTGATCTGACCGGGACCTTGCGACTCCCCATCTTTTATGACGTCTGCGCCGCCCGCCTCAGAAGGTCCGAACTCTTTGGCGAACTTGTATCGTTTGAAATAGTTCTTCCTTATATCCCATGCCGTGCCGGGGTTGGCGTCCTCGTTCTTGAGGGCACCGCTGGAGCCACCAGACCCGCCCGAGCCGCCCGACCCGCCCGACCCACCAGAGCCGCCGGTGCCCTGGGCAAGTGCCACATTTGTAGTCACGGTTGCTGTCAGGACCAGCAAAAGCATTAGCTTGGTCAACCGTTTGAGTGGGGGCGTGGCGTACATGATTTTCGTTAAACTCCTGAGATATTACATTTACTTGTCAGTTGGAAAAATTATTGGTCTTTCGCCTTATTTATTTGACGGCGGTGGTCCGGCTGATGGAGGCGGTCCTCCCGTTGGCGGCGTTCCGCCCGTTGGTGGCGTCGGCGGTGACGACGGGCCTGGTGGTGAAGAACCACCTGTGTCAGGCGGAGGCGACGGCGGCCCTTGAGGCGCACTGGAAGCCGGCGAACCCGTGTCCGACGATGGTGGTGCAGCCGGCGGCGCACCGCCAGGCGAAGCAGAAGGCGGTGATTGCTGGGTCGCTTGCGCCACCATTGGATTGGTACTGGCCAAAGACTGCATACCTTGTTTGGCTTGCCCAGGGTCAGATGTGTTGACTGAGAATTGCGGATTGGATGGTGATGCACCGGCCGGTGGCGTTAGTGGTGGAACAGGTGGTTGTCCTGCCCCCAGGGAATTAACATTATTGGTGCCGAAGTCTTGACTTACGGCTTGGACAGCTGGGTTTGAGCTCTGCTGCTGTTGCGCTTGAGGAGGTTGGGCCCCTTTGTCGCCCGAACTTGGTGGACCGGCTGAAGATGGTCCTGACACCGCAAGTGGTGGCGCTGACGGAGGCGCCGAGCCGGACTTGGATTTGTCCGAGCCCCCGGTTGGAGGCGCAAGCCCCTGGCCAAGCCCTCCTGTCGGACCTTCGGCCGACGAGAGATGCTGTTGACTGCTGCCGGATTTTTGGCTCTGGGTAGAAGAGATGGCTTGGTGTGATTGCTGACCGATGCTTCCGCCTGGAGTTGCACCTCCGGGGGCGCCGCCCGGTGCTCCGCCGCCTGCTCCTTGAGCCGCTCCGGCTGCGCCTTTTGAGGCGTCGTCCAAGACTTTCGTGATGATCGGTCCAGGGCTGAAGTCAAATGGTTGGAACGGCACATACAACATAAGTGCAAGGAAGCACGAGAACACCATCATCTCAGTGGGTGCGGCCGGGTTGGGATGCAGCGCAATAATTCGCTGCGTCATCAAGGCCAAAATCACGCACCAATAGAAGCGCCATAAGCACAGCACCACCACGGCATTGAGCCAATTGGAGAAGACGTTCTTGAAGAGGCTTCCTATCCCTGACGGCCAGGCAAAGAAACTCGCAGCAATCGGACCCATTAAAAACAGGTAGCACATAAACACAAGTTGATAGGCAGACAGAATGCTGATGGTTGTTGCCATTGCACAAGCGGCCGCGTTGAAACACACTTGCATGACGCTCGAGAGAAACAGCTGATTCTCTAAAGTGACGCTGCCTTCGGGTTGTCCTGCGGCTTTTCCTTGTCCGCCTGCACCTGGGCCAAATAGAATCTCAGCGATGCCCCCGAAGAAGAAATCGAGTATTCCGTTGAGCGCGCCGTTTGCGAATTGTCCGGCGCTCGAGTTGCCGAACACATTTAGATTGAAGGCACCGCCGGGGCCACCACCTCCAAGTCCGGGTGGGCCGGGTAATCCTCCAGGGCCGGGTAATCCTCCAGGGCCAGGCAGTCCTCCAGGGCCACCGCCGCCGATACCAGGAGCACCTCCTGGTCCACCGCCTCCGATACCAGGAGCACCTCCTGGTCCACCGCCTCCGGCTGCACCGGTAGGCGGCATAATTGCGTTTGCGACATTGCCTGGCGGTGGGTTAAAGGTTTGTTCCTTAGCCCACTGCATGATTGTGCTTTCTTGCACCCAGTTTTTAGCGGGGTTAGCCACCTCGAACGCCATGGTGTTACCCACGTCGATTGCATAACTGATGATAAGCTGCGTCGACGGAATCAAAAACACGGCTATTAAGGCGCGAATCAGTCCGTCAAATGGCGTCGAAAAGTCTTCGTTGCCGCCAAGTATTCCGGCATTGACAAATCCCTTCACTTGCGTGAGCATAGCGCCCGGCAGCAAAAGCAAAATGGCAATCGGAACAAACACTTGCTTGTACATCTGCTGCACGATGCGCACTCCGCGGATTAGCGGATCGGAAGAACCGACAGTCGCGTCTTCGTTGGCGACGTTAATTAGGTTTTCTCTTACTTGATTGAATGCGGCTTTGAAGCTGTTTTCGGCGGCGCCTCCGACGCTGTTTGCCAAAGATGACGCCATCATGTGGTTGAAGCTCGTTTGCGTCCAAACCCAACGCTCGGGATCAAAGAACATTTCGAGAAGGCGCTGTCTGTTTTGGCGGTCAATCACCTGAAACTGCGTGTCAGACATGGGGTAGCCGAATGTCGATAAAGTTCCCTTGAATATTTCGCTGTCACGACCTGATGGTGGCGTTATGTCACCCATCTTGACTGTGGGAACATCGAAGTGGTTGTCGGTGCCCAGAGGCGGGTTGTCTTTGTCGTCCTCGCGGCAATCTCTCGATGTTGCCTGGTTGGCAAAGACCTGTTGGTTCATGCCCGCATTCGATTCCTGGTCATTGAGCTGATCTGAGTTGAAAGCGTTTTTCGCCGATGGATAGCGCTTGAAGTAGTTCTTTCTGATGTCCGTGGCGCCGGTATCATTGGTGTCCTTGATTGCGAGAGCCGCCTTGGCTGCGTCTTCTGCTGAATCCGCCCGTGCCTTGCTCGATGCAAAACCGAGCGTCACGATCACCGCCGCAATTAGCGCGAAAACCAGCCGTGAGGCTGATTGTCGTGGCTTATTGCCGGTTGGTGGTGTGCGGCTCGGTATCATGGGTTAGTGCGATTTTTCCTTGTGGTCGCTTTTGTCTCGACTGAAAAGAACTCCTATTTAGCTGGGGGGTGGCGGGGTAATTGGCGGTTCGCCTTCACCTTTATTTTGCGATGGTGATGGTGGCGGATTCACATCAAGCGACTTGTCCGTTTGCGGTTTCTGTCCTGATTTGTCGTCGGCTCCGCTTGGAGGAGTCGAAGAGATGCCAGGTTTGGCTTGACCGGTTTGTTGGTTTCCCGCCCCACTAGAAGGAGCAGTGCCTGCCAGTCCTGTCGGGCTTACCGACGGTGTCGAGGAAGCTGATCCGGAAGACGGTGCCGACGACGCAGGAGGGCTTGAAATTGGCGGTGAGCCCGCAGGCGGCGAACCAGTCGGCGGAGCACCACCGGACATCGGCGGAGCGCCTTGTGGTGCCCCGCTGAGCGAAGCACCGGGGCTCACGCCCTGAGATTGAAGACTGGGTGCATGCGACAACCAGTTCTGCATTGAAGCCGCGGCTTGAGATTGGGTGCTGCCGGGGGCGACAGCAAATGACGTGCCGCTGCCCGGAGTGGGAGCCGTAAGTGGTACTATCGGTGGTGACCCAGCCGGCAGCGAGCTTACATTTTCGGCGCCGAATTGCTGAGCCAATGACTGAGCGACAGGGTCGCTTGCTCCTTGAGTTTGAGGTGCTTCACCGATCTGACCTTCTACCGACGGCAGCGGTGCCGATGTCGGCGGAGGTGCGGCAGAAGGCTGACTGGAGCCGGATTTGTCACCGCTGTCAGTCGGCGTCATCGACCCTTCTGAATGAACGTTGGAGTGGCTGCCCATGGAAATTTGCTGGAAGTCCTGTGTGGCAAATCCTGATTTCGATTGTGTCGTCGAGTCCGTATGGCTCGATGTGCTTTCAGTTCCTGGTGCAGACTTGCCAGGCGAAGCCGAAGGCGCGTGGCCGCCGCCACCGCCACCGCCACCGCCGCCACCGCCGCCACCACCGCCGGAGCCTGCTTGCTGCAAGATCTGACCGGCAACGTCGCCCGGCTTGAAGTTAAATGGTTGAAACGGTATGTACAGAAGCAATGCGAGGAAACAATTGAAGATGACCATTTCCAGAGGCGATGCCGGGTTTGGATGCAAATGCACCAATCGCTGCGTCATCACAGCCAGAATCACACACCAATAGAATCGCCACAAAGAGAGCACCACCACAGCATCCACCCAATTGGAGAAGACTTGGCGGAACAATTTGCCCATCCCCGAAGGCCAGGCAAAGAAGCAGGCGGCAATCGGACCTAGGCAGAAGAGATAACACATCAAGACAAGCTGGAAGGCGCTCATGATTTCAAGCACCGCACCGAAGACGTATGCAATCGAGTTGAACCCGAGCTGCATCGTGCTGCTCAAGAAGATTTGCTCTTCGTTGGTCGTCTGCTCTGCAAGCAAGCCTGCAGCCTTGCCTTCGCCCACGGCATTGAGAATGGCGCCAATGATTGAGTTGAGAATGTCGTTGGCGATCTGCCCGGCTGCGCTGTCGCCAAATACGTTGACGTCGACGCTGCCTCCGGCTCCACCACCGCTTCCGCCTGACGGTCCCGAACTTGGGTCGGCTCCGCCACTAGATGGTCCGGAGCCCGGATTGGAGCCGCTAGAGCCAGGTCCTTTCTCTCCGGCTGATGCTTTGGGATCAAGAATCGCGTTGGCTACGTTGCCCGGTGGCGGGTGGAACGTCTGTTCTTTTGCCCACTTCATCAACTCACTCTCGGAAATCCACTGTTTGGCGGGATTGCGCACCTCGAACGCCATGGTATTTCCTACGTCGATTGCATAACTGACAATCAGTTGAGTAGCTGGAATCAAGAAAATGGCGATCATCGATCGCAAAATCCCATCAAACGGCGTCGTACTGTCTTCGCCGCCCCCAAGCATGGAGAAACTCACCATGCCTTTGACTTGAGTCAACACCGCTCCAGGCAAAAGCAAGAGAATGGCGATTGGCACAAACACAGTTTTGTACATTCCCTGCACAATTTTGACTGCCTTGGCCGTTCCATCCGCACTGCCGGCGGTGGCTTCTTCATTGGCTACGTTGAAGAGAACAGTGTTTATCTCTTTGAACGCAGCCTTAAAGCTTGATTCTGCCGCAGCGCCGACACTGTTTGCCATCGAGGACGTCTGCAAGTGGTTGGTGTTTGTTTGCGTCCACATCCAGCGCTGTGGGTCGAAAATCATTTCGAGCATGCGTTGCTTGTTGACGCGATCGATGACCTGAAATTGTGTGTCAGAGCAAGGATAACCGTATGTCGTAACTTGATTGTCGAAAATTTCCTCGTCCCGCTTGCTCGGCAACTCCACCTTGCCCTGTTGCTGATCTTGCACGTAGAAGTAGTGAATCGTGCTTCCCAAATCGCCCTTACAAGAGGCATCGAAGAAGCAGCAGACTTTGTCATCGGTGTCGAGCGACTCGGTGCCTGCGGCGACGCCAGGCAGCGAATTCAATTTGCCCTTTATCTGATTGAGCTTGTCTTGGGTCTTCTTCAGCGCCAGATACAGCGGGTTGTCAGCCAACCCGGAGCAAGCTGGCGGGTTGATTTGCTGCATTACGTTTTGCTGCGGCAACTGTGCCGAGAGGTCTTGCCGGTTTAGGTTTTGGATGTCTTGCATCTGCTTTGTCAGCTGCCCAAGCGTCTCTTCACGACATGAGCCTTCGGGCACGTTGTTTTTGACGAAGTCGGTTAATGCCTGGTTTTGACCCGAGAGCGTATCGTCCAGTTTGTTGAAAATGCCCAAAAATCCGCCGACGCAATACTGCTTCACTTGCGAGTAGGCGGAATATTCTTTGGTGGGACCGGCCGGCGTTTCTTGCTCGTTTTCGGTGTCTCTGATTGCAGCTTGCTTGGCAAACTTGAATCGTTTGAAATATCTCTCGCGTATCTTTGCCGGCGAGACGGCTTCAGGGTCTGAAGGTCCAAAGCCACCAGATGCGGGATCATCTGCAAAAGCAGGAACGCAAGCGAGCAAGGCTATTGCTAAATTCGTCAGGCCCAGAATTAAGGTGCGGTGGAACATCCAGACTTACTCGCTCACCCTCATTTAAGATCTAGCCCGATTTAGACAGATCTAGCCCAACAGCAGATATCGGTCTTGCTGTCCGACGATCGTTGATACCTTGAGACCAGAAGGATCTTATGACATGGGTCCTCGTACTGTATTAAATGTGCTTCCGATAGTTTTTTGTATCGGCGCACCGAATGGTGCCTTTCCGCACAATTTCTTTACTACGCCCTTCGGCTATATTAGGGAGGCAAAATCGCCCAATTGGCATGAAACAACCCCCTCTAACCGACGATGACGCCGCCGAGAAGCCTACTGAGTCTGGCTTTTGGTCGAAATTTGCCGACGAAAAATTAGTTGTAAGTCGCTTTGTTTTTCTGCGCCTGCTGGGAATTTGCTACTTTTTCGCCTTCCACTCCTTTTACCTGCAGGCACTGGGACTGTACGGCGAGTCAGGCATCCTGCCGATGGGTCCGTTCCTTTCGCGCATTGCCGAGCGCTACGGCACTGAAATTTGGTTTTCCCTTCCTTCGATCTTCTGGTTGAATGCAAGCAACACAGCGCTCCTTTCGGCTGGAATCATCGCAATGGTGGCTGCTGTGCTGCTGATTCTGGGCATTGCACCCACCTTAAGTTTGATCGTGTTGTGGGTGCTCTATCTCTCAATCGCCAATGCAGGCGAAGTTTTTATGAGTTATCAATGGGACATTCTGCTTTTGGAGGTGGGTTTTCTCGCCATACTCTTGTCGCCCCTCCAAGTCATCTCGCCAGTCTGGTGTGGAAAATCAACATCTCCACTCTGGAGAGAACCTAAACCATCGCCGCTCACCGTCTGGCTTTTGCGGTTCCTCCTATTTCGACTCATGTTTTCTAGCGGCTTAGTAAAACTGGCTAGCCAAGACCCGACATGGTGGAATCTCACCGCCTTGACCTATCACTATCAAACCCAACCGCTGCCCACTCCGCTTGCTTGGTTTGCCGATCAACTGCCTGTGTGGTTTCAAAAATTCTCCTGCGCCTCGACACTCTTTTTGGAAATCGCAGTTCCCATAGCCATCTTTGCTCCACGCAAGCTGCGATCGGCGGCGGCAGTCTTGTTGATTTTTCTGCAGTTGCTCATTGCAGCCACCGGAAACTATTGTTTTTTCAACCTTTTGACAATTGCACTTTGCGTTTTGCTTCTTGATGACACCTGCTTTGGGTGGCTGCCGAAGCGTTTGCGAGAATCTCTCAATCGAGACAACGAAACCACGACCCGAAAAGGCATATCGATCGTATGGAGCAAAGCTAAACGCCCCGCTCTTGTGGTGGTCGCAGTTTTTGTCTTATTGACTGGAACACTACAGACGCTTGGCGGAAGGCTACAAACAATCGGCACTCCGGGCACCGTGATGTGGAACGCATTAGAGTTTCTCAGCGGCCTGCATCTCGTAAACACCTACGGATTGTTTGCAGTCATGACCACAACCAGAGGCGAAATCATCGTAGAGGGTTCAAACGATGGCGAACATTGGCTTGCCTACGAGTTCAAATACAAGCCGCAAGACCCCAGGCGCGCGCCACCATGGGTAGCGCCTTATCAACCAAGGCTCGATTGGCAAATGTGGTTTGCATCACTCTCGAATATTTACGGCAATCCATGGTTTGAACGATTTGTATTCAGATTATTGGAAGGTTCTCCGGATGTGCTCAAACTCCTTGAGAAAAACCCATTTCATGATGCGCCGCCACGATTCATTCGAGCGCGAATGTTTGACTACAAATTCACGGACTTCGCGCAGAAAGAAAAGACTGGAAATTGGTGGCAGGTCGAACTCGTCAACGAATACATGCCGCCGGTAGAATTAGCTGACTTCAAGTAAGACACCAGAGCTGGTGCGGTTCCTAAATAGCTGAGCCAAAATCGCCGATCCTATTTCTGGGCTTCGGAAGTCAGTTTGTGATTTGGTGGATGTTCCTTAAGCCAGTCACGCGCTTTTTTCACTTGCGCAACGTATGTATCGTCATAACGTGGATCGGCAATCTCGAGTGCCTCTGGGAAGCCATTGACGAGCAAGTCGCGCGTGCGGGCGACGTGTGCGCTGACCTGGTCCGGGTGCAGACCGCTTTTTGCTGCGATAGCCGATTGTCCCTCAGGCGAGGCATTTTGATGCAAGAACGATTCTGCTCGAACTTGGTTTCGCACCGATAGGGGTTTCATCGCGAAGATCTTTCTGAGTGAGTCTGTGATCCAAAATCCCGAGTTCGAGCTCCAGCTTGCCACATCTACCGTCGTATAGCTTTGTGCCCAATCAATGTTTTGGAGTGGGGCCGGTTTGTCGGGTGTTGATCCAGTAGTCTCGAACACCATGTTGCCTGCCGTTACATCGAGATCGCCACTGAGAAGGCGTTCGAAAAAGGCGTCTTCTAGTCTGTCTTTTAATGCCGGGTGTTCGTTGACCAATTGAACAACGTGGTCGTCGGTGTCTTTACCTTCGCCATACTTCTGGCGGGCCATGCGTCTCAAGCCGTCTTCAGCGTTTTCGCCAGCTTTTTTCTCCAGCCAGATTTTGCGAACTTCCGGTTTTGAGACTTCACCGGTCGACGTTGTGGACTCGGTCGGTGTCACAATTACGGAGCGCTCAGCTACTTGCAGATAGCCATGTTCGAACCCCATCAATTGATGCATTGCTGCTGCTTGCTGCGCTCGTTCAAATTTAAAGAGATCGAATGGATTGTTGCTTTCCAAACTGCGCACCATAGCCTCGACATGTCCGCCACTGCCATTGGTGACTCTCGCCACGACAACCCCTGCGTGATCCCAACTGTCCAACTTATGTTCTTGGTCGATTCCTGCCAGCTCAGGGCGCTTTCCGAGCAAAGCTTCCACTTCCGGAATTTTTCCGGCAATGATTTCCATATTGCCGTGCGCCAACAGTTGCACTGTCGGGTCCACTGAGGTTCCACCGGCGCCGGTTCGATCTAGGATTGCTTGCCTGCGATCGGCAATCTGCCCGCGTTCTGAAATGAGACTGAGTCTTTCTTGCGCGACCCGTGGCGATGGCCGATTGGAGATTGCGTCGACAGTGCTTAGACCGGTGCCGATAATGGCATAGGTGTATGCCGAGCGCAAAACTTCTTTGCTGGTGGCAAGGCGCCCTTCATGAATTAGAGACGATGCCTCGGCACTGGCCAGTCCACCGAATGTACCGCTGGATGCAGATTTCAACGCAGTGGAGAGCGCAAGACCAGGCTTGACGGGAAAAGCCTCGGCGACGGCTGTTCGTCCAAAACGGGTGAGACCTAATCCTGCCAGTTCCATAGACCCAAAGGTGGCTGCCCCGACAGCTGCGTTTTGCAAGCGGCTTTTAAAGAATGGCGCTTCATGCTCTACGGGACGAAACATTCCTTCGTATACGGCGCCCGAAACAGTCGACTCGACTATGCCGCCGGCGGCGGGCATCACCGACTTCACACCTTTGCGCACAAGCAGAAACGCCGGAATCATTCCGACCGCCGCACCGAAGTTTTGAGCGTACCATTGGCGTGAGTTGAATTCAGCTTCGACTGCCGGCTTGGTGATTTGCAACTCCGGAACCAGGTTGCGATCTGCGACTTTGTTTACGATCTGGCCCAATCCATTTATTGGATCTTCTAACGCCGACTTGAATGCTGCGTTTACGAACACCTCGCAGACAGATGCTGATTCGACCTGCTGTTGCCGTGCCGTTTGTGCTTCTAAACTCAATTTGCGAACCCCGGAGAAACTGCCACCTTCATAACCACGCCTTGAATGCGAACACCTAATCTAACCAGTCCTTGTGGAAAGATCGTGAAACGCCAAACTAGGCTTTATAGGTATTTGAATGTTACGCCAAAAGAGTAATGAAAACGTAAATCGGCAAAACCCGGTGCTGGGTAGTCGTTCTTATTCCGCTAAGTTAGTCGTTGCTTTCGGTTCCTATCTTGTTTGATCGATACGTGCCTACGGTTATTACCTGCGGGGGCGTCGCATCCGGCGGGTAAATCAGCTCGACCCTAACTTCCTTGCGTTCTTTCGGCTTGAAAGTGAGAGAGACAAGCTTCTCTCCTGGTTGTCCTTGATTCTCGACCAAATGCACAAAACGCTCCGTTTTCTTTCCGTGGTCATCCGGGTAAGTGATCTTAATCGTTCCGCGAAAGAAGACTTTATTGGGAGGTGTTAGATAAAACGTCAATTCAGAGCCGGTGCCGGTTTTCGATTTGATAGGTGTTTCAAATGTGATGAATGCCCTTTTGGTTTCGCTTGAGTGATTCACCAGATTTAGTGTCAAGTCATAATCAACCGCATAATTGCCATGCGCTTTATATGCGGTGTCGGGATACCTCACTAGCATTGGCGCGCTTTGCACCTGTCCGGTCCCGAAAGTTCCGCGATCTACGGCACTCACAACAAATGAAATGAAGTCTCCGGATGCCGGAAGTTCAATCAGCTCTGATTGTGAATCTAGTGATGTTCTGAGGGTTGCTTTCCAGGTGTTTCCTAGTGAAATTCCCGATACCCGCCCGTAAGCAAAACCATCAGCATCGAGTGAGCTGGGCGGTTTGTCTCGTGGCGTCGAAAGAGAGCCCTCTTTGAGAGCCGTGATGAAATCGCTATTTGCAGGTGGTTCTTCATCGGAAAATAAACCAACGGTTGCCGCGCATATTGGTTGGTTGGTTACCAGCCGAATCAGTCCGGATCTGCCGTTGATTTGTGGCGTCAGGTCTTTCACCGGAATGGGAAGCGCTTTCAATAACACCGTTTCCTGCGGTTTGATCGAGATGCTTTCCGGCCAGACGAGCTTTGATGATTGATCTGTGCTATGAACTCCTTTTTGCTTTGAATTAGTCAAAAGCTGTGTTGCATGACGTAAAAGGTCATTCGTGATTCGATCTCCCGGACCTGCAAAGACAGTGGAGTTCGCATTGTCGAGTACACTCTCAAGCTTGATAAAAGGAGCATCGGGTTGGCTTAGATAACTTGCTGCTTCGAGCACTTTAACTTGCGCGGTTTTGTGTCCAGGATTAGAAAGCAGCACACCGATATAAAGCGTCTTGTTGTCTCGGTCTGGTTCGCGGTTGTTGATGTGATGCAAGAAGATGTCGAAACGACCGTTGACCGCTCGATCGAGATGAGCCTGTGGCGAGGCCTTGCCCTCGCGTGAATTCGTAGACAGCAAAATTCCTTCTGACTTAACCACTTCAGGACTGTTGCTGTTAATTACTGGAATTGAGTTTAGATGCCCGGTAAGCGGCAGGACAACCTGCTTTCTTTCAATTGTTTGATCGCCTTGGGCTGGTACCGCTGGTAGTGCAAGCATGACTGCGCCGATGGAAATTGCCGCACAGGAAAGAGTTGCGCAAAACAGCGATATTGCGTTCAATTTCTTCTCTGTCTTGAAATCTGTGGCCAAATACGTCAATCCTGTAGCCTCTGGTCGGCAAAAATAACTATGAACTCAAACCCTAACATGATATTTTCTTGGCATAATTAAGGGGCACGGGCCAAAACTTGGGGGATGGATGCAAGGCGGTACAGCTTCAACGTGGGCGATGTACAAGACCAGTGCAGAGAAGCTCACCAACGAAGGAAAACTGCAACATGCGGAAGACATGTGGTTAGCCGCACTTGCTGAGGCGGAGCGTTCATTTGCACAAAGCGACCCGAAGCTCATCTACACGCTTGACAGTTTGGCTGAGTTCTACTTCCGCAATTGCCGCTTTCGCGAAGCGGAACCACTGGTTCGCAGATCTCTGGCTTTGTACGAGCGTCTTTACGGCAGTTCGCACATAGATGTGGCAATTTTGGCAGGCAACCTAGCCGTTATTTATTATCGCCAATCCAAGTTCGGCCAAGCCGAACCGCTCTTTCAGAGGGCTCTAGAGCTTGGGCAGAATCATCCGCAAGTGCAAGGTCTTGTGGCCAGTTATGCAGACTTGCTGATGAAGGCTAACCGCGCTGAAGAGGCAGACAAGCTAAAGCAAAACGCAGGCGAGGCGCTTCCTGGCAGGTGGATGAAGACTGGAAAGTGGACTGCAACCGGGCAAGAGACGGCAACGCCGTCTGCCAGCGAAGAGTACATTAAGCTGACAACAGCGCAGTGGACTGAATTTCAAGTTCAAGCGGAATTGCAAGAGCGGCAAGGCAACATTCGAGAATCTGTCCAGACCTGGCAATTGGCATTGACCTTGGCGGAGACGGTGAGAAAGAAAGAGCCTCGACTGCTCGCTTACAGCCTGCAAGCACTCGGTCACTTGAGCCTTGCTCAGCAGGACTATGTGAAAGCGGAAGACTTCTACACTCGCTCGCTGCAAGTAACAAAAGATGCGTTAGGGCAGCGTCACGTGGCTGTAGCAGCCAGTCTCGATAATCTTGCTCGCATGTATTATTTGAAGTGCTCGTACGGACAAGCGGAAGATTTTGCGCGGCGGGCAGCAGATATGTACGTTTCGCTTTTGGGACATGAGGCACTGGAAGTGTCTTGGTGTTTCAACAATCTGGCCACGCTCCTGCACGTGCAAGGCCGCTATTCCGAAGCAGAGCCGTACTATGTTCGGGCGCTGGCAATCAAGAAAGCGAAGCAAGGTGAAGAACACCCCGACGTTCAGAAAGTCACACGCAATTACGAAAATCTTTTGAAGAGCATGGGCAAAATGCCGGAGACGGTTGCAGAGACTTCGATCTCCGACCGCTGCGTCTCGGGAACATGGAAAACATTCCAGGTTGCCTCGGCGCTCACTCGCTCTGACGACAATCAGCACTGAGTTTTTTTGCCTTTCGTGTTTTTACGAAATTGACTGGGAGTTCCACCAGTGATCGAAACGCTTTAGATCAATATCATTTAGGATGGGCCAATTGAATATACGTAGCTAGCCGCAGAAGCATATCTGCGGTTAACGGGGGAAAACATGCCTCCTCAAGGCGATGCAAACCTTCCCAGAGATGGGGAGGCCAAAAGCACTGAGTCTAAAGTCTCTACATTTGTAGAGAATGCTTGGGATTCGTTGAGGTATAACGCGGTCCAGGTCCCTGCAGACGGTATTGCTCAGCTCTCGGACAGAGTGCTGGGCACTAATTATTTGCCGAACGTGCAAATGTTCGAAGCGCCTAAGCAGGCTGAGTTTGGATCGACGGCTTGGTATGGTCAAACGATTGGTGGAACAGTCGGAGGCGCCCTCCCATTCATAGCCATGTACAGAATGATGGGACCAGGCGGCGCTGCCAATTTAGAGACAGGAGCCTATGGTCTTGGACGAGCAGCCCTTCCATATATTGGAAAAGCCGCTGCCACCGGAGCGATTTATAGTGGAGTTTTCCAACCTGTTCAAGATACGGATCACTTCTGGTCCGGACGCATGAAGAATGCTACTGTCGGCGGACTTACCGGAGCCACTCTTACAGCAAGCTCAATTGGATTGAAGGCTTCGGGCGTTAGATTCTTAAGCAACGATATCGTGGCCGGTGCAGCTTCTGGTGTGCCGTCCGGTGTGGTTGCTGCAAATGCACATTCGTTGATGGAAGGAAAGGGACTGGCAACCGCGCAGGATACGTTGCAGACAGCTGCAACATTCTCATTGGGCGGTGCATTCATGGGCGGCGCCAACGCGCTGCACGAGCACCTCAAGCCAACCAGTGGAATTCGCGGTGTGCGCACCGTCGAAGACATGAGAAAGCTGGCCGACAGCACAAGAGCTCCTGATTGGGAGACCCGGCGTGCACAAGCACTCTTTGACCAAGCGCAAGCAGCAATTCGTCAAAAGGCAATGGGAGATTCGAAGACGACCGCAGATGGCAGTCGAACTTTTCTGACTCAATTCGATTTGACGACGGCTTCGGATAACCACTATACAGCTGTTTATAAGGCGTTGAGCCGTAGCAAGTTGCCAGACGACCTCAAAGAAATGATCGCTCGCGGCAATCATGATTTGATTGTTGGCATGGAGGCTATACAAGGTCAGGAGCCAATAGTTGTGATTTACGGATCAGCACGATTGGGCGAAGACACATTTGCATATCAAAGAACAAGGTATCTGGCTGGACGTTTGGCACAAAAGGGTATTACCGTCATGACCGGCGGCGGCGAAAAAGGCATTATGGAAGCGGCTAATAGAGGCGCTTTCGAGGCCGGTGGAAAATCAATCGGTGTCAACGTCGAACTTCCATTTGAACAAAAACCAAATCCATGGTTAACCACAAGCGTTACGCACCGCGATTTCTTCACTCGTAAGGAAGTGTTGAGAGCGGTCAAGGCAGTGGTTATCGAAGAGGGCGGATTTGGAACCTCCGATGAAGGATTCAACGGACTGACGTTGATGCAGACTGGAAAGACTGAAAAGATTCCGACCTTCTTCGAAGGTGTGAACTTCTACAAACCACTGGTTAAGGGTTTCATCGAAGGATCGATGTTGAAAACCAAAGTAATTTCGCCAGAAGATATTCATCTGTATACGCTCACTGGTGATCCAAACTCGATCGTAAATCGACTTGCTCATCTCAAGGGTCAATCGGCTGGTGTAGTTGTTTCCTACGATCAACCCAAGGCCGGTGTGAGAACTCAAGTCAGATGACCGCTACTTATCCCAACGCGGACAATTCCGAGGCCAGCTCGGCTTCTTCGAGATAGCCGGGCACTGCTTCGCTAATTTTGGAAGCACGTTGCATGATCTCTTTTGCATCCTTCTTCTTATTCTGCTTGATTAAAAGACGCCCGTAGGCATGCAGGCAAGAGCAAAAATCCAACTGTGTTTCGGCTGACTCGTGTTTCTCGAAAATTGCCAAAGCATTTTTGAATGCCTTTTCTGCATCTGCATTTTTGTTTTGTTCAACGCAGCTTTGACCGACAAGATTCCACATTTCCGCCAATGACTCATGCTCGGAGTCGGTACGCGCTTCTTGGGCAGCGATAGCGGCTCTTGCATGTTTTTCCGCCATTGGAAAGTGCTTCTCTGCCAGGCAACTTTTCGACAGCCACATCAATGATTCAGACACGCCAGGATGATTAGGATCTTCGTCTGCATAAAACTTATGCGCCGTTCCAAACACCTGTGTTGACTCACCCAGCCTGCGTTGCTTGAAACAAACCTTGCCCAATTTCAAAAGGCAATCGGCCGCTTCGACATACTCCTCGAGATCTTGATGATGGCGAAACGCTTTGCTGAAGTGTTTTTCGGCAATCGCAATCTTGTCTTGCTTCTGGGCGATCAGTCCGAGCTTGAGCGTCGCAATCCCAATCGGCTTGTAGTCTTTCTTTTCTTCTGCAAGCTCAATCGCTTTGTCGAAGCACTTCTCGGCTTCGTCCAAATTTCCAGACTTGAATGCTTCCTCGCCGCTTTCGACGTAAAATGCGGCATCCTTTTTCTTCAGGAATCCAAACAGGTTCATCGCCCACTCCCAAGACCATTCACCATTCAGAGGCTTAAGATAACCCATTTTCTTTTAAAGAAGCATGGGCCATACCTTAAGGAAGGTTCAGTTAGCGACTATTCCACGACTTTCAATCTATCGATTGTGGAATAACCGCGCACTTGTTTGGAGTACATCGTTTCCAGCGTAACGGGGTTAACGCCGAACTCTCCCGGGCGTTCCATCCGTATCAAAGCATCTACCACAGACTTACCTGGTTGCATGTTTCCTACGAAGAAACCCATGCGATCGTCAAGCACATCTTGATGGTCCCACCACCAATGATTGCTGTGATCCCACCTGTAGTCGGGCTTGAGCTCTCCTTTATCGATTACGCTCATGTACTTCGTTATTACCTCGCCACCACTTGGGAGGGCAGACTCAACCATTACGTATGGAATCGTAATTGGGCTGTCGATTGCGACGCGCATTTGAATTACGTCACCGGCATGAATCGGCTGGTCGCCGATTGGCTCGCGCACATAGAATGCAACTCCGGATGTTCGTGCTTGCTCGCGTGTCATCGGCCTTTTCTGCGAATCATAGGGTATCAGGCTGAAGAATTCTCTGGTGATTTTCAAATCGGCTGGTTTTGATTTGGCGATAACCTTTTCACCTGGTCTAAGTGGCCGATCGTATTGCAGGAGGCTCGTGTAATAGAGCCAGCCTGGTCCGGTCTTTTCCAGCTTGATGTGATCTGGCTTCGGATTGATTCCGATTTTGACTACATGTTCGGTGTTTTCTACCGGCTTGTCGAATTGCAGCATTGAGAGCAGTTTCTGGCCGCTCGTTACTTTCGCTGTAAAATGCGTCGTTCGATCCGGGCGAGTGGCCAACTCTCTTTCCAGAAGCGCAACGAAAACCTGCGATGTGGATTTTGTATTGTTCCAGCCGTTTTCGTCTCGCTGCAAAATGATCCACTTCACGATTGAGTCGATCAGCTCATCTTTTTGAGGCTCCATCGCTAAAACTGCTCTCAGAGCCAAGGCAGTTGTTTCGACGCCGGTGAAACGATAAGTGTAAGCCCAAAGAGAAAGGTTGGAATCGAATTTGTTGATCATCTCCCGGGTGTGATCCCAGTTGTTGTAGTCTTCCGACTCATTTTTGAGTTCGAGGAGCCGATCGTAAAATATTTGCGCTGTTTCGGAATCACCATTGTTCTTGAATGCCATTGTCAAATATGCCAATGCTTCAGGGGGCAATGACTTTAGTTTGGTGAGCTGCCATGCCTTTTGAGGCATTGTCAGGTTTTTACCATAAAGGCTCAGAACATAAAGTGCTTTGGCATGGTCTACGCAATTTTCCCTTTCCCATTGAGTGGAGAAAATAGAATTGGCAGCAGTTTCTAGATATCTCAGGCCATTGTCGACATGGTCGCGATCGACACTATACTCGGCCTTTTCCAACCAAAAGAAACCTTCCAAAACTTGTGCAGTCAAGAAAGCCCTGCTCTCATCCGTTTTCCACCAACCCCAGCCGCCATCAGGGTGTTGATACTCAGAAAGCTTGGGCATCGCAATGTCATAGACCTGCTGAAACTTTTGCTTGGAACTTTCAGAGAGATCTACATTCAATTCAGTGTGCAATCGCATTGCTACTACTGATGGTATCAACCTACTTAGAGTTTGTTCTGTGCAACCATAAGGGTAATCAATGAGCGTGTCGAAACTCCCTAACACCGGGCCGATTTGCGATGAAGACAAAGTCATCTCGAATGAGCCGGTTTGAAGCTTAGCGTCGGCAGGAATGTTGATCGGGAATGGTCTTGCTCCTTTTTCGTCTTTGATCACACCTGCTTTCGCGAAGAATGCGCGATAACCTAGGGGGCGGCATGGGAGTTTCTGCACGAGTGCATCACTTGCGGTTCCGCCGACAGCTTTGAAGGTCACCTGCGCCTCTCCTTCGCCAACGACTTCGACCGGCCAACGCTGTGTTGTTTGTCCGCCTTTTGGAACATTGATGGTGGCAGTCAGCGGGACGCCAATTTTTAGCTGCGGCGTTACAACCAATGTCAGTCGCACCGATTGTGGTGTCTCGGAATAATTGTTGACTGTTCCTTCAATTATTGTCTTATCTCCCTGGGTGAAGAATCTAGGCAGTCCTAGCCTTGCGATGAAGTCTTGAGTGGTGAGAATCGTTGTCGTTTGACTGCCTACGTTCGTCTGTGTATCAGTTACGTTGCACTCACCTTTCCATGTCGTTAGATCATCGGGCAGCTTGATTGAAATTGTTGCTTCCCCCTTGGCGTCAGTCATGATTGATGGATACCAGGCAGCCGTATCATTGAAGTCTTTGCGAACGCGGGGTTCGGCACCGCCGTTTTCATAGCCGAATGTTTTGGGGCGTTCAATCGCCGTTTCCTTAGTTGCCAACCCCTCCATCCTGAGTGCCTGTCTCGACTCCTCTCGTGGTGTAGCTCCAGCAGTTGCCGACATCTTGCATTCGAGATCAGCTTTTTTCTGGCAAAAATCTGCCTCACACTCCGACATCCGGCCGGTGGTCACCACGAGTACCGGCCAAAATTGTGCCAGAACGGCATAAAGACCAACCTGATCGACGAAAGTCTTCTTCTCGAGCGAGGTTTCCCAAGGCTTTTCAAACGAAGATCTTGTCGTTACTCGATTCTCCACATCGGTGTAGAACGCTTGCTCGATAGCGGTATTGTTGTTGACGCCATAGTATTGATTGCGCATAGTTTCTCGCGCGACTGCATAGATGCTTTCATCAGACATGGAAAAACATATCTGCGAGTTTGTCGCCGGTTTTCCGTCTTGATATTTGACTTTGACTTTGCACTGTGCGGTATCCCCTGCACGATAGGCTTTCTTGAGTGGGGTCAATTCAACATTGAGGTAGTGAAAGCTAGGGTCAACGTTCAGTTTTTCGCTGACTATCCTTGCGGAGTGATCTTGTTCGACGAGAACAGCTGTCACCCAGGCTTGGGGGGCGTATTCATCTTTTATTTTGATGGGAACGATTGAAGTCGGACTGCTTGCATGAATCAGACGATACTCGTGCAGCTTGGCTCCTTCAATCGATACGAGAATATCCTTTGACTCTCCCTTTTTTAGGTTTGTTGAAATGATGACCCGTGCTTCTTCATTTCTTTTGAATTGAGCTTTGTCAAACGAAATCTCAAGAGGCTGGTTTTCATCAATCGTACCTATGGTTTCGCTGACAATATCGACGTGTACTGTAGAGCCTGTGGTTCTTCCTTCGGTGTCCGTGGATTGACAGGAGATGTAATAAAATCCTGACTCCAGGTTTTCTGTTGTGGGGATCGATGCGGTGGCGGTTCCATCCTTACCGGTCATTGCTTCCGACGTGGAAAAGACTTTGTCTTCCCATTCGTCGGATAGAATGTTTTTGCGAACTTCTTTGTAGAGTTCTAGTTTGATTTTCCTTGGCTCCGGCACCTTGCCTTCAAAGGTGGCGGCTCGGATTTTCAATTCAATGGGTTTCCCTGCGTCGATAATGCGATTGGATACACCAACGTTTAATGCCAGATTCGCCTGCGCACATACAGCGCTGCCGCTCGCCATTTGCGTTTTGTGATTGGTGGTGTCGGTCAGTTCGACGTCAGCGATAATCTCGGCATCGCCGAAGTTGTATAGTCGTGACTTTGGCTTATTGTCGAACAGTCCTTTGGTATCGACTTCAATGACGGCCTCGCCCAAGTCATTTGTTTTGACTACTCCCTTTTTGTTCAAATTGGCACCAAAGTAGGAGGATCTGTCATCGAATGGATTATCGAATAATGCCATTCTAGCTTCCCAGTTTGGAGAAGTTCTGATCGTGTATTTCACTTCGGCGCCTTGCACTGCGCCTCCGAAGTAGTACGAGCCTAAGACTTTGATTCGCAGCTTTTCGCCGCTGAATGTTACTTTCTTTTCCGGTTGGACGGTGATGACGAATTCCGGTTTGCGATATTGCTCGACGCACATTCTGAAGGAGTGACTTTCACCGTCTATGGTGCTGATTGAGAAGTCGTACCAGCCTGTCTGTCCCGTGGCAGGAATGTCATATGAACCATTGAATGTTCCGAATTGGTCCGTAGTTAGCTTGATCGAGGTAGACTGATTGCCGCTTGGATCCGAGACCTGAACCATTATCTCTTGTCCGCTGCCTACGTTTTTCAGACCAACGTCGGTTATGCAACGAACGATTCCTTTGAATTGAATCTTGTTGCCCAATTTGTAGATTGGACGATCGCCTTTGAGAAACACTCTGTAGCCCTGTTTCCACACGTTGTAATGTTGAGTGTTTCGATAGTCGGAGATGTGAAATGTGCTTGTCAGCATTTCACCTTGGTATGCTCGACTGCCTTCGAAGGTCGCGTCGACGGTCAGGTGCTCCCAGTCGCCGTCTGACATGTTTTTGGGCCGCTTGAACAGAAAATTGCCGTCAGAACCCGTTTTTATCGAGCCAACTTTCGTCAGTCTATGCTGAGCTTCGTCTGATGAATCATGGTCTCTGAAATACAAATCGGCAGGTACCCCTGCTTTCATTTTTCCGTCAAGCAGACCGACAGTTTGAATCAGCAGCTGATTGTTATCCTGTTTTGTGATCAATCCAAGATCCGTCACCCGAATGCTGCGCAGCTCAACGTCTGCATGTCGCCTAAAGCCGTTGTAGCCGCTAAACATCGCGACGTAGTCACCCGGCGGCAGTGTGCTCAGTTGAATTTTCTTGTCTGCAAAAAATAGATCGTTTGCAATTAGAAAATTGAATTCTTCGTATACCGGTTTCGAGCCTGAGCGGAAACTGCGCTCAGAGCCATAACAGTCATCGACGGAAGGGTTAACCGCGACATCATTGCATGGTAAATTGGACTCTATATAATGCCTTGTCTCTACAAAGTCCTCTCGTTTGAAAACGCGGAGATTGTAGCGATCGCAAGTTGTCGATTTGACGATGAAGCTAGGCTTTTCCTTCGATGTAAATACGGGTGCCGTTTGATCGATCTGCAATTCTGCAGGTCCGAACAGTTGCACAACAGGTCGAAACATGGCGCGCGCTGTCGGCATTGCGATGATGATGCAAAACAATAAATAGAAAACATAGAGCTTTCGAAATCGTTTAAACCAAAGATATTGCTTTGGATGCTTTTCGAAGTGCTTTGACCAGAAACCTGGTTTTTTCTCTTTTTTTGTCTCGCCTGAATTCGGTGTGGTTTCGTTGGAAGGTTCTTCAGAACTCTGGTCGTCGCCGTTTTCTGTCATGCGAATGTTTCACCTCGACAACGCGAAAGCATGAAATACGCCAATAAGTGGCGGTCGATACTTTCTCATGCTTCCATACAACATGCAAGACGAAACAGAGGGAAAACCCCAGAATCTAATCGAGGGGTTTCGGTGCAACTCATTTGGGTGGAAACGACACGGTGTTTCCGCCAGTGGACAGACTGCGCTGAACCGCCCTCACTGCCTCGCCAAACAGCAAATCGACACGATCGTACTTGCCCGGCAAACTGCTGCCGCCAATACTTACGGTGATTGTGAACTTTTCCATGCCAAATGAAATTGTTTGCCGCTCCATTTTCGTTCTAATGCGCTCAGCCGCAACCTCAGCCCCTTCCTCTGGTGTCTCAGGTAGTATCACGCCAAATGTGTCGTCACGACATCTTCCGGCAATGTCTACATCTCTTACAGATGAAAGTAATAGCTTTCCCGTGGCAAGAACGACCGCATTTTCAGCATGAACGCCATGAACTCTTGCGAGTTCCTGCAGCCCGTCAACTGAGACCAGCAAAACGGAAAGCGCTCTGCCGTATCTTTGAGCGCGGCGGAACTCATAGTTGAGCCGTTTGAAAAACGTCCAGAAGTTGAAGGACGTCAAGTCCAACAATGCTCGGCGCTCGACCTCGTCATCGGAAAGTGACGGATCTTCTATGTACCGGTCTGCAAAGAGCTTGGTTTCTTCTTTTGGGATTTCGAACTGCGGGGCATCCGGCATGTTCCAAGGAAACTGATCGTGCTTCAGCTGCCTTTCGGCAAGGCGGCGGTGAAACAACAGTTCTCTTGTTGACTTCTTCTCGAAATCTGGAGGTGGATCTTGATTTGACATCTAGTTATCATCATTTGTTCTGTCAAAATTATAATGCCCTAAATTGAGGAACCCATGTCCAAATCCTCGGACGCAAGCGAATCGGCCGACAATTCGGAAATTCCGCTTTCTTTTGGTCAACCGACAGAAGGCGTCATTGAAGACGCCCAGACAAAATTCGCGATCGAATTGGAAGGCGCGGCTGTGCCTGATGAAGCGCCTGACCTTCCAGAAGAGACAAGGGGAACATCTCCATTCGCTGGACACCCTCAAGGTCTGAGCACACTGTTCTTCACCGAAATGTGGGAGCGCTTCAGCTACTACGGAATGCGCGCCATTCTCGCTCTATATATGGTGGCACCGGTTACTGAAGGCGGGCTCGGATTCAGCACTGAGAAGACCGGGGAGATATACGGAACATACACCATGTTGGTGTATATGATGTCGATTCCAGGCGGTTTCATCGCCGACAGATTCCTTGGAGCGCGGCTTTCAGTGCTGGTTGGTGGAATCATTATTGCAGTTGGTCACTTCACTCTTGCTTTCAAGGAGATCTGGTTTTTCTATGGTGGTTTGATCCTAATCGTTTTAGGAACTGGGCTATTGAAGCCGAACATCAGTTCAATGCTCGGCCTTATGTACAAGCAAGGCGACATCAGAAGAGACGCCGGTTTCTCAATTTTCTACATGGGTATCAACATCGGTGCGGCGCTTGCACCAATTGTTTGCGGATTTCTTGCTCAAGGCAAAGAGTTTAGGGGGATGTTGAAGTCTTGGGGGCTCAACCCGGAAACGAGCTGGCACTGGGGTTTTGCAGCAGCCGGTGTGGGAATGACATTCGGCTTGATCCATTATTGGATTCAACGAAAGCCGCTGCAGAAGGTTGGCTCTAGAAGACACAAGCCAAGACAGGATGCAACCGACAAACAACAGGCGGCACCCAATGAGCCTCTCACGAAAGAAGAGTGGAAGCGACTGGGAGCAATCGCAATTTTATTTTTCTTCACGATGATGTTTTGGGCTGTCTACGAGCAAGGCGGCACGAGCCTCAACCTTTTTGCCGACAAACTTGTCGACAACAAGATCTTCGGTTGGGAATATCCATCGAGCTGGTTGCAATCATTGCAGGCAGTATATGTGATTGCATTTGCACCGCTGCTTTCGATGCTGTGGATTAAGTTGGGAGACAAGCAACCATCAGCTCCTGCCAAGTTTTCATTTGGACTTTTCCTTTTGGGTCTTGGAATAGTCTTGATGGTTCCTGCCTCAATGCTTGCCGCTCAAGGCAAAATCAGCCCACTGTGGTTGGTGGTTGTATATCTGTTAGAGGTGCTCGGAGAGCTTTGCTTGAGCCCTGTCGGTCTTTCTACAGTCACCAAACTGGCGCCGGTTCGATTCGTCGGAATCACCATGGGTGTATGGTTTTTGGCTGCCAGCATGGGCAACAAGATTGCCGGACATCTAGGTGGAATGTTCAAGGCGGACGACACCCAAATCCTGGTTACGCTCTTTGGTTCGATGGCCGGTGCCGTGTTCTTGGCTACGTTGGTTTTGGCACTTTTAGTGCCGACAGTGAAGAAGCTAATGTCCGGTATTAAATAAATCCGCTAAACTAGTCGGGTCTTGTTAGATTTTTTGGAGCATTAGTTTCAAGAAGGAACCACCCCATGAAGAAAATCGCCGCATCAATTCTTTGCGCACTTACTATCGGCAGTTATTCGTTTGCTCCGGCCCAAGCGGCAGATGGTGATACGCTCAAGAAAGTTGGCATGTTTCCCGTCACTATTGTCGCCTTCACAGCCGGTGTCGTGTTCGGAACTCCAATTGCAGTAGTCCGCAAATCGTTTGGCAACACCAAAGAGACCATCGACAAAGTCGCAGGCTCTGACGGACATCCAGTGAAGAAGTTGGCCGCCAGCATCATTGCATTGCCGGTTGGTGTTTTCACCGGGACTGCAGAAGGTCTCTGGTTGGGACCAGCGAACAGCTTGGCCTACGACGGCGACAACCCGTTTGGCAAAGAAAGATTCAGCCTCGGCGATCTCGATAAGTAAATCTATCTAGTTTCTGGCTTAGCCGTGTGTGCCTGGATTGGCTTTGCGTTTGGGCTGCATTTGTTCAGGTGTCTTGATCTCGCGCCCGCAGTTGCTGCACCTGGGATAGTCTCCTTCCCATGTTCCGCCTGGGTGTACGCAGCCATTGAGGTCGCACTTCGATGGCCCTCTGCTGCGGCTGTCGAAGTCAAAAGTGAAGATTGAAAGAAAGCGCTGCAGAGTTGATGCAATCGAACGCATGAGACCAACGAAGGGGCTCGACTCCTTCTTTGTAGTCACCTTCATCGCCTTGATTTCGTGGTGAGTGATTCTGGCGATTTTGGTTTGAGAGGCACGCGGATCTTGGCGGCGCTGCTGCTGCTGAACAAGATTGACTAGCGGATTTGGATCATCAACTGGCGGCTGATAATCATCATCTGGGTTATTTGGCTTGGTGCCAGGGTTTTCGGGAGACATAAATCTCAACTCTCGTGAAGCTCACTTATGATCCTTACCCATGAGGCGGGGTTTTGTAACTTCACCGGCACCCTCAAATTGTCTGGGAAGTCCACTGGCACGACAAAATGAGCTCTTGGTTGCCTTTCTATTTCGACTTGCCGGCTGTTCCGTTTATCTGGTTGCACAACGCCGTGCACCGCTTTCGCGCACTCTTCGACTTGTCTTTCTTGCCTACTTTTTCGTAGTAGTGCGCTTGCATGTCCAGAATCTCGACCAGTTCAGGAGAGTGCGGGTCTAGGAGGCTTTCGGCCTTTTCGAGATCAGTGACTCCTTGTGCGTACTGCCCTTTCTTGTAGCTTGCGTCTGCATGCTGTTTGAGTGCGTATGTGTTATTGGGGTTGAGTTTCAAGACCTTGTTGATGTCTTTCAATGCCAGCTCAATATCGGTCGCTTGAGGGTTGTATTGATTCAAAGACAGGTACGCATGAGCCCGTTCGCCCAATCCCCACTCTGACTCAGGCTCGAGCTCCAGCTGTTTGGTGTAATCGGCAATTGCTTTCTTGTAGTCTTCCAAACCTTCATATACTAAGCCTCTTGAGGCATACCATTCGGCGTTCTTGGGTTCGAGCTCAATTGCTTTTGAGAACTGTTTGGCGGCTTCCGCGTACTTTTGCTTTATGTCAAACAAGTGCCCGAGCACCCCGTATGCCAGCGCGCACTTCGGGTCTATCGAGAGTGCTTGTTTTGCATCCTTTTCAATTTCATCCATTTTAATTGGATAGTTTCCGCAACGAACAATCGCGCGAACAGCCATTATTTCAGCGTCGTCAGGTTTTCTTCGCAGCCAGGCGTTGCAGTCCCTTTCATCAACCAGGCTGCTTCCGCCGCCGGTGCGCCACGATGCTACTTGCCTGCGAGCCCAGTCAATTCCAGAGTTTGCTGCCTCCGGTCTCACACCGTCGACTACATTTGGCGGTGATACCAGCTTTGGTGTCTTCTTCGACAACGAATGATCGTTCGTATTGACTGCGACATCGGCCTTACCTTGGTAAAACGAGTTTGCGTAATTGAAGATAGGAGGAATTACAAACTTGCCGGTTTTGTCGATGTAACCAAAACGAACTATGTCGTTATTCGAGTTTGGATCTTTCTGAGCCAAAAACACTCCAACGCAGGCAAGACCATCACGGAAGCTTTCTGCTCTAGCAAATTGCGGTTTGATCGCCCAGGTGCCTTTGTGATCGATGTAACCCCACCATAGTCTTCCCGAGGTTCCAACAGAACATCTCTCACCGTTATAGTCGCTCAGGCGAATCGCCGCGGCAGCCAGACCTTCTTTGAACGATCGAGCATCGTCAAATGATTCATTGGGAATGACAAAATTGTTTGCCTTGTCGACAAAACCCCACGACGATTCAGAAATCGATTTCGCTAAAGACAGCCCCTCCGAGTATGGGAGTTTACTTAAGTTACCGTCGACGATGCTATGTTCATTTCCAAATTGACTGCCGTCGTGATACTCGTACAGCTGTGGATCTCCATTCAACCCTTGTTTGTTTGAAAGAAAGTCTGAACTGTCGGCGTGGTGCGATGATTGAGTCTCGTTCGGCTGCACCACGAAGTTGCCTTTGGTGTCTATTACCCCCCAAGCAATCTTTTCTTGCATGAAGTTTTGCCAGCCCATTGCTACAGGAACTATGATTAAAGCTTCGACGATAACTAACAGTAATGCTCCAAAGAAAATTGTTTGGCGGGCTTTGGTTTCTATACTTGAGCGAAACAATCGAATGAACATTGCTATCTGAAAGGCAGTGAGTCCATACAAACCGGCGGCAGCGAAAGAAAAAAGTGTAGTCAGAAAACCCATGGCGTTGCCTCCGCCTATGGCGACCCAGACACTACAGAACAGGCCCAGCCATATGGTGGAAGGAACGACGACTACTGTCAGAAAGGAGTGAGCGATCGCAAAGAGGGTGATGAATAACAGCCGGTTGCCTGTAAACGTGATCCAACCGAAACGGGGCATTAGTAGCCCGAAAACCAAGGCCACCGTAACAAACGGTATAACGAAAAGAGCAAGGCCTAGTTGATACCAGATGTCCAATGCCGAATATTATGATTCGATGTCGGAAGCTTCGGCCTCAGCATCGACATCAGCATCTGAACCTCCGGAAGATCCGTCCGTTGTGGCATGCGCCGCCGCTTTCTCTCTTGCTCGACTTGCTTCTTGTCCGAGAACAACCATTTCGCCGCGCATTTCGTTCATCAAGTCTTTCATCTTCTGAACGTCTTGGCTGCCGCCGCTCTCTTCGCGAATTCTCTGAATCAAGAGGTTGATTCTTTCTTTAATACCTTCTGAAAGGTCGTTTTCCAACTCTTTCATCTGGCGCTCGGCTTGGTAGCACAGGTTTTCGGCTTCGTTGCGCACTTCCGCTTTTTCTTTGCGGTTTTTGTCTTCAGCAGAGTGTTCGTCCGCTTCTTTGACCATGCGATCGATGTCTTCTTTGTTCAGGTTCGTGCTGGCCGTGATCGTAATCTTCGTTTCTTTGCCGGTTGATTCGTCTTTGGCTTTAACGTTTAGAATGCCGTTTGCGTCGATGTCAAAGGACACCTCTACGCGCGGCACTCCTCTGGGTGCAGGTGGAATTCCATCCAGTCTGAAGTTGCCGAGTTTTTTGTTGTCGCGGGCAATCGGTCTTTCGCCTTGGAAGATGTAGATGTCTACGGCTGTTTGATTGTCTTCAGCAGTCGAGAAGATTTGAGATTTGTGACAGGGAATCGTTGAGTTGCGTTCTGCCAACTTGGTGAACACACCGCCCATGGTTTCAATCCCGAGTGATAGCGGAGTTACGTCAACCAGCACGACATCGGTTACTTCACCACCCAAGACACCAGCTTGAATTGCTGCGCCGACTGCCACTACTTCATCCGGGTTTACGCTTTGATTTGGTTCTTTCCCGCCTGTGAGGCTCTTTACCAGATCTTTGACGGCTGGAATTCTGGTGCTTCCCCCGACCAATACCACTTCATCAATGTCCGAGTATGTCAGTTTGGCATCTTGCAGTGCTTGCTCGACCGGCTTGCGGCAACGTTCGACGAGATGTCTCGTCAAGTCGTCGAACTTGGCTCTAGTCAGTTGCATTTCCAAATGTTTCGGGCCGGTTTCATTGGCTGTAATGAAGGGCAAGGAGATGGTTGTTTCCGTCACTGATGAAAGTTCCACCTTGCCTTTTTCTGCTGCTTCAGTCAAACGCTGCAGTGCTTGGGGATCTTTGCGAAGGTCGATGCCTTCTGCCTTTTGAAACTCAGATGCGATGTGATTTACCAAGCAGTGATCGAAGTCATCGCCGCCTAAGTGAGTGTCGCCGGAAGTAGCGCGCACTTCGAACACGCCGTCGCCGACTTCCAAAATTGAGACGTCAAATGTGCCGCCGCCAAGATCGAATACCAAAATGGTCTCGTCTTTCTTTTTATCGATGCCATATGCCAATGCTGCCGCCGTGGGCTCGTTGATGATGCGCAACACGTCGAGTCCGGCGATGGTTCCGGCGTTTTTGGTGGATTGGCGTTGTGAGTCGTTGAAGTATGCAGGAACGGTGATGACTGCGCTTGCAACCTTTTCACCCAGATACTTTTCGGCGTCTTCTTTCAGTTTGCGAAGGATCACCGCGGAAATCTCCTCAGGGGTGTATTCCTTGTCCTGAATCATGACTTTGCATCCGCCGTCAGGACCTTCTTTGACCTTGTAGGAGACGATGCCGCGTTCGGCTTCGACTTCGTTGAAGCGGCGGCCGATGAAGCGTTTGATGGAGTAGATGGTGTTTTGCGGGTTAACGACAGCCTGGCGCTTGGCCAAAAGACCGCAGAGTCTTTCGCCTGCCTTGTTGAAGGCTACGACGGACGGCGTTGTTCTTGCACCCTCCGCGTTGGGAATGACCGACGGGCGTCCGCCTTCCATCACTGCGACCACGGAATTGGTAGTGCCGAGGTCTATGCCTACTGTCTTTGCCATTGATTAAACTCCAATCTCCAGAACTTAAAAGGTTCCCCCCAAAAAACAAGAGAGATCCTATAGTAAGTACGGTGCATTGTATCAAAGCAGGCTGCAAAGATATTTTGGCGCTGGAGCCGGTTTCAAGAAGTTTTGCGAACCCATCAATAGCCAATTTTTCAGGGGTGCGGGGCTTCCGGCTAATTTTTCGAATACGCTGGTGAAGGGTTTATGAGGCGTGCGCATGCACGATAATCTTAAGATTGTGGTTCGGAAGCAGCAAAATATTTAGTCGACCTCGATTTCAACAGTAATTTTCTCAGTTTTGGAAGCGGATGAAAATAAAGAAGAAAACAGTCTTTAGCCTGATGATAGGCGGAATGCTCAGCATTACGTGTAATGTGGGGCAATGCAATTTGGCGTTTGCCCAAGAATCTCTTTGGAAGACTCTTTACGAGTCAGGATGCAAAGCCCTCGACGGCAATCAACTGAAAGAAGCCGAGAAGCAGCTTGATGCGGCCGTGCATGAAGCGGAATCTGAGTCGGGTTCTGAAAAGCTGATGGTGACACTGAGGAAATTGGCGAGAGTCTACCAGCAGCAAGGGCGGCAAGATTGTGCTGCCAACATGCTTAAACGCTTGGTTGAATTGCACGAAAAGACGCCCACCGAAAAGGTTGTCGAGTTTGGTACGGCAATGAACGAACTGGCGCTTGCTTACATGCGTCAGGGCAAGTTTGACGATGCTGAAGCGCTTTACAAGAAGGACATGGAGTATCTGGGTGGTAAGCTCGGTGAAGACAGCCCGCACTACGCCGACTTGGTAGAAAGCTATGCGATTTTCCAGCTTCAAAGAGGTCGGTTGACTGATAGCGAGTCTTTGATGAAGAAGGCTCTGGCGATTCATGAGAGACAGTCGAAACCCGACGAATTGAAGATTGCAGTAACTCTGGAAGCACTGGCTCGTATCTATAGTGTGGCCGGCCGCAGTCAAACGGCATTGCCACTGCTTCAACGCGCGCTGAAGATTGAGCAGACAGCGCATGGTGCAGAACATGCAGAAGTCGCTAGCGTGCTTGCTCAACTTGGAAAAGTCTATGAAGAGCTCGATCAGCGTCGAGAGGCGGCTGAACACATGCAAAAGGCGCTGCAAATGCGCGAGCGTTTGTTGGATAAAAACAATCCTGAAATTGCAGAATCATTGACCGACTTGGCCAATCTTTTCTCGGACAACGGAGCTTTTAGAAAGGCAACTCCGCTTTTGCAAAGGGCATCGGAAATTATCGAACGCGCAACTTCTTCCAAGTCGCCGAGGTTTGCCGAGTCGCTTAGAAATCTTGCCACCAACGCAACCGAGTTGAACAACTATGCGAAAGCGGAACCCCTTCTTAAAAGAGCGCTTTCGATAGATGAAGCTCCGGGTGGCAACCCGGCAGATACAGCCCGAGATCTAGCATCGTTGGCGGCGCTTTACGTGTCGCAAGGGAAATACACTGAAGCCCAACCGCTGTACAAGCGCGCTCTCGAAATTGTGGAGAAGAGCTCCGGTGCAGATCATCCTGATGTGGCTTCTTGTCTCAACAATGAGGCATGGTTGTATTCCAACCAAAGTAAGTTTGCTGAATCGCGCGCCTTAGTAGAAAAAGGGCTGCAGATGAGGGAAAAGGCGTTTGGACCAAAGCATCCTGCGGTCGCTCGCAGCTTAGTCAACTTGTCGCTTATCTTGAGGGAACAAGGAAAACTGGACGAGTCAGAAACAGTTTTGAAGCGGGCCATGGATATTCAGGAAGACTCATTGGGAGCCGATCACGACGAGACGATCAACTCGGTCAAGTCGCTGGGCGATCTGTATTGGCAGATGAAACGATTCAGCGATGCCGAAACAATGTTCAAGCGACTTCTTACTGTGGATGAAACGGTGGAAGGCAAAGACAGCGCTGCTGTAGCTGATGACCTCGATATGTTGGCGAAAACTCTGGTTGCGCAAAAGCGAAGCGATGAAGCAACCGAATTTAGAAAGCGCGCAGCCGAGATCAAGGATAAGCTACCAGGGGCGGTGCCTGACGGTGATGATGATTCGTCTACGCACGGCTTGTACATAAAGAGTCTCAGGCAGACAATCAACTTCTCGCGCCCAGTGCGAGACAAGTGGGCTCTGGTCATTGGAATAAGCAGTTTCCGAGACCCATCGATCAATCTCAAGTATGCTGCAAAAGATGCTATCGACTTTCGTAACTATTTGGTTTCCGAAGCCAACTTCAAAGCCGATCACGTCAAGCTGCTCACCGACAAGGCGGCGACACGTGAGGGAATTGTTTCGGCATTAGGTGAAGGTTGGCTACAGAAAGTCGCTCAAAAGGACGACATGGTAGTTATCTATGTCTCCAGCCACGGAAGCGGGGCGAAGAAACAAGCTGCCAACAACAATTTTATCGTCGCATATGAAACCAATCCATATAACGTGGTTCTCTCAGGAATTCCGATGCAATGGCTGACAGCCGGTGTCAATGATGTGGTGCCGTCAGATCGAGTCGTTCTCATTCTCGATGTCTGCCACGGGGGTGCCGTTTCTGCATTGAAGTCGGATGAAGAGCTCGAAGGCGGTTCAACGGAGAAGGACTCCAAAGGAATTTACACATCAGGATTCAAACCTCGTACGGTCTCTGTAGGCAACGGTCAAATCGTGCTTACGTCTTCGGATTCCGAACAGCTTTCTTGGGAGTCGAAAACCTATGCCAATGGTGTATTTACAAGGCAGCTAATCGAAGCTCTGCGCAGCAAAAAAGACAGAACTTCGATCGCCGATGCATTCAAACTAATGAAAGACAATGTCGAACAAGAAGTGCTTAGAGATCGTTCGCACATTCAAACGCCTCTCATGATTCGGCAAGCCTGGTCAGGACCTGACCTGGTATTAGGGGTGGTGCCGACTGCGAATTTTGCCAAACAACCGGTACCCAAGGGACCTATAAAAAAAGGAAGTATCACACAACCAGTTGCAAGTGGATCCAAATCCAGATTGGCCAGCAAAAAGCACTAACTGATAAGATCTCAACTTGTGCACTGGGGTTGTGTTGTCGTAAGGAGAAACACGCTTGAATAACTCATTTCTAGCTTCACGCAAACCCCTACGGTTTGTCGCGCTCGCCACAATCGCTGTTGTCTTGACGACCAGCAACTCGGCGCTGGCCTGCTGGGGAAAAAAGAAGAAAACCTCAGAATCCGGAAGCACTACTGTTGCGGCCGCCGATCGCAAACCCAGAGCTAACAGCGCAGAAAAGATAGCGCTGGTATCTGGATTGCCCGATTTCCTGGTATGGAAGGCGAAGGGAACACCCAAAGGTGCCGTCCTTTGCTTGCATGAACTGGGATTGCACAGCGGTGTTTTTGAAGACCTCGCAACAAGACTATCTGCAAAGGGGTACACAGTCTACTCAATGGATCTCCGCGGTTTTGGCGGTTGGCGTGATAAGGGCAAAGAGGGCAGAATGAGCCTGCCTCATACGCTTCAAGACATCAAAGCGGCGGCTGAAGCAATCAAGAAAACCAAGTCCGATACGCCTGTGTTCTTAATTGGAGAAGCTATGGGCGGCGCGCTTGCATTGGAAGCTGCCTCCAAGTGGCCCGATCTTATCGCCGGAACCGTCTCCTCGGCCCCAGGCGGCGAACACTTCAACACAACCCAAAACTACATGACAATAGGTACAAAGAGCATCTTTGGAGCAAACAAAGACGCCAATTACGCCGAAAGCCTGATCGACATAGCCACACCGAAAGCCAGCTTGCAGTCTGCGTTTAAAAGCGATTCGCAAGTGCGCTTGGATCTGACTCCTAAAGAGCTCATGTCATGCCAGTTTTATATGTACAAAGCGCGCAGGTTCGCGCGCCAAATCAAAGCGCTGCCGGTCCTTATCGTGCAAGGCTTGAAAGACGGCGAATCAAAACCAGCCGGCTCCCAAAAGGTGTATGACAGCTTAGCGACGAAAAACAAAGAGTATGTACCGGTGAAAGAAGGGGATCACTACGCTCTTGAAGACGTGAAGGTTGACGATGATCTAGTCAATACAACCGTCAGCTGGCTTGACAAGAATTCCGGCAAAGCGTATTAACGAAACGGACTCAGCGATATCCCAATGCATTGGCTATCGCAGGGACCGAACCGCGCAACCGTAGCTGCAATAACCCTTGGACTTCCACAAGCTACTCACCATTTTCACGCCAATACAATGGGCGACTCTCATAGTCGTTTTCAGTAGCGTTGGGTTGGAGGTCTTTTTTAAGTACGTTCCAAAATGGCTCACACTGCCGGCTGCCGTGATTGGCGTTTTGATGAACCTTTACTTCAATGGTCTGATTTTCGGGCTGCAGTCAATCGCAGCTTGGATTGTAGGAGCCAGCGCAATGATTGCTGCCGGTAGACTGCAACCAACAGGCAAAGGTACCGTACTTCTGCTTGCAGCAGTGGGAGCCTTTATTGGCGTCGGTGGCGTGCTCGTTGCCTTTGTGTTTTTCATGCTTTTGTGTGGTGTTGTTATGTTAGGAACAGTGATTAGAAACCTCGTAACAGACGTAATCGGATCACCGGCAGCGCAGACATCAGAAGAAACCGATGATGTAGTGTCAGACGGTTCCTCACTCACCGATCCGGAAACAATCTCTAATAACGCCGCCGGTGGAGTTCAATCGCTCTTTAGATTCACGTTGCCCCTATCTCCGGCGATTGCTATTGCTGCGGTGCTTACTCTTTTGTACGAGCGGCAGACATTATCGCTTTTAGGGCTGAAGTAGCGAAATAATCAACGATTTCATACCTGCATTGACGGGCCAACGATTTCCGTCTACCATACATATGGATGTTTCGCGGGTCTGAATGAAGAAGAAGTCGGTCATTAAGGTTGCGATAACGGAGTTCGCGCTCCCGGTACCGCGTACTGGAAGCATCGAAGTGAATTCAGGGTATGGACTTCTTTCGCAAGATGCTCCTGAATCGCATTATGCCTTGCAAAGACAACGCATCGAAAGCATTCCGGGCTATCGGCCGGAAGTCAGGCTCAGCATGTCTGCAAAAAGCGGAAAGTATGATTTCGCGGTGAGTGGAAGAGCCGATGGTGTGTACGAATCCGGCACCACGTTCGTCGTTGAAGAGATAAAAACTGCTATCGACATAAAGCAGCTCGCGCAGCGGTTGAAGGAAGATCGCCATCATCCGTATTGTTTGCAATTGCGAACATACGGCTACTTTCTAATGCGCGACTTGAAGCTCGAGAGTGAGCCTACTCTTTCATTTTTGCTTGCTTCTTTGTGCGATGGTTCTGTCATTGAAGTTGTCATCGCGCTAGATCTTGAAGACTATGAGGCTTGGTTTGCGCGACGACTCAAAGATCTCGAATCAGAGACCAAACACCGCCTCGCGCGCGTCGCCAGAAGAGAGAAGGTGGCATCTTCTCTTCAGTTTCCCTTTGACTCTTATAGAAAAGGTCAAGACGATTTACTGGAATTCGTCAGTGAGTGCACAAGCAGTGGGTCACCATGTATGGTGCAGGCCCCCACTGGACTCGGAAAGACAATGGCCGTTCTCTTTCCTTCTCTTAAAGACGCCCTGGCACGAGGTCAGCGTTTGGTCTACGTTACACCCAAAAACAGCCAACACGCAATTGCGTCGCAAGCAATCGAACATCTTAGAAGGTCATCGAGAATCAAAAGTCTGGTACTAACGGCCAAAAGCAAACTGTGTTTGAAGGAAGAACAAATCTGTCATCCGGAGTACTGCGAATATGCACGCGACTATTACCAAAAAATCTACGAAAACGACCTTCCATCAAAGGTTGCGCGAAAATCTGAAATGACTGCCGACGACTTCGTCAAGTATGGCAAGAAATACAAAGTTTGCCCGTTTGAACTCTCAATCGATACTCTTGCCGAGGCTGACGTCATAGTTGGCGACTACAACTATGTGTTCTCTCCTATGGGACTTTTGGGTCGCCTCTCCAGCGTCGACGCCAAAGAATCGGAGCGACCGAACCTAGTCGTCGATGAAGCTCACAATCTGCCGGCTCGATCGATGAGTTACTATTCAGGCGCTATTTCAACTTCTGAATTGCGAAAGCTGAAACAAGAGATATCTTCGCATGCCAGCAACTCGTCAGCGTTGCAACAAGGAGTGGGGATTGCAGACGAGTGTCTCAGCTTGGTAGAAACCAGCGTTAAAGCAACTTCGTCAACGAAATCCGACAGCTTTATCTATCTAGACAAATTCACTCAACTTGATTTGAAACTGCGTGCATTATTGGCTCAGCACCTGGCTTCCGGTAGTCGATCTTCAAACGATGCCTTAGTCGATCTTTGCAACACGTGGTCCCATTTCACCTCGGTCATGCAATTCAAAGGAGAACAGTTTTTCAAAACCGGAAAGAGAACTAACGAAGGTTTAGTGTTGAAGGTTACTTGCAGTGACGCCTCCGAGAAACTAGAAAGAGTCTACGAAGCGTTCTGGAATGTCGTGTTGTTTTCTGCGACTTTAAAGCCTTTTGACTATTACTTGAGTCTGTGCGGTCTGAGTTCGGAAACCACAAAAATATCCGAGTTTGAATCGCCGTTCTCAAAAAACAATAGAAAACTCTTGGTGATACCGCAGGTGTCGACCAAGTACGAAGATCGCACCAAGAACTATGGAAAAATCAAAGATGCGATTCGCCGCATCGTGTTGCAGCGGCAGGGAAATTACTTCGTCTTTCTACCGAGTTTTTCTTTTTTGGAACATGTATGCGACCTCGGTGACCTTCCTGGTTTCCAGATTTTGAAACAGCAACCTGAAATGAAACTGGCCCAGGTAAACGAATATTTGCAAATACTTCGAAGTGCGAACGAGCCGACGATAGTCTTTGCCGTGCAGGGCGGCGTATTTTCAGAAGGGGTCGACTATCCCGGGGATTCTCTAATCGGTGCCATCGTGGTCGGACCGTCACTTCCGCTTTTCGACGAAGAACGCGAACGCATGCGCGCCTACTATGAAAACAAATACGGTGCCGGCTTCGATTTTGCTTATGTTTATCCTGCAATGTCGAGGGTTGTGCAGTCGGCGGGGCGCGTAATTCGGTCTGAAAACGACAAAGGTCTGATCGTGCTTATGGATGGCCGATTTTTGTCGGATAGATACGTGAAAGCAATGCCTCGAGATTGGTATGATGATTCAGTCCGCGAATTGGTTTCCAACCGAATCCTGAGTGACATCCAAGACTTCTGGGGAAGCGGCGCTTGAAACTTTTTGAAAAAGAGTTTCTGTTTCTGGATTGCCAGACGACTGGTGCAACCCCTGCGTCTGGAAATCTTTTGGAGATTGCCTGGTGTGTCGCCAGTGCCAGAGACGGTTATCGCTCGGAAATTAATTCATTCCTTGTACGACAGCCCGAAGACGAACCGATTCCCAAACGAATTGAATTAATCACGGGCATCACCAACGATCATATGGTCGAGTCTGTTGGTGCTGACGCGGTCTATAAGGCCCTTTCCAAAGCGATAATGGAACAGCGAGTTCTGACGCGAGGTATTGCACACTATGCCAGATTTGAAACACCATTTCTTCTGCATTTAGCCAAAGAGCATGGGGCAAGCGAAGCGCTTCCGATACCTCTTTTATGCACATGTGAAATTGCAAAGCGGCTGTTTCCCAATGTTCCTTCAAGAGGTATTCGCGCATTGGCAGGCTACTTAGGTGCTCCGCTAACCGAGATGAAACGCTCTTCGTGTCATGTTGCCGCGACATTTTTAATTTGGAAAGAGATTGAAAAAAAGTTGCGTGACATTGGATTGACGACACTTGAGGATGTGGAAGAGTGGTTGAGCACATCCAAGGCACCAAAGCGTCAGAAGTATGAGTTTGCTCTGGATAAGGTGAAACGGCTCAACATGCCCGATTGCCCTGGTGTCTATAGGATGTTGAACAGCAAAGAACGAGTTCTATATGTGGGTAAGGCAACGTCTCTAAGAAGCAGAGTAAACAGCTACTTTCGCGGCAAAAAAGGGCGCGACCGCAAGATGGAGATGCTTGCGCAAGTGGCGAATATTGCTTATACGGAATGCCAAACGCCTCTAGAAGCCGCACTTTTAGAGAGCGACGAGATCAAACGACTTGATCCCCCGTACAACTATCATCTAAAAGTCGGTGGCAGGCGCGTGGCGTTTTACAATCGATCGTTTACATCGATGTCGTTTAATCGTGATGATGAACACTTCATCGGACCGTTCGGCAGCGAACATGCACTAATGCCTGTGTTGTTGTTGGCGCGCGGCGTTGCAAATGGTCTTGAGTCTGAAATTACTCTTAGCCCTATGATTTTCTATCAACACATAGAAGAAGAATTGCTCGTACCAGGACTACGAATTTTCTGCGAAAGACACAATTTGGATCTCTCGCGAACCAATAACGTAAGATCTCTTCTTGCACTTGGTTTGAAATTCTATCGTGAAGCCGTGCGCGAGGAGAGGGCGCTGGCGCTGCAAGCCCTTGAACGCGAACAGCAGCTAGAGTCGGTTTCCGAAGTTGAAGAGCAGGCTGCAGAAGATATTGAAGAAGATATTGAAGAAGAAGTCGAGAAAGAACTCACTGCAGAAGATGTCGCGGGTAAGTACAAATCTATGTTGATGCGAAATGCTTGTGCTTATCTACACACACAGGCTCTTACTTCGCTTATGAACTCCAAGATTTCCTTTGTTGATGGCGGTAGCAAGCGTGTTTTGACAGTGCGCGATGGAGTCGTTGAAGTGAAAGGGGAAGAAGAGTTGAGCAATGTCGCACAGTTGTTTGCTGTGTATCACGCGCAAAACACCTATGCAAAGAACCTTGGTACTTACGATCGCATGCGCGTGCTTTTGACCGAGTTGGTGCGCGTTCGCCAAGAAGGCGGAAACGTACAGGTGATGCCTAAACTCAGCACTTACGTAATGAATTGTGAAGCGTAGCACCGGCATTTTCACGCGGTAAATCCTTGACACCGGGTTTTCCCTAGTGTGGCGAACTCGACCTTGTGAGTAGATGGGTATGGTTAGTCTTTCTCCCGCACTTCCCGCAGGAGCAGTTTAATGAATCCATTTCGTGCTTTAATGTTTACTTTATCCCGCATACCACCAGCGTTTATGCTGGCTGGAATTGTTGGTCTGGCCGTTATGGTCAGCCTGATGGTGGCAGACAAATTCAATCAACATACAAAAGCTCTTGAAGACAAAGAGAAAGAAATGAGTGAAAAACTCAATCGCATGGGCACTGTAGTCTATGCAATCAAAGATGTAAAAGAAGGTGACACAATTCCTTCAGATGCTCTGGAAGAAAAGAAAATCGAAGCGTCAAAAGTACCTCAAGATGCTCTCTCTTCCACAAGTTTGGCCACAGGACGTACTGCCAAATACGGAATCTCTCAAGGACACATCGTGTCGCAACACGATCTGGCACCGGCGGGACTTAAACTTGGATTTGAATCAAGACTTAAAGAAGGTTATCGCGCCATCACATTTGGTGTTGATGGCAACACAGGCGTCGCTGGTTTTGTTAATCCGCAAAGTCGTGTAGATATTCTATCTATGGTTGGCACTGGGGTCGATACCAAGGTGGCAGCTATTCTTTCTGATGTTGAAGTGATCGCAGTCGGTCAGGTGTTTCAAAAGACATCCGGCGACACCAGCGCGATGCCCAGCAGCTCGGTTACCGTTGCCGTGTCACCGGAAGATGGCGGCAAACTAATCAAAGCAGTTGCGGCCAGCAAACTCTATCTTGCTTTGAGAAACAGCAACGATCACACTCCATTGGCCACGGTTGATGTTACTCAACTTTTCAACAAAGGAAAAGTTTTGGCACTGCATTCGATGGATGAACCATCGGTGAGCATGGCATTGCCGCCTCCTCCATCAGCAGCCTCTCCGCCGCCATTGCCGACGTTCCCCACTTTGCCCGGGCAAGAAATGGCGAACCAATCAGCGGTGGCTCCTATTGCTCCGCCCCACGAAATCGAAATTTGGTCCGGCAGCAGAAAGGATGTTGCGGTAGTCCCGAAGAGTTAATCACACGCACAAAAAAGGAAACTGGTAGGGCCTCTGCGCAAGCGGGGGCTTTGCTGCACCTTTATTTCGCCAACAGTTCAGCTACTGCCTGACCGACGCCGGCTCCCGATGCGGGATTTTGCCCGGTAACCAACTTCCCATCGACAACAACCTTTGCTTGAAACGGTGGTGATTTTGAATAAGACGCGCCTAATTGTTTCAACTTTTGTTCTAGAGAGAAAGGCATCACTTTTGTCAGTTGAACTTTTGCTTCTTCCTCATCGGAAAATCCAGTCACTTTCTTGCCATTGACCAGGTTCTTTCCATTAGACAATTTCGCGTTGACGAATGCCGAAGGACCATGACAGAGAGCAGCTACCACTCCGCCTTTTTCATAGATTGTTTTTATCACCTTCGCAACATCTTTGTCTTCTGGAAAATCCCACATCGTTCCATGCCCACCTGCAAAAATTATTGCATCATATTTAGTGGCATCGATTTTTGCTATCGGCAAGGTCTGGTTGAGTTTGGCTGCCAGCTTTGTATCGGCCATAAACTTCCGATTTTGTTCGTCGCTCAAATCCCAGCTTTTCTCATCAATTGGCGCATTGCCGCCTGAGATGCTGGCGAAGTCGACTGTGACCGCCTTGTTTTTTGTTAGTACGAAATACGGGTGGGTCACTTCGCTTAGATAGTAGCCTGTCTTCTTTCCCGTATCTCCCAACCTGAAGTGGCTGGTCACGACGATCAAAACTCGAGTCGTCTTTGGCTGAACCTTCTGAACCGTCTTGTCCGCCATTGTCGGAAGTCCAATCTGCAGGATCACCAAAAGAAACAAAGTGCAGCCGAGCAATGAAAGTCTTCTCATCGAACCAGTCCTCGAGGAAAACGCCAACTAAATTTAGCGCCTGCAGCTTTCCTTGTAAACAAGTTAGTGCAGTTATGGGGTTGTAACCGCAGTACAATATTGCCGGTATCAACTCGAATCAAACAGACATGGCCACACGCACAATCAAATTTGGCAATCGAGAATCG
Source organism: uncultured Candidatus Obscuribacterales bacterium (assembly GCA_964503045.1). GTDB lineage: Bacteria > Cyanobacteriota > Vampirovibrionia > Obscuribacterales > Obscuribacteraceae > CAYZJR01. The sequence continues at coordinate 182,180 of CAZCZI010000002.1, forward strand.
ATTGGAACGGTGAACTTCTTTCGCGAAGAGTTTCTGCCGGAAAGTGGCGTTGAGGCGGTCGGTCAAGTGGTGGTCCCGGAATATGCGAATGTTGAGCTCGATGTTTACGAAGATGCTGATCTTTCAAGTTTGTTGCAACTGCAGGGCACTGACATTCAATCGCTAATTGTCAGCGGTGCCTTCACAGATGATGATGCGCAATATCTGGCGAATTTGAGCGGACTAGAACTACTTGATTTGACATCCACTGACATCAGCGATCGTGGTGTTGAGCAGGCAATAGAACATTTGAAGGGTCTTACGAGCTTGTCTTTGGCATGGACTAAAGTGGGGTCATCCGGCTTGGCCAAGCTCAGTGCATGCAAGACATTGCAAGACCTACAGTTGATGGGACTCAAATTTCATAAGGGCGATCTGCGTTTTCTCGAGCAACTGCCGAATTTGGCTACATTAGACTTGACCGAGTCCGGAGTTAGCGATCAGGACTTTATCGACATCTGCAAAGTCTCTTCTTTGAAGACATTGCTTGTCTGCGAAACGAAAATCGGCGATGGCGCTATGACCGAAATTTCGAAACTTTCAAGGCTGGAGGAATTTTTTGCACCACACACGCATCTTGGCGATCGCTCCTTGAGTGCAATTGGTGGGTTGAAGAAACTCGAGTATCTCAACTTGGCCATGACAAAGGTGAGTGACGCAGGGTTGAAAGCCCTTGAGCAGTCAAATCTCACTCAGTTGATTTTGGCGTACACTAATGTGCATGATGCGGGGTTAGTCAACATCGGAAAAATCAATTCATTGAGAAATCTAGATCTGGAAGGAACTCGCATCACGAGCAATGGATTGGCTCATTTGACTGATTTGTCGAATTTGAACTATCTCAACCTTTCGAAGACGAGTATCGATGATGGATGTGTTGGTCATATTGGCAAACTGAAGTCGCTAGACAGGCTTGGTCTGCGGTCTTGCAAGGTCTCTGACAAAGCCTTGGCCCGAATCAAACACGACAACAAATCAGTCGTGCTGTTTGTCCAGTAGTTGAATTGTCCAGTAATTGAATCATCCAGTAATTGAATTAGTGTATGGTTATCGCTGTTTGGCGCGTTCTTCTCTGATTGCCGTCATATACCAGATGATGTTTTCCTTCTGCTGATCGGTCGGAGAGCAACGAATGGCAAAGGCAAACTGGCGGCTGGCCTCGTCAAGTCTTCGTTCTTCAAACATCAAGACACCAAGGCTGTATCGGTAGGCGCAACAGTTAGGCTCTATCTCAAGGGCTTTGTTGAGCATGTTTTCGGCCGGCACGAACTCTTTTTTCTTGAAGAAACAGGTGCCCAGGTGATAGAAGAAAGCGGAGTCAAAGGGGTATGTATTTACCGCGCTCTTGAAGCGTTTGATGGCATCGTCATAGTATTCCTGGTCTTCCAGCTGTACTCCTGCTTCATAGTCGCCCCAAGCGGCCTGCCATGCTTCGAAGCTGCCATGCATGGGAAACTTGCCGGCAGAATCTGACTGGGCTTTTGGTGCAATCGCAAAAATGAGAACCAAGGCGAGCAGTGAGGTCCTAAGCCAGTTTAGAAGATACCTAATTGGCTTGTTTTCCATAGCACCACCTCTGGCTGGCTGCTCGATTCATTTATGCCCTGGCAAGCATGGGTGTAACACATCGGCTACAGGCGCATGCTAAGTTCTGCGCTTTGACCTAGGTTTCGTGGCTAAGAATCTCAAAAAAACATGGCAATATCGTGAAAACTACGTATTTCTCGCGTTGTCACCTTCATTAAACACTCATATACTTAGGGCGCTGGGAAACAACTCTATTTTGAACCCGAACCGAACGAGGATCCTCAGATGAACAACTTGAATAAGGCATTTAATCAGTTCGTGCACGAGGAAGGCGGCGACGGGTCTATCGAGCACGGTGCAACGATTCTCCTCTGGGCAGCTGCCTTTGGAGTAGTGTTTATGTGCTTCCATAACTCAATTGGCGTGATTGTCAATACAATAGCCGGTCACTTCTCCAAGCATCTCAACGACATCGCCACAGCGACTGTGAAGCAAGGCATGTAGCCACTGACTCGGACTTGAAACTCAGCCTTCACCAGCAGCGTGACACAATCTAGAGCGTCCCATAAAAGAGGAACAGAGGGAGCGATTACTCCCCCTGCTCTGAGGAACCGGGCATGCGTATTGCGCAGCTAGTCACGATGCCCGGTAATGTTGGTTGGGTTAGTTAGCTGGATAATAGACTTTTCCAGGACCCGGCGGGTTGTACACCCAACCTTTTCCAGGGCCGCCAAAGGCACCGGCTGGGTTGTATCTCCAGTAAGGACCAGCACCCTGTCCTCCGACCGGTCCGGGGGGATTAAATTGATGCCCCTTACCTCTCCAGTTCCTAAAAACAGTCCTTCCTGGACCTGGGGGATTGTAGACCCAGCCCTTTCCGACGCCGCCCTTAGGGCCGGCAGGATTGAATCTCCAGAATCTCCCATGACCTTTTCCGCCGGCGGGGCCGGGGGGGTTGATGCACCAAGCTTCTTGCACGGTGATAGCGCCGACGGTGCCAAGGGCGATCAGCAGTAGTGGCCATTTCATTTCAAATATCCTCCTTATGGATGTGTTGTCGCGTCAAAACTGATCGGTGTTGCAAGTGAGCGCACCCCGGTCGCTAGTCGTGGATTTATTGTTGTTATTCGGTGACTATATATAGGGCTGAGAGAGACAGAGGTTTGCGCTCGCTCGCTCCAACACCAAAACTCTAATTTCGATCTTGTCCGTCATGCTTTTGACGGTAAATGTTTTTGCTTAACTGATCTTGTTCTTTGTTGAGAACAGCTTTCTCAGACTTCGACAGACCGTGCCCGGTCTTGCGTAAATATTTTTCTTGTTTTGCCAGAGCTTTTTGTTGCTCTCTCATGCGTTTAGTTTCAGCCTTTGTCAGTTCGCCATTTTGAACGCCTTTTTTGATTCTGCAGTGTTGGCGATTTTGTCTCTTATTGACGTGTTGTCCCTTTGCTTCAGCGGCCTGGTTCAGTCCGGAAAGAAACATGCCGGTGAGCAAGCCTGCAACGACAGTTAGTGTGATTGTCTTTTTCATTTGAAGTCCCTCTCATTTTTCGTGTGTTGTGTCCCCACATTTACAACAACGCTCGAGGGGGGTAAAAAGTTCAAATTTTTCGGCAAAAAAATCGAATTTAATATTTGTACTCGACAACCGGACTGGATCGCACGGTGATCACGCGGTACGTGATCACGCGGCACGTGATCACGAAATTCGTGTCCCATTCGCTGCAAAT
>CAZCZI010000003.1:0-1674 GCA_964503045.1 uncultured Candidatus Obscuribacterales bacterium
AAGATCGAGCTTCCGCGCGACATCAAATGGACAAGCGGGTTGAATCAACAGCAGCCCATGAATCCAGCGCTGCCGGCCGCGAATAAGATTGTCTTGCCGCACGATATCAAATGGACTTCGGGTTTGATTTTGCCGGGAGCGGACGGTCCAACCGTTCAGGCGAATCCACCTGCTGAACCCGGTTCTGACTTCGGAAATCCTGCACCCGACGCCCGTGGTGGGTTTGGTACCGGTTCAAACGCCAACATGCAAGGTGGCTTCGGAGTCGACTCGAATAGCAACATGCAAGGTGGCTTCGGAGTCGACTCGAATAGCAACAGGCAAGGCGGTTTTGGGGTTGGCTCGAACCTCAATATGAAAGGCGGTTTCGGGGTTGGCTCCAACGCCAATATGCAAGGCGGTTTTGGAGTCGGTTCCAACACAAACATGCAAGGCGGTTTCGGAGTCGGTTCCAACACCAACATGCAAGGCGGGTTTGGGGGCTCAAACCTCAACGTGCAGGGTGGGTTTAGGAGATCGTCAAACGTCGCAGCACCGAGCGCGACGAATCCACGCTGGCAAAGCAACGTGGATGCAAGCGGTCGCGCTCAGTTCACCGGCAATTCGAGGCAACTTACGAATCCGGACACAGGAACCTCAACTTTCAATGGCTTTGGTCAACAACCGAACAGTCAGGTGCCTTCGCAACAGCCGTAGGAAACTGCAGTTGAAGTTCGCGAAGACCAGAAGTTTTGTTGATTGAAACGATCACACGCAAAGTCGAAGCTGACGGCGGCGAATCCTGCACGTGCGCACCAGATATGATGCTCGTTGCTATCTGATCCTCAATATGTGTTTTTAGAAATCTCTTCATCGGACGAACACCGTACTGAGAATCGCATGTCTGTTCAACGATGAATTCCCGCGCAGCATCAGTGATTTCGACTTGTAAATTGTGAGCCTTGAGCTTGCGATTTAGAAGGCGAATTTGAATATCGAGAATTTGCAAGAGTTCAAGTTTAGTCAATGGCTGGAACGAAACGATCTCGTCAATGCGATTGATAAATTCAGGGCGAAACATTGTCGGCAATTGCTCAGCTCTGACATTGGAGGTCATGATGATGAGCGTGTTTCGAAAGTCAACGACTCTTCCTTTTCCATCTGTAAGCCGACCATCATCCAAGACTTGAAGAAGAATCGTGAGAACATCTCGATGCGCCTTCTCGATTTCGTCAAGCAATATACAACTGTAGGGGCGACGACGAACCGCTTCGGTGAGTTGCCCGCCCTCTTCGTAGCCGATGTAGCCGGGCGGTGCACCGATAAGCCTTGCTACGGAGTATCTGTCGAAGTACTCAGACATATCGATGCGAAGCATCCCTTGTTCGTCGTCGAAGAGAATTTCGGAAAGTGCCTTTGCGAGCTCTGTCTTTCCGGTTCCAGTTGGACCCATAAACAAGAAACTGCCGATCGGTCGATTTGCATCAGCAAGACCGGCTCTAGCTCTGCGAAGAGCACGAGCGACGGCACTCACCGCCTCCTTCTGTCCGACTACTCGCTTCTCTATTTCTTTCTCGATAGTCAACAGTTTTTCGCGTTCAGATTGCGAAATTTTTGATAATGGCAATCCAATCTTTTCTGATATGGCATCCGCGATCGAACATGCAGAAACAACATCGACATCCTCGCGTCCAG
>CAZCZI010000003.1:1774-27473 GCA_964503045.1 uncultured Candidatus Obscuribacterales bacterium
CGTTCAGCATGCTCGATAAGAATGCTCACTGATTCGATCTGTCTTCTAGTTTCTCCGATTGAACGAATCGCTTCCCGTGCGACACTATCAATCTGCATCGCCACTCTCGCACATGCACTTTCAACAATGTCGATTGCCTTATCCGGAAAGAACCTCGCCGAGAGATAACGACGCGACAACCTCACAGCTGCCACCAATGCCTCATCTGAGAGTCGCACATCAAAGTGATTTTGCCACTTCTCCCTCAAGCCTCGCAGAATCGAAAGCGTAGCTTCATCGCTTGGTTCGTCTACTCGAATTGGTATGAATCGTCGTTCCAGCGCCGGGTCTTTTTCTATATATTTTTGATACTCGCCAAATGTCGTAGCGCCGATGACGCGCAGCTTTCCGCGCGCTAGAGCGGGTTTCAAAAAATTGGCGGCATCAAGATTTCCGTAGCCGCCGCCACCTGCACCGACAAGCATATGCAGTTCGTCGACGAACAGAATCGTGTTGCCGTCGCTTTCCGTAAGTTCCTCGACAATCGCCCGGAGACGCTCTTCAAATGCGCCCCGCTCCTTGGTTGATGCGAGAAGCGCATTGATGTCGAGACTTATTATTTTTGTTCCAACCAGACTCTCAATAACATCGCGGTTGACGATTTTCATCGCCAACCCTTCGACAATCGCTGTCTTTCCGACGCCCGGTTCTCCGACCAATACAGGGTTGTTCTTGCTTGTTCTGATCAGCGTTTCAACTATGCGACTGATTTCGGCATCTCTGCCAAACACCACGCTCAACTCGCCATCAATTGCGGCCTGCGTCAAATCTTGTCCGAAAAGCGCAAGCGCACTTCGCGGACCTTTTGTGTCCGTTGTATTTTTCATTGTCTTGTACTTCTTGTTGGCGCCTAGCTTCTAGGATTGCGGCGGCGCGGTGTCGATCTCGGATTCAGCAGTCGAATGAGCGCACGCAGCGCGTTAGTCAACATTCTGAACACTGCTTTTATGAGCGTCGCAATAAGGCGCTTCACCCAACTAATAATGATGGGAGTGAAGAATGGTTTCGGCAGTAATCTGTCGAAGAACATAAGCATCACAAAGGGTGTAAGCATGTAAAGGAAAAATTGCCAGAGCCACAGTTTCATGCGTGGTTCCTCCGCCTCTAGGGGAAACTCAAGCCGCAATAACATTGGAGACTTTGACTCCCTAAATGGGACGCGGGAGCAGAGTCGAATAGCAAAAAAAGCACGTAGAACAGGTGACGCCGGCGCTATCAAAGATGTTCCTGAAAAATGTCCTCAAGTGTCCATAGATTTATGCTTTTGGGACTTTACTGGGGTTCCCAATTGGGTCTAAAACCAGCCCAACTGAACCAAATGTTTAAGACAAATAGTCAAATTCGAGCAATCTCTTGACATCTCATTAGAATAGTTCTGCAGCCCAACCCCCGCAGCCTTTTAATCGCTCGCACAGTGAGTGACGCTGGAGCGAAAGGAGTTTCTATGAACGCTAATGTCGAACTTCCTAAAATTTGTCCGTCTTGTCGCGCAACCGATGTTACTAGTTTCAGCAAATGCAGATTTTGCGGTACTAGATACGATGCAGTAATTGCACGTCCATCTCCTCTTAATCTCGACGAGCGATTTATCGGAATCTCAGCAATCATAGTCATGTTCGTCGGCGGTTTCATCTATCTCACGTCCTCGATGCAGCAGGCACGCGCAGAAAAACTCAAACCGGTTTCGCAACAAGTACAAGCCTCCAACCGACCGCACGTTTATGAGTTTTATGCAAATTGGTGCGGTCCTTGCCGCTCGTATGGTCCGACCGTCGACGCGTGCTCCGCGAAGTATTCAGGCCAAATTGATTTCAAGCGACTCAACGTTGATGAGCCGGGCAGCCGCGAATTGGCGATGTCCATGGAAGTGCGGGCCATTCCCCGAACCGTAATCTTCGACCGCCACGGCAAGGAAGTTGCATCATTCACTGGTGGTGTCAGCGCGCAACAACTAGACCAATACATGCAGTCTGTTTTGTCGCAGTAACTGATAATTAATAACGGGTCGACTTACCTTGCTATTGTGTCTCGAATGTAAGTATCATGACCCGATATGGTTCAGCAGATTGCTATCACGTTTCCAGAGAAGACGTCGCTAGGTACTTTGTACATAGCCGAGCGAGACTTTCCCCACCAACGTAAATGGCTCGGAGATGCTAGGGGGCAATGGTCTTCGGAAGTGCCGGAAGGCAAGAACCTCGGAATAGCGCTTAGCGACAGGCTTTCGCAGGACGCGCTCACCGCTAATATTGTGCAGTTGAGTCAGTTTCAGTCTTTGGACCTATCCATGTCGCACTTCAGCGATCGGGCGTTTTTGCCGTTGACTTCTCTGACTGAGATTCTGGAGTTGCGCCTTGATTTCTTGAGGTTTGCAGATCAGCATGTGCCGATGTTGGAAGGTTTTACGAAGCTCCGAACCCTCTGGCTGACAGGCACATCAATAGGTGACAGCGGATTGAAAGCGCTTTCACCGCTCAAATCCTTGGCCAGTTTGATGCTAAAAAAGACTGCCATCTCTGACGATGGGCTTGCCAACTTGAATCTCGACCAACTTCGTTTTCTTGGTCTTCCGTCGCATATCACGAATGCAGGTCTGCCGCACCTTCTCAAGCTTGCCAATATTCAAATGGTTGATTTGACCGAGGCAAAAATCAGCGATGAAGGTTTGAAGATATTGGCACAAAGCAAAACGATTTCTGAACTGCATCTGAGTGATACCACAATTAGTGACACGGGAATTTCGTATCTTGCGGGATTACCGACTCTCAAAACTCTGTTTTTGATTGGAACACCAATAACAGACAAAGCAGTTCCAGAACTCGAGAAGATAGCAGGGCTGGAACATCTGGATATTCGCGACACCAAAGTGTCTGAGATTGGAGCAGAGAGATTGCGCAAAGCATTGCCCAATTGCGCGATCTTTGGGCCGTAGCTCAAAGTTGTTCCGCAAGCCAGGCTTGACTCAGGCGCTGCAACAGGCGTTCAAGATCCAATCGCATTTCGGCGGCTGTCGCGTATCGCGCAGCGGCATCAAGAGTGGTGGCACGCGAGACTATTGAATCGAGATCATCGCTCACACCGGAGTTGGTCTTTTGTGGATGCGATTGAAGAATGGGTGTGGGTTCAACACCCGTCAAAAGAAAGGCTAGGGTGGCACCAAGAGCGTAGATATCGCTCTGCTCGGTTGCTTCTCCCCTGAATTGCTCGGGTGGAATATATGCGTGCTTTCCGACAACGGTTTTGGTCGAATTCGCTTCGAGCTGCTGTGCCACATTGAAATCAATGAGTTTGATCGATGGCGGTTCTCCCACCAGCATCAAATTGTCGGGTGTGAAGTCGCGATGCACTACCGCCGGTTTCTTGCTATGCAGATACTCGAGAATGTTGCACATCGTAATTGCCAGCGGAACCGCCTGCGCCTCAGTCAACGCGCCCCCATCTTCGATGCGCTGTTGAAGGGTGACTCCGTCGATGTGCTCTAACACCAGGTATGCTCGCTGATCTTCCACGAAGAAATCGAGAAGCTTTACGATGTTTTGATGTTTCAAGTTTTTGAGCAGCGCAGCTTCCCTTTGAATGTTTTCCAAGACGCGCTTGCGCACTTTGATACCAGCTTGTGCGGGCAAAACGAACTCCTTGAGTACCACTCTAAAATTGTCGGTGACATGAGCAATCGAAGCTTCATATGCGGTGGCCTGTCCACCGGCTCCAAGTGTTCGTTCGATTTTGTATTTCTTGTCGCAAACGTATGTTTCGCCTGCCAGTTCGCCATCGCGAAGCCTTGTTGTTGACTGGCTGAGCGCGTCAAACCAAATATCGGTGTAAGACTCCACCTTCAAACTCAGATTCAGCTCGTCGCTTACAGTTGGTTCGATTCTGTACGCCGGCAAAAATCTGGTGAGTCCAATTTGCAAACGCTTTCGATCGTCGCTCGATGCGATTCCCTCCAAGTCCATGTCGAACGTTGCACGATCGCAGCCGACCGTATGCCACCCTTTCGACATTTCCGGTGCCAACATCATGTAGACAAGGCGATGCGAAAACGGAAGCAATCGAGCGATGATGTTGAACTCCAACTTGGTTTGCGCGCCTTCCTTCTTATCGATGCTCACATGACTAATGCGATCCCAAGAAAGCAATGGTCCGTTGATATTGCAGAATCGCCTCAACCAATGAAGTGCGATGCCGTCCTCGCTCATCGATATGTGAGTCGGCATCATCAAGTGGCCCAGCCAGACCGAAAAGCAAACGAACATAGCCAACGCCGCTGCAACCACAAACATCAAGATCGAAATGTGCAAACCGTAGTACCAGCCCACACCCAACGCGACTAAGATGAAGGAGTAAACAACGATCTTCAACCAATGCGCCGGCAGACATCGCATCTTCCGTCGAAGAATTCGACCTGGTTTGTACCGAATCCAAAACTGCTGATAATCATCGCTAGCTAACTCACCACGCGAAAAGAAGTATCGCTTCGCCAAATGCGATTTCGACTGGGGGTGAAGATCTGATTCCCTCATCATTTCGTTTCACTCAAACAGCATCAGGAATCTTAAAAATGGATCCCGCATCGCTGTGCATTGCCTTTTCGATGCGGGCTGACAGTTCTTGTGCGTTTTGAATACGCTGTTCAGCCTCGGTGCGCGTGCAGTCCATCACGAGCTCATTTAACTCAACATCAATAACCTGTACCAACTTACTTGGTTGAGACTCACTGAGCGGCACTGGATCTTGTCCCGTCAACAGAAAATGCATGGTGCACCCGAGCGAGTAGATATCGCTTTGCGGCGTAGCTTTACCCCTAAACTGTTCAGGCGAGATATAGGACTGCTTGCCAATCAAGGTACCGGTGGCGGTGCCCACCAAATTATTGGCGGCACCGAAATCAATCAGCACAACTTTTCCATCTTCTCGCAAAACCAAGTTGTCCGGTGTCACGTCTCGGTGCAATACAGGCGGTTCTTGCCGATGCAAATAATCCAAGATTTCAGTTATCTGAGCAGCAAATTCCAACACTTTTTCTTGAGGCAATGCACCAGACTTCCTGACCAACTGCCGCAGCGACTGCCCTGGCACGAACTCCAAAACCAAGTAGTCACGCCCGTTTTCGACAAAGAAATCGACGACTCGTGCAATTTGAGGATGCGACAAATCGCACAATATTTTCGCTTCGCGCGCAAATAGTTGCCGCGCCTTGTCCGCGCGCGATGCATCCGTGGTCGAGGGCAGCGCCGCCTCCTTCACCACGCGCAACACTTTGTCGGATTGTTCTGCCAAGTACACTGCCGACAATCCACCAGATGCAAGATGCATGAGAATTTTGAGCTTACCGCCTTTGAGTGGGGCCCCTTTTACCAATGGAACAAAGTTGGTGGCGGAAAAATGGTCATGTAAATCTTCCTCCCACATCTTTGTGAAAGACAGTTCCTCCATCTTCATTCCTTGCTTATCAGGCAGTTTCGGCACGTCATGACCGCCACCGGCACTCAACTGCGGCGACCGCCTGCAGGCAATGCACCACGATTCGACAGAACGGAAAAACTTCTCCATACTCTCTTTCGACATTCGATCCAACTCGATTGTGGCGTGACCTCCCGACTTGAAATAGATGAACAGCTTTTTCTTGTCCTTTGCTGTCTCGAGTTCGTATTCGTAGGTTCCCTTACGGTCGGAAAGCAGCATGACACCCAGAAGAATGTTGCCGATGTCATCCCAGGTTCGTTTTCTACGAAACAATAAATCAGGTGCAAACGCTGATGGAAAGTAAAGTCCATCTTTGGTGAGGAACAGTTTGTCGTACTTGGCGATTTGAGAGATGAGCCATGAGGAGAAGCAAATCGCCGCAATGACGATGAGCCGAGCGAGCGCTTCCATGACGGGGCCGAGTTCGGATGCGGAAGAGAATGGAAGCCCGTAGAAAACCACGAGCAGACCGGTGACTACGGCAATGGTGCGCACCGTCGGAACCAGCCACGAGGGAGCGGTTCTATACCGAATTACATAGGTCTGTAGTTCGTCTGCCATAGCGGCAATATTCCCAGTTTTGGGTGGTTTTGCCTCCGTTTACGGTGGTCGGATAGGGTATGCCAGCATTGGCCAGTCCCACCCAACCCCAATGCGGGCATACCCTATCCTCCCTTCAACGCGGAAGTTCGACATGAAGTGTTTGACGTCCCAAAATGGGAAAAACCGCATGGACAACCATGGGAGAAACCGGGGGGTGCGCATTGCCCAGCGCAAATACTAGGGATATAGTCTTCAGTACCCCGCATTAGAGCGGCAGCTCTGATGTAACACGCCAGATTCTTGGAACCACATAATGCCACTCGAGTCTTTTGACCGCCCTCAGGATATTTCGTCTGCGTCCTCCATTCAGTGGGGAGACCTGGCAGGCGTTTATACAATGCGCCCGGAAGCGAACGGCCGCTACACCGTCGACGCGGGCAACCAGCTCTCTACCTCTTACTATTCTGAAACCGTGTCTGGCGGCAACGGTGGGGTTACGTTCGAAACAATCAGGGGCAATGGTCCCTACATGTCCTACAGCTCCGGCTCGTGGGACAATCGCGATTTCTACGGTTCTCGATATAACGTCGACCCTTACATGAACCGTTGGGACCCGCGATACGGCAATGTCGATCCTTACATGGACCGATGGGATCCGCGGTATGGCAACATTGATATGGGCATTTACGACCCACGGTTCCAAGACCCGCGATATCTATATGATGATCCGCGCTATTACGACCCGCGATACTCGCAGCAGTACGATCCGCGATACTCGCAATACTACGACCCGCGATACTCGCAAGATCCACGCTATTACGACCCGCGATACTCGCAGCAGTACGATCCGCGGTATTCGCAGTATTACGATCCACGCTATTCGCAGCAGTATGACCCGCGTTACTCGCAAGATCCACGCTATTACGACCCGCGTTATTCCCAAGATCCGAGGTATGCATATGACCCACGGTATTCGTACGATCCGCGCTACGCAACTGATCCGCGCTATTCATATGACCCGCGGTATTCACAAGATCCGCGCTATGCATACGACCCGCGCTATTCTCAACAATATGACCCGAGATACTCGCAACAGTACGACCCGCGTCTAAATAACAGAAACACAGACTACCGATACCAATGGGGCGGCAATCGCTGGGATCCTCGCGTATCAGGCGATTACAGATACGATCAATATCAGCAGCAAAGCAGACCATACTTTGATCCTCGCCAAAGACAGCTCGAGCAAATGTATCGTCCGGGCGGCAATGTAGCCGACTTCATGGTAAACCAGATGCAAGCGCAAATTCAGCGCAGGCAGCAGGAAAACTATTACCGCCAACAACAGCAGTATCAACAACAACAGCAGTATCGCAACCCGCAGTACGACTACCGTCAGCAGCAAAATGACCAGTACCGTCAACAACAGATGGAACAGTATCGCAGGCAGCAACAGTATGAAGCCTATCTGAGATCACAACAGCAACAACAGCAACGTTATGACGGATATCGTAACCAACAACAGTACGATCCGCGTCAGCAACAATATGATCGTCAACAGCAGCAAGAAGCTTATAGACGCCAGCAGTATGAAAACTACATGCGTCAACGGCAAGGTCAAAATGGTTATCGCGAAGATGCCTATTACGACCCGCGCAGACAACAACAGCAGCAGTATCAACAAGGCGATCCCGCCTGGGCAAGACTGAGCAGCACCGTGCAAGGAATGGTCGGACACTCCACGCTGGAGTACAACCCCAACGTTCCCGAGAATCTCGGCTGCGCAACCTTTGTCAGCGCCGCTCTCAGCAAAGCATATGGAGTTCGTATTAGAGACACCGGAGTGGCCTCGCTTGAGACATCGATGAAGAAGAACAACTTCCAAGAAATATCGCTCGATCAAGTAAGACCTGGTGATGTCCTCATCGGTCATAGGGCGCCAGGCGACTACGGTCACGCAGCCATCTACGTCGGCAACGGACAGATCGCAAACAACAACAGTGGCAAACGCAGAATAAGCATCGACAGCGCCGACAAATTCAACAACCCGTCATTCAGACAGGTGAAGGCTTATCGTTACGTCGGGGATGTCCGGTACGCCTAACCAAGTTTGAAAGTTTAAATCGTACCTCAGCCTGGCATAAGGTGATTACCAGCATGAGGGCATGAACATGCGAAGAGCAATGATCGCCGCATTAGCGTTGACTATCACGTCGGTAAATCTCGTCGCGCTAGCCGACGAGCCAGCAAAATCAGAGCAGACGAAATCTGAACAATCCAATGGTTCAAGTCAACCATCAATGTCGAGCACTACGTCAAGCGACACCACTACGGCTGATACCGCTAACAAAGCTCAATCCACGGAGGTAAAAGCACCTGCTCCGCAAGATGTAGTGCCGGGACCACTCGAAAACGAACGCAAGGCACTCTATGCCACGATCAAAACGGCAGAGAAAGATGGTGTTGGAGTTAGTGGCTACATGATGGCATTCAAGGCGATTGAAAAGTCAGTCACCGCGGGAGATAGCGAACAATCGCTGCGTCCAAGAATTGCAAAACTAATGGAAGGTTTGAGTTGGCAGCAGAAGACATCAGTGAAGAATGGCGGAGCTGGATATGCTGAAGCAGGACGTGCCAATGGCTATCGAATTGGAAAAGAGATGGCGAAACGGATTTTGCAAGGCAAATAGCCGGTAGTCATAACTATAGTTTGCATTTTGACGCGAAATGTACACTGTAGTTGCACCAACTTTCTATTGACGCGTGATCACGCGCCGCGTGGCCACCACATACGATGCTTAGTCACCACATACGATGGCCATGCGTTGCGTGATCACGCGCCGCGAGATCACCCGACTCAGCGTACACTAAACTGACGTCGGTTACGCCTCAGCTTTCGCAACTTCTTCGATTCGCTTGAACACCGGTCCCTGATTTCGCAGTTTCTGCCCGGGCTTCAGCATGTCGAAATACCCGTCTTCGCGGCGATCTCCGATCTGCCCAACTTCATCATCGTTGCCGAGTTGATACCAAATATCTTGCGCCAGTTTGGGAGTGAAGGGGCTTAGACTCATCGCCACCCTGCGAAGAACCTCAAGGACAGTGAAAAGCACTTCCCCTCCTTCTTTCGTCTTACCTTCTTTGAATAACGACCACGGTTTTTCATCATTGAGATATTTGTTGGCTTGATCGACCAATGCAAATATCGCATCCAATGTCTTGGCGAACTCGAGTTTCTCCATATGTTCCGCCACCACCGCATGAATCGTATTTGCTTGCTTTCTCAAGTCGTGATCGGGATCTGCATCGGGCACCATGCCACCGCAGTTTTTGTCGACGAGCGTCAAGGTACGGTTCAAGAGGTTTCCGAGGTTGTTGGCTAGCTCGGCATTGACCTTATCAATGAATTGTTGGCGTGAGAAATCGCCATCTTGATCGAATGGAGTTCCTGCAAAAAGATAATAACGAATTGCGTCAGCTCCGTTTTCAAACTCGTCTACCAATGCCACCGGATCGATCGCATTGCCTAACGACTTGCCAATTTTCTGTCCTTCAACGGTGATGAACCCGTGCGCGAATATCTGCTTAGGCAGCGGCAGATCGGCACCCATCAACATTGCTATCCAGTAAATCGCATGAAACTTGGTGATGTCCTTGCCGATTAAATGCAGGTCGGCGGGCCAATAACGTTCCATCTGTTTTTCGTCTGTTTGGAAGCCGACCCCGGTGATGTAATTCGTCAAAGCATCGAGCCAAACGTACATGACCTGATCGTCGTCATCGGGCACATCGATTCCCCAAGTCAAAGATTTGCGAGATCTCGATACGCTGAAATCTCCCAAATCCTCGTCCTCGAGCTGCTTCAGGACTTCATTGCGGCGGCCTTCCGGCATTACGACTGAGGGATTTTTCTTTATCCAATCACGAATGAGCGGTTTGTATTTCGTCAGCTTGAAGAAGTAATTGTCTTCGCTGACCTCTTTTGGTGGCGTCAGGTGATTTGGACAATTTTTGTTTGCATCGAGATCGCGCTCTCGGATGAAATCCTCGCAGCCAACGCAGTAGAGTCCCTTGTATGAACCCTTGTAAATATCACCGTTCTTAGCAAGTCGGCGCCACATTTCTTGTACGGATTTGACGTGGCGTTCTTCAGTGGTACGAAAGAAATGGTTGTACGACAAATTGAGTTTCTTCCATGCAAACTCGAATTTGGCTGACATCTCGTCACAGAAAACCTCGGGCTTCATTCCCGCTTGTTGAGCCGATCTCTCGACCTTGGAGCCGTGCTCGTCAACGCCCGTCAGATAGTAAACGTCCTTACCCAATAGGCGGTGGTATCGCGCAAGAATGTCAGCAGCAATTTTCTCGTACGCATGCCCAATGTGTGGCGTCGCGTTCACGTAGTCAATTGCCGTAGTGACATAGAACTTTTCCATGTGATATTTAAACCTTAATTCCTTCGGTGATATTGGCGAGATCGCGCCTGAATAGCGGAAAATATGTGTTGAATGCGTCAAGCCAAAATTGGCCATGACAAGAATTCAAGCACCGGCGATTTTCGAGTGAGAAAAGTGCGCCGTTGAAACATAATAATACAGGGCGCCGAATCGCCTATGGGCTCGGTTCGAAGCTGACGTGATGCCGGGGGAGTGCCAAAACAATGAAAAAGACGCGCAAGAGAGACATTGAATCTTTCAACCCCCTTGAGAACAAAACTATACTTTTGGGTATCAGCGCCGGCATCGCCGCGTACAAAGCGTGCGACTTGGCGTCGATGCTGAGACGCTCTGGTGCTGATGTTCACGCAATTTTGACGCCGAATGCAAAGCAGTTCATCACGCCGCTTTCTCTGACGACAATTACGAGAAACCCCTCGCACTGCGAGCAATACGCCGAATCGGAGACTTGGCGTCCCGAACACATCGAATTGGCTAAGAAAGCCGATTTAATTCTGATTGCTCCGGCCACCGCAGATGTTATCGCCAAACTGGCAGCCGGCATTTGCGACGACTTGCTTACGACCATGGTTTTGGCATCGCAAGCCAGAGTCATGATTGCACCGGCAATGAACCCGACTATGCTTCAACATCCGGCAACGCAGCACAACCTTGCCGTTCTCGAGAACAGATACCGCTACGAAATGATCGCGCCTGAATTCGGCGAAGTCGCTTGCGGCGACGTCGGCTCGGGCAAAATGGCTTCGGTCGAAACCATCGTCGCCACTGTTGCAGCCAAGCTGCTTTCGCACCGCACACTGTCTAACAAGAGCGTGATCGTCACCGCCGGCGGCACCAGAGAGCCGATCGACCCGGTGCGTTTCATCGGCAACAAGAGCTCGGGCAAAATGGGAATCGCCATGGCAGATGCAGCCTTCGGTAGAGGCGCCGAAGTGACGCTTATTTCCACGGTTGAAGTAGAACGCCCATATCCGGTCATTGTGGTCGAAACCGCTCAAGACATGCAAGAAGCAGTCGAGACCGAATTCGACACCTGTGATGCATTGGTGATGACGGCTGCTGTAGCCGACTTCCGCCCACTTGCCGTTTCATCGCACAAAATCAAGAAGACCGAGTCGGAAGACATCGTTCTCGAACTCACCAAAAACCCCGACATTATCGACTTGCTCGGCAGAGTGAAAAGAAAAGATCAGATAATCATCGGCTTTGCTGCAGAGTCCGAAGAGCTGCTCACCAACGCTGCTTCCAAACTCAAAAGGAAAAACCTTGATGTAATTGTGGGCAATGACATTTCCGTTCCTGACATTGGTTTTGGCTCTGATGACAATGCCGTCATAATCCTCTCAGCCGAGGGCGGCAGAGAACCGTTGCCACGCATGCCCAAGCGCGCCATTGCCGAGCATCTCTGCGACCTTCTTGCAACACGCTTTGCCGATATGGAAAAAGCTCCCGTAAAGAAGTGATCACGAGCCTTACGTAGAAAGAGATCAAATTATTTATATTAGGCAGGGGGGTGCTATACTCCTTGGTGAGGCGGTAGTCTCTTAGCCCATGAGGCTTACGGTACTTGAGATTAACCGCAATTCGAAGTCGAGCGACGGTCTTGCACAAAATGGAACATCCGTCGTTCTCAGGGTTCAGGAGAGCTCAGGAAATGAGTAGAAACGCCAAAAACAACGAGTCGTCCGGCGGAGGCACCAGTGCCTGGTTTGCCGGTCTGCTAATCGGAGCCGCCGGAGGTGCAGCCCTGGCGCTGCTTACAACTCCAAAGTCCGGCAATGAAGTGCGCGGCGCACTGCGAAAAACTGCGCAAGATGTGCCAGAGCGCATTAGCGAAGTCGTCGATGATTCACTCGACCTCTACGCATCAGGCCTCAACTATTGCCAGCTTCTGATTGAAGAGCAAACCATGCGCCTCAAGCGCGCAGTGGCTGCTGGAAAATTGGCTGCTGCCAAGAAACGCGAAGAGCTGGAAATGGGCGGTTCATCCGTACTTCCGTTTCAGCACAGGTAACCTAGTCGATCCTAAATAGCAGGACGCAATTAAGTGGACGCAACCGCTCTAGCAAACAGCCTAAACATCCTGGTTGTTCTCTCGCTCTTTGTCTTGGCAATAGCACTGCTTCTCGTCACACTCCCGCTTGTTTCGCTCATCGATCAATCGAGAAGAACCCTGAGTTCGGCTGAGCGATTGACAGACACGTTGGAGCGCGAATTGGGACCAACCCTAAAAGAAGTGGAAAACGTGCTTGGCGGAGTGCGAGACCTCAAAGCCATCGCCGAACAGCGAATGGTTGATGTAGGCACCAAAGTCGAGGACGTGACTGAAAACATAAACAAAGTCACGACCTCTGCAAAGAAAAACACATCGGTTTGGGGAGCGGGATTGTTTGCAGGTATCCAGGCATATTTAGAAGGTAAGGAAAACAGTCCAAAAGCGCTCACGCGCGATGCGGCAGCGAAAGATCAAAGCTGAAACGACGTACTAGAAAGAGAGTAATAGCAAGAGGTATAAGAGATGTCCGGAGAAAGGTTTTTTGAAGGTCTTGTCGTGGGCGGAGTTCTCGGCTTTCTATTCGGAATGCTGGTTGCACCAAAGTCGGGTGCAGAGCTGCGCCAACAATTAGCTGACGGCGGCGAAGACCTATACAAGTCGGCAAGCGATTCTCTGTCAGGCATAAAGGACAAGACAAACGCTGCAATTACGGATATTCAGTCGAAGGGCGGCGAAGTGATGAAAAAAGCCACTGACGCCAAAGATCAGATCGCTCATAAGTTGCAGGAAATGGCAGGACAGAGCACACAAGTTCTCGTCGATGATGTGGAGACTGCGACATCAGGCGGCTAGTCTGGTGGGAACAGTCAAGTAAGCAGCGTCAACAAGCACATGTCCGGTGCTATATCTTGATGCAATACAGGTTAAACAGAGCACTCGCACTTACCGGCATCTGCTCGCGGCGCAAGGCCGACGAGCTTATCGCTGAAGGTCGTGTCAGCGTAAACGGTGCTGTGGTAATGGATTTCAACCGACTGGTCGAGTTCGACAAAGACGCACTTGCAATCGACGGCGAACCAATTTCGGCCCAAGAACACGATTACATCGTGATCTACAAGCCACGCGGAATCATCACCACATGCAATGACGAAAAAGGTCGCACGACAATAATCGACATACTTCCGCCCGAGCTCAAGCATTTGAAGCCGATCGGCCGACTCGACATGGACTCGGAAGGTTTATTGATTTTGACAAACGACGGCGCATTGGCGCAGCAACTGGCTCATCCGGCGCATCACGTGCCTAAGCTCTACAAAGTCACTGTTGCCGGTTCGATATCGGATGGATCTCTCGACACTTTGCGAAGCGGGGTGAGGTTGTCAGCAAAAGAGGCTATGACCAGGCCGACGAAAGTGAGACTGCTCTTCCGAGATTCCAAGCAGTCCATATTTGAAATTGTATTGACCGAGGGAAAGAACCGCCAGATAAGGCGCATGTGTACTAGTGTTGGCCACTCTGTTATTCGCTTGGTCAGACTTGCCATTGGTGAGTTACAATTGAGGCAAATGGAGCCTGGAACCTGGCGTCGCGCATCTCGTCGAGAAATCTTGAGTCTGTGCGCGAAATGAGGAAATCGACTAACTGATGACGCTCGAGCAAATAAGCCAAAAGATCAAATCTGCCCGCGAAAACCAAGGTCTTACTATTGGTCAGATATACGATCGAACAAAAATTCCGCCTAATCATCTTGCAGCGATTGAAGAGGCGCATTACGATGACTTGCCCGAACCTATATATGTAGCGGGTTTCATCAAAAGATATGCAGATTGCTTGGGGTTGAACGGCCAAACACTCGCCGAGGAATACCGCCAGTGTGCCGAAGCCGCAAAGAATAACGGCAACGGACACCACGGCATCTTTGGTTCGAAGCCGGTCGCAGTTCAGCCTGCACCAAGCCCTACATATTTAAAGGCGGCAAAACCGGAGCGTCACGATCAAGCTCCCAGCCTCACCAAAACCATCTTTTATCCGGCATTTTTGATTGTATTCATTATTGGTTTGATCGTTTGGCTCAACCAGTGGCAGCAATCAAACTCCAATCGGCAAGATCCTAGCGTCGATGCATTACGTGCCTCGACACAAAGATTCAATGCTGTTCCAGCCACAAATACAGTCCCCACGACTACGACAACCACTGCTCCGGCTCAGCCAACCACTGGTGACAGCGCGATTTCGGTGCTCGCCAGTCAGCACGTTTGGGTAAACGTCAAATCGGTAGCCTCCGGAGAGAACCTCTACAACGGCTTCCTCGAAGCAGGCGATCGCCGCGACTTCACGGATACCTCGGGTCTTCGAGTACGCGCAGGCAATGCCGGCAGCTTGACCGTCGAGTTTCAAGGCAAGAAAGAAACCTTGGGACCTGCCGGAAAGCCAATGGAGAAGACCTTCTCAGTCAAGACTGCCGCCGAA
The DNA here is from genome assembly GCA_964503045.1 of uncultured Candidatus Obscuribacterales bacterium. Classification (GTDB taxonomy): domain Bacteria; phylum Cyanobacteriota; class Vampirovibrionia; order Obscuribacterales; family Obscuribacteraceae; genus CAYZJR01. The sequence goes on from CAZCZI010000003.1 coordinate 16,745, forward strand.
CTTCAAGCTGATACAGCCGCAGCTGCCGCGACAGCCTCAACTGCGGTCACACCGGTTAGAACAGTCACTCCAAGAAAAGTTACAAAGAGGATCTCCGATGGAGCGGCGTCCCAGTCTGCCACACGGCGTTCAGACAGCTTCGTGCGCTCTAGTATTCCAGGACAGAATCGATCTGCTGACAGCGCCTACAGGTACAATGGTGGTCGCCAAGACAGCGAATAGCGCGTCCACAACCCAAGTACGTGATTAACGGCCGCTAAGCTAACTGTCTCGGCAGGAGCGATCATGCGCAACCCAAAACTTGGGGTAGTTTCACTTGGTTGTCCGAAAAACCAGACGGACACGGAGGTTATGCTCGGGCTTCTCAACGAAGCCGGAGTCGAAGTGACATTCGACAACGAAGAAGCCGACATGTGCCTCGTCAACACATGCTCATTCATCGGTGATGCCCGCAAAGAATCGGTGCGGACATTGGTCGAACTTGCAGATCAAGGCAAGGAACTAATTATTGCCGGTTGTCTCGCACAACACTTCAAAGAAGAGCTATTGGCCGAGATTCCGGAAGCGCGCGCCATCGTCGGAACCGGCGACATCAAACACATAGCAGACGTCTACAAAACAATAGCGCGCGATTCGCGTTTGCGTGTCGTGCAAGTCTCAGACATTCCAAACGACTATCAAGAAGAAGTGCTTCCCCGCATGCAGACCGGCGTTGGTGCCTCTGCATACATCAAGATCGCAGAAGGCTGCGATCACACGTGCAGCTTCTGCATCATTCCAATTCTGCGCGGAAAGTTTCGTTCGCGCTCAATCGAATCAGTAGTCAAAGAAGCAAAGATCCTTGTTGCAGGCGGCGTTAAGGAGATCATTCTCGTATCGCAAGACTCGACCTATTACGGCTTAGACATCTACGGCAAGCAAGCACTGGCAGAACTTCTCGAACAGCTCCACGAAATCGAAGAGCTTAACTGGATTCGCGTGATGTATGCATACCCGACCGAAGTAAACGAAAAGTTGCTCACGACGATGGCGCGGTTGCCTAAAGTCGTTAAGTACATCGATATTCCGCTTCAGCACAGCCACCCCGAAATTCTCTCTGCCATGGCACGCCCGCTCAAGCCGGAGAAAGTGGTGGCAAGAATTCGAGAGTTGCTTCCTGATGTGCGAATTCGCTCTACGTTTATCGTTGGCTTCCCCGGCGAAACTGAAGAACAGTTCGAGCATCTTGTGAGCTTTATTCAAGAACATCGTTTCGACCGACTCGGCGTATTCGGTTATTCCAAACAGATGGAAGTGCCCTCCGGACACATGCCCGATCAGATTTTGCAGAAGGTGAAAAAGTCGCGCCGCAACAAGATCATGAAGCTTCAACATGCAATCTCGACAGAGTTGAACCAGAAATTGGTCGGTCAAACAATAGACGTGCTCATCGAAGCATATGACGATGCAAGAGATCTCTACATCGGCCGCTCTCAATGGGACGCACCTCAAATAGACAACCAAGTCTACGTCAAGGACTTAGAAGGTGACGTGGCAATGGGTGAAATTTGCAGAGTCACCATAGACGATGCCAAACCATATGACTTGTATGGAACGGCAGTGAGCCTGGAGTCTGCAGTGAGTGAAGATCGCCAAGACAGCTCGAAGCGCCGACGAGCGGTTGCAGTCAAATAGATTCAGAGTGGACTATGGTCCGACGCTGAGAAATCCACTGCCGAGTCCGGTACCAGAGCCAGCGCCACTACCACCGGTGAATGCCTGCACTTGCGGCACATTCGCATTTGCCCATGCGATAAAGGCGTTCAATCCTTGCTGCACGGCAGCATTTTGGCTAGCCGTTAATCCAGTGAAGTTTTGCCCCTGGTATGCCTGCAAACCCTGACCAAGCGTTTGCCCTACTGGGGCTCCCATTCCGGTACTGGCTTGAGCAATGTTTTCCAGCGGATTGGTTGCAGTTATGGTTGTAGTACCATTGGCGATACCACTGCCATAGTTATTTTGACTTGTAATTGTCGATGCCTGAGATGGTGTAAGAAAGCTGCCACTGAACGTGAGGCTTGCCGCATGCGGACCGGCCGCGGCCGGATCCCAACCAAAAGTCGTATTCATGTAACTGAAGTTCATCAAGAAGTAGCCGCTAGCTCCACCGCTGTCGACGGCAGGAACGAGCGTCCAGAAAGCGCCGCCACCAGGAGGAGGATTCGTGCCGGGAAGAGGCATTCCGAGTCCCGGAATAGAGCCGGCATTAGCTGGAATTGCTTGGCTCAGCGTGTAGGTGCCCATTAGCGTTCCGGGACCGGCCAAACCTTCGGCGTGCTCTACAGCTCGCTTGCTTCTAAAAGTCATCGGCGCCGGGACTCCAATTCCAGGCACGTTGCCGATAAACGGCATGCCGGACATAGCCATGAAAGGACCCACGTTAAACGTGCCCACGGCTTCGTATTCGTAGATAACGTTGACGGGATCGATCGGCGGCGGAACAGCAGTGTTAGGACCGTAAATCTTAACCTGGTTTGCGCCCGCATTGATGGCTTCAATGTACAAGGTAATACCTGAGCTGCTGGCGCCTCCAATCGGCTTGAGTTTTGCGAACTCAGCAATGCCTCCGGTAGACATCGTTTGGGCCGCCTGCGCGGCCGAGGTCAAACCTTCGGCAAAGGTGTTGCTGCTGGCGGCTGCGTTCGCTGCTTGGGTGGTAATCAGATAGCCGCTGACAGCGCCCATGGCGACTCCCAGGAGATTAATCAACGGGAAAAGAATGACCAGAAAGAGGATAAACAGAACAACTGGAAACTCCGACATCGAAGATCCAGCTGAGGTTCTCGACCCCCTGAGTTCTGCATTGAGCTCTCGATGCGTCGCCATCGACCCCGAGGATCCATGTGGAGTTTTTCTCAAGGAAAGCATGGCTGCACCTCTTTCGGAATTTTAAGCTTGTTTCTTAGCCCGTTTTAATATTGTTCCACGTATAAAAAGAGAATGTCAATATGCGCTCTGCGCACGATCTCTAAGTCGGCTCAAGATTTACCTTTCGGTAACGTACATCTCCGAGAAATTCTGCGCGACAACGAGCCACTATCAGTGGTGCAAAACTTGATCCTTAGCTGCATGACCAGCTTTTTTGAAGTGATCCAGTGCGATGCGAAACAAGTTTCCAGCCATCGACAAATGATCGTAGTCATAATTTCCGCAGAATCTTTTCAGTTCATCCAACCCATCTGAAGCTTGGGCAATGCCATGTCGCATCCATTGGACAGCCGGAGCCAGTGTTGATGGTGCCGGATTTTTCGCAATCGCATTCGAAGATTTCACAAGTATCGCCTCCATCTCTTCGACATATTCGACAAACTGTTCCAACAACTCGTCGTCATAGATGTCTTGCGACAAGTGAGCAAGCTTTGTTTTGTACTGATTCAGACAATTGACTATAGGCCGCCTGGCCGGGTGAAAGACTGCAGCCAAGTATTTCTCACGCGCGGCCTCTTCATCGATTGAGGGCAACTTCGTGCGAGTACCGGACCTTCGCCCCACCCCGATGCGGTCGTCATAGTCAGCACGCTTCGTTCGGTCCATGAGCGTCTCGTACGCTTCATTGAGATCGACCATGCGCTCAGTGGCTTTGCTGCGCTCTCTGGTTGTGCGGCTCTTGTAGTCGACGTCAGGATGGAGATCTTTTACAAGCGCTCGATACGCCTTCTTTATCTCTTGTGAACTTACGTGTGTTTCCACGCCGAGAGTCTCATAGTGCGTGGCTTTGCGTTTGACCATTACTCTTGGGATTACCGGGCGGGGTTGCTCATAAGCTGGTACGGAATTCTTTCAGAAATGAACTCGGAATGCTTTCTACATTATTATGCCTTAAGAGGTTCGCCAACAACCATAATGTCGTCCGGGCGCGCCTTTTCGGCAACCAATGCGGCGCTGCAACCTAATATAATGGAGTGATGCTGTGCCCATTTTGCAACCATCGCGACTCCAGAGTTCTTGAATCACGCCTGACAGGCGAAAATTCAGTCAGACGTAGGCGCGAATGTGAGGCATGCGACAAGCGCTTTACGACGTACGAAAGACTCGAAGTAATTCAGCTCCTTGTCGTCAAACGCTCAGGCAGCCGCGAGCCTTACAACCGCGAAAAACTTTTGGGCGGGGTGCGCCGGGCTTGCGCAAAAACTATGATTACAGCCGAGCAAATCGATGACCTAGTCGACTCTGTAGAAAATGAACTGGCTGCTTTGGGCAAGCGAGAAATTCCTTCGAGCCTGCTGGGCGAGTTGACACTCAAGCGCCTGCGGAATACCAATCAGGTTGCTTACGTGCGCTTCGCCTCGGTATACCGACAATTTCGCTCTATCGAGGATTTTATTAGCGAACTCAACACGCTCAAGGATACGCAAGAACTGCTATCTGAAACCAGTTCAGACTCAGAGTCCTCCAAACTCGACGATGCTCATGTCACTGTATTTGGTGACAACTGATTCAATCGTCGCCGTTCACAGAAAAGACACTTACCGAACCCTTATCGCCGCTCACAGAAATCGGTCATGGCAAAACAGTGAAATTGTAAATGCGCCAACATTTCTGATAGTTCCTTCAGAAATCTGTTGTGTTCGGTATTGCCGTCAAAGTTATTGAAAGCTCTTCATAAAAGGGTCGTTTGCGGGGTTAAGGACCCTCTGGCTTGTTAAAATAAGACGAGCCTCAAGCCTGCAATTATGAAGCTATTTAAAAGAGCAGGCTTGCCAGTCGCTGTCGGCGATACAAATGTATTGCCGTCGTGTTAGAATTCACAACCGCTTATTTATATAACGTCTATACGCCCGTCAAAACAGGCACAAGCCATGAATCCGATTATCCAAGAACTTGAAAAGTCTCTCATGAAGTCGTCCGTTCCGAAATTCGATATCGGCGACACAGTCAAAGTTTTCGTCAAAATCAAAGAAGGCGGAAAAGAACGCACCCAGGGCTACGAAGGTGTAGTCATCAAGCGTCGCGGAGCCGGCATCGGTGAAACAATCACCGTTCGCAGAGTCTTCCAAGGCGTGGGCATCGAGCGTGCGTTCCTCATCCACTCGCCTCGCGTAGAGAAGATTACGGTTCAACGTCGCGGTCACGTCCGCCGTTCGAAACTGTATTACCTCCGCGCCAGAACAGGCAAGGCGACCCGCATCAAAGAGAAAGTCGGCGGCAAGGCGGATGCAGGAGCGCAAGCTCAAGCAGCAGCTCCAGCAGCCGAAGAAGCCGAAACCAAGTAACAAAGATCTCCATAAAGCATGGCTTTTCCCAAAAAGCGCCGGCCGCCTGATGCGGCTCAGACTGCGTTTCAGCGCCTGAAGGAAATGCTGAAATGGGTCGATCTCGTGGTCGAGGTCGTAGATGCGCGTGTGCCGCTGTCGACCATACACCCCAAGTCTGAAGAGATTTTCGGGCAAAAACCTCGTCTCACGATTTTCACCAAGATAGACCTTGCCGACGAAGCAGTCGTCGCCAAGCACATCTCACGGTTTACTACCACGCCAAATCGCAAAGCGATTGCGCTGTCGCTGAAAGTTCAAAAGGGCAAAGAGCGCGTGCTCGCGCTCACATTGGAGCTCACGAAAGAAAAGCGCGAGTCAATCGCGCGCAAAGGGCTGCTTCCGCGCCCAGTCAGAATCTGTGTTGTGGGCATGCCTAACGTTGGAAAGTCGTCGTTCATCAACTGGTTGGTGGGAAAGAAAAAAGCAAAGACTGGCGACACTCCCGGAGTCACGAAAGGAACGCAATGGGTGCGCGTCCACCCTCAGATTGAACTGCTCGACACGCCTGGCATATTGCCACCATTCACGCTCAACAAAAGAACCGAACTAAAGCTGGCGTTTCTCAATCTCTTGCCACCTCACATATATGACCACGAGCAGGTCGCACATGACGGGCTCGCATTACTTGCGCATGAATATCCCGAGCTCGTGTCTGCATATATGCCGAATATGCCGATATCGGAGGTGTCACTGACGGATATCGCACAAGCAAGAAACATGCTTGGAACCGGAGGTAAATTCGATACAAGCAGAGCGGCAATCACTTTACTCCAGGACGTAAGAAGCGGCAAAATAGGACGTATCACTCTCGATGCGCCCCAAGAAATGTGAAAAGTATGACCGCTAAAGTCGCGACATCTAAAGCCAAAGCCTCCAAGCCTTTTAAATCCAAAACCGCAACTGCAAAATCCAAAACTGCAAAGACAAAAGCCGCACTCGCGAAGAAATCCGCGAAGTTGAAGGTTGCGGAAAAGAAGCCCGCAACCACCCGCGGTGCACAGCCAGCGACGTTCAAAAAGCTCCTCGCGTTCGACAATCGGATGCTGGAAAAGTTTCAGCCATCAGTTGTCGAAGTCATAGTCAGAGGTAAGGGCGGCAAGCTAAGCACCGCTAAGGCAGGAACAAATCCGCAGCAGATGCTTTTTTCAAGAGCGGCATCCGGCTTGATTGGTGTCGATGAGGTTGGCAGGGGTTGCCTAGCGGGACCGGTGGTGGCCGCTGCGGTAATGCTCCCAGTACTAGAGAAGAACTCTTCGCTTGCAGAAGAACTGAGGTACCTCAATGACTCAAAACAACTAACTGCTACGCAGCGAGAAACTTTCTCGAAGATCATTCGCGGCTGCGGTTGGTTTGCAATTGCCGAAGCGTCTCCGGAAGAAATCGATGAAATCAACATTCTTCAAGCCAGCCTTCTGGCAATGAAACGCGCAGTCTGGAAACTCGAGGAAATGATTCCGCGTTCGCTAGAGGAATCCTTGATCTTAATCGATGGAAACAAGTCACTAGAAGGTCTTGCCGGCGTGCAACACTCGATCATCCAAGGCGATTCGCGCTCAGCCAGTATTGCTGCGGCGTCGGTAGTGGCAAAAGTTTATCGAGACGATCTGATGGCTAAACTGCACGAAGAACATCCTCAGTACAATTGGCGCTCAAACAAGGGTTATCCATCGATAGAGCACAGGCGCGCAATCGAAAAAGTTGGAATCTGCAAGTGGCATCGCAGATCGTTTTCTTTCAAGTCAGTTTCGACGCCAGAAGATGAAGGTGCCTAGTTTCTTTTTCCACCTAGATACTAAAATTGAACCGCCCAGCAAGAATCCAATCTAACTCACCGGCGCCAAAAGCTTGTTGATGCGCCTTAACAGGTCGTCGACTTGAAACGGTTTGGGCAAGAAATCACTTGCACCGGCTTCCATTCCCGCCGCCCTATTTTTCTCGCCGACTGAACCTGTAAGCATCAAAATTGGAGTAGTACCACCGTTGGTTCTAAACTCCTTGCAAATTTCATTGCCGCTTAACTCCGGCAAGTTTTGATCGAGAATAACTACGTCGAACTTACCGTAGCGAAGTTGTTCAACCGCCTCGAAACCTGAGTACACGGCAAGCACATCATGGCTTTGTGTTTGAAGGAACATTTGAAGGCCAAAGGAAAGGTCTTCATCGTCCTCAACCAATAAAATGCTCGCCATATCCCGTGTCTCCGCTCAAGTATCGCTCAATTCATCGTAAAGCTGTCTGCTCAACTGTCCCCGATCATAATTCTGTTGCGCCCTTTGGCTTTCGCTTCATAGAGTCGTTCGTCGGCGAGCTTAAGAAGCGCCTGAATATGGTCGGCTTTATCGTTCGGGAAGCCCGTGATGCCTGCACTAAATGTAGCAGAAAACCGCTCACCCTCATCGCTTTCAAACTGCATCTCGCCAAACTCCTCTAAAACGCGTTGCAGCGCGCCTTGAGAGGTATCTTTGGTCGCGTGCCGCAGAATCACAACGAACTCTTCACCACCCCAACGTCCACGTAAGTCTTCCACTCGGAAACGCTTCCTCAGAAGCTTCCCGAGCCCGGCAAGAACACGATCGCCGGTGAGGTGACCATAGGTGTCATTGATGTGTTTGAACTTGTCGACGTCAAGCAAACAAATCGAGAATGTGAGATTGTGCCGTCTGGATTCATGCAAGAGGGCGTTGAGTTGTTCCATCAATGGGCGCCTGAGCAACAGTCCGGTAAGCACGTCTTTCTCGAACCTGTCTTTGAGCAGACGCGAGCGTTCGAGCCTTGCCTTGACACGCGTGAGAAGTTCAACCGGCACAACCGGTTTCGGCAAATAGTCATCACCACCTGATTCGAACGCATTTACGCGAGCGCTAAGCTGAGTTTCTCCAGTGAGAAAAAAGATTGGAAGATCTTGATAGACATCTTGAGACCTGAGCAATCGACAGACGTCAAAGCCACTAATTGCAGGCATCATCACATCGAGAAGAACCATATCGGGTTGAAACTCTCGAACGACATCCAAAATACTTCCGGGGTCGTGAAGCATTCTGACAAGCATTCCTTCTTTGCCCAACAGTCGCGCAATCACCTCTGCGAAGTCTTCGTCGTCGTCAACGATAAGAATGCGCGAACGTCCGCCCTGCCTCAAGTTTATGAGGTACTCGACTGCTTTCTTCATCGATAAGTCGTCAAGGTTTCCGGCGATGTGCATCGAGCTGCCGGCATGAGTTGAGTCGATCAGGTCTTCGCCGTTGCTACTCTTGCCGTTTGATGAGATGAAGGCCAGAGGCAACGTGTCATAGCCGCCCACATTGCGGAGATCGCGAGCCAATCGAAAACTTTTTTCTGGCTTTCCTTCGATGGTCGTATCAATCATTACTGCATCAAACGTGCACTTAGAAGCTTGCTCCACAGCATCTCCGGCAGTGGCAACGTGCACGATTTCCACAGGCAGTCCATTAGCCGATTGCACTGACGGCAACTCAGTTTTGGATACAACAAGCAATCTAACCTTTGCCGCTTCGAGAACAGCCGATTCTGTTCCTTCACTGGTGACCGTTCCCACCTTTGGAATTGTAGACTTGGCACTCTCCAACAACTCGTCTATTAACGGCCACTGCTTCTTAATCGTAGCGGCATCCTCTTCTTGCATTTGCAAAAACGCTGTTTCGAGCTTCTGCAAAATGGCGCCGAATTCTTCCATGCCGAGCGAACGCGATGTTCCCTTCATGTTGTGCGAGAGTCGGTGGGCGTCTTTCAAAAACAGATAATTGTCGCTCGTATTCTTGCAGCGCGTGACGAGGTCTTCGACTGCGCTGATTCTTGCAGGCAGCCCCCGGTAAAACTTCTCGCGCACCTCTTCGAAAATTTGCGAGTCGCTGCGTTCTACGTTGGTGGTTCCACCCTGCTCGCGTGCAAAGAGCGTTTCGATTTGCGCGCCAAACAATGACTGGCGAATCGGTCTGTGCAAAACGAGCGAAACGCCCAACTCCCTTTTGAGCACGCGATACAGCGCCGTGTCGCCCCATGTGCTGGTAACGAAAACCAGCTTGACCAGAAGTTTTTCTTGGCGAATCTTCGCCGCCAGCTCGAGCCCATCAACATCCGAAAGGCGCTCACCGATAATGGCGAGGTCGTAGGCGCCGCCTTTGAGCATCTCAAGCCCGGTAATTCCCGAATCGCAACTCTCGACGGCATAGCCGCCCAATTTGTCGAGCACCGACTTCAAAAGCTGGCCAAGCCTTTGGTCTTCATCTAATATGAGAACGCTGCGTTGCACCGCTTGCTGCCGTTTCCGCCCACGGCATGCTTCGTCAGTAAACTACCCGAGGGCGTAGGGAATTTCGGTGCCCGTTTGAATGAGTGGGCGACCCTGACCCTATAAGAATACCCATCTTGCCAACTGTCACAACGGTTAAATCTCCGGTTTTAAAAACCGCTACAAAGAAACAGCACGCGATTTAAGTCGCGTGCCGTGTCCCCTGGAGAAACTTAGTTGTGGCAATTAGCAGTAGGCGTAATTACTGTAATAGGCGCTGGTGTTGAGCAGGCAAACCGCGTCGTTCAAAGCTTGCGAGAGCGATTTGGGAGTAAAGGTCATTGTTTTCGGCGTCACAAACTCACTTACGCACCTGCGAATTGCGTTTTGAAAGCAGTTGGGCATGGCGCTCAAGTTGGCGCTGGTTTCTACTTCGAATGTAACTTTGTTTCTGAACTGAACTTCAGAGGTCTTTGTGTTGAGAGTGATGATGTGGCCCATGCGAGTGGCGCCGATTAGAAACATATTTCTGTAACCGTGTTTGTGAAACAGTAGGGTGGCTTCCCACATTTCGGCATCAGCATCAGAGAGATCTGTTGCGCGAATGGCATCGTAAACAGGACTGAAATCGAGTGTTGGAGAGGCAAACGTCGAATTCAATGAACACGCGATACTGCTGGTCATCATGGTCGTGTCCTCGGGGAGTGGAGCAATCCAGGGGGCTTGGATACTACGAATATAGATGCCGCCTTGTGAAGGTCGCGTGATTCGCTTGTGAAGGTTTCGTGAAGTGCCGAGAAATCTTGCAAATTTTTGAGAATCCAGGTCTCGAGGTCAATTAGTGCGAGTTCGGTAGGCATCAGACCTTTTGCCAGGGCATCCTGATCTTGCGCGACAAAGCGGATTTTCTGCGCACCGATTACTCCCATACGACGAGCGACTTCAATGGCACGCAAGTAGGCAAGTTCTGCTTTATCGGATTTGAGTCGGCTGTGCAAAACCACCGACAAACAATGCAAGGCTGAAACCAAGTAGGAGTTGGATGTGGTTTCGCATTCAAGCGCTCGAATCAATGATTCGAGATACGACTGACACTGCGCAGATTTGTTCAAGCGATGCGCACTAAGTGCAAGTCCGCCAAGCGAAAGTAGAGAAAGTTCTCTATGGACGTTTGGGTTGGAATCGG
>CAZCZI010000003.1:27573-179703 GCA_964503045.1 uncultured Candidatus Obscuribacterales bacterium
TGAACAAGGTCTCCGACATTTCGAACCTTCCTTGTATATAGCAACATCGAGCGAATCGACTCAACGTGATCAAGGTTCGGTCGTCGGTGTAGGCGAATGCATTCGCTTCTTGCAGTGCGGCAAACCATGCAAACGATGCTTGCTGGAAGTCACCGGCCGCCTCCAACTGTTCCGCACAATCTTTGTGACGAGCCCAATCATGCGCATCCATGAACGCTTCCCTCCATTCATGATGTTCACTGCGTTTCTGTGTGGCTATTGTGCCAAAAGACTGTGACGTCGGTGTGTGCCTTTTGTGTTGTTCTTGTGAAAGGATTGGCTCAGCTGCGTAGTTTTATCAATTGAGTCGGAACCGAAGACTAGCTTTCGGTTGAAACCATATATGGTGCTAGTCACCTTTTATGAGCCCTTACGTCGAGGCTTCGCTGTCTTTTGCCGCGAATTTGTAGCCCACGCCATGCACTGTTTCAATAGTGGATGCCGCGTGCATGTCGGCCAGCTTTTTGCGCAGATTCTTTATATGCGTTCTTACCGCCTCAGGCGAACCGCTCTCATCTGCTTTCCAAACACGATAGACGATTTCTTCGGCACCAAAGACTTTGCCAGGGTAGCGCATGAGCAACTCCAAAATTGCAAACTCCTTGGGAATGAGCTGCAAGTCTTTGCCTTGCACGGTCACTTGATGCTGCGTCGGGTCCAGCGACATATCGCCTGCTTTGAGCACGTTGCTTGTGCTCGACGCGCCGGCTCGCCTGAGAAGTGCCCTTACCCGTGCAGTGAGCTCTTGCAGGTGAAACGGTTTGACAAGGTAGTCATCGGCACCGCTGTCCAAGCCTGTTGCCTTGTCACTTACTTGAGTCTTGCCGGTAAGCATGAGAATAGGAGTGGTTCCGCCACCTGAACGAAACTTCTGGCACAGTTCGATACCAGTCATGCCGGGCAGTTGCCAATCGACGATTGCAAGATCATATGTATAGCACTGAAGCATATACAAACCGTCCGTGCCGTTGAGTGCGGCTTCGACAACGTAATGCTCGAACATGAGACAGTTGCTCAACATGAGCGACATCTCTTGATCGTCTTCGACTACTAAGATCTTGGCCATTTGGTCGGGTAGTTTTTCCTTTCGTCGAAGATTTTAGCCCATCCCATCACAAAATATTCACAGGGTCGGAGTTATGCTGGTAATAGAACCCTTCCTATCAACTCCCACACCTTCCGCAGGCCAATACTGTCATGTTGGCGCGGTGATTTTTGGCAGGTCTTACTATGAACGACGAATGGGAAAAATTACGCAAATCCGCAGAGCAAGCCGTCAATGAAGGCAACTATACTAGAGGAGCTCACTTGTGGAGCGCGGCTCTTTCAATCGCAGTGCAGCTTCCAGAGGATTTTCGGATAACATCAATCAGCCTGGCCGGCATGGCGGAAACCAATTTCATTATTGGGAAGTATGACATTTCAGAACAGTGCTACAAGCAGCTGGTGACGCTCAATGGAGAATTCTTTGGTTGCGGTCACATAAATGAAGGTCGAGCCCTCAATCAGCTGGCCCGTTTCTATTACTTGACTGGCAAATATGCAAAATCATTGGAATTTGCTGAGCGTGTTGTCGAGATATATGTAATTAGATTAGGTCATGCGCATGCCGAAACGGTTATGGCGATGCGCAATGTCGGTGTGCTGTATGAACATCTCGGCAGATACGAACAGGCTCATCTCGTCTATTCAAATGCTTTGAGAATCAGTGATGTGGCGTGGGGCTCCTATAATGCGACATCAGCCGATTTGTCGGCACGCATTGGCAATTTGCCAATTACAGGCGTGGTAATGCAGGACTACAATGATCTACCTCTGCCTCGTCCGGACGTGCATACGGTGGTCTCGCAGGCAGTCGCTTGACGCATGATCTCGTGACGCGTGATCTGGCGTGATCTCTTATTGACGCGGGACGTGATCACGACATTAATGCAGCGAATGGGACACGAATTTCGTGATCACGTGACGCGTGATCACGTGACGCGTGATCACTTGGCGCATGATGTGTCAGAGTTCGATTGACTTCGATTAACGGCGCAGTTCGACTAACGGCGCGGTGGCATGCCGCCGGGCGGCATTCCTCCTTGGGGTGGCATTCCTTGAGGAGGGGGCATTTGTGGAGGCAGTCTAGCCGGCAGCCCTGCGCCGCCTTCGGCCTGGCTCATCTTGCGATTGACCGTTTTTTCGGTTTCGTTTCCGCCATCCAAAACCTGGGTCTTTGAGAGCTGATCGATGAGATAATCCACGCCTTTCACAGTGATCATGAAGAGACGTTCGCCCATTTCGATGAGCCCTTTTTCCCGCAAATACCAGAGTGCGAACTCCATTTCGGCCATGTCGTTAATGTTGAGAATATCCATCAACATCTTGGCTGAGCTTCCGCCCGTCTGAGGCTTACGCTTACGTGCCTGGAGCAAAATTTGAAGAATTGCCAGTCTCAGTTCAATTTCATTCCACGAAAGGCCTGTCTTGGGAATATTTGGCAGCGCATCTCTGCCGAATTCAGATTTCGGGCGCTGTTGTTGCGGGGCAGCTCCTCCGCCGCCCGAAGCTTGGCGTTCGCCCAACGACATATCGTAAGCGGCTCTGCGACCGTCATCCGATAGTGTGCGCCAGGCATCGGTGATAATTCTGAACTTCTCGGCATCGCCTGTTTCAGCGTTGTCGGGGTGATACATTGCGGCCAAGAATCGGTAGGCATAACGAATAATCGTCGGGTGCGACTCACGATCTACTTGCAGAAGCTCGTAGTAGTTGAGATCTCTGGCAGCCGCCTGCGCCTGACTAGGGCCGCCGGGGCCGCCCGGGCCGCCGCCATGCCCACCAGGGCCTGGGCCGCCGCCTTGTGGAGGTCTGGGAGGAGGAGGTGGTGGTTGCCACGACATAGCTTATTGCCCCTTTAAAAGATTGGATGCGATGACGAGTCTTTGAATTTCAGAGGTTCCTTCGTAAATCTCAGTGATTTTGGCGTCGCGCATGTGTCGCTCCACCGGGTAATCAGTAACGTACCCATATCCGCCGAAAATCTGAACGCATTTTACGGTGCTTCTCATTGCCACTTCAGAAGCATAGAGTTTGGCATGGGCAGCGGACTTAGTGAATTTGTCACCGCGATCTTGCTCGATTGAGGCGTGATAGGTCAGCAATCTGGCTGCATCGATTTCAGTTTGCATCTCTGCGAGCATGAATTGAATCGCTTGCAGTTGATTGATTGTCTTGCCGAAAGCAACGCGTTCTTTAGAGTATTTAAATGCGTGATCCCAAGCACCTTGAGCAATACCCACCGCTTGCGCGGCAATTCCGATTCTGCCACCATCCAAGGTGCTCATCGCGACTTTAAACCCGTCGCCGACTTTACCCAGCATGTTGTCGACAGGCACCGGGGTTTCTTCAAACATAATTTGGCAAGTTGAAGAACCTTTGATTCCCAGCTTATCTTCGAGCTTGCCGAAGGTGAAGCCGGGAGCGCCTTTCTCAACGATGAGCGCCACGAGTCCCTTGTGTTTTAACGCAAAGTCTGTTTGTGCAATCACGAGATAGTAATCGCCTTCAATGCCATTGGTGATCCAGTTTTTGGAACCATTGAGAATAAAGTGATCGCCTTCCAATCTTGCCGTGCATCGCGCTGCTGCCGAGTCAGAACCAGAACCGGGCTCAGAAAGCGCGAAGGCGCCCATCTTCTCGCCTTTGCACATGGGTGCCAACAAACGGTGCTTTTGCTCTTCAGATCCAAAGTTATATATCGGTGTCGCGCACAATGAGACGTGCGCCGAGTACATCACCGACGTCGTCGCACATGCCTTGGCAAGTTCTTCAACGGCGATCGCGTAGCAAACGTGATCCAGTCCCGCGCCACCGTACTGCTCAGGAAATGGCAACCCGCAAAAGTCCGACGCCGCCAACAAATCCCAATTCTCTCTTGGGAATTTGTGTTTCTGATCTATCTCTGCCGCTCTAGGAGCGAATTCTTTTTGTGCAATTTCTCTTACTGCTTCTTGAATTAACGACTGTTCTTCAGTCAACTTAAATCCAAGAGGAGAATCCTTCAATGATGTGGCCGTCAACATTAGACTCCAAAGCCTTTATAACGTGATGTACAGCTCCTCTTTCACGAGGAGAATTCAACTGAGATCATAACATCCGGCTGGCTCAACCGGGTCGTGACAAGTGTGCGTTGCCGCAAGGTCATTACTTTGGTCATGCACACCGAAGTCACCAAGCGTTCAAAAAGTCCGCCAACCCTGTAAAATGGCGGCCAGTCAAAATGAATAACAGCCTGATTTTGAAACCAAGTGAGTGGAGATGTCTGAAAAGAAAGTCGTTGTTGTCGACCATGATACTTTGACTCAGGCGCTCATTCGCGACGCTTTCAAAGCCAGGGGCTATGACGTAATTGCTTGTGACGGCGGCTTCGACGCTCTTGACGAGCTTTTGACTGAAGGCGCCGACGCTGTCATCGCGTCAACCGAATTGTCGGACGTTAACGGATATCAACTGTGTTCGTTTATTAAATCCAATGAGACAACCTCAGCATTACCGTTTGTAATATTCAAACCGGAAGGCAAAGAACAAAACGACTTCTGGAAATCAGCATCGATGGCTGATCGTTTCTTTAGTTCTGAAGAGTTTAAGAAAGACGAAAATGTCATCGTCGACTCCGTTGATGACTTGATTGAGGAGTCGCAAGAGCGCGGCTGGACGCGGTACTCCGGGAAGAAATTGATCACTGCTGGGCGCACGTTTGAAAGCAAAAACGTGCTTTCAAGTTATGCGGCGCTTCTCGACAGCCTGCTCATAGATCGGCTGATTACGCGGATTTCGCGCACACTGACCGCTTTGATCGAGCCGAGAAAGTTGTTTCTCGATACATTCTTCGCATCTATCGGTCAGGTATTCAAACCAGATTTGATGGGTATCGTTATTGCTGATACCTACTCGCCATGGGCTGCATTTCATATTGAAGGAACAATCAAAAAAGAATCCTTCACCAACTTGATTGAAAAGATCAGTAAGCAGCTAGATGTTCCTAAAGAACTCACGCTGGATGTGCGCGGCGAGCTCGATGACAAAGGCAAGAACCTGGGCGAACTTGAGATTTTGCCCGTAATGGGTGAGAAGAACGGAATTGCCGCCTTAGTGTTCGGCTCGTATCAAAAGAAGGCATTTGACGCAAATGCGAAAGCATTTATGGCGCATCTGCAAGTGCAGATGAGACCAGTCACACAGCTGCTTTTGGCCAAACAAGAGATTGAAGTGCTGCACACACGCGAAGCGTATCGCGCATCGATCGATTCGCTGACAGGTCTGTACAATCTCGAGTTTTTGGTCGGTTTTTTACAGCAGCAGCTCCTATTTTCATTTCGCCAGAGATTGGCTGTCGGACTGCTTATCGTCGATGTCGACAAACTGGCAAATGTCAATGAAGAGTTCGGCTACGAAGTCGGCGATGTGGTTTTGACGACGATTGCGAATCGACTTTTGAACACAACTCGCTCAAGCGATCTTGTAGCGCGCTATGGCGGCGATGAATTTGCCGTTGTCTTGCCAAACACTGATGTTACGGGAGCTTTGGTGCTTGCAGAAAAGGTGAGAGCGGAAGTTGAAGACATGAGCTTCATCAGAGGAAACGCCGGCAACAGCCCGAAAGTAACAGTGAGCATCGGATGCTCGGACTTCAACATGGAAGACTTGAATCCGGAAACGATCTTGCGCGACGCAAAACTGGCGCTGCAAAAGGCAAAGCTCGAGGGGCGCAACAAAGTGGAAGGTTCGAGGATAGTTACTTAGGTTACCCGCCAATTTTCAGCGCATGAATACGAGCCAACGTGCCTGTGCTCATTGCTTCTTGTTCGAAAAAGAAGCGAAGGTATTTAGCGTGAGCTTCTTGACGCATTCCTTGCAGCCCGAACGCGGCATCGAGCAATGCGTTTTGCACCGTAGCTGGTTGCACTGCATTGATGTCGCCATTCAGCAACTTCCCTACCTGCAAGAGTTTGCCGGGTGCCGTGCCGAGGTGCTTGGCGTAGTCCGGTGTGCCGCGCATCATGTCGATGAGAGGTCCGCCGCCCTCTTGCATTGCATCTTTCAAAATCAACAGACCTTGTGGATGCCTTACGATGTCGACAGCTTGTTCGATCTGACCGAGAGTGGCGTCCATAGCGCCTCTTGCAAACAGCGGCTGCTCTCTCGAGTACGCCCCCATAGACTGCATCAACTTGCGCGCGTGAAGGGTATCTGACAGCGACAGTTTGGCTCCGGCTCTGTCCGTCATTATCCTGTCGACAAAGGAGTCTGACAGAGTGTTATTGGTTGCAGCATGATAATCGTCTTTCACGAGCTTCAGTTGCTCGGCGCTCGGCTTCAATCCGACGCCGTGCTTGTCAGCCAACATGCGAATGACTTGCGTGTCTTGTAACGCATGCGTGTACTCATGCGCAACACGTTCTACCGCCGCTGGTGTCATTTCTCCCTTCTCAAATGCACCGGTGCCGACCTTTAAAACTCCTTTTCCTGCATGATATGTCGCAAGCACGCCAGGCTGATCGATTACATCAACAGTGATTTCAGTCTTTCCTTCCGCCTTGGCAAACTTATTGACGCTCGCGGCAACATCTTGGCCGCGCTGCTTTAGGATTTTCGGATCAATCGACACCTCCACATTCACATCAAGTTTGGCTCCGCTGCCTGCCTCGACCGTAGCACCACCTGCTTCAACCTTCGTTGCCGCCTCGACCGCACCTGTCTGTTGCTTCCAATGTTTTGTTCCATCATAAATGTGATCTACCAGCGAGCTGATTTTGGCTGGGTCTTTGAGCTGAGGACTGGCTAGACTCTCCAGCTTGAGGTACAGTCCCTTGCGCTGAGCGGGATTGAGGTCGGCGATTCCGAGGTTTGCCGTCTCGATGTTGCCGCGCATCGGCAACTCGGGAATCGGATGACCTTGCGCCGCCTCGCCTTTCAGTTTGAAGCGCCGATCTGTTTCCGACAACCAACCTATCCACCGATTGGCGCCTTGTCCAGCTTCCGGCGGGAGGTCGGAAAGCATTCGAGAGAGCTGTCCTCTTCCTGCAAACTGCAACTCTTCGCTCGCCCTGGCAAATGCTCTGCCTGCCACCGGCAGTAGTGCGTTGAGCGCGGCGCCACTGACGCCTGACTGCATCACTTTGGCTTGAGTAGCGTCTGTTCCTTCCGAAATCAATTGGTGAGATGTGCCTCCTGCAAAACCGGCTATCAATCTCACTGCTGTTCCAAGCAATGGATTTGATCTCGCGGCGAGGGCATTTCCCACTTCAAACGTAGTGAATGAAACGGCACCGGCTGCAGCATTCGTGGTTCGCCATTGATTGCCGGTAGGCATGCGCATAGCATCATATACGGTGGCACCAACAATTTGCGCGCCGGCTTCACTCGACAGCAGCTTTCCAGCCAATTCATATTTGCTGGCGCTCACGGCAAACTTCTCGCCCGTGGCCATTGCCTTGCCTGCAATCTTTCCTGCCACCAAGTAAGGAATGGTCATGCCCGCTGCATTCGAGACTGCTTGCGCGCACCACGCAGGGCTCCAGGACTTCGCTTCGGCGACGCTTTGGTGGTCCAACTCGGGTACGAAGTCTGCACCTGTGACTGAGTTGACGACCGATGCTACGGCTCTTTCGGGCTCGACGACGGCATTGTTGTACAACGGCTTGAAGACGTTTTCGCCCAGCCAATCAATCGTATCTTGGGCCGATGCAGACTGTGCATTGGCGGACGAGCGCTCTATCGCGTTTTCCTTGTGTGGGATCTCTGGCATAGGTTGTGCAGGGAGGATTTTCAGGATCTTAAAACTCAAAACCTCCGTTCTCAATGGGGAAATCACGGCGCGGGAACCACCGCTCCCTTCAGCCATCTTATTGAGCCACTGAGCGATGGCAAAAGCGGTGCGCTGGCTCGGGCGCCACTGGCGTGGATTTACCAACAAACAATAAGTCGTCTAGTCAAGATTAAATCTCACCAGAAGCATGCGGTTATTCAAGCCATCAATCGCTGAGGTTCGCCCGTGACAGGTTCGGACGTTGCGGCTGCCACCGGGCTTTCAATCGGCAGAACCAGCTGGTGGCTCAACAGGCTCGCAGCTCAAACACGTCTGAACGCCCTCTGGGCAAGACTGCCTGACCACCAGTTGATCGTAACAATCATCGATTGCCGACATCAGCTTTAGGCTCGATGCGTCCGTCTTCAAATGTGCGAGCGCCATGGCACCGCCGGCGCCGACACCTTCTTTGACGTTGCCTTGCTCGTAGGCTCTAAGTCCGACATGGCGCGACGAATTGAAATCCGGGCAACTGCAAGCAAACGGTGTCTCCGTCAGCCTCGCCAACTCTTTCATATTCGCCGTCTGATCAAGAGCGACCCATTTCGTAGTGATGACCAAGGTATTTCGACGAAGCTGTTGCAGATGAAGCTGTTGCAACCCATCAGCGCATTGCAATCGCTGTCGAACCTCATTATTCGGTGTCCACGAGAACTCGGAGGTAGTCTTCAAAAGCGCTTCAGCCAAGGCGTAGACGGCAATCATTTGCGAGCCGCCACACAACAAAACAGGACACGATTGAGAAGCCGTCATTACAATACCGGCAACCACTGCTTGCATGGGATCACCGACTCTCGCCACACACTGCAAAGGTTTCTGCTGAAACTCTTCTGTTGAAAGTCCGGCATTTCGCAAGCCGACTTCAACAATATTAAACCGCGACGCATGATTAGACACAGGCAAACTGCTAGACAATAAATTGCGAACATCGAGTCCCAGAGCCGTGAGAACAGCCATAGCCGTGGTTGTTCCTCCCGGGACACATTCAGCGCAAGAAATGAGATCGTGGGTTTCGGAAAGCCGCTGACCGTACGAACAACCAAATTCAAAAAGATCCATCACGACATCATCATCAATCGCATCACCTGTGGACAAACATCTTGCGACAACCGTTCCAGCAGTCACAGTCTTGCTTTTGGGAGACACGAAGGTTCCACAATCTATGATCTCCGGCATCTGAGCGATCATTTGCAAGCAGGCACGGGTGATCACCACAGGTGACACTATCCCCGCGGGTGATACCGGAATCGGCGCACCGTCTACAGTGCGCCCTAAAATCAACGCTTCCGCATCAACCGCCGGTGTAAGCCTTCGCGCCTCAGGTGTAATACCGGCTGCTGAAATCCCAGCAATGTTGCTGGTTTCGGTAGCTCCAAGCGCGAGCACGAACGCGGAATCTTTGCTCAACTGCGCAGAGTCTAACAACGTTGTCACTGACCCATGAGGATCATGCAATACGCGAATGAAATCCGACTGTTGGTCCTTCACGAGATCGCTCCCGGTCATTCGATCGATCCTCTTACGCATTCCGCCGCGGCTCCAAACCACCATGTAACCGCGAAAACACTCACCAGTCCTTGCCAAAACTGCAGCCCCATCGTCACCATGAAATCGTTTTGTGAAAGTTCGGATGAAGTTCGAGTCACTAAGCTGATGGCATAGTTAGGATCATAAATCACCATCGGATAAGAGAGAATCAGACTGAAAAGAAGCATCAATGCAGAGATGATCGTCAAGCCCGGGCAAGCCCTGAACGCAAGTAGCAAGGCTTGCCATGCGGCTTTTGCTGGGGGCTCGTCTGTGACACACGAAACTGCCAATGCGACAAAACTATAATTGGTAAGCGCAAGTGAAATGATGCATTCAACACTTGCAATTGCAATGAATGTTTCACGCGGCAACGTAGACCCGAACATGTACAACACCATGAAAAGCGAGCCTGCGATCAACATTGGAACAAATCCAATTGCCGTCACGACCAACCAAAATACGGCAAGAAACTTCTTGTGAGTCTTTGCAAAATCACGACCAACATCATTCCTTGCTGCCATCGCCTGAGCATCAAGTTCTAAGATGTCGCCGGCCAAATAGCCACGCAAATACCGAGTGACGCAAACCAGCCACAGACCAAATCCCCAAAAAACCAGCCCAAAGATCACAATCACCGCCAGAAGCGAAAGCGCCATCAGCTGAATGACTTCGGTGCCTGATGCGGGATTATCTGCAGTTCCGCCCATGGACTTCCATTTGGTAAGAAACCACCAGGTTCCGCCTACATTCACGAGCCCAGCAATAGTCATGACGACCGCAGCAAAGATGCAATGGCGGGCATATGACCAGGCATAGCGGGCAGAAGCCTTAAGGGCGGCAGGATTGCACAAAAACTTCAACCCCCGAAAACCCAACTCAGCGGGCTTAACGCTTTGCTTATCGGTCGTTGAAGGGGAGTCGCCCGGGGCAGACATCTTGTTTTCCGTTTACGTTAAGACAGGTTTACCATCTTTTCGTCTGCAAAAGACGATTGCAACAATACCGCTGATGCGCCTCCAGTTGGATGTGGGGGCATCAATTTCCTCAAGAATTAACACTATGGGCTTTGTCTAAGAAAGGTTCTTGACTTTATATGCGATGATTTGGCCTGCAAATGGCTCACCGCGGCCGAGGCATCCCAATCGATGCCCATACCCATTCTAGGTTCCCCAAAATGATCGTCGTACTAAAGTCGACAGCCGACAAATCACAAGTGCAACGCGTAGAGCGCGAGCTTGAGGAAATGGGCCTTGAGACTCAGACAATCAAGTCTAAAGAAACGACCATGGTTGTTGTCTTGAGCGAGGCGCGTGATTTACCGTCGCATCTGGTAAGCAGCTTGGATGGCGTCGAGAAAATCGTGCGTGTGACGCCACGCTGCCCAATTGCTATGTCCGGAGGTCACGTCGGTGTGCGCGTGGGCGCACGAAGCGGTGACACGTCAGTCTTGATAGGCGGCGGTGCGGTTCCCGTGGTCATGGCCGGACCATGCTCGGTGGAGAGCGAAGAGCACATTCGCACAATGGCCCGCCAAGTGAAAGATGCAGGCGCCACGATCATGCGCGGGGGTGCCTTCAAACCACGGACCAACCCATACGATTTCATGGGACTAGGCTTCGACGGGCTGAAATATTTGTCGGAAGCAGCAGCATCTTGTGGGCTTCCGGTAGTTAGCGAGATTTTGTCGGCGCAACAAGTTGAAGCTGCCGAGCCGTTAGTGGACATGTTTCAGATCGGCGCGCGCAACATGTACAACTATGAGTTGCTCAAGGAAGTGGGTAGAACCACAAAACCAGTGCTCTTAAAACGAGCAATGTCAGCCACTGTGGATGAGTTTTTACAGGCAGCCGAATACATTCTTTTGGAAGGGAACCTTCAAGTCGTATTGTGTGAGCGAGGAATTCGATCGTTTGAAACTAGGCTGCGCAACACTCTCGATTTGAGCGTCGTACCACTTCTGAAGTCGTTGACCCAATTGCCCGTAGTCGTCGATCCGAGTCATGGCACTGGACGCAGAGATTTAGTCTCACCCATGTCCAGAGCTGCCATCGCCTGTGGTGCCGACGGATTAATTATCGAGGTTCACGACAATCCGTCCCGTTCCATCACAGATGCAGCCCAGGCAATCGATCCTCAACAGCTCAGTCAAATAGCCACCGATGCAGCCAATATTTTCAATCTGCTCAAACCAATCAATGGTTCCTGCGGCGCTGGCTCGTTTGTAGATGTTCAACCTGCTTTGGCCGGACGAAGCCTTTAACCACTTGAATTCTTTTACTCCTCCTCGGTTCTGGGTTCGAGAGTATCCTTTTTTGTTCTCTCTTTTAACCTGAACAAAGTGGGTAAGCGCCAAAAGTTTAGAAGCCGAATCGCGCTACTGGCTTGGGTTTCAGCCCCGACAATTTCCGCGCTTACGTGCTTTGTTCAGGTAACTCGCAGAAGAAAAAAGGAAGCCCCATTGTTCAACAACTGAACACCATAAAATCAGGGTTTCGGGGCTTTCACAAACATTAAACAGCCGTATGCCGCTCCACAACCGGTTTCAGTCTTGCATCTTGACAACAAACGGGGTTATATGAAAGGATGTTAATTAAGCGAAGTTAATACACCGAACTGACCTGACCCTTCCTCGCTCCTGTCCTGCACCGCTGTCCGACCCACCTCTCCCCGCCTCTTCGGAGGCTTTTTCTGCCGCGTCCCCTTTCCCAACCTCATCGCTCCGACCCAGTCCTCCCCTTCCCGCTCCCCTCTTCCCGCTCCCCTCGCCCCGCCCTCCCGCCCCCTCAAACCCGCGGTCCCAAGTCTGGGACTATAGCGGGGCGTATGTGACCGAGCTCCCGATTCGTCTCATCGGGACTCCTGGTCGCAATTATCTTGCGCGTCAACAAAGCGCAAACCAGCATTAGACCAGGGGACTTTGATCCCCTGGTTTCATTTTGAAAGGAAAAAATAACCAGGGGACTGAGCCCCTGGTTTTTATTGTCTTGCCCAACTCTGCCGCTATAGAGCTATCCAGTAGTTGCTATTTGGTCTGTTTGGGCTGTTTCGGGTCCGTCGCGAACATGCTCTTTTTGAGTTGACCGCCTTATTCCTTCCTACGGCCTATCGCTGGATTTGGATGGATAAAGGCTCTATTGGCGCCGGATGCCTAATTCTTTTACTTCTTCTCCGGAGTGGCCTCCACTGGAAGATCACTGGTTGCGGCCACTACGGGTGCAGGCTTAGCTACTGCTGCTTCGACTGGAGCAGCTTTTCCCGCGGGAAACTTGTTGAGCAAGTTGCCGAAAGGCATTCCGGTTGTGATTTCTGGCGGTACGGTACCGATGGTGGTGACAACTTCTTTCTTCGGAATATTGCTTCCACGAATCTTGACCGGTCTGCCTTGCGCATCGAGTGTTGGCTTGATGATGACGGCACCGCCGAGATCTTCTTTGACGTCGATGAAGCGATAGAGACCTGCGCCTTCCTTGCCGATGCCTTGATTCAATCTGGCGACATCAACGAAGGTCGGTGTGTTGAGTCCTTTCTGGCGGAGCAATGTTCCATCCTTCAAGAAGAATATTGCTGAGCCGTCAGGCGGTAGTTCACCGGCTTTGTGCATTTCCATCAACTTCGAGAACACTTCTGTCTTCGCAACTTCAGTGACGCGCAGATTTTGTTTGCTGTCGATGTTTTCGATGCGCGTCTTGAGGTGATCCGTGATCTGCTGCAATCTCTGTTCGGGCCAAACTTGCGGCTGACCTGGTCTGGCCTTCGCGCCTGGTCTTGCCAGATCGGGCATCTTGCCTGGAATTCCGTTGTAGACGTTTTCGATGTTGGACATCAGTGCGTCGAGATTGGCGACAGATTCTTTGACGAATGCATCGCGGGCCGGAGCATTCTTCTCTGCTGCCAGATAGTTTGCCGAATCTTCTGCATACTTGTGCAATGCTTTCAATGTTTGCGTGTACTTCGGTGGATCTCCATCTCTGAGTCCCACAGCCTGTCTCGATTGCGAGAGATCGGCTTTGGCTTTTGCCAAACGAGTGTTTGCATCTTCGAGCGCTTTGCCCTTCGCTTCGGCGTCAGCAAACTTAGTGCGTCCCGACTCGATGTTGGCCTTTTCGACTTCGATGTTGCGAACAACTTTCATTTGTTCGAAAGGCTTGAGCCACTTTTGAGCTTCAGCCAGCGAGGCATCGGCTTTTTGCTTGGCTGCTACTTCCGGAGGAAGAACTTCGACTGGCTCGGTCTTCTCTGCGACCTTCGCTTTGTCACCTTTGGCTTCGTTGGGATTGGCCGGCTTGCCGCCACCTTCTCTCCTGTCGGCGACCTTCTTCTCACCGCCTCGATTATCGCCTTTGTTGCCTTCCTTGATTCTCTGCGCGATACCTTCAGCGGTGCCGGGTTTCGCTTCGACAAACAAGGAATTGTCTTTTTGGAGTTCGGTGATTCGAGCGTTGTATTGATCGAGTACGCCTTTGAGATCGGTGACCAAAGATTCGGTTCGGCTTTGCGATGCCGTCAACTGCTCGGTCTTTGCGGTTAGTTCGCCTGGAATCTGCTCCAATCGACCCTTCGCATGAGTTTCGGCAGCGGTCAATGCTTCTTGTCTGGTGGCTACATTGACACGCGCTCTGTCCAAAGCTGCATCGTTTGTGGCTTCCTTCAGTTCGCGAAGTTGCTCTTTCGCTTCTTGCCACTTTTGCTTGGCGGTCGGGCCTTGCTCTTCGCCGCCATCTTTCTTGCCTTTCTTGCCGCCGCCTTGCTCTTTGGCTTTGGCTTCGGCTTTCATAGCTTGCTCTAGTGTTGCAACTTCGGCTTCTTTGCCGGCCACTAATTTGCGCTGCTCGAGAATGTGATCGCGAGTGCGCTCTGCGGAGGTCAACTCAGCTTTTTCCTTATTCAAGGTCTGCAATGCTTTTTGTTCGGCAGTCAACTGGGCGATGTCTGCCTTCAGTTGTGATTGCGCTTTACCTATTTCGGATTGCTCGGCAATCAGTTTGCTCATCGCATCTTTGTGTCCGAGAGCAACGCCGTCTTTCTGCACCAACATGTCGGTGGCAACCTTGCCGATATCAGAAAGACTCGTGTACGACTTCTTAGGAGTCAGAATGTCTTTTGCTTGGACAAATACATCCGTTCCGGCACCGGCTTTAACGTCGCCTGCGCCCAGTCCGCGACCCATTTCGGACTCCAGCATCAAGCCGGATGTTCCGCTTCTGCGTCCGACCAAGCCATCACCAGCGGTGGCTTTAACCGTCGCCGGGACGAGATCGGCAGACATCGTGGCCGCCAATTCACTGGCGCCCATTCTTGCATTCTTAACGAGGGTTTCACCCCAACCTACAGGTACGGTCTTACGAGCAAGACCGAAGCCAGCGCCGCCAGAGGCCATTGCAACACCTGTATCGAAAGCAAAGGTTCCCATGCTTCTTGCCGCTACTTGTCTTTGCTGGTCTAGGCTGCCAGTGCCTTCCCAAGCATTAGAGACGGCAGTGCCGAATCCGGTCCAACGATCGCCGGTGACTTCGTCGTATCCCCACTTCGCAAGCATTGCGCCGCCTGCTATAAGTGCCGCCTTGTTTCCCCAAGGTCCGGCTTTGCTTATGGCACCGAGCCCATAGCCCAGACCGAGCCCTAACCCCACTGAGGTCGCAAGCTCGGGAATATGATTCGGAGCTTCCGTAATACTGTTGATGATACCGTCTTTGGTACCGCCGGCTACGACATAAGCGACTCTGCCGGTGCTTCCGAGTCGGTTTATCAGTGCATCTTCGACCGCCTCCGATTGCGACAAGTTGGTCTGCTGTAATTTGGACTCGAAAGAAAAATCGGTTTGATCTGGCATTTCAGGCTCCTGCAAAAGCGAAAACTTTGCCTAACGTTGAGATAATAGATATTTAGCCTTGACAAGTCGATTGGTGGAACTACGGCATTACTAGTAGAAATCCCATACCCCCTACCCCAAAAATAACCCTCGCCAATTGGGGCATAGGCGTCATGAATACGTCTTCACGAAGAAATGCAAAGCAGATGTCATAATCCAACTTTCTAAAACAAGGAAACCCAAATGACAACGCTGGATTACCAGCGTCAAAACCACGGCACTCAACGCGGCAATGGTTCAAGTGCCCAAACGTCAAACTCCGACGAACCTCTATATAAGGATTCGTCGTCGAGCAAATTCGCGTTGTTGCTTTGCACCGTACTCGCGATTGCCGGTTTGAGCTACGTGATGCTTTCAGCCTGCTGGGGCAAATTCAGCAGAGCTGAAGTTTTTTTTGGCGAGTGCGCCAAGGAAATGCTGCTTGCGGGAAACCTCATGGTTCCACTGTTTCAGGGTCAGGGATTTTTCGACAAACCGATTCTTTCATATTGGGCAGTTGGCGCTTGCTTCAAAGCATTCGGCGTCAGTCACCTCGCTGCCCGCATCCCTTCTTGCCTGGCCGCTATCTTGGCCGTGATGGTTACTGCTATTGCAGGGCGCAAATTATTCGGCGCCACGACTGGTCTGGTAGCAGGCATGGCCCTGTCCACATCAGCGATGTACATGTCTTTTGCCGCCATGTGCATGTCCGACATGCTGCTCATTCTCTTCAACACGACAGCACTGGTTTTGCTGTATTTCGGATGCGAGGCAGCCACGAACCGGCAACGTTCATGGCTCTGGATGGCTAGTGCGGTTGCTTGCGGTTTGGCATTTTTAACTAAAGGCCCAATTGGAATCGTCTTTCCTGCAGTGACGTTTTTCAGCTATCTGACAATCACGCGCCGTTTATCTTTGGTTCGACCAATGCATTATATTGGCGCGCTCATCATTGTTTTGTGCATAGGATCTCCATGGTTCCTCTCCATGTATTACTCCCATCCTGAAGCACTCACCCACTTTTTCTTGAGAGAGAATTTCGAACGATTCGCCGGCTCCACCTACGATTCGCACCAGCCGATCTGGTTTATGACCCACTCCTTGTTAACGGGAATGGCACCGTGGTCCGTAATTTTGATAGTCGCGGCATTTGATATGGTGCGTCAAGTAAAGGAAGGAACGGCAAAACGTCCTCTCATATATCTATGGTTGTCTGTAATTACAGTGATCGGATTCTTCTCAATATCGCGCGGCAAAATCGATTACTATGCGCTTCCTGCCTATCCGGCTTGCGCATTAATCGCCGCCCAGTGGCTCTGTCACTGGACCGACCAGCGCAGAAAACTTGCCTCCGTCGTCGCTGCAATGATCTCAACGATTCTGATTGCAGGAGCCTTTATCGTCACGTCGCTGCTTCCGGCGCTGTTTGGCAGTATCGGCAACTTAGCCGTCTTGCCGGCGACATTGTTAGTGACCGGTTTGACAGCATTGTTCTTCGCGTTGACTGGCTGGCCGATTCGCTCTGTAGCTGCCACTTTCCTGGGTGTTGCAACAACCGGAATGATAACTGCCTATTTCGCATTCCCTTTGCTCGACCAAAATCAACCGATGTACAGGTATTTGGAACTGATCAAGGCCTCAAGCCCCGACACCGTTGTCGGCATATTTGGAATGGAACACTGGAAAGACGAAGTGATCTTCCAAACAGGCAAGAAAACGCTGTCCATCAATACATATGATGAGTTGGTTCCATTCTTCCGCAGGAAAGAGCCGATCCTTGCCGTTGTTCCTAACTCCTATTTCGCCTCGATGCTTCCTGAATTCAAAGAAGGCGTGTACGTGCTCGAGTCGCATCCATATATTCCGCATGGGCTAAATCCCGGCCACATTTTGGAGAAGGGTGGGCACATCATCGCTGATTCGCCGCTCCTTCTTATATCCAATCGCAAGCCTAAATAGGTCAGGTTGGTCGTACTTCTTTTCGTACTTTCCTTTCAGCCGCCGATTAATCGCACAAAGGTGACGACGGGTTTGAACGCCCAGCCACCATCCGTTATTGCCTGTATAAGCGGGCTGCGCATCTCACCTAAGTTGAACTTGTAGTTGTAGTTGGTGGTTGGTTTCCACCCGCCTTCTTTATAGGAAAGCCCTTGTAGCTGCTCTTTATTGAACTGGAAGAAGTTGATGCCCTTCAACATTTTCGGCACCAGAGCAGTCTTGCCAGAGCCTTCCGTCCACGAAATTGTTCGAGTATCAACCACGGCTCTTACCGTCGATGATTCAGGATCAAGCCTGAGTAATAGCTTGTCGACAGATTTGACACCATTAGCTTGCATCACCCCTGCCCACTTCGCATCGGCAAATTTCCATTCAGCCACTATGACGCCATTTTTCGCTTGGACAACTTGAAAGGGGAGATCGAGCTGATTGAGTTCCAACAAACGATCTTGAAGCGCAGTTGAATCCAACTTCGCATTCTTTTTGTTTCCACCGACGGCGGCAACCCAGCTAGTCAAAGGAATCATAGCGAAGAAAAGAAGTACATAATAGCCGGCTATGATGCCGCCTGTGACGCGCAAATCCTTTTTGAAGAACTCCAAAACCAAGTTCTTGTTTGGATTTTCCTTGATGAACTTGAACGATTTGAGCGACTTATCCAACTCTTTCTCGTCTTTTGCCTCGATGTCGATGACATAGTTTTCGACTGATAAAAGACGAGTGAAATCACCGTCTTTCTTTTTGTATTGAGCTGAGGAGCTCGTCGGCGCCACACTGATCACACCATATATGTGATCGGTACTTTCATAGACAGCATTGAGTTTTGCCTTAGCCGCATCCACCGATGGAAGCTCGATGACGCAAAACTCCGTGTCATGATTATCACTGGCCACGAAGATCTTATTCATTTCGGGCAGTTCTTCTTTGACTATCACATACTCTGAAGGCGCCGTACAAATAAGCCCTACCGCCGTGCCTCCAGGAAGTGCGATGCCCAACATCAAAACTGCAACAAAGATCAGCATGCGCGTCCACAGCCCGACTGAAGCCAACGTATCGTTCATAGTGTTTCGTCCTGTCATATGGCCAGCCGCTGGTTCCGTTTAGCAGCAGGTGCCCTTGTAAGTTAGAAGCCGAACAGGTCTCCAAATCTTCCTCTATATATTCCCGATCCCATCTATAGCTACTTGTTCGAGGTTCTCAAACTCGACAATTAATTATCGATTGAGCCGCACTCCTTGGGAGTTGAGGGGAATCGCACAAGCCCCAAAAAAGAAATTTGCAAACTTGCGTCCAAGAAAATATCGCGAGTGTATATAACCTCATTACTTACCGAAGGTTTGTCTCAACCCCCCGAACAGACGAACC
This sequence comes from uncultured Candidatus Obscuribacterales bacterium, assembly GCA_964503045.1. Taxonomy (GTDB): domain Bacteria; phylum Cyanobacteriota; class Vampirovibrionia; order Obscuribacterales; family Obscuribacteraceae; genus CAYZJR01. The sequence goes on from CAZCZI010000003.1 coordinate 46,209, forward strand.
GATTGGCGAAGCGTCGGATCGTTTCTTTAGGGGAGAAAGTGAAATGGGAGATAACGCAGAAAAGGCAGCCCAACAAGCGGCACACGGTAACGAGAGCAGTATTTGGTCGGACATATCTAGCGCACTGTGGAGCGGAAGCATCGCAGGATTGGGAGCAAAAGCCGCTGCAAAGGCTGCTTCACTCAGCGAAGCCGAAGTAATAGGCGCTACGGCTGGCGGTGTCGCAGGTGGTGCCGCACTCGGACTTCCTGGCATGATCCTCGGTGGAATTGCCGGCTATGAAGCCGTCAAAGCCGCAGAAGATGCACAACGCAGGAAACAGATGGAAGAAATCGGTAAAGCAGTCGCAGAAGGCGCACTGATGGGCATTGGACTTTCTGCAGCCGGCGCCGCGGCAAAAGCAGCAGCAAAAATCGCAGCCGAGAAGGCAGCACAGAAGGCTCATGAGAAGAAGGACAAGTAAATCGCTCTGAATCACTCGTCATCTTGCGGGGTTGCGAAGAGCAGCCCTGCATCGCTGACATCTCATCACGTATATACAAGGCGTAGCGAAAAATCTCTGGCTTGACACAGTCAGTCAAAACCAAGGATCATTGGCGAGATGTTTACGGCAATAGCCTGTCTCGGCGTATTTTTGGTAATGGCTGTACTGATGTACACAAGGCGGCTATCCGCCTTGCTCGCGTTGCCGTTGATGGCTGTGATTATGGCGCTCATCGGCGGCATCTCCGGCGAGAGCATCATGCAAGACGTGATTGCTAAGGGTTCTGTCAAGCTCAACGTTGCCTACACCACGACCATGTTTGGCGCTGTCCTTGCCGAGCTCATGAACAAACTCGGTCTCGCCAGAGCTCTGGTGCGATGGGTTGCAGAGTTTGGCGGCGACAATCCGTTTATTCTCGCGGTAGTTCTCACTGGTGTAACAGCGCTGCTCTTCTCTACCCTTGGCGGGCTGGGCGCTGTGATCATGATTGGAACGATCATTCTGCCCGTCATGCTCTCACTGGGCATTCCACAAGCAACTGCAGGAGGATTGTTTCTTTTCGGCATCAGTTTGGGCGGCATGTTCAACCTTTCAAACTGGCAACTTTACGTAGAAGTTTTGAAAATCGACCGAGCCCAAATCATCGGCTTCGTGCTTCCGTTTTCGATGACAATTTCGCTGATTATTCTTGGGTTTTTGACCGTCGAACTCAAGAATGTGAGGAACATAAAATACCTGTTGGCTGGAATCGCGATGGTGGCTGCGGCATATTTTGGATTGCAAAATCTTTGGCATCATGAGGCTGCTGCGGCGGAAGCCGCACAAAAAGCGATCTGCGATCCCGCCTCTCTCAAAATTGTTTTCTGGGCACTGGTTGTATTGAGCGCATATGCGGTTCATAGACACCTCCGCAAAGCAGACACGACGCCATCGTTGGCGCTATTGACACCGATTGTGCCGTTAGTGCTCGTCCTTTTCTGTCGCTGGGAGATCATTCCGGCATTCATGGTCGGCATCACATACGGTGTCTTGCTTACTTGGCGAGAAAATTCGATAAATTTGCTGACTCGATCGATAATTGACGGCATCGCTTCGGTGATACCGGCTGTAGTGCTGATGATGGGAATCGGGATGCTGGTCAGCACCATGATGAATCCTGCCATTGCAGAATCCATGGCTCCGCTTATGGCTTCCATCGTTCCAACCAAAGCAACGCTTTATATTGTCGTCTTCACTCTCATGGCACCCTTTGCACTCTACCGCGGTCCATTGAGTCTATGGGGAATGGGCAGTGGATTGGTCGCACTGGTACAGAAGTCGACAACCCTCTCCAGCCAGGCGATTATGGGAATGCTCATGTCGGTTGGACAAGTGCAGGGCATCTGCGACCCGACCAACACACATAACATTTGGATTGCGACCTATCTTGGCACCGACACCCAAGTGCTGCTCAAACGAACCATACCATACGCTTGGATTGCAGTTGTATGCGGACTGGTAATCGCTGTGGCACAAGGATACGTGCCATGGTAAAGAAAGGCGCACAAAACCAAAACAAGAGCGCAGGTCGCGTCAGAATCGGCATCGATGTCGGCGGTACTTTCACGCACGCCGTAGCCCTCGAATCAGACACGCTTGAAATTTTGGGCAAGAGCAAGGTTCCAACCACCCACACCGCGCCAGAAGGCGTCGCTTTAGGCATCATTCAGTCGTTGAAAAAACTGCTTGAAGAAGCAGGAATTGCACCCGAGCAAGTTGGATTTATTGCGCACAGCACCACTCAAGCCACCAATGCATTGCTGGAAGGCGACGTGGCAACGGTGGGTATTCTCGGCATGGGCAGCGGTGCCAATGCCTGGATTGCCAAAGCACAAACGAATCTGGGCAAGATCGAACTCGCTCCGGGCAAATTCATTACCACGCATCATGAGTTTATCGACACGACCAAAGCACCCACCGAGCAGCAGATAAAGCAAGCTCTGGAAAACCTCGTGAAAGGCGGTGTTGGGGCAATTGCAATCAGCGAGGCTTTTTCGGTAGACGATTCGAAAAACGAAAAACAGGCTCTGGAAATAGCGTTGTCGATGGGATTGCTCGTTTGCGCGGGTTCCGAAATTACGCAGCTGTACGGGCTCAAAGTGCGCACACGAACCGCTGTAATCAACGCCTCGATGCTGCCTAAGATGATCGAAAGCGCGAACATGACCGAGAGCAGTGTTAAGGCAGCAGGAATACTTGCGCCGGTAATGATCATGCGCTCCGACGGCGGTGTTATGGATGTCGAAGCCATGCGCAAGCGTCCGATTTTGACGATGCTCTCCGGACCGGCTGCCGGTGTTGCGGCGGCGATGATGTTTCTTCACATCTCGGATGGAATTTTTCTGGAAGTCGGTGGAACAAGCACAGACATCTCCGCGATTGCCAACGGTCGAGCGCTTGTGCGCTCGGCTGAAATCGGCGGGCACAAGGTCTACATGAAGACGTTGGACGTGCGAACCGTCGGAGTCGCCGGCGGCTCGATGCCACGAGTGAAGGGACAACACATCGTCGATGTAGGACCAAGAAGTGCACACATCGCAGGGCTGAAGTATGCTTCGTTTCAATCGGAGTTAGCGCAACAGAAACTCGATGCCGTGCACATGCGACCGCTGCCGAAAGATCCCGATGACTACGTCGCAATCAAAGTAGCAGGCACCGAGACGCCCACCGTTTGCATCACACCAACCTGCGCTTCCAACCTGCTCGATCTCGTGCCGTCCGGAGACTGCGCAGAAGGTAACAAAGAATCGATAAAAGCTGCGTTTAAACCACTGTCGGCGATGCTTTCAAAAACCGACGAAGAGGCAGCAACCGAGCTGCTCGACGTTGCTTCAAAGAAGTGCATTCCGATCGTAAAAGCATTGATGAAAGACTACAAGCTAGACGAAGCATTGGTGAATCTGGTTGGTGGCGGTGGCGGTTCAGCTGCGATTGTTCCCTTTGTTGCCAAACAGTTGCAAATGCGACACAAGCTTGCAGAACATGCTGATGTAATTTCAGCGATCGGTGTTGCGCTTGCGCTAGTTAGAGAAAGCGTCGAGCGTCAAATTCTAAATCCTTCGAATGACGACATTCTGCGAATAAGGCACGATGCTCACTCAGCTGTTGAACGAATGGGAGCGGACCCGGCGACCATTGAAGTTCACGTTGAAATTGATGCGCGCACGAGCACGATTAGAGCAACCGCCGTTGGTGCCACGAGCATGACCGATCCTGAAAAGGCAAAAACTGCGATGACCGAAGATGAACGTCTGGCGTCTGTCGCCGATTCACTGCGAGTTGATGCACAGGCGGTTTCCAAGCCAATCTCAGGGGCGTACTTCAGCGTTTACGAAGCAAGCAAACGCGAGTCGAAGTATTTAGGTTTTATGAGTTCGATGCAAAACTCTCTTCGCATCGTCGACGCAAAGGGTGTAATTCGCCTGCAATGCAAAGATGGATCGGCCCAGATGGCGAATGTCTCATCAGCGATTAGCTCGATGGAATCACTGATTGAGAAGCACTCCTCATGGGGCGATGCCGGTCGAGTGATTCCAAACATGGTGCTGCTTGCCGGACCAAAGATTGTCGATCTCTCAGGGCTCTTGGATGCTCAACAAATTTCGGCCCTGGCCAAAGCAGAACTTGAGTTCCTCCCCAAAGATGCTGAGGTAATCGTGATTGCAAAAGTCAGCTGACTCGGGCGATCAAAATAATGCAAGCGCCGGCGATGCGCCTGACGGATTTTGGCAGGGCATCGACGAGTTTAATAAGCAAGAGTTTTTCGAGTGTCATGAAACTCTCGAGGCAGTTTGGAAGAAACAGACAGGTCCCGAACGTGAACTGACGCAAGGGATTATTCAAATTGCAGTCGCCTACTACCATCTTTTGCGCGACAACAAAAAGGGTGCGCTCAAGCTTCTCAAGCGGGGCGGAGAGAGGGTTGCCAAGTTCGGTCCAAAATATTTTTCAATTGATATCACAAGACTCTCAGAAACTGTGACACGCCAAATTGCCGAACTGGAGCGCGATTCGGGCTCTGAATCGGCAAGAATCGAAATTCCAAGAATTGAAAAAATCCAGGTTGAAAAGTTGTAGGGATCGCTTACAAGAAGTTACCATTATTGATGAAACTGGCAGGTGCTGCGTTTTCGTGATGAGCGCCGACAGGTTGCAATGAGCAAGTTGTAGGGACGTTTCGCAAAAGTGACAAAGGCAAGCAATAGAGTTCTTGTAGTCGACGACGAGCAGGCGCATACCATGCTTTTGGCGGAGCTGCTCCGTAAGGCTGGTTATACAGTCGACTCTGCAAACGACGGATTTAAGGCGATCGCCGCCTGCAAGGTGCGCACGCCCGACGTAATCATTCTCGACCTCCACATGCCATTAATGGGCGGAATGGAGGTTTACAACAGATTGCGGTCTGAAGAAAAAACCACCAACATTCCAATTATTTTCCTGGGCAGCAAAGACAAGGCGCTTCCAGGATTCGCAGGTGAAGACACCACCAACGAAGACATCATCTTCAAACCGTTTGAACCAAATGAACTCCTCGCACGCGTCAAGAGCGTCATTCGCGAGAAGGCGTTGCGTGAAGAGCTGCGCAAAAAGGAAAATCAAATTCGCGAACTGTCTTTGACAGACTCCTTGACGTCACTCAAGAGTGTTCGCTACCTCAATGAATTCCTCAAGCTGGGAATCAAGCAGGCCAAGCGTTATGGGGTTCCACTCAGTGTTGTGGTGGTCGAGGTCGACAATCACAAAGAGCTGATGAAACAGCATGGACAAAAAGCCTGCGATTCGGTCGTCACGCAGATGGCTGCGATCGTTTCACGTCAGATGCGCGAATCTGATATCACCGTGCGCACAGGAACTTACGAATTCACCGTCGTCCTCACCGTCACACCGAAAGAAGGCGCCATTGAAGTGGCTGAGCGGCTGCGGGTCAGCGTTCAACAAGCTACATTCACTGCCGGCGATCAGACCGTCAACATCACTTGCAGCGTTGGCATTTGCCAGTTCGCCAAACACATGGATGAAGAAGGCAAAATTCTGATCTCACACGCGCGCACTGCCGTGACGCATGCCCACAGCCAAGGCGGCAACGTCACTTTGATGGCTGAGTAGTTTCTGCGTTTTTGCGCAAAATGCGAACCCGGTAGGGTTCAAAAAAGATCGCGATGCACTCCACCCATCGAACCCCATTGATATCTTTACGCTTTGCGCGCCGCGCAAGAAAAACAAAACCGGTCAGCCCTAAAGCCGACCGGCAAGAATTCAGTCTATCGGGGCGAGAGGATTTGAACCTCCGGCCTTCCGCACCCGAAACGGACACGCTACCAAGCTGCGCTACGCCCCGACGACTCCGATTTTAGCATATACATAAATAGTCTAAACCTGTGCTCACGCTCATGGCTCGCAAGCCCAGAGTTAGTACAATTTTCGAGCTGTATAACTCTGTTACTTAAGTCCGGGAGCCGCCTCAAACATGTTTTCTTATCTAAAAGGAACCATCGCCGCAAAAGAGCTCACCGGCGGACCTTCCGAGATTTTGGTGGTGGATGTCGGCGGCATAGGCTACGAAGTGGCGATGTCTCCGCGCAATCTCATGACCATCGGACAGATCGGAGATGAAGTCACCGTCTATACTGCACTCACCATTCGCGAGACGGAATGGACCATCTTCGGATTCGCCCACCCGCACGAGAAGCAGCTTTTCACGCTTTTGCAAAGTGTCTCCGGCATAGGACCCAAGCTGGCATTGGCTTTGGTAGGAACATTGGGACCTCGGCAGCTGGCGGAAGCGATTGTAAATGAAGACCAGAAGATGATTAGCCAGGCACCCGGAGTCGGGGCAAAAGTGGCGCAACGCATTATTTTGGAGCTCAAATCCAAAGCCGACGACTGGCTCATGCGTCAGGGACACGTCGAAGAAGGCGCGAAAGCCTCTACCAGCACAACCGCAGAAGAAGTACGCGCCATTCTCGAAGGGCTGGGATACACTGGAACTGAGATAAGTCTGGTCCTCAAAAAAGCCAGAGAAGAAGCCGAAGTGGATGGTGATGTCGAATCTCTAGTGCGGTACAGCCTGAAAATCCTGGGCTCGGCCAGCCTGACATAGTGTCTGGCGGAGACGACGCAGTCGTGCACCGCGAAACAGACGAGCACGCGCCCGGCGAGACTGATTCAGTCGTGCCTGAGGGACCCGATTCCGTAGTGCCAGTCGATTCCGTAGTGCCAGTCGGCACCGACTCAGTCGTGGCAGTCGCCGCAAAGCCTGCCGACAATAGCCTTCTGGGCGTTCTCTGTGGCTGTGCGCTAGGTGCGGTCGTCTTTCTTGCGCCAGTCGTGGGCGTGCGAAGAGGCTGGGCAGACCTGAGCAATCAGTGGGCAGAACTCTGCGTGCTCGCATCATGCGTGCTTGCAGGCGGATTAATTGTTGGGCGATGGATGGCTCAACGTAAGAGGGAGCAGTTGGATGCATCCGCGAAGTTGGAGAAGTCTGCATCACTGCCTGAGAACAAGAAGACAAACGCAGACTTAGTACCAAGTTCCGTAACACAAGAAGTGGACCTTGCGGAAGTCGATGCCGCCGAAGTTGAAATGGAACCACCTTCCGAATCAGATTTTGAGAATTCAATAAACGAAGCACAACCAGCTTCTGTCGAAAAGCTAACTGGCACTGCCGCTACAGCAGTTATGGTAAAAGAAAAGGAACGAGAACAAACAAAAGTAGAAAAGCGCATCCGCCTAATTGTTAGCCCTGAAAGAACAAAGCGAACCGGCGGACTCGTCTTTCTCATTCTCTACATCAACTGCGCTGTACTCTGTCAGAGACTCAGTTTCGGAATGTTTTCAATCACACCCGATGTTGCTCTCATTCTTAAGGCAATGGCTGCTGCGATAACAATGATTGGTGCAATTTACATAGCCAAAAGCGATAGATTGCCACAGAAACAACGCGTTGTTCACCCTCACTACTTTGGTGTTCTAATTATTCTCCTTGGTGTCCCACTAGTTTTCTCAACCTGGTTTCCACTGCTGGCCCTGCCAGGTATCTTTGTTGGAATGCTTTGGTCACTTGCAAAACCAGGTGACAACAACACTCTCCCAGAGGTGCCCAAAGCTCAGTCACGAAAACTGATTCCGTTTCTTTACTAGTGATCACGCGCCGCGTGATCACGTGCCGCGTGATCACGAAATTCGTGTCCCATTCGCTGAATAAATCTCGTGATCACGTCCCGCACAACATGGGTGCAACTATACTTTGCATTTCGATTCAAAATGGAAACTGTAGTTTACACGCACAATTCGACAAGGCAAATTTATTACGTAAATCCGCCAGTCATGCCCGTCGATGTTAAGTATAGTTTGCATTTTGACGCGAAATGTACACTATAGTTGCATCAACTTTTTGCTGTCGCGTGATCACATGCTGCGTGATCACGTGCTGCATGATCACATGCTGCGCGATCACATGCTGCGCGATCACTTCCCGCGCACATGAGAAAGAAACTCCAAAGTCTCTTTCTCGCCTGCAAATCCCGTCATCATCTGAGCCGGTCGCGACGGGCTTACAACGACTACTGTCGGATACGACTTGATGCGAAAACGCGCAATCAACTCTGATGTTCTCTTAGAATTCGGAATCCCCTTCCTCTCAAAATTCACAACAAACGATGGCAAGAAATTTTCGTTTATTACTTTTGCAATCTTTGCATTGCCGAAAATCTGCGCGCGCACGGCGTCTGAATGCTGGTCCCAACTCCTGCCGAAAAAGAGCAACGCCGGCTTTTCATCGGTAGCATCAGCGAGCGCAGTCGATGGTTTCACCCAGGCAACGCGCCCAAAGCTTGGTGGTTCGGGATGCCACCGTTTTGAGTTCTGCAACACCTTTTTGACCGTGTCATCAGGCAAAGTTACCATCTCTGTAACGCTCACATCCGGCAGAAGATAGCTGTTCTCAACGGGCACATCCCAGCACTCAGGTGGAACAACCACCAATTGCGGAGCCGACCATGACGCGTAGTTGTCCTTGAGATTTTGAACTTCAGGAGTCTCATCTTTTCGAAGATGCGGTATTTCAACTTTGACTGGAATGTAATCCTCGTTCATTATTTTGGCGACGTCCGGAGTCTCTATTGCCTGCGACATCTCTGCGCACCGTCTGCATTTTCCGGTGTGCACAAAATACAAAGCTGCCGACTTGTGAGTTTTGAAAATTACAGAATTCACATCCTTGACTTGCACCCAATTTACCAGAGGTGTGACTTTATATGGATTCTCTCTTTCAAATATCATCAAACCGCCGCGCGCAAAGGAAATCAGCACGGCAAGCGTGATGAGCCATATCGGTACCGCATCTGTTCGATCGCTAACCACCGTATCCGATCTCCTTACGATTCAAGAAAAATATCGCAGCCAACAATGCCGCAAACAGATTGGAAAGATACGTAAGTACCGAGAACAGCCAAAGATGCGATGGTGTCGTAAATTGCACATTAGGTAGGAGGAAACTTTTGTATGCTTCAACAACCATAAACAAATAATCGGAATCAATTTGGGTCAGCAGTCCTTCATGTTGCATCTCCGTAAGTGCAGTGATACATGAAAGCATCGTCAACCAGCCCATCCACGATATTCCATACAAGACGAGATCACCGTATGTCGGCGAGAGCGTCGAGAATGCCACCATAGTTGCAGCCAGCCCAATATCGATCAGAAGTGTTTCTAGAAGTGCTCTTCCAATCTCTGCAATATTCGGCTGATGCAGCCCTGTAAGCGCCGTGAGCAACGTAAGCAACGCGATGAACAGTACCGATCCGATCCACCCTGCCAGAGCAAGCGCAAGCCACTTAGAGAAGATGTAAGTGCTTCGCCGAATCGGTCTGACAAGCACGCTGGCTAAAACCCCGTCCTCCCGCTCTCTTGAGACTATTCCGGTCGCTAAGACGATTACAAAAAAGGGTGCGATTCCATAAATCGTTGGAAACAATCCAAGATCGACAGGTACTTCGTGCGCAGTGATAATACCAAGTACGGTTGTAAGAACAATCATAATTGTCGGATACATAAACAAAGCCATTCTTGATGGGCTGCGTATCCACTGCAACATTGTAATTCGGATCAGCGCGATCATCTATTGTGCATCTCCTGATGAATCAGTCGAATCCGCGGATGATGCGCGACTATTTTTGAGAAACATTCGTTCTAACTTGCTGTGTTGAGGAGCCACTTCGACCAGCGGAAACCCGGCATCAATAAGCTGTTTGATCAAACGTTGATTATCATCATCGGTTCTTACAATCAATTGAGCTTTGTCGGCTGCACAATCAAGCAGTGGCAATGCAAGACCGTCTGCAATCTCTTTCAATTTGTCGGACAGAACACCATCAAGTGCAGATGCAAATCGCAAATGCAGAGCATGTTCCACCGACTCCGCCTCGAAATCCTGTTCAGTCGAGACTTTGCCATGCCTCACAAATACGACTCGATCGCATATTACTTGCACCTGGTCGAGTTGATGCGAATTCAAAACCAACGACATGCCCATGCTCTTGATTCTCGTCAACAGTTCCGTCAGTTCGAGCACGCCGCCAGGATCGATACCAGATGTTGGTTCGTCCAAAAACAAATACTTCGGATGCCCGACCAAAGCCTGAGCTAGTGCCAGTCTTTGAAGCATACCTCGTGAACATTTCTCAACCGGCAGAGTCCATTTCTCTTTATCCAAACCGACAGTGTCAAGCAGTTCCAGCACTCTCTTTTCGCGGTTTTGACGAGGCTCGGCGGCAAGGTCATAATGCAACTCCAGGAGCTCTCGAATCTTTATGCTTCTCTGGAAATTCAGACGCTCCGGGACATAGCCGATTTTTCGACGCACCCCTAACGTGTTCGGTTTTCTGCCGTCGATTGTGATTGTTCCTGAATCGGGTTTGAGAAAACCCAGAAGACAACCCATAAGCGTCGTCTTTCCAGCGCCATTTGGTCCGATGATTCCCACAGCCTCACCAGGCTCGATGCTCAAGGAAACACCGTCCAACGCCTTCACGACTTGCTCGCGACGCACCGAAATAGACATCCACAGCAGCTTCACCGCCTTGGCGCTGAAGGTCTTGTGCACTGCCTTAACTTGTATTCCTTGTATGTTGAGTGTGTCCGCCGCTGTCACGGGTTACCTTTGCGATACCTATTTATAGATTGACTGGACTCGCCACAATCGATTTCACCCCATGAGTCCAATCATTCCTCGTGGGCGGCAGTCCTAACGCAATCGTGAAGCTCCGTTTCGCGCCTACTTGGGCTGCCGCCGAACCTAAGCCAAACCTAATCTCAGATCGAGTTATCAAGTGTTGATTCCACTTGAGAAGTAATTAGACTGGAACTTGTTGCTATCGTATTGCCGTGGAATCGCGTCTTCTGACATCTGGCGATTCCGCGCCTGATTGAGAGAATCTGAGATAGCCGACAAACTGTAAAGCGGGACAAGCGGAGCCATGCCACGAAAGGTCGGGCTGCCACTTGGAGACGCTCCTAGACCTGTGTCTAGAGCGTATTTCGGCGGGATAAGGAGAGGAGAACATATGTTGAATGAACCAGGTTTGACCCCAGATGAAAGGCGCGCCCTACAGATGTGGTTTAGACATGCCATCGCGAAAGTTGAGCAAGAAGAAGTCACTGCCTACCTAATCAAAGAGTTGGGCGACGACAAGTCCACCAACCACCGTTCGCCGATCTCACGTAGACGCTCACCAAGACGCAAAATCGTACACACCAAGCAATTGGTCTATTAAAGTTTGCCTGAACAAAAGGTTTGAAGGGGCGCTCCTTTAGTGGGCCCCTTCGCTTTTTTGTGTTTCTTCACTTCGGCGCATGCAGTTCAAAGTTCTATCTGTGAGCTTTAAAACGGGCTGTCGCTGAGCTTCTTTTTTGCAGCATCCAAATCTTTGCGCGCCATCTCGGGTTTGCCTAAGAAAGATTTTTGCACGCTTCAAAAATATCCAGAAGATATATTGAACTTTTTTCGATCTCGAACGTATTAATAGTAGGAAGGCTCGTTGACGCGGCGCCTGAATCCAAAACCATATAAAATGATGGAGTCGCGTCACCAAGACGTCGTCGAATTCAAGCTGTAGCGCTGCCCAAGGCTGTGCTGCACGGGCTCAACCGCTGCCCTTCCCGGCGCGCGGGCCTTAGGAGGTCAGATGCCACGTCCGTATGTCCCACTGCATCTTCATACCGAGTACAGCTTGCTCGATGGCGCCACGATGATAAAACATCTGGTGAAAAAAGCGAAAGCCGAAAATATGCCGGCAGTCGCAATCACAGATCATGGTGTCATGTATGGTGCGGTTGAACTCACCAAGACGTGCCATGAAATGGGAGGCGTGAAGCCAATCATTGGATGCGAGGCTTATATAATCGATGGCAACATCACGGACAAAAGCTCGCGCCAATCACTGTATCACCTGACGATGCTCGCGCAGAACAAACAGGGATACCGCAACCTCGTAAAACTCAATTCACGAGCCCATCTCAACGGTTACTATTACAAACCTCGCATCAATAAACAGATGCTGGAGGAACATAAGGAAGGATTGATCATTCTTTCCGGTTGCCTTGGAGCAGAACTCTGCCAACATCTGTTGAAGAACGATTATGACTCGGCCAGAGCCTCTGCAGCCTGGTACAAAGAGACTCTCGGAGACAACTATTACATTGAAGTTCAAGATCACGGCACTCCCGAAGATCGCAAAGTCAATCGCGAGCTAATCAAAATTTCGCGCGAGTTGGGAATCAAACTTTGCGCAACCAACGACAGCCACTTTACCAACAAGCATGACGCAATGGCGCATGATTGCTTACTTTGCGTGCAGATGGGCAAGTTGGTTACCGACGCCAACCGCATGAAATTTACCGGTTGGGAATACATCAAAAATGGCGACGAGATGGCATGCCTCTTCCGCGATCACCTCGACACTGAATACATTGAAGAAGCACTCAAGAGTACTCTCGAAATTGCAGACAAGATAGAGCCAATCAAGCTTGCCGGAGACCCTCGGCTTCCTGTCTTTCCAGTGCCGCCAGGGCATACAGCTGAAAGCTTTTTGGACAAACTAGTTTTCGACGGACTGAAAGAAAGGTTCGGCATCGACGGTATCACTGAAGTAGTCGAAGACAGAGCAAGACGCGAGCTGAAGGTCATTAATGACATGAACTTCGCCTCGTACTTCCTCATTGTTTCTGACTTTATTCGTTTCGCGCGCGAAAAGGGAATTCCGGTCGGACCAGGTCGTGGATCTGCTGCAGGCAGCCTCATTGCGTTTGCGCTCGGCATCACCAACATCGACCCAATCAAGTACAACTTGCTCTTCGAGCGGTTCCTAAACCCCGAGCGTAAGTCGATGCCCGATATCGACACGGACTTCTGCATCGAACGGCGCGACGAAATCATAAAATACACTGCCGAAAAGTATGGTGCCGATCGCGTAGCACAGATCATCACATTCAACCGCATGACCAGCAAAGCGGTTATCAAAGATGTGGCACGGGTGCTCGAATTTCCCTTTGCAGAGTCAACCAAACTCGCGAAGATGGTGCCGGTCGTCAGAGGCAAACCGACGCCACTCGAGGAAATGATTGAAGAACATCCCGAGTTCAAAAAGATGTATGCCACAAGTGATGAGGCGCGCCAAGTCATCGACGTGGCGCGAAAGCTGGAGGGAGTCAACAAAACCTTCGGCATGCACGCTGCCGGCGTGGTCATCTCTGATGTTCCACTTGAAGATTTAGTGCCCGTACAAAAGAACAACGACGGCACCGTAATCGCCCAGTACTACATGGAAGACGTCGCCTACATCGGGCTCGTCAAAATGGACTTCCTCGGGTTGAGAAACCTGACGATGATCGACAAAGCCGTGAAGATCATCTTCAAGACGCGCGGTATAAAGATAGACCCCGACTTGATTCCTCTCGATGACGAGAAGGTTTATCAAACGATCAGCAACGGAGATCTCGCCGGCATCTTCCAATTAGAAACTTCGTCAGGCATGCGACAAGTCGCGCGCGATATGAAGCCGTCAAACATGGAAGACATTTCGGCGTTGATTGCGTTGTATCGACCAGGCCCGCTCGACACAGGAATGATCGACAAGTTCATCAACTGCAAACACGGTAAGACCGGCATTACCTATCTCACTCCAATGCTCGAGCCGATTCTCAAAGACACGTATGGGCAAATAGTGTACCAAGAGCAGGTCATGCAAATCGCTCAGCATTTGGGCGGCTACAGTCTCGGACAAGCCGACTTGCTCAGACGCGCCATGGGTAAGAAAAAGCCTGAAGAGATGGAGAAACAGCGCGAAATCTTCGTGTCCGGTTGTGCAAACAACGGTGTATCGAAGGCCATCGCCGACCAGCTCTTCGACATGATGGTGCAATTCGCCGAGTACTGCTTCAACAAGTCGCACAGCCAAGCGTACGCGATGTTGACGTATCAAACCGCGTACTTGAAGACGCACTACCCGGTCGAATACATGACTGCACTGTTGTCGAGCGTCTCGGGCGAGCAAGACAAGGTGCAAGGCTACATCGCCGAGTGCCAGGCAATGAATATAGACATTTTGCCGCCCGACGTGAATGTTTCAGGAAAAGAGTTCACCGCCGACGGTGGCTCAATTCGCTTCGGACTATCCGGCGTGAAAAACGTTGGCGACGCTGCTATCGAGGAAATCGTCAAACAAAGAGAAAGCGGCGGGCCGTTTAAGTCTCTGCGCGACTTTGTCTCCAGGATCGACTTGCGCACCGTCAACAAGCGCACACTTGAAGCGCTCATCAAGTGCGGCGCCTGCTTGAACCTCAACATAACGAGAAAACAAGCTCTAGAGAATCTGGAAAACATGGTGGACGCCGCCGCGCGAAGACAGAGCGAAGAAGCCTCCGGTCAGATCAGCTTGTTTAGTCTCGGCGGCGGAACTGCGTTCAAAGTCGAAGAGTCAATGACCGGTGACGGATCAGAGTTTAGTGAAGCTGAACTCCAGACCATGGAGCACGAGCTTCTTGGTTTCTACGTCACGAGCCACCCACTCTCGAGAGTCATGCATAGGTTGCGCTATCTGACGACTCACGGGCTCAAGGAGCTGCAAGAGGCAAAAGACGGTAGCAGTGTAATCATCGGTGGACTTGCAGCAGGAGTGGAGAAGAAGCTGACGAAGCAAAACAAACTCTTGTGCATCGTGCACCTCGAAGACCTAGTCAGCAAGATAGAAGTCGTCGTCTATAACGACACGCTCGAAAAGATTGAACCCGATGTTCTCACGCCGCAATCTCTTCTGTTGATTCGCGGAAAGTTGAAGAAAAGTGAAGATGGAACATCAGTAATGGCCAGCTCGGTACGAAAACTTGCCGACGCCTCGTTGGTCGAAATTACCTTTACGCAAGAGCAGTCATTCTCCGATCTTCACCGCATCAAAGACATCCTAGTCGCGCACAAAGGTGACGATCCTGTATTCCTCCACTTCCCTGAAGGCAAGAAGAATCAAGCGATTCTCGTCGGCTCGCAATTCTGGGTTGACGCGTCGTCTTCGCTCGAAGGAGACTTCACCCGCAATTTCGAGTCACAGGTGAAAGTGCGCGTCAGAAAAGTAAAAGTTCACTAGCGCAAAGACAGGCTTCACAAGACAGGCTTCACAAGCCAGATTCCACATGCCAAAGCAACGACACCGACTGTCGCGCTCGTGCGAAAAAGCGCAACACGACTCGCTGCAAATCTCACGCTCATTCAAAACAATTTGCAAATAATTTGCGAGCTGACCCAACAAGAAAGACTTTCTTCCAACCTGCGGGAACACTGTGCCCGTCAGCGCGTCCATGAGTGTTCTAGAGTTGAATTGGAGCTACAAGATCCGACAACTTGATATCCGAATCCGATATAGCCGGAAAAAATTGGGTATAACTCATCACAATTGCAGTTTTTCTTGTAGAATTACTGTTTCGAAAATTCCTTCTAAAGGAGGTTGACTCGCACCACACAACAACGCCCAACTCCCAGAACGGCTGTAGTCCAAGACTGGTGTTAAGTAAGCGTTTCGTGTACCCCACAGAACAAACCAACGATCTGATCCACTTGCAATCAAAAAAGCTGGGCCACTTCAAAGACGAGTTCTGTAAATCGGAAGCACAAAATTTCGTTCGTCAACACCGCGAACGATCAATTTGGGGGAAGAAACATTATGTTCGGACCACATCTCATCCTTGAAGCTTATGGCTGTGACAAGCAATCGCTGGCAGACATGAACTTAATGAGTCAAACACTAGACGCCTACCCGGCGAAGCTAGATATGACAAAAATCATGCCACCTTACGTGTTTACGTATCACGGCGCGGTAGAAGATGACTGGGGAGTTAGCGGAGTAGTGCTCATCGCTGAGTCACACATCTCCATCCATTCGTTTCCAGATAAGGGGTTTGTTACCCTCGACATCTTCTCTTGCCGCGACTTCGACGTAGACGCTGCCATCGAATACTTCAGCAGCGTGTTCAAACCGGAAAGCTACGAGAAGCAGCTTCTCATGCGCGGAAGAGAGTTTCCTCGAAGCATCGGTCGAGCTGGCGCAATTATCGAAGGCGAGCGCCAAAAGGTTGCTGCCGCGATATAGTCGCTGTCGGCGCGCAAGATAGTCGAATAAGGTGTCGCGCCAGTGGCGCGGCGCTGATTCGAAACGCCTGGCTCAGACTGATAAGATAAGGCATGTCACTCCTGCCGGGACGACATGCCTTCAATTTTTCTACATCCTGCGATTTTGACGTTTGCCGGTGTCATTGCGGCAATCGTGATTCTGTATTTTTTGACGTTCGGATACTACGATATCCGAGACGGCAATATTGATACGCTTGTAGCCATTAGCGGACTAGCTTTCATGGTGGGCATTTTGATTGCGCTTATAACTTACCAATTTATCGCAATCGGCATAGGACTTTTGGAACCGACGATTCTATTCATCGCCATAAGCATGATCGATGCGACATGGAGAAGAATTTTTGGCAAGACTAAACGGTATGAAGAAAACGAAAAGAGTGAATCGAGCCATTAGAATATGACTTCACTCGCCAACCGATCACACAAGGAAAAAACAGAATGAAAATACAGCTCATTCAAAAACTCGTAGAACTTGATGGCGGCCAGTTTCTCGAAGTATTTCCGGGACCCTACAAGGGCCGCGCGTGGAATGAGCAGTCGGTTTATATTGAAGACGAAGCATTTGCTCTATTCGAATCGATCTTGCAAAAGCATGCTCCGGATTTTGATCGTTGCCGCAACACTGCTATTTCGAAGGAGAATTGGAGCGCGATTATTTCCGATTTGAAAGAATTGCGAACCGCACTCACTAATGCAAAATCAATGCAAGATTTGCCGGCATCTATGCAGTTTCGCGATGGCGGCAGTCGCGATGATTTCAGTGCAAGCCTTCAAGATAATACGACCAAAGTGATAAAGCTGATTGATGATCTTATTGGTTGGCTCAACAAAGAATTGGAGTCGCAACCGGTAATTTCGATTCTTGGTATTTGAAGTGTTCCTCCCTCTGACTATTGTTATCTTCCTAATCACACTGCTGTTCGCCAGCCCAGCACGAGCAGCAGAAACGCTTAGACGAATCGAAACTAAAGACGACCGCGTAGTTTATGTGAGCCCAACAAAGTGGCACCTGAAAACACGTTGGTATGAGTGCGTCAGCATCGATAACAATAGCTTCGCGGTTATGAATTCGGGATGTACAAAGTACTTCGAGCTCAAGTCGGCTGCATCAATTCCGACATTTTTGGTCGTTCCCAGTTCATACATGCCTGAAGTCGTCGGTGGTGTGTTTCAGAAGCAGCGGCAAACAAAATTCAACGGATTCAATACGACGATTTACTCCAGAAAGGTCAAAGTTCGCCTAATTCGATCGAAAGCGCTTCTAGTAAAAGCTCAAGACAGCATATCTTTGACTGCGAGTTCACGAGCCGTAAACATGAAAGGCGGCGTTCTTGAGACATCAGGAGTCGAGGAAATTTGGGTCACGCGTGATATTCCTGCACCTCCTAACCTTCTTAAGTTTCTCATCTTGTATTACAACTGCAATGCAGTGCCACTAAATATGATGCCGGTTAAGCACGTCCTAAACTTTCCTGGAGAACCTGTCGAACTAGATCATCACTACTTTGAGTTCAAAAAAGTTTCGAGTGCCCCATCATGGGCAACATTCGGTCAATTGCCTAAGAACTGCGTCAAAACCAAGGATGTGATGGAGGTTATGACCGGCTCCGACGGCGGCGTGCTGGACTTCCTTTATCAAGGCGCCAAGCGCTAGGCAGCGTCGACTCAAACCTTATCGGTCGGAGTCGACGTTCCGATCAAATTATGTATGTCACAAACCCTTCACCAGCCAGGCTCAACAGGGCTTGAGTCGGTGATTTCCGTCCCGGCGTGTGGTACATAAAGAAATAGGCATGTGTAGACTGAAGTCTCCTTATGGTATCGAGTATTCCTGAAGAGCGAATAATCGAGTTTCCCAAGAGCAGGTCTCTTGGAGAGCTGTTCGTCCTCGATTCGGATGGGCGGGCGCAGAACTATGGTGACGCCACCGGCAAGATAGCCATTCCCAAAGACAAGCAAGTCTCGCTCTATTACAGCTTCGACCCAGTCCAGGGTTGCGGGCCGCTAGCGGCACTTTCACCCAACGACCTCTGGGGACTGTCCTTTCTCGGAAGCGACGTCTCGGACAGCGATCTAGCGCACGTAGGTAGGCTTACCGGGCTACGAGAGCTGGATATCAGCTGCACCGAAGTGGGCGATGCCGGGCTGGCTCATCTGCGTGAGCTCAACTCGCTGACCAAGCTCAACCTCGCCTCCACAAACCTCACAGACAAGGGCGCAGCGGTTATTTCCAGCCTCAAGAATCTGCGTGAGTTGGTTCTGGATGACACCGAAATCGGCGACTCCGGACTTACATTCTTGAGCGCGCTGCAAGACCTCGATACGCTGAGCCTATCCTTCACAGACATCACGAGCAAAGGTTTGGCAAAGCTCAAAGACTTAAAAAACCTTCGCAAACTGCGCCTCAATTGCACCAACATAGGCAACGATGGGCTCGTCTATATCGAACGTCTCGAAAACCTGCACGAACTCTGGCTGAGAAGCACAAAGGTGACATATCCAGGTTTGGTGGAACTGACTAAATGGCTCAACAATTGCGAGATTATCGTATGATTTTGGGCGCTCGCTAACACGATTCTATCAGTTCGCGAAACAGAGCCGGGTCGACATTGCCACCACTGACGATGCAAGCTAGCTTCTTTCCGGCAAAGCGATCCGGATTGGCAATTATTGCAGCGGTGCTGAGAGCACCAGTCGGTTCCACTTTCAGATTCGCCTTCAGAAACAGCAGCTTGACCGCCTCTGCGATTGCGTCTTCGGGGACCAACACGACGCCTTCCAAGCCATCTTTCAAAATCTCCCAATTGTGTTGTCCAATCGAGAGAGTACGCACGCCGTCTGCAATTGTTTGAGGTTCTGCCTCGAGCTTCACAATATTGCCTTCAGCCAGCGAGCGTGCGGCATCATTTGCAATTGCTGGTTCTACCCCAAATACCGGATGTTTACACCCGTTGCGGCGCAGACCAGTGATCACGCCAGAGCTTAGACCGCCACCACCAATGGGGACAAGTACCGCATCGAATTCACTAGAGATCTTCGACAACTCATCACCCAACGAAGCGTTACCTTCAATAATGCGAGGGTCGTCATAGGCGCTCACCACCTCAGCTTCCGGGTGCTGCGCTGCCAATTCACTCAATCGTTCTGCTCGACCTTTTACATTGGTGTCGACCAGCTCGACTGTTCCGCCCCATTGTTTAACAGCTTCGATTTTGACTCCGGCAGAGTTGTGAGGCATCACGACAATACACGACTTGCCGAGCAGCTTACAGGCATAGGCTAGCGCCTGACCGAAGTTTCCGGATGATGCGGTCAGCAGTCTATCTGCCGAAATCTGACGCGCCGCATTGAAGGCTGCGCGAAATTTGAAGCTGCCTGTGTGTTGAAAGGTCTCGCTGACAATTAGAACCTGGGCACCGAGGATTTTGTCCAACGATGCTGATCTTATGAGCGTGGCTGGACGACAAAACACCTATCGTTCGATTTCGGCGACCACTTTGTCAGGCATTTACTGAATCCTTTGCGCTTGTGTGGGCGGCTTGCCGGCGGTTTGCGGCGCTGGAGCTTGGGCGCCACGTTTGAACAGTTTAGAGAAGCTATTCTTTACGGCGCCGGTCATCGCACCAGAAGTCGCTGCAATCTTGTTGGTTGTGTTTTTGGCAAACACACTGACTTTGTTGCCGCCGCCACCAACCTGCTGCACTGTAGTCGCTTTTGCAACTGCTTTCGTTTCTGCAACTGGAGTTTCTGCCATCGCTGGTGATGGAGATGCCGTCAAATCATCGGTTGGACCACCATTTACATCAGCAATTTGCTTTTCAGAAAGGTTCTCTTCCTTTTTTACGGGTGTCACGGGGGTTACGGGCGCCTTGGCGACTGCTGCTTGTTGGACTTGACCCTTCTTGAAGGGTTTGATTTTGTTGAGGAAAGCAAGTTTGGAAGTTCCGGCGCTTTGAGTTTTCGGTTTTTCTGCAACTACCGGTGTCGACTTCACAGGTTGGCTGCCACCGTCACGCTTCAATGCGCCAGGTAAACCAGCAATCTTCGAACCGACTGCCTGCGTTCCTTCCTTCATTTTGGAACCGGTTGCTTTAAAACCATCACCAATGGCCTTGGCGCCTTTTGCAAAGGCACCACCGGTGGAGGCAAGACCTTCTTTCATTTTCTTGCCGGAGTTAGCAACTCCGTTGGTCATCCACTTACCGCCGCTGGCGACCTTATCGCCCACTGACTTGGAGTTGCTTGGGCTGCTTGGGGGGCTGCTTGGCGGGGTGCTTGCCGCAACGGAACTCTCGTTTTTCTTGAGACCCTTCATGGGCTTGGTCAAACCAGACAACAAACCTTTTCCTGGCAGTCCAGGGAGCAGACCCTTTTTGGTCTTGGCACCGCCATCTTGGTTGTTATCGAACGGCATCGTGACATAGGTTGCTGTCGACTGCACCGCATTTGGATCTTCGGATGCAGGCAATGCGCTCTTCGCCGCCTTCTTGCCCTCTGGCGCAGCGATATGCGCGTATGGGTCTAGAAGGGAGCTCGATCCTCCTCCTGCTGTGGCGCTAGTCGTCGCTGCTGCAAATAAGCACGACAGAACAATAGGTAGCGACCGTCGAGAAGCTTTCATTTAGAGTGTTCTCCTGTTTGCCGTAAGGGCGAGTGGTGACAGAACTTTGTTGTTATAGCACATGATTGAAGGTAGCCATGAGCCTGCAACCCTATATACGAAGCCTGAAAGCCGACAATTACAAGGGGTGGGCGCCATTCTTATAGTGCACACATCCAGCGTTCAAATGTTTATAATCTCAGTGGTCGCGATCGCTGTGAATAAAGTAGGGCGCAGCTGGGAACGATATTACTAATTGCCAAGTGAGTTTCGATTGTAAAGAGGGGCGAGAAACCCCAAAAGGCTCATGGCAACCGGCACAACTCTTCCATTTGACTACCGGCAGATTTGAGGAGAAACGAGGGACTCTAAGATGCAAGATTATCAGACAACGTGGTTTCCGTTCGTGATGATCGTCCTCGGATGGACGGCGATGTGTTATCTGCTGTGCGGCGCCGGGCAGGCGTTTTTCGAGCCGTGGAAAGACCCGGGTCCTGAGCCCGACGCGAAACCGGATAAGGCTGCCGACAAGGCTCCTGACACCGCCGCGGAAGCGCACTAAGAACGCGCTTGCCTAGCACCGCAAATGGTGCCAATGTTTTTGCGGTTCCCACATATGATTTAGCGCCGACTTGACGCACCATATGTGATGGCAACCATAATCTAAAACAACAGCCGCTTCTTTCGAGGCGGCTGTTGTAGTTCTTAGGTTCTTTTGCAGTTATACCGCACTACGAGGCGGCTTTCGCCTCCGGCATATGACCACTGTGCGGGTGTTTCACCACCTCGACTGAGCAAGGCGCGTGCGACACCACACCCTCGGACACACTGCCGAGGAAGAACTTCTTCAATCCCGTTCGTCCATGCGAGCCGACTAGAATCATGTCTGCAGGCCAGGCTTTTGCCGTTTCCAAAATCTTGTCTGTTATGTAGCCCTCGACAGCTTCGCCGGTGACATTCATGTCGCCAAACTTCATTTTCAATGCAGCAACTGCATTGTTTACGAGCTTCTGAGCGGCCTCAACCACTTCCTTCTGAGCTTCAATCGCCAAAGGAACATAACTGGTGTGCCATCCTGCGTATTCTGGGTGAAACGGCTCGACAACAGTGATTACCTTGAAGGCGCAACCTTCCTGCCAGGGCCTTTCCATGATCGATTCCAAAACAACCCTGGAGTATTCAGAATCATCGATCGCAACTAATACGTTCATAACAATTCACCTTACCGTGCTTTCTTTGACCTTGGAGAAGCCTTTGTCGTAAATTTTGCTACCTTTGAGCTCAGCCTCGAAATGTAGCCGTCACTGATGACGCGGTTGAAGTGCTTTGGTTCCAGGCGGACTCATCGAATTTTGTCCCTGCGTCTCAGTCTCCTTGTGCATCAGTCTGTTGAAATTGTCCCTTCTTCTTTTGTGGCGGACATCCTTCTTCCGACGTAGTTCTCTTATACAAACCTTTTCACTCGGTGTATCCCCAGTTTCTATACGGTGGTATCTGAATTTTTCCAGTTTCAGCTCTCTAATAAGCACCGCGCTCGTGACATTTTCTCCAAAAATGTCAGCACGTTAGTTACACGAACGAAAAACGGCATCAGATTTGATGCCGCTTCATTTGTTTTTCGTGGTCGTTTTCTTAGCAGGTTGCGTGTTGTGAGCAGACGAAGGTCTGGGTTACTGTTCCGCCCTGGCCACCACCTACGACTTTTTTCAGTGGTCCTGTCATTTTCAGTTCTTTGGCTTTGGGAAGCAGTTTCTTTCTATCCACTTTCTTTCCGGTGTTGTTGTTTTGATCTTGATTTTGTAGACGTGCCTTCATGAGGACCTCCTTCTCTACGGTGGTGAGACGAGATTTGGGTGGAAGAACCTCTCTTGAAGAGCTTCTATATCGTTGTATGCGCTACACCCCAGTAATATCACTCACCCCGAGCCCGTTTGTAACGTTCTCAAAACCCGCGCCGGCGTGGCGTTCGCGAGAAACCGTACACACCGGAGAAACTTTTTCCTTGACGAGCCCGAATGCCGGGGTTAAGCTTTCAGGGTCCGGTGCAGAAAGCGCCGGGGAGCTACAGCATCGACTATAGACATGAAGCGCTACTACTTTTACTTCTGGTTTTCGAGGGTTCACTTGGGGTGACGAGCTTTTGACGTACCAAACCAGGTGAACCGCAGAGTCAAATCTGCGGTTTCGTTTTTAAGAAGACAAAAGAGATAACAAACAACATGCAATTGAATATTTGGTTTTTTGGCTACTACTACTTTACCGGCACAAAGCGTCCCGGGCGGGTTTGAACAGCCAAATTCAACACCAGTCACAAAGCCCGGGGAAGGAAAAAAACCTCGGGCTTCGTTTTTCAACACAAGGAGTTATTCAGTGATAGATGCCAGACTTGCAGCAAAGCAGGACACCGCGCACTCCACACGCGTCAAACTTTCAGACAGCGTGGAATGCGGCGGAGACGAGATTATCATCGTCGGTGGTCCGTGCTCGGTAGAAAGCAAAGAACAAATGGACATTGTCGCCGCCAAGTTGGCGGGCTCTGTTCATGCCATTCGCGGCGGCGTATTCAAGCCCAGAACCTCTCCATACGCCTTCCAAGGAATGGGAATCGAAGGTCTGAAGATTCTCCAGCAGTTGAGCAAAGAGAGCGGCATGCCGACCGTCACCGAGGTCATGTCCTGCGAACAATTGGATGCCGTCTGCGAGCATGCCGACGTTCTTCAAATCGGTTCACGCAACATGCAAAACTTCGAATTGCTCAAAGCCCTTGGCACGGTCAACCGACCCGTGCTTTTGAAACGTGGACTTTCTGCAACAATTGAAGAATTTGTAATGGCAGCTGAGTACATTCTCAGCCACGGCAACCCCAACGTAATTCTTTGTGAACGCGGCATTCGCAGCTTCGACACATTCACTCGCAACGTTCTCGATCTCGGCGCGGTCGTCGCATTGAAACAGTTGACGCATCTGCCGGTCATCGTCGATCCCAGTCACGCAGCCGGAAAGCGCGAGCTTATCGCCGGCATGTCGCGCGCAGCGATCGCCGCTGGAGCAGATGGCGTGATTATCGAATGCCACCCAGAGCCTGAGAAATCAGTGTCGGATGCACGTCAGGCACTATCTTTAGAAGCTATGGTGGAACTAATCCAGAGCCTCGGCCCGGTTGCAGAAGCAGTGGGACGCAAGCTGAGTCTGACCCAAGAAGCCAGAGAATTGGCAGTTGTGAAACCCTCGCGAGTCGCCAGCTTGGTCGGTCGCACTATTGCGACTGTGCCAGCCGGAACTCTCAGAGCTTTGGGGAGGGTTCGCTAATGTCTAAACATTCAACAGACCGCGTTGAATCCCTGCGCCCGGAAGCTGAACGTCTCCTCGATATGCGCAACGAAATCGACCAGCTGGACGGCGAAATCGCCACACTCCTTGCCCGTCGCTTGTCCCTTGCAAAAGACGTGGCTGAGATTAAGAGATCGCTCAACATGCCGATTAAGGATGCCAATCGAGAGTTCAAAATCCTCAATCGGGTAATGCGTTATGCGTCAAATCCGGAAGTCTCAGCCTCGCTTCAGCAAATCTACGAGAAGATTTTGGAGACGAGCCGCCAACTGCAAGAGCACGAAATGACAGAGCAACCACCAGAAGCGCGTGCCGTTTAATGAAGCACACCCATTAACACGCTTTTTCCATATTTTAAGCAGACCGACAGGGTTTGATTTTCTGCGTGCGTCTTACCTGAACAAAGCACGTAAGCGCCGCCTGAGTTCGTCCACAAACACAAGCCAGCAGTACGATTTGAGACTCTTGCGTTTGGCGCTTACCCGGATTGTGCAGGTAAAGTCCGACTCAAGCTCACCTGAACAAAGCAGGTAACGCCATCTGAGTTCGTCCTCAAACACAAGCCAGCAGTACGATTTTGGACTTTTGCGTTTGGCGCTTACCCGGATTGTGCAGGTAAAGTCCAACTCAAACTCACCTGAACGAAGCAGGTAAGCGCCATCTGAGTTCGTCCACAAACACAAGCCAGCAGTACGATTTTGGACTTTTGCGTTTGGCGCTTACCCGGATTGTTCAGGTCATCCCAAAGAAAAAAAATCGAACCCTCACGGGCTCTCAAGATTACCCGTTTTCGGCACCATCGTTGCCATCATCGCGTGCGACATCAGCGCCGACATCATCGCCGTTCCCGCCTAGCCCATCCATACTAATATCATCGCCGACATCACCGGCTCGGCCTGCTGGGATTGCCTTTACGGGCGTCTTGGATTTGAACAACTTCTTAAACCCTGACACGAGCCCACCCTTGGCAACATCCGGGTAGACATCACCTGATAGCGGCGGAACATCGTCAAACTCGCCCTTGCGAACCTTCGACAGAAACTTCGCTCGTTCTCGCACATCATGATTTGCGTGCAAATCGAGGAATCTAAAAGCCCACGTCGCATCGGATCCGACATACTCAAGGCGCTTGTACACTAGATCGTACAAGTCGTAATCAATCGACATCAGCAGCAGCAAACTGTCGATTATCCACGCTGAAAAATTGTCGATGTCAGGGCTGTAATGCATAGACATGCGCCCAGGATGCTGATAGTTGGGCTGCCCCAACTCAGGACTCGGCTGTCCCTTAAACGCAGGGACATACATGCAGTCATAATCCATCAGCTTGAAGTCAGCAGCGACAACGAGCATGTTACTAGGATGCAAGTCGCCATGCGCGATTCCCGCATCACGAAGTGATTGAATCATGATTCTATACTTATCGAGATAGCCTTCCAATAACTGGCGATCACCCTTGTAGTACTCCGCCAAGTTGGGCAGCGCCATGCCATGCAGCCACTCCATTTTGAGAATCGGATACCAGTAATTTCCGACTTTGATTCCTTCAGGCTGGTATTCGAACTCCACAAAATACCTGCGAACGCTTTGCGGAATTGATTTGCTGAGTTCTTCATAGCGTTCGAGTCGGCGCGCATCATGCTTGAAGAAACACTTCACCGCGAGGTGCCGCGTAATAGATCGAATATGAAACACAATCGAATTGCCGCCTGAGCGGTGGTCTCCCTGCACCGGGACACCGTTTTTCAACTCAGGATCATGAAAGGCATCCGCGCACCTGCCGACCGCATCGATATAATGCCTAAACTGCGGCCAAGGTCCCATCGTCCGCACAGGGCGGCTCATTCCAGTTTGCCCTATGGTCATCCACTCAGGCAAACTGGTCAGTCTTGAAAGTCGCATCGAAGATCGATCTCCTTCCATTGTTTCTTCTTCAGCCTCTTCAGGCTCTGCATCTTTGTCGATTGGCGGCAGTTCTTCCGGATCTTCGATTTTGGTGTCGAGCGGCGGAATTTGCTTCACCGGATATTCGAGCAACTTGCGCAAAATCGCCGCAGCTGCCTTAATTCGAGCTGACGGATGTCGATCGAGCATATCGAACACATGCGACGACGATGGCATTCCCAAATCCGTTCTGCGAAACAATATGCACTCATCGCCGCCGGCTAGCCTGGTGAAAAGCTCTGGATCTTCATTCAGACAGAACAGCGATGTGTAGATGACCCAAGCAGAAAAGTTATCGAGAAACGGTCCAAAGTGCCTAGGTGAGCGCCGTGGGTGTTGGTAGTTGGGATGCCCGAGTTCGTTGCTCCTGTATCCATTCAACCCAGGCACATACATGCCGTCATAATCGACAAGTCGCAGTTCGTCGCCGAGCATCAATATGTTGCCGTGCTGCAAATCGCCATGTGCGATTCCAGCGTGGCTGAGCTTGCCGACCATTTCGATGAAACCGGAGATTAGCGTGTTCATGCTTCTTACGCTGCTGACGTTACGCATCAAGAATTGATCTAATGCAACACCATCTACCCACTCCATTTTTAGAATGGGAAACCACGAATCCTGAACCTTAATGCCTTCCGGCAAATACTCGAACGTAACCGTGTACGAGAGATCGTCAGCCATGATGTACTTGCTGAGTTCTTCGTAGCGTTCGTGCATGTCCTTGATGTTATGCAAGAAACAACGCACAGCCAAATCTCGATCCTGGCAATGCATGCGATAGACACTGGCAAAGGCGCCGGTCATCGATCTCGGCAGCCCCAATGCGTTGAGTTCGGGTGTCGCTTTCTGAAGCTCGGGATCAGAAAAGTTTGCAGTCGGAGCCTGAATGGCTTCGTTATATTCTTGCGGCGTCGGCCAGCTCATACAGCACCCGGTTCGACTTCCAAAAATGCGGCTATTTGTTTTTTCCCAGTTATGGGAATCTCTAGACTTTTGAATTGTTCATTGTCACAAATCTGAATTCATCTATTACTCCTTTGTATGGATGACTCGGGTGCCGAACTTATCAAACCCCTTGACAAGCCAAGCGACAAACCGGCCTTGTGACATCAAATGTGGTTGCATTCTTCGCACCCACCTGTATGTTCCATTCAATTCCAATTCACTTCAATTGTTGCCAATTGCTTCATTAGCAATTGCTCAAAATTCTCATGACAACCAACTCATAAAAGCTAAATCATCACAGGCTCAGCGGTCCCAATGATGCCATGACGAGCCGCTTTCAGACTCGAAACTTTCTTCCTTAATTCGAGCGAAGAATGGTGGACAGCACTTTGATACCGAATGTATAGTTATCTCGCCGTACTTTGTATGAGCTAAATCTATATGAGTATCCTCGGTGCACTAGCGCTCCTCGTCGTAGCTACTTTCACTACCCTTTGGGTAAACGAAATAGCGCCAGGCGATTACATCAGCGACTAAGTCCGCACCTACAAATCAGCAAACAAACTGAGCCCGCGACCACAATTGGGAGGACTCGGTTGAGATTTGCACATATTTCTATCGTCGCGAGGTGCACCGCAGACGGTATCAGTTTGCAGACGGTATCAAGTTGTTTGAACTGGCAATAGCATAAGTGGAAGGGGACGCTTTCGCGTCCCCTTGGTCTTCATCGACAAAACCATTCATTTAGTTTTTGTTCGAACCCTTGTTCGCTTGTTCCTCATGTTGATTAGCTAAGGCTCGGCTATTGTGGTTTGCCGCTTGAGGTTCCCTTCGACCCATTCGAGGTTGGGTTCGATGTGCTGTTTGACCCACCGCTTGCCGGTATCGCGGCAATCTTTTCCTTATCAGTTGCACTGAATCGCAAGAGATCTTTCTTTTGCACCAGAGGGAATATCACTGTTCCTCCCCCCTGAATGACCTTAAACCTGTGTCCACCTGAGCCACAAACGGCACCCTAGATAGAGTTCTTGTATACCGAAATGTTGAAACATCTGTTTTGTCACAACACGCGTGACGGTGAAGCCACGCTGCCAGTGACTCTCTCTTATTTTGTGATTGAAGACTTTATGGTGACTGCTTGGGTCGGAGATGAAACGGGCGGTTGAGCTTTTGTTTTGGACAGCCTCTCGCAGGACCCGGGACTCAAGTACAAACCACGTTACCAAATTTCATCGAATGTGGTGGCACTTTTTAACGCCAGATTAATGTTAATCCGGAATGCGTTTGGAAACCGTTTTCGTTCTGAATAGATGCTGCACCGCCACCGCGAAAAACGAATGATCACGCGCTGCATGGCCACCACATACGATGCGGAGTCACCAAATACGATGGCCACGCGTCGCGTGATCACGTGCTGCGTGATCACGTGCTGCGTGATCCCGTAAAGGGATTATCTGAGAAGCTCAAACCTCCCCTTCATCACTTCATCCAGTCGATGAGTCTTGCGACCCGTTCGATGATCGATTGCGATTGAACTGATGAAGTTGTAAGTTCGAAGCTTTCCGCTGCGACTGCCATAACCCAATTGTTCACTTTTCATGCGACTTCTCTCTCGATCTATCGCTTGTTGTTTCATCTCATTCACTCTTGCTTCCAGTATTTCCAAAGCTAGTTGCTTGTTTCTGTACTGATCGCGACCATTGATGAAGACGCTGATACCACTGGGTTTGTGCAGAGCGCGCACGGCTGATTCGACCTTATTTTGGTTTTGGCCTCCACTGCCATGTCCTCGTTGCGTTGTTAGTTCGACTTCCTCCGGTGACAATGACGAGACGCTGCGCGTCGCCAACGGCATCACGGCGACAGCAACAACAGATGTGTGCCGTCGCCCTTTTGATTCCGTCGCCGGAACACGCTGCACAATATGCTTGCCAGACTCGTTGCAAAACGCCTCCCAGCAGCCCTTACCCTTTATATGAAGGGAGCAGGAACTGTCTGACTCATAGACAATTTCGCAAACGAAATTATTCTGACGCGCGTACTTGAGATACGCAGTCAGAAGATCTCTGACGAACATTCGAGAGTCTTCGCCACCCTCACCGGCATGGATGTCCAATACAAGGCTAAAGTCTCTGCGACTTGTCGAGGTCTTGGGACCAATTTCCTTGTTTTGTCATGACCATTACCTCCTACTGGTGGTTTCGTCATTATACCCACCTTCATGTGCCTATGTTCTCGGTTGTGATCAAGCAAAAGATTTGGTTGCAGAAACAGTGATGCTTCGTCCTTCCAACCAAAGATTATGAGTGAACACACATAAATGGAACCCGACGACAGTCTCGAAAAGCCTCAAATAATGCCCAATAACCATAAATGTGTCGAAATCTGGGTCGCCGATTTGACATCCGACATCGATTCGTAGCAGAATGCTTCAATGCTTTTGAAGTCCAATGCGCGTTAAGAAATACAGCGGCATTGTCGATTGTAGGTTTCACTTTTTTGGAAACAACAGAGTAAAGGTCTCCAGTCTCGGTTTTGGGAGCTTACTGTTGTTTAGTTAAGCGGGCACAAGCCTGCGAATAGGGTATTGAAATGAATTTTATTGAACTTGGGCTGTCGCGCCGTACAGCGTCCGCATTGGAAGCGTTCGGTTTTACGGAGCCGACTGAAATCCAGGAAAAGACCATACCGGTGATTCTATCTGGTAGCGACTTGATGGCTTCGGCTGAAACCGGCTCCGGTAAGACCGCTGCCTATGCTTTGCCAATCCTCCAATCGCTCAAGAACGGTTCGGAACGAAAGCCGAGAGTGCTCATCTTGGTCCCAACTCGTGAATTGGCTTTACAGGTGGAGAGCCAGTTTGAACGTTTCGCCGGTGGCGCAGGAACTCGAACAGTCACCATTTACGGTGGCACAGGCTATGAGAAGCAAACTCGCAGGTTGCACCGAGGAGTCGACGTCG
Source organism: uncultured Candidatus Obscuribacterales bacterium (assembly GCA_964503045.1). Lineage (GTDB taxonomy): Bacteria > Cyanobacteriota > Vampirovibrionia > Obscuribacterales > Obscuribacteraceae > CAYZJR01. The sequence continues at coordinate 76,189 of CAZCZI010000003.1, forward strand.
TTGTGGCGACACCCGGGCGCTTGAACGACCACATCGATCGCGGAAATGTTGATCTTTCCAACGTAAGAACACTTGTGCTCGACGAAGCAGATCGCATGCTCGACATGGGATTTACACCCCAAGTTCGCAGCATCGTATCTAAGGTTTCATCGAAACGTCAAACCATGATGTTCTCCGCGACCATCAACAAATCTGTTGAGCGTTCTGCTGTGGAGTTTCTCCAGAATCCGGTCAATGTATTCGTCAACACTAATCGTGTAGAGCCAAGCGCCATCGAGCAACGCATCTATCACGTCGCCGAGGCAGACAAAGACGAGTTGCTCGTGAAGATTCTCAGCGAACAACCCGAGATGAACTCTGTTCTGGTGTTTACCAGAACTCGCCGCAAAGCAACGAAGATCCGCAAGAGATTGTGCGCATCCAATGTGATGGCAGAAGAAATTCACGGCGACATCTCACAAAGTCAAAGAGAGAAGACTCTTGCGCGCTATCGTGACGGCAGATTTTCAGTGCTGGTTGCAACAGACATTGCTGCACGGGGCTTGGATATTCCAACAATAAGCCATGTTGTGAATTACGACCTTCCCGATTCGGCAGAGGACTACGTGCACCGCATCGGACGCACAGGCAGAGCCGGACGGACAGGCACGGCACTTTCATTTGTGTCAGCCGAACAGCGTCGCCTGATTCGCGACATCGAGAAAGTCACAGGACGCGAACTGGACCCCAACGGCAATCGCAAACGCGAAGGCGATCGCAATAGACCAGCGCAAGTCAAACGCAATCACGATGGCAGACCAACGCAAGTCGGCCGCAATCACGACGGAAGACCAGCGCAAGTCGATAGCGATCACGATGGAAGGCCAGCGCCAGCCTGGCGAACTCGCTCAGCCAGACCGCACAGGCGCAAAAGCAGTGAGCAAAATTCACGTGGATTTCGTTCAGCAGCTCGATAACAAATGACTTGGGTTGAAACTATTTTGGCAAATCGAAGATGCCTGTAGTTGCAAGCTCTTTTTTCTTCTCCAGAATGTGGTCGGCCATCCGCCTTGCCTCACGATTCCTGCTAGCTTGAGCAGCAGCACCGCTGACTCCGGTAAGAACAGCAGTTTTGCCGGGCTTCTCTGATCCAAGCGCCGAGGCAACCGCATATCCAAATATTGCCCACGCTGCCCCACTAGCAGCTGGACTTGTTTGGTCTTTCTCAGCTTTAGAGACGGCTTCATCCAATTTTTGCCGCAAGTTTTCCTTTTGCATGACCTCAAGGATCTTCAGGTCCGTTTTGGAGAAAAAGCCCCGCCAGTCACCATCAAGGCCCTGGAGGGTTCTATAGTTGAGCAAAGCGATCGCCACCGCCGCCCGCTCACGCTCAGTACCATTGCCATTTTTCAAAAACATGGAGAGTTCATAAGAATTAGCCGAATCCCTACCATGGCTGAGGCGATCCCATAAGCCGTTCATCGTATCGGTGTAAACTTTGAGATCTCGCAGTTCAGGATGCTTTTCGATCATCTTCTGGTAGTCGATGTTAGTGTCGAACCCGGACTTTATGTCAGCCTCGGTCAATCGTTCACGTCCCAAAAACGGTCGGTCGTAAGATTGAGTCGCAATCGAACCCCAGTGATTGATGGCAATAGCAGCAGCGCCACCTTTTGCATCAGAGAGCGCATTTTTTTGAGAAAACGCCTGCAATTCGGGATACGTCATCCCGTCTTTGTCTAAATCGGCCAACGGAACGACCGCTCTGAGCGCCGCGGCAAATTTCTCAGGATTTCTCAACTCGGGAAATCGATCGATTATCTTTTTGTCCGCCTGACTGTTTGCATCTTGTTGAAAAAACTCGAGCCAGGGAAGCGTTCGCTGATCTACCATGCGACTCGTTTCGACTGCTGTAGCAGCGCCTTGTGCTTGGAAATATGCTCGACTTTCCGGCGCGATCTGCGCGTTTATCTTTGCGCTGCCATCCTTGGGTGGATTGAGCTCGATTGCCTCTAGTTCTATTGCCATGTGTGCCCTCTCACAGCCTATGCCACGCGCAGTCGTCGCTTGACGTACGACAAGCGCAAATAATATGGAAATCCGAAGGGTGGCTATCTGTTCTATCCGAGTTTAGAAGAAATTGGACAGCGCTGCGAGAAAACCGATCCTTTCCAATGTATGTTCGCAAACCTTTCTGACCAAAATGTGAAATGGGAGAATGTTTGCTGGATGTCCGTCTCAACAGAATGTAGCCGCGCTCAAGAGCTGGAGCGAAAGCTTTGGAGCCGAGCTTGTAGAAGTCTCGTTCGACACACTCGGCTTGCGTATCCTCAAACCAATTGAAAATTTCGAAGAAGCATTGAAAGTTGCACAAGAGCAGTTCGTCTATTGCCACGAAAACGTCTTTAAAGACGATGGCAGCGTAAAAGGCTTGGCTCAAAAGATTCAACACGCGAAGATCTGGAAGTTCTGGTGGGATTTTTGACAGGCGCGTCTACTCGTCTGACTTTGCCGCTTTCTGACTCTGAAGCAACGCAAGCTGCCCCTCGAGAAATCCAATTCGATAGAGTGCGTTCTCAAGTTTTGACGTTGTTTCGCGCAGCAGAATCATTGCTGTGTCTAGTCTTGCAGCGAGATCTACGGCCTCAACTGTCATCGATGTTTGTGTACGAATCTGAAAATCCATGGTGTTAGTCTTCAGCGCTACATCGACTGCATTGGTCACAGACTCATCAGATTTTGGTCTGGCTCGAACCGCTTCTATCTCTTCAACAGGCGAAACCCCAGTCCCATCCACTGCGCCTTCAACCGAGGTCGCTTCTGTTACTTCAAGTTCGTTGCTCATGTTTAGTCTCGCGATACCTTTGATGACCAGCCCTCAGAACGATAGGCAGCAACTTGAATGATAGCAAAGATTTCCGAGCCTGGAAAAACTAAGGAACGCTATTCCCTGCTGCCATTACAATATTATCGGTTGCTCGCACCCGTCCAAGAGTGCACAGTTTCTGCAAGCTTATTACGAGGATTCTTCAAAGGCGAGTCCGGAGATGCGGAATGTTTCGCCTCACTCTTTGCGCGCAAATACTTCAAAGGAAACGACAAACGGCTGAGCAGCTTGGAGTCCACATTTCCACGTTCGTACAAATTCGTTTGCGACCCTGGTAATTAAACCGCGTGTCTACGCTTCGCTTTTTCTTCCAAACCGCGTTTTCAACAAACCTCCGGCGCCAAGCGTGGCGATGAGCATTACGATGCGCGTACCAATCGGTGGAATACTGCCGATTCCTGGTACGAGCAAAATGAGCGATGCAATGATTGTTCCAACGACCGAGGTAAGAACTCGCGATTGACGCGGATGCTGTTCTCGCCATTCCGGCTTGTTGAGCCCCAGTCGCGAACATACTCCGTCGCCGACAAGCGAGATGCCTACTGCCAATCCGGCGACCCCGATGAGTTCGGCGAATGCGATCATCAGTAGTGCGAGCGGAGTTCCAATCACCGTCATAAACAGGAATCGCGCAAATATCAGCATCAAGGAGAATGTGAGAATCGCTCTTCCCATGCACCTCCAGAAGCTGGATCTGCATGCAGATTTTGCAACTTCCAATCGATTGGAGAAGCATGCCGAAGAAGTAATCGAGACAAATAGTAAGAATAAAAATGAAGGAACAATCGGCAGCCTTTTCCGCGCCCAGTGCCTAAAGTAGAGAAACGGTTGCTTGCGAATGTCGGTGCCTGTAATCTCGTGTTCTGCAAAATCGCGAAACTGCGATTTTCCAAACATGCGATGAACGATTGAAACTTCCGACGAAATATCTTGCTTGTCTCCGTCGTCGGGAATCATCTCGAAAGCCTGTCCCGGCGGCTCAGCTTGCGCGGTCACCTGTGCATTGGACTGGGTTGTTTGCTCAGGTTGTTTGGATTGTTCGCTCGAATCCTGACTGTACGCAGCACCACAACAACTGAAGAACACGACCGAAAGAAACATCGCCGACATCAGAGTCAGACCGTCCATCTTCGATCTTCTTCTGCCCTTCATCGGGTTTCTTTTAGCCGTGTTCTGCAATTTCACCCCTGTCTCCTAACCTGCTCCTGTCAATTTTGGTGTGGACTCGGCTGTTCCACCACATACCAAACGTTGCAAAAGATACATGCTCGCCAAGCCGATAGTCCAAGAAATCAATCCATAAACATTGTCGAAAGAAAACGAGTAGAAGAGAATCGCCAATGCCGCAAATGTCGAGACCACTGAAACCACCGACATAGTCGGCGATTTGCGCGTTGCCACTTCCGACTGAATCGAGGACATTATGTTTTGCGTCAGCGCTTCCGACACATCAAATTGCGGCATTGCAGTCGCCATGCTTACAAGCGATTCTGTTTGCTGCGCCCACTTTTGACAGGACAAGCAGTCAAGCAAATGCTCGTCGACTTTTGCTTTGCTCGATGTGTCGAGCGTTCCCTTATCTCCGCCGAACTCGATCATTTCTCTTACTTGAGTGCACGTGTCCATTTTTGTCACCTCCTTTCTGTTGCCGTCTCGCTTTCACTCATCATGCTCGCGAGATTTTTTCTGAGTGTTTCTCTAATTCTGAAAAGCAGAGATTTGATTGTGGTAATTGGTTCTCCTGTAACTTCTGCTATGTCTTCGTATGCCAAATCGTTTTGATAACGCAGCATGAATACTTGTCGGTGCCTGGGCGGCAGTTTCGTGAGCGCGTCATGCAACATCTGTTGTGAGAGTTTCCACTCTACTTCCAGCTCAACGTCCTCCCGCCCAGGTGGCTCGGCTTGTGGGTTTTCTTCCAACATTGCCTCTAGCGAATCGTAGTCCTTGTTTTTGTTGTCGCGCATTAAGTTGAAACACGAATTACTTGCTATGCGCAGCAACCATGGCTTGAACTTCGCCTCCTGCCTGAATGTTGAAAGTGCCCGGAAAGCCTTCATGAACGTTTCTTGAGTCAGATCAGACGCGGTCTCGTGGGAGGAAACCATCTGATAAAGCATGTTGTACACAAGCTTTTGGTAGCGCCTGACTAGAACTTCATAGGCTTTGTGATCGCCGGAGAGGGTTTGTCTAACCAGTTGAGAATCGTCAAGTTGTTGAGAAACTTGGGGCATCTTAAGCTCCTGTCCTCTCGAATTAGACCACTCTTCCGGCCACTTTTTCAACCACACTGCCGAGCCACCTTCTAGCATACCCAGCCGTCCTATTAGCCATCGATCAGACCAATCACCCTTCTTGGCCTGATGTTTCCAGTGATGATGCCACTGATTTTGTCGCTTATTGTCTTACGTTGCTCTGGTGTAAGCTGAGCGCGAACTTTCAACACTGTTTCTAACCGTTCGTCCTGGATATGTGACCGCATTTCTTTTAGCTTCGCGACTTTGTCTCGAATTTGATCGTCTGTTGCCGCGTCGCTGGCCATGAGTTGTGACAGTTCCACCAAACCTTGGCGCATCTGCTCGCGCTGTGGTCGCGTCTGTTCTTGCCGTTCTTGCAACAGTTTTGATATATTGGCCTGTTGCTCGCTTGTCGCATCAATCAGATTGAAGAATCGTTTCTGAAAGTGCTTGCGAAGCGCATTTTCAAAATCTGCATCGATAATAGGCGCGGTATTTGTGTTTCCAGCCAGCACTGGCTGGATCATCTGAGTACCCGCAACACCCAAACCGAATGCTAATGCCACTGCCATTAGTCCCTTTGGGCCAATAATTGGAAATCGAATGTTCATATATTCCTCCATCCTCTTCGTTGTCATGTCGGCTGCTCAATTTGCCTAACATCGACTAATACACAGGCGGTTGGAAAAAGTTTCGTTTGAAATTTTGAAGAAAAGACTAAAGTGCCCTAACCTGCTTTTCGAGCCCCTCGAGGTCCTCTAGCTGCTTGTTGAGCAGCTCGCCGGGCGTTTGATGTTTGGTTTTCTGCTTGTGATAGGTGATTTCGCGGTTGAGCTGGATTCTGAAGTTATCGAATACACCATAGAAGCTGCCAACAACGGAAGGAACGGCGCCGGCGCCTAGAAGTACGTTAGTGCGACGGGCGCTGTTGAAGTATTTGAAGCCGGCAAGGGTAAACGGAACGCCGTTGCCCACCTTCATGCCGCCAATGAAGAGACCGGAAAGGATGTTTTGAGTCGCCACTTTGTTGCCGGCGCTCACTTCCTTTTGCCTCGCCACGAGCTGCGCATCGAATCTGTCTGAGTGTTTATCGAAGACCTCCAGCCTGCTGGTTACCGCCACTGTTGCCTTTTCAGACTTGGAGACACCTTCTTTGCACGCTGCTTCAAGAGCGTCATAGTCCTTGTTGAGCTTTTCTTCGAGCCCTTTCACTCTCGGCAATCCTTGCTTGCGGAGCAGCCAGCCGTCGAAAGCCACTTCAGCGCGACCAAACAACCGGCTGACGATTGGATCCATCATCAAGAAACCACCGGAAACCAGCATCAGCGCTCCAGCCTGCTGGTTGAACAGTCGGTTCCTGAAGAACACAGCCTTATATCCATATAGATTGCTGAGCGCGCCGGTCACGTTGCGCGCTACATCAAGCAGATAGAACGACTGCTGCGTGACGAAGGTTCGGCGGGCGCCGATTCGATATCCGGCGAACTCGCAGACGAGCAGCTGTTTGGTGTCTTCGAGCACTGCTCCTTCGGCAGTATGAACGTCTGCCGCGCAGGTACTAACGGCTCTTTCTTGGGCAACAAGTTGGATGCGCTCGGCGAGATCAGCGTCGATTTGCTTGACGGTTTTCTTGACGAACGAAGTTGCAGTAAATGCGGAGAACCCTTTAGTAGCAGCTCTCAACGCATGGTAATTGTTGATCAGAAATTCGTTCATCGAGCCGGATGCACCGATGATTTGTCCGACGCCACCACAAACGTTGCCGCGAAGGAGCGCGATGCGATGCAGATGATTGAAGTTTTGGCGGTAAGTGTGTCCGAGTCGTTCAGCAGCAGCAACGGTAGCACCAGCACCGCCGAGACCGCCGTTGGCCTGGTTGAAGAGGAAGTAACGAAACGACTTCCAACGTCCCTGACGCGCCGCTTGCTGCCGGAAATGCACGTTGAATTTTGCAAGGGCGATTTCGTCGAGCATGATCTTTTTGGTCAACTTGTCGATGCGATCTGAGAGATCAGTTGCTTGACTTTCGATTGCCGGACGCAGTGCCGCGGCGGAATCCGCGGGTTCCAATGCAATCGGTGGTGCTTGTGTCGAATCGGCGAAGACAGGCTGCAAAGTATTTATCGCGATTAGCGCGAGAACTAGTAAAAGGGTCACCGGTCTAAACAAGAGAACTATCTCTTTACGACTTGGTTCAAATTCACTTAAATGTCCCAACCAACAGAATCGAAGGTATCACACAAATGTGATCAAGTTGTTCGAACAAACGACCTTATTCTATTACGCCTTGTGTTATTGAGTAGCAACCTAAAACTTTGTGATGGCGGCTGCGCCGTTGCAAAACTTCTTTTGCTTCAGTGCAAGCGTCTTGATTGGGCACTTCCATATCGAGGAAGAATTTGTAGTGCCAAGGATTTTCTGGAATCGGACGCGATTCAATTTTGGTGAGATTGGTGCCTGCGTCATTGAGCGCAATCAAAAGCCGCGCCAGAGTGCCCGGCTTGTGGTCGAGCTCGGCGACACATGCCATCTTATAGCGCGCGCCGGCATTTCTAACTGAACTCAATCGTTCCAACAAATCCTCGTGAAGGGCAATAACACCAAACCTGGTGCGATTCTCTTCGAAGTCTTCGATATTTGATGCAAGAATTGCCAGCCCTGTCTCATGAGCCGCAAACTCGCTGGCGATGGCAGCCTTGGAGCGATCACCTTCCTCTTTGACAAAAAATGCTGCGCCGCCCGTATCCCAGTGCGCTATCGTCTCGACATCCGGAAGAGATGCGATAAACCTCCTGCACTGATCGAGTGCCACCGGATGCGAGTACACGTTCCTAAGGTCTTCCAGCTTGCTGTCAGCGAATCCGATCAGCTGATGATGCACCGGAACATATACTTCTGCCACCACAAAGACATCATTTCGCAAGAGCAAATCATATGTCGCGACGATCGATCCAACCGAAGAATTTTCTAGGGGAACAACCCCAAAAGCACTCTGCTCATCAACCACTTTTTGAAAAACCTCTTCAAAAGATCGGCAATGAATGAAGTCAGGCTCGTCGCCCTTTAGCTGTCGTGAAAGCAGCTGTCCCGCGCGATGACTAAACGAACCACGCGCGCCTTGAAACGCCACGCTTAGTCGTGCGGCATCAGCGCTATGTTCGTCGTTACTTGCGTTTTGTTGGTCAGCCTTCAAGCTTTCAGATCGCATCCTAATCCGCTAAACGAGCTTGGACAGGTCAGTGAGAGGCATGCTTGTCTCGTAGTCGACCACGCCGAGCCTCGTCGTGGGCAATACGATTTTGATCGAACTCCCTTCACGCTTCTTGTCGGACGCCATAAACTGCGCCACTTTGTCTTTCGGCACACCCTTCGGAATATCCGTCGGCAAGCCAGCCTTCGACAGAATCGCCTTCACTCTTTCGAGAGACTCCTTGTCGATTTTCTTTTGACTGACACTAAATTTGGTGGTCTGCGCCAAGCCAATCGCCACCGCCTCACCGTGACCGAGACCAAACTCAGAAGTCGCTTCCAGAGCGTGTCCCAGGGTGTGTCCAAGGTTGAGACAACGGCGCAGCCCGCCTTCATTGGGATCGCGGCCGACAACAAACAGTTTCATCTTGATGCAGCTGGTGATGATGCCACCAAGTGCGGGATCTTCAAAATCAGGCTCTTCGCCGATGACTTCTTCCAAAATATCGAGCAGTGAGCGTGGTCCTTTCTCGTAGTCGGTGTTCTTGGCCACCGTTTCTTCGATCATTCCGTATTTGACGATTTCTCCCATCGCTGACACCATCTGTGATTTCGGCAATGTTCCTAATATTTCTTGATCGGCAAGCACTGCTTTCGGGAAGAAAAAGGTACCGGCCAAGTTTTTGCCGGCCGGCAAGTTTATGGCCGTCTTTCCACCGATGGCCGCATCGACTTGCGCCAACAGCGAGGTAGGGACCACGACCAAGTTCAAACCGCGCAAATATGTAGAAGCGGCAAAACCTGCAAGGTCAGAAACCGATCCACCGCCTAATGCCACCACTGTATCGGTGCGGTCGAAACCGCGTTGTTGCAAGTGTTCCCAGATGCGCAGCAACCAGTCGGTCGACTTGCACGCCTCTCCATCGGGAACTTCAAGTGTCGTAACCTGATAGTCCTCCGACGGCAAGTTGGAGAGCACATCTCTCAACCAATGTACAGCAGTCGACGGTTGGCAAAGCACCAAAACCCTTTTACCGGCACCAATCTGCGCCAACACACTGGACAACTTTTGGCGCGCCCCCATTCCCACCGCCACCCGGGTTTTCACTTCCAGGTTGGTATTCCAAAGCATCGTTATGACTGGCCCGCGGTGCCGTGTTCTATGGCGCATTGTAGTCATCTATTTCAGCCTCACTTTCAACAAGAGCACAATCAACAGTGGGTGCCTAAAACTTTTGTGCCAGGTTTCAAACCATCTCAAACACGCCGCGGCAACTTCAAGTTGGCAAGATGTTTATCAGAAGCTTATAGATATATACAAGAAGCTAAAACAGCAAGCTCCGTCTAAAACTCACCCGCGCAATCATAGGTTCCATCTGTTGAATCGCAACTGTCGTCGCGCTCGTGCGCCGCACCTTTTCGCCCACCCTTGTGCGCCTCTTTCTTGCTTTCATGATCTTGCCAAGGATTAACGAACGGGACTTCTTGTCTGGCAAGAGCGCGCAAGTAAACTCGATACGACTGCACCGACGCCTCAATCGCCGAAATTGTGTCTCCGCCGAAGCGATCCAAAAAAGCCTCAGCCAGAACATAACAAACCATCGCTTTGCACACGACAGACGCGGCAGCTATTGCACAGACGTCGGAACGCTCGTAGTGCGCCTTGTGAGCCGACATCTCCGGAAACGAAATTGAGTCGAGCCCCTGCCTAATCGTGGGAATCGGCTTCATGTAAGCCCTTACACGAAGCGACTCACCATTTGTCATTCCACCTTCAATGCCGCCCGCTCTATTTGTTTTTCTTCTGAAAGGAACGTCAGGTTTATTCGAAGGATAAATTGCATCATGGACATTTGAGCCAGTTGACGATGATGCAGCAATACCATCACCAATTTCAACAGCCTTCATGGCTTGAACACTCATCAGTGCTTGGGCCAGCTTCCCATCAAGACGGCGATCCCATTGCGTGTAACTGCCAAGACCAATCGGCAATCCGGTCGCTAAGACTTCGATGGTTCCGCCGAGACTGTCACCTTCCTGCCAGGTTTTCTTGATCAACTCTTTGATCTTTTCTGTTGCAACTTCGTCGGCGCAAAACATTTCAGAGACCATCACTCGCCGCTCCAGCTCTTGAATTGTATGCTTCGATTCGGCTGCCTCGATGTCGGCTACTTGAACAACATGACCGATGACACATATTCCAAAATAATCCAAAAACTGCTGGCATAGCGCACCTGCTGCAACGCGCGCTGCGGTTTCGCGTGCGCTAGCGCGTTCTAAGACGTTGCGGATATCATGATGTCTAAATTTGATCGTCCCAGCGAGATCGGCATGTCCAGGGCGAAACTGCACTATTGCCTTTTTAGCCAACTGTTCGCGCACTACTTCGTCTTTGAGATCGACTGGAGCAACAGACATGACATGACGCCAATTCTCCCAATCGCGATTCTTGATTATCATTCCGATCGGCGCACCAGTGGTGATACCATGCCTAATGCCACCGGTAATCTCCACTTCATCGCGTTCGATCTTTTGGCGGGCGCCTCGCCCATAGCCTTGCTGTCTTCTCGAGAGCTCTTTGTTGATGCGAGCGACGTCCACCGGCAACCCCGCGGGCATGCCATCAACGATCACAGTCAAGCACGAACCGTGTGATTCACCGCATGTTAAGAAGCGCAACATAGACTTGTCGATCTCGCCTGCACAATTTATCCGAAAACAATCTCAACATCTTACAATATCTTTGGCAGTTCAAGGGATTTCGACCAATCTTAGGACGAGGCTTTTCAACTGCGGTTTCCGATATGTCGAGGAGAGTTTAAAAGTGGTCTCTAAGGCGTCGTTAGTAGGCAAAATCAAGGTTCCTGGAGACAAATCAGTCTCGCACAGGGCGCTAATCTTTTCGGCTTTGGCAAATGGAACATGCAAAATCATGGGACTGTCACCGGCAGAAGATTGTGCAAGCACAGCCAAATGTTTGTCGGCCATGGGACTTGTTGTCAAAACCGAAGGAAATCAAACTCAAGTTACAAGCAAAGGACTGGATGGGCTGACGGCACCTGAGGTTTTGCTTGACGCCGGCAATAGCGGAACCACCATGCGCGTTCTCTCCGGACTCGTCGCCGGAAGAGAGTTTAGATCGTCATTTGACGGAGACCAATCATTGCGCAAGCGCACGATGACGCGCGTGCTCGCGCCGCTTTCGGAGATGGGGGCCGACATCGTTTATGAAGGCGACAAGGGCGGATTTGCACCCTTTACGATCTTCGGGGGAAATCTCAAGGGCAAGCACTTCACTTTGCCTGTCGCGTCCGCCCAGGTGCAAACGGCATTACTTTTGGCCGGACTCCAGGCGGACTCAACTACAAGCGTGTCAACACCACAGGTGGTGCGCGATCATACCGCGAGGATGTTCAAACACATTGGAGTAGATTGCAAAATCAAGAATTCATCAGATGGAAGCCAGGAAATTTCAGTGACGCGTCTCGATGCTTCCATCGCTCCATTCACCTTGACTGTTCCATCAGACATTTCCTCGGCTGCCTTTTTCATGGTTGCGGCCGCGTGCTTACCAGGTTCTGACGTAACCCTGAGCAATGTTAGTTTGAATCCGGGTCGAACGCTCATCGTGAACGTTCTTCAAAAAATGGGCGCGGACATCACGCTCATCAACGAGCAAGAAGTTTGTGGTGAGCCGGTTGCCGACATTCGCGTCAAGTACAACGGCAGACTCAAAGGAGCATCGATTTCGTCAAAAGAAATTCCTAGCGGCATCGATGAGATACCGATTCTTTCGATTGCAGGCGCGTTTTGCGACGGTGAATTCAAAGTTTCCGGAGCCGAAGAGTTGCGTCACAAGGAAAGCGACCGCTTGAGCGGTATATGCAGAAACCTCACAGCTGCCGGTGTCGGCGTGGTCGAGCAGCAAGACGGTTTTACAATTTCAGGAACGAAGATACCCCGCGGCGGCTCCCCATGGGACTCTTGTCACGACCATCGATTGGCTATGTCGGGGCTGATTGCATCGGTTGTTTTCAAAAAGCCCGTCGTCATCGACTCGGTAGCCTCGATCAAAATTTCCTATCCGAGCTTTGAGAAGGACTTAGCAACCCTACTCAAAGGCTAGCGCCTATGCTGCGTGATCACGCGTGATCACATGATGCGTGATCAACTAATACTGATACGGCGCAACCCCAAACTGGTTTCTCAGCTGCTGATCAAGCGTTTTATTGTTTTGATCCAAAAACTCGAGGTTCTGCTTGCGCTGCAAGAGCCCACCCGCCAGCACCGCTCCAGTTTGATCTTTTACTAGAGGATTCTCTTGTACTTTGATGTAATCGGAAAAGAGCCCGCGAGCATCATTGAAATAGCGGTAATAGCCTAGGTGCAGCTGTTTCGTTTCAGGATAGAGCTCAAGCTGCTTCATCTGTTCGCATGCCGTATTGTATTTGCTTACCAGCTTTGAAAGAAGCGCCTGGGTAGTCACCTTCTCTTCGCCCGGAACAAAAATGGACAAACCCTTCGACAACAGCCCGTCTGCCTTCTTTCGTTCTTGCGGCGTCATTTGAGCATCACGGCGTACCGCGTCGTATCGGCTAAACCACCGGCGCAGCTCGTTTGGATTGGTTTGCTGCATTTGCGTCATCTGGTTTGGAACCATCTGATGCTGCGGCTGCATCTGTGGCTGCATAGGCATCCCTTGAGGAGCGCCCTGGGGCGGCATCATTCCTTGGGGTGGCATTCCCTGAGGATAAGAAGCCCCATATGCCGGCTGCTGCGAGTTGAACTGCGGTTGACCCATCGGCTGCCCTATCGCGGCCGTTTGCGCCAGAACAGCAAGTGGAATCAATAAAGCACAGGGTGCTGCAAAAGAGGCTTTGTTCTTGATTCTCATGACTTCTATTCTATTGGAGGGACTACCAGAGTCCAGTATCTGCCACTTTCGATCCAATTCTGGCTACTGGCGGGCAGAACGGACTTAATATATTCTAACTGCCTATGCCAATAAAGAGTAATTTGACAGTAAGTAAGCAAAAAGGAGCCCGTTTATGACCATTCTGGTGGCAGTAAAGAAAAATGGGCGTGTATTCCTGGGAGCCGACCGAATTACGACCTTCGGCAACGAATACGCTACCGATCTGGTCAATTGCTCGAAGATTATCAAGCTGAAAAACGCATATCTCGGCACCAGCGGCTACACCCTTCTCTACAACGTGCTCGAGCATCTGCACAACACAGACAATCCGATCATGCAAAACCCGTTCAAGACGCGAGCAGATGCATTTTCATTTTTCTTGAATTTCTACACTGAACTGAAGAAAAACTACACCCTGGTAGAGACAGGAAAGGACACTTTCGCCAATTTCTATAATGTCTTTCTGTTGGTAACGCCAATCAGTATTTTTGGTGTGTCTAACAATCTGACCGTGCATGAATACGATCGATACGCTGCAAAAGGAGCCGGTGCAGACTATTCGCAAGGCTGTCTCTATGGACTATATGATCTTATTGATGACGGTGCAGAACTAACCAGATTAGCCTTGGAAGCCGCCTGTCATTACTCGATTTATTGCAGAGAACCAATTGATGTGCTCGAAGTGAAACAATCAGACTTCTCGGAGCCTACAGTTGGGTACGAGCCTCAAATGGACAAGCTGAAGACTCACACCACGCGAGTAGGGCTGCCGGATCATGTTGTCGTAAAAAGAGATAAGCACTCAACGAACAAAAATGATGGCGCGTCCGCGGTTGACAAACCCGCAAACAAGAACAAAGCCTCACAAAAGAAGAAATGAGGTTCTTGGCGCCGCAACAGGTTCCCCTGTTTACTTTCGGGAATTCGCAAAATCCACTTTTGCGGTTTCACACATATTCCACAAACTTTGAGTAACTTGAACCTCGACAGCAATCGCGACTGCTGTTTACCAGGCACCAAGTCCCCTTGGAACTGAATCAATTTCCTTCGCCTTTGTCCGGCGGGACAAAGGCCAGGTAGAGGCGTATTTTGATCGGAGAGAGACACGATGACAGAATCTATGCAACTTGGATACACCGTTGGCTCAAGACCCACTACATCGCTTTTGTTGGCTCGCTCTGATCGCGCAAGGCAGGAACTTACGAGACGCGAAATCGAAAATCAAAAATCTTACTACACCACCAGCAATACCATGAAAGAAACAACAACTCATTCAAAATTCCACGAACACCCGACAGAAAAGGAAATCGAGCGCGCCGGTCAGCACCCGCACTCAAGCGAAGCGAAACCCAAGCCAATCGACAAAACAGACCGGCTTGCGGAATTCAACGCACTGCAAGAAAACAATGCAGACATCAACGTTCGCCAACTTTGGCGACTGTTGCAAGAAGTCTACGCAGCCAAGCAGGCGACAAAAGAAATTCAGGAAGCTCGAGTGTTCAACCAATATTTGCTGACAAATCTTGGAGAGCAAACCATGCGCTACGAAGAGCTCTTCGCCAAAGTTCTCGAAGGCGCCCTGGATTGCCATGCTGTTGCTACCGAGCAACTGGGTGCGGTTCAGTGGGCAGATGCCTTGCATAAGTTTTCGATGGTATTTGATCTCGAAGCTTACGAATCAATTGTTCAGAAAAATCTTCCGGCCTCAGTCACTCGCATTGCCGAAGCCCGAGCGGAAGCACACAAGCTCGCACTTGCCGAACCTCTAGTCGAACGCGTGAGACTCGCCTACTTGTATGTATATACAGGCGAATATGAACTCGCATACGAAATAATTGAAGAAGCAGCTGATGTTTCGGTTTCGGACAGAGCATTGGAAATCCCCAAGATAGCCAAGCTTCATGAAGGAGTGAAAGCACTAAGAGATATTGCAAAATTAGCGTTGCAACCTCTTTGCCTAGATATTTTGTTTGACGAATGCGACCTCGATCAAGACGGATACATAACACGCAGCGACCTGGAAACCGCAACCAGAGGACAAAGACAAGTCCCACGTGCTGTGTACAAATTCCTCAACCGCAACTTCGAAGCAATTCGCAAGTGCAAATCACACGATTCTCAACCGGCGCGCAACGATGCGATTACTCGCGAGATGCTTGGCGAACATATGAGTTCAGAGTGGCTCTACGACGAGTTTAAGAACCTAATGTGCTCGTAACGGCAATTGCTCGACGCTCAAAGAGGAATGTCCGCCTTCATTTCGTAGATTTTGAGCAACGTGTTGATGTCTCTTGCAGAGAGCCTCGAATTCTCATCGGTCACCGGATACATCATGTCTGATCGCTCAGGGCTGTGCCCAAGCAGTCCAAGGGCATGTCCGAGTTCGTGAGTAACCACATTTTGCAAGACAAACATGCGAATCTCTTCGTCTTTAATTGCAATCAAATCAAGATTGACTTCGATTACCTGAGGTTGCACTGACACCTTTGGACCAAGCGTCGGAATGTAGACAGGAACAGGCACAGCACCCACCCCTATAAACGAGACTTTGCCTGGAGCTTTCGTCTTCCATTTCGTGACCGTGTGCGCACCCAAAGTACAATCGTTGGCATCGGTGGCCACACCAAGATGACTCCAAATCACTCGAATGCGCGCCTTCAGAGCATCCTCGACCTGCACGAAGCGAACCACTCCGCTGGTGCGCTCTTCCCAATTTTCAAAACCTTTGATGCACGCGTCAGTGAATCTCTTGTCCGGATAAGGTGTGATGTACACAGGCACCGGCATTGATTTGTATCTAAAAATCTTGCTTTTCGTCGCCTTCATCACATCGTTGTAATAATCTTCCGATAATTTGTCATTTTTCCCAGGCGGCGGAATTCGAACGAAATGCGGCGGCGCAGTATTATTTGGGGGGAACAAATCGAGAATGACGACCGAGTTCGCTGCTGACGCCGGCGCCATGGAGCCAGGCGACGCAAGCTGAGACGGCGCGCCGGATGGTGGATTGGAAATTGCTGAAGGATACGGCGTGTCAGTCGCGCTGCTGCCGGAACCGCCAGACCCCCCACTAGCCGTTGCGCCGCTTTCCGAATCGCCGCTTGCCGAATCCAGAGCCAACGCTTGCGCTGCTTTATCTACGCGTTCGACCAAAGCACCGCTTTTCTTGTCGCCAAAGAGTTTCACTTCAAGCTGAGCCACGCGATCGACAATTGATTGATTGGGTGATGACGAGATACCCGCCTTCTGCTCAAGCACAGTCACCCTGTCCGCCAGAGTATTGCCTTGCGCAAAACTGGGCACGATGCACGCCACTGATGAAACCAACGCAGCAGCGAAAATAACTCTGGTCACGACCGAAGTCCGCGACGCTGGCAACTTTCTTTTAGACTTGCCGATTTGGTTTAAACGCATCGATTCTCAGCGACTACTGCAAACCTAAGTATTGTAGCCTATTTGATTCATTTGCTTTCTGCACGCTTCATTCCCGCCAATCTTTCGTCGAGATTTAATCGTCCACAAAGTCGGAGAGCTGAGCGCGCTTCGTCGCCTTTCTGAGTTTTCGAGTGGCGCGAATGCAAGTTCGCCGCACATCAGCGTGCGTTGTCGAAAGTTTACGTGCAATCTCGTCATGACTCAAAATATCGCAGCCATCGATGCCGAAGCGGTAATTGATAACAGCACGCTCTTTAGCACTCAATACAGAAAGAAGGCCGTCTACTCTTTTAGTCAACAAGCCTTCTTCTGCTTTTTCTTCCGGTGTCGCCGCCTTGCGATCTTCTACAAAGTTCTCGATGGCAGCTCCCTCGTCTCCGTCTGACTTGTGCCCCATGCACTGATCTAGAGACAAGAGCGACGAATGACTTTTGAGTATCAAAGAAATCTCTTCTAAAGGAACTCCGGATGCCTCGGCAAGTTCATCAATGGATGGCGGCCTACCGTGCATTTGATAATACGGCTTTGCGATCTTTCTCAGTTTGCTCATGATCTCGTGAGCATGAACAGGAACACGAATCAATCGCCAGTTATTAGACAACGCTCGAGTAATACTTTGTTTGATCCACCAGGTAGCGTATGTTGAGAAACGCACTCCTCGCGAAGGATCAAACTTGGCTGCTGCAGCCAGCAAACCCAAATTGCCTTCTTGAATCAGATCTTCTAAATCCAATCCTCGGTTCATATACCTTTTCGCAATGCTGATCACAAGCCGAAGATTGGCATTCACGAGTCGATTGAAACAACGTTCGTCGCCGAGTTTCACCCCTCGCGCCAACTCAATTTCTTCGCTGCCTGAAAGCAGCGCGTTTTTCGACACTTCGCCGAAGTACCATTTGAGAATACGCTCATCGCTTCCTATATAGGAATCATCGCTCTCGGTCTCTGCCGATTCGACTTCAAGCGAAGCAGTCGAAGCTTTCAACGATCTAGAGGCTCTGGACGATTTGGAGGACTTATCTTCTTTGGACACCGGGCTAGCGTTTGATTGCGAACCACTATCTGATTCAGATTCGAATTCGTAAATTCTCTGGTGCCCCCAAGTTATCCCGCTCTCCTCATTTTTAGATTGAAACGAGAGCGGCTGAATCAACAGGTAAGTTAGATCAAGTCCGGTCTCATAACTAGGTGTAATCATTGTTTTCTGGCTCCCTGTGCGCATGTTTGGGTTGCGCGAAATCGCGCGGCAATACACGCTCGATTCGCGCAACAAACATTTCAACGATCGCATGACGATCTCGTTGATAATCGGTTGAACGATCTCGGTGCTATGCCGGTCAAATATCGCGCTCGCATGTGACGATTCTCGCCAAACAGTCACAACTGTAACTGCTTGTCGTGAAAGTCAAATCAGACAAGACACAACCCTTGACGAAACGGAGAAGCGCCGGAAATAAGAGCAAGGCTAAAGCGAGACTGGTACCACTATCGGTGCGAGGCCTGCTTCAGTCCTGTTCGAA
This sequence comes from uncultured Candidatus Obscuribacterales bacterium, assembly GCA_964503045.1. Classification (GTDB taxonomy): domain Bacteria; phylum Cyanobacteriota; class Vampirovibrionia; order Obscuribacterales; family Obscuribacteraceae; genus CAYZJR01. The sequence goes on from CAZCZI010000003.1 coordinate 94,351, forward strand.
GGCCGGTTGTTGCTCCTTCGAACTCGCCTCGAGAATTATTTATTTGCCGAAGTTTTAATTGCTGGACATAGGTGAAGGACTCCGAGCACACTAAATGCAATTGCATTAGTTACTACTATTATAAGCTCATCCATGAAAACGAAAAGCCCTTTCGATCACAATCGTTCGAAATACCTGATGGGTGGAAAGCCAGTAACAGAAAGCCATTCCGCATTCAGTCACGGGCAGTCTCGATCACAAAAATTCCCTCATTCTTAACAATGCGGATCCAATTTCAAATCATCGATTACTTCATCGATAAATTCTGCCAATTTGAACTGCACTGCATCATAGATGCGCACCAGCTCTTTGGAAAGACAGAAGAATTCAGCTCCCGTGTTCTCGTCATAACTCATGCTGAGCAATCCACTTAGTGGATCATCCATCTCTTCCAATTGGGTTTCGATCTGTTGAATTCCAATATTGCAAAAGATGTTGCGCTGGGCCAAAACTGTTCCTGTGACACAGACGAGTTGTCCTGCATCATCGACACGCCCCCATGTTCCAGACAAAAATCTGTAATCTGGTGGGGCGGTTTCAGATCTTCTGAAGTTTGGAGCCCACAAAAGTGATATCTGCGGAAATTTATTCTTTTTCTCGACTAGAGCAGAAAGATCTTCTTGACGGTATCCTAAAAGCTCCCTGTTGAGCCAGAGAAGTCGCTCTTCGGGCAGTTGCCCGCGCAATGCACGAAGTGATAGCAGCAAGGCGTCGGAGACCTTTATCTCGCGCCTATTCAACTGATTTCGAATTTGTTTCAGTTGAGTGTAGAGCATCATTGAAAACGCATATTCGATTTTATCGTTATCGGCTACTTACACTATAAACGTTGCCAGCAGATGTTGCCTTAAAAGCAGCGGTTACGAAAAAATGCGCGATTTTAACGAGTAAGAAGCGATTTTATCTGCGGGCTGCGCGCGAACTGCTTAAGCGTAGTAGTGAGCCTGTTGAAGAGCTCGTCCATTTCACTGTCAGTGATCGTCAGAGGCGGCGTAATCATGATGTGATCGCCAGCGGCGCCGGGCAAGAAGCCAGAGCCGGGGTACACCAAAAGTCCATTTGCAAATGCCGTTTTTGCGATTTCGGCGCTGACTCTCATTGACGGCTCAAATGGCGCTTTGGTTGTGCGGTCTTTCACAAACTCGATTCCGGACATATACCCTTTGCCCCTTATATCACCCACAAAATCAAAAGATCTAAGAGCATCGAGGCGTTCAAAGAAACTCTGTTGTGCGTTTGCCACTTTTTCAGTGAGATTGTGTTTTTGAATGTAACGAAGAACGGCAAGACCACCAGCTGCAGAGGTGGGATGCCCGCTGTATGTGAAGCCGTGCTCGAATACGCCGCTTCCATTTTCAAAACCTGCCGCTACCTTTTCAGATGCCGCTACAGCACCCAATGGCACATATCCCGCCGACAGCCCCTTGCCCAAGACGGAAATGTCGCTTTCCACACCATAGATATCGGTTCCAAAGTTAGCGCCGACACGGCCTAGCCCCGTCATCACCTCATCTGAAATCAGAAGCACGCCGTGGGCCGTGCAGATTTCTCGGATTCGCTTCCAATATACATTTCCGGCCTGCGGTGTCACCGCGCCCAGTGTCGCTCCCACAATCGGCGCCGCCATGAATGCCATAACGTTTTCGGAGCCCAGTCTCTCCAAAGCTTTTTCGAGTTCGTTCGCCAAAGAGAGCGCGCATTCAGAGCTTGCGCAAACTCCCGAGTTTTCACAGTGACAGCGATACGGATACGGCGTTTCTATATGCGTTCGATCCACCAACTTGGCTTGAGGCCCGAGCGGATCGACCAAGAGCGAGAGTTCATCGTGACCGAGTTCGGGATACAAGATTGGCAGATACGGTTTTCTTCTTGCCGGATGTCCGGTGGCATTCATCGCCCCCAAGGTACTTCCGTGATAGCTCTGCCAGCGCGTCAGAAGATATCGACGCTTTGGTTGACCGATCTCGACAAAATAACCACGAGCCATTTTTATAGCTGTTTCGATAGCCTCGGAGCCGCCGCTTGTAAGGTAAACGCGTTCTTTAGATGGCGATGGTGTGACTTTGGTGCCAGCGATCAAAGCGTGAGATTGCGCCCGCAACGTCGCTATGTGTTCAGCCAGAGCCAATGCGGGCTCTGATACGAATTGCGATGTGTGCGCAAACGCAACTTTTGAAAGTTGATCTTGAATTGCTTCATTTACTTCTGAAACGCCGTGTCCGATGTTCGAGGCCACCGCACCGCTGCATCCATCGAGATACTCTTTACCGTCTGTGTCGCGAATCCATACACCCTTGGCCGACTCGACAGTCGGATAGTGCTTTTTCAAGTTTCGATAAAAGAAATTAGTCACGATTCGTTTAGTGTGGCACTCAAATCAGGCGCCCGTCAGCTATAAAGCACATTATACGTGGCTTGCCGGACTTAGACGCGTGACCTAAAACATGAAATTTCTAGCGAAAGTACGCCCCTTAACAAATCTTATGGTAGCTTATGAATAGCATAAACCCAGGCCCATTCAGACGATCAGCCAAGTGCATATACAAAAGAAATGCACCGTAAGCATCGGAGAAACCAATGGACGAGCGGCTAAAACAACTTGCAAAGGTTCGCTATTGTCAGGAAGAGTTTCTGAAGACGCTATTCGAGCTGGCACTGGAAGAGCAATGGTTTGATCTTCAACATATGATTCAGCATGACATGGCGAAGGCGATAATCGCCGACTATTCGTACGAGATGGGCCAAGGATACCTAAATCAGGATATTTTCTTCAGCTGTTGGGAAGAAGTAATCGAGGTGGGTTGGAATGCGTTTTGCAGCCACACCGGACTTTCGCGCGACAAGGTAAACAACGCCTTAGAGCGCTGCCGCGAAGGCTCGTAGATATTGCCTCGAAGGCTCGTAGATAGGGCCTCGAAATGTATGATCTCGCGACGCGAGATCATGCGACGCGAGATCATGCGACGCAAAGATCAAAAACTGTCGTATCTAACCACGCATGCAATTCCTCCGGGGAATTTGCCGTCGGTGGTTGCTTGATCAACCAGTTCAGACGCCAAAGACCAAACGCCCGGATTGTCTGCCACGAATTCCAGATCGACACGCTCTGATGGTCCGATCGAAATGGTATCCCGCAAGACATGCGGCTCCAGCGGGTCGCCTCCATTTATTCCGGAGACCCTAAATCGATGACCGGTGATGTGCAAGGGGACGGCTTCTTGCCCGGCGTTTATTACTCTGAGCTTCACTCTCTCGCCTTTTTTCAACTCAAGGGGCGGAATGGAAGGGGCGGAATTTCCATTTACCAAATAGTAAGTTAGCGCCGGCGAAGCAACAGGACGAGCCGGCGCACCGGCAGCTCCTGCTTTCGGCAGAGTCTGCGAAGTCACAGTTTTCACCACCGCCGGTGCGCGAAGGCAACCCAAAAGAAAAACCATATCTTTGTCGACTTGTTTGGAGACGAATTTGGGATCAACGATTAAAGCTCCGTACATGCCGCTTACACGTTGCTCTTGATGAATTATTTGCGGGTGGTACCAATATGTGCCTGGCTGCATTGCCTGAAATTGATAGGCGTATGATTCTCCGGGCTTAACAATGCCTTGATCTTTTTTCGGCAGACCATCAACGTTGTGCGGCGCGATTAGCCCATGCAGATGCAGGCTGGTAGGCACCTTTAATTGATTGTGCAAAACGATTCTGACAATCTCGCCTTCTTGCACTCGAATTGGTGGGCCAGGCAATCTGCCGTTGTAAGTCATGCAGTTGATTTTCACACCACTTACCACTTCGCACATCGCTTCTCTGGCAAATAAGTGAACCTCATGAATCTTGCCTGGTTGGATGGTTTCACGCAGCTGATCCATTTGCTGGGTAGCGCTGTTGATGGTCGATTTGATTTCGTTCATCTCCTGCTTCATGCTATCCAATTCTTCTTTCTCTTTGGCTTGTTCCTGCATGAGGCTGCCCATCTCCTCGAGCTGAGCAAATGCAGGCGAAGAGAAAGTCCCGATCGCAATCAAAATGACGGCACAAATAGAAGCGCAGACACGAAAACGAAACAGCAGCATAACACTCAAGCGATTCATCTGGTTGTTACTCACCTCAGCGAGTTTTCGGTTCTCTCACTACAGCCACCGAGCATGATGCGTGCAATGCCACCGCCTTAGAAACGCTGCCCAGAAGGAAGTGTTGAACCGCGCCATGACCAAGTGCACCTACAACAATGAGATCTGCCTCCAGATTATTTGCCACCGAATTTAGTTCTGTAGCTGCATCTCCTGATTTGAGCGAGACTTCTACATTCTTTACGCCGAGTTTTGCCAGCTGATTTTTGGCTGTTGCCAGATATGTTTCACCTTCAAGCATTAACTTTTCCTGCAACGCCCCAATGAACGTCACCGGTGAAACGAGTGTAAGAATGGGCGCGACGGTAACAACGTGCACCAAATGTACTAAAGCTTTTTCTAACCCAAGTTGCTTATGCACCATATCAAGAGCATGGGAAGACGCACGAGACCCGTCGACGCCAATGACGACTCTTAAGGGCCCCTTGTCGTGGCGCGCTTCGTGCAGTAGCACGATCGTACCAATGCCGTGCTTGGCTACGTTTAGCGAAACGCTACGAGAAAATAGTTGATGCAGCTTCGAGTGTTGTTGAGGGGTGACTGCGGTAATGTCGTAATTGCCATCTCTGGCAACGGTTTCAATCATTAATGCCGTCGGCCCCGAAACAATCTCCGCTTCGACGCTCTTGACCAGAGATTTTAGCTCGTTCTTGATTTCATAGAGAACATTGTGAGCCTTCTGCTCAATTTGATTGAACCAATCTTCCGGAAAGTCCGCCATGCTGGACAGTAAGCTTTCGTACGAGGGGAGTTCTTCCCTCACAAACAGAAGTCGAACATCTGACTCGGACAGAGGCAAAATGCGGCTCAACTGGGCGACAAGACCATCGTGCTTTTGCGTCACATCAACTGGCACCAATATTTTCACTTTGGACATCCTCTTTTTGCGGGCCATGCTAATGACATTCCGCTTGATTGCGGGTTCCGACAGTACATTATAGAGCGTGCTCAATAGAAGAAAGAATTTATTGTAGAATTAGCAAGTCTGTGGCTTAAAAGCCGCATACTGGCGCGTTTCTTTTTGGGTCACGAAACAAAAAATGATCGAACGTTACACAAGACCGGAAATGGGTGCACTTTGGTCTGATGAAGCCAAGTTTCAGACATGGCTGGAAGTTGAAATCGCAGTCTGCGAGGCACAAGCTCAACTAGGCCGAATTCCGCCAGAGGCTGTTATCGAGATAAAGAAGAAAGCCAAGTTCGACGTCGAGCGCATCAAAGAAATTGAAGAAGAGGTCAAGCACGACGTCATCGCTTTTTTGACAAACGTCAATGAAAATGTGGGTGAAATGTCACGATTCATTCACATGGGACTCACCAGCTCTGACGTGATCGATACTGCCCTTGCGTTGCAGATGCGCAAAGCTGCTGAAATGATCAAAGCAGCGCTGCAGAATCTTCACGATGCAATTCTCCATCAGGTGAAGAAACACAAATACACTGTCACCATCGGCCGCTCGCACGGCATTCACGCCGAACCAACCACATTCGGATTCAAATTAGCTGTTTGGTTGGAAGAAGTAAGACGACATCAAATTCGCCTGGACCAAGCAATAGAGATGATCTCCGTCGGTCAGATGAGTGGTCCGGTCGGAACATTTGCAAATATTTCGCCGCAAGTCGAAGAGTTGACGTGCAAAGAGTTGAAGCTGTCGCCGGCTCCGATATCAACTCAAATTATTCAACGAGATAGGCATGCGCAGTTCATTTTTACGCTCGCACTAATCGGCAGCAGCTTGGATAAGTTCGCAACCGAAATTCGACATCTTCAAAAGACAGATCTTTTGGAAGCGGAAGAACCGTTCAAAGAAGGTCAAAAAGGTTCTTCCGCCATGCCGCACAAACGCAATCCCGTTGGCAGCGAAAACATCTCAGGACTGGCGCGAGTATTGAGAGCAAATTCGATTGCCGCGTTGGAGAACATTCCTCTATGGCACGAACGCGACATTAGCCACAGTTCGGTAGAGAGAATTATTCTGCCCGACTCAACCATATTGATTCACTACATGCTCGTGCGTTTCACATCCATAGTGAAAGACCTGGTTGTCTATCCCGAAAACATGAAAAACAATATGGATGTTTTCGGCGGTGTGATTTTCTCCCAAGCTGTGATGTTGAAACTGATAGACAAGGGGTTGAGCAGAGAAGACTCCTACAAGCTCGTTCAATCGAACGCAATGAAAGCTTGGAACAAAGACAACGGAAACTTCCGGCAAAATCTCTTCAGCGACAGCAAAATTCTCGAGCTTTTGACGAAGGAAGAGATTGAAGAGTGTCTTGACGCAAATCGCTATCTGAAGAATGTCGATCATGTCTTTGCAAGACTGGGAGTTTGAAAATGAGCATCGATGTCTCTGAAAAGCTGGCTGGCATCCTTGTTCCGGTCTTTGCGTTGCGAAGGCGGGGAGATCTGGGCATCGGCGACACGCAGTGCGTGATTGAAGCGATCGAGTTTTGTGCACGCAACAAGATAGGCGTCTTGCAAATTCTTCCGATTAACGAAACAGGCGGCGACAACAGCCCATACAATGCGCTCAGCTCCGTAGCACTAGACCCGGTGCTATTGACTATGACACCTGATATGGTGCCAGGTCTTACAGAGGAAGGGTTGGCGGAAGTTGCAGAAGTATCGATTGTCGAGTCGCTAAACACTGGCCCCATCAACTATCCAATCGTGAAACAACTAAAAACGAAACTCTTGGAAAAAGCATTCGAAAACTTCGAAAGCAAAAATTTCGCATCGAACTTTAGAGGGGGCGCGAAGCACGTCGAAGAGTTTGAGGCCTTCAAGCTGCACGAGAAAAACTGGCTTCATGACTACACAATCTTTCGCGTTCTGGTTGATGAGCACGACGGCAATGCGTGTTGGACCACGTGGGAAAAAGACTTGCAGTCGCCGGCAGACGCAGAAAAATGGATGGCAAACAGCAAGGAAAAAGAGCGGCTTTTGAAACGCAGGGACTTTTGGACTTACGTGCAGTGGGTAGCATTTACGCAGTGGCGAACGGTCAAAAAAGAAGCCGACAAACATTCAATCAAATTAATGGGTGATATTCCATTTGGTGTCAGTCGATACAGTGCGGATGTCTGGGCCGACCGTGAACTTTTCGATGTGGAATGGTCTGGTGGAGCGCCTCCTGAGCGGCTTTTCCAAGGCGACAAGTTCACTCAGATGTGGGGGCAAAACTGGGGCATTCCAATTTACCGATGGAAGAAACACTACGAACAGAAGTTCGAATGGTGGCGCCAACGAGTCAGCCATGTAGTGGAGTTCTTCCCCATCTTTCGCATCGATCACGTGCTTGGATTTTTCAGGGTCTATTCGTTTCCCTGGATTCCTGAGCGTAATGAAGAGTTTGCCGATCTGACTGAAGAGGAAGCAGAAGAGCTTACCGGCGGCGACCTTCCGCAGTTTGTTCCGCGCCCTGACGAACCAAAGAAAAACGCAGATTTAAATTGCAAGGAAGGAAAAGCACTTCTCGAAAACATTTTGCAGGACGTCGATCACATTGCGGTAGTCGCTGAAGATTTAGGTATGGTGCCGTCTTACGTGCGTCCGCTTTTGAAGGAAATGGGAATTGCAGGATTTACGATTCCATTGTTTGCCGACGAATTCGGGCCGGCATTCAAAGCAAAAGAAACAATTCCGGCTTTGACTTTGGCAACCTATGCCACCCACGATCATCAGCCTCTTATCACGTTTTACGAAAATCTAGTGCTATGGTGGCATGGTCCCGACGGTCACAACGGTTGGCAGGAAATGCAGCGCCTCATGAAGTTTTTGGGACTCGATGAAAACAACCCGCCGCTCGTCTTTACGCAAGAGGTGCATCACGCTTTGCTCAAAGCGCTGCTTGAATCGAAGGCTTGGCTGTGCGTTTTGATGATTACCGATCTCTTGGGAATCAAAGTGAGATTCAACGAACCCGGCATTAGTGGTGACTCTTGTTGGAGTCAACGACTGGATAGACGTTTGGCGGACTATGAAGAAGATGCGGAGTTTGAGCAGCCGATAAAGTGGTTTGCTCGGCTAATCGAGAAAACAGACAGACAACCCAGAGCATTGGCATGTCATTAGCCACTTACAAATTGCTCCTCAGTGGTTTAGTATTCTTATCGTTGGTCAAATTGTCGCGGGAAGAAAGGAAACAGTCGCTCATTCATGCTTCCAGCTTTGCTAATCAGAGCAGGCATAGATCACGTTCGACACAGTGACGAACTGAAGGACTCGAACCCTTATTCACGCTGCGAAGAATCTCTCAGAGTCTGTCAAGAACTCTGGGAAGAACTTATCGGCAAACCAGACCCAGCCATACTCGAACCTGCCATAGTCACCGCTTACTGGGAAGAGTTTTTCCACGCCGAAGACCCGCATGCCGACGAGCGTGAGTGGCGCGAGGGATTGACCAAACGATCGGGTCAATACGACTCGTTCGAAGAGTGGCAAGAGTGGTTTAAAGGCAGCTACGCCAAGGTTTACAAAGAAAACAACATTTGGACGAGCGTGCTGATGACGTCATGGGCACACACACACCAGTACGAGCTGACTTATCAGGAAGATTCTTGGGATTTCAAACCGTCGAAGTCTTATCTGCCGTCATCACAAATGTGGCGCCTGGAGCCTCATTTGGCCACCGTCTCGGAAGTGCTTCGCGAAGCCTGGCAAGACGAAATACGGCACTACGATGAGGATGGATTCCAGATTCACGAAGAAACCATTCCCTACTACGGGCACGTCGAATGTCTTGGCTTCGACATGAAGAAGTACATGATTTCTTGGCCGGCGCGCGCGCAACGCCCACGCGAAGAGTTGTCGGTCGGCGATATGGTCGCCGATATCGTCGTGCCTGTGGGCGATTCGTGGTATCGACACCTCGACAATATCATCTTCGCGCATGACTATGTCGACATTACTTCGCTCATCAATAGGGCACAATACATCTTCGGCAGCAGACGACGCTTGTTGAAGCTGACAGCAGACAATGGCTGGAACAAAGCAAAACTGCAGGCTTCAGCAGAGGGCTGGTTGGTGCAAGACGTGGAAGACAAGCCCGAAGAGGCTGTAAACATCTAGGGTTAGACCAAAGTCATCGCTGGTTCTCACGCTTGATCGCCGACCAGGTGCGGGGATAAGTATCAGGTGTTTCCTTGGCCTTTTCGATAACCAACACTGCATGCTCCTTTCGCAAAATTGAACTGTCAATAAAGATCGTCTCTTTGTGCGTTCCTCCCAGTTTTGAGATTTGGTCTAGTCCAGCCTTCATGTCTTCATCGAGCTGCCTGACCGTTTTTTGCGCCAAGAAACTGCCGCCGACTCGAAGAAACGGCAGCGCCAACTCGACTGTCATCGCAAGGGGACCGACTGCACGGGCAGTGGCAAAATCGAACCCCCCTCGTAAATCGGTTCTAGCCAGGTCTTCGGCGCGATCCATCTTCACTTCGACTCTTTCGGCAAGCCCCTCGACGCAATCCACAACAGATTGAAGAAATCTTGCCTTTTTCCCAATCGGCTCAACCAGCGTCAACTGAAGCTCCGGAAGCGAAATGGCCAGAATCAATCCGGGAAATCCGGCACCGGCGCCGATATCTATCAGTTTCAGTGGCGAAGACCGGCTTTTGGCTTGCAAATCCAAAATAGGCTTCACAAGAGTCAAGGAGTCCAGGACGTGATCCGACATTACAGTTGCGATGTCCGCACGGGCCACCAGATTAGTGTGGCTGTTGTAGTCGAAAAGCAGTTGCCAAAAGGCATTTATCTCATCCAGCCGTGCAGCCGAAAGATCGACGCCAAGATGTGCGGCATCCTCTTGAAGCTTGGCAAGAATGTCTGCTGAAGAATTTGTCAATTGTTTCCAACTTTCTGTTAGTGGCTAAAACGCCGCCAGATGGGCTTAATCCACGAAGAGTAATGACTTGAGCCGTGATTTAGCTGTAAGTAGTCTGAAATAAAACACTTATCTTCAAATTTCTTGTGAAAATATATCTATTGCTCTATTGAGCACGAGTAGTCCGGGAATAATGATCCCAAAGACACTAGCCAAAAGTGTCTATAACTTAGGCACCCAGGTGATTAAAATCTCCAAAACAGGCGGTTCTTAATATCCGGAGTATGAACCCACGCGAGATTCGAACAGATGTTGTAGAGCGAGGCGACTCAAAAGCGCGCCTCGATCTGGAAAGTCGCGTCTTGTCAGCCGCGCTTAAACAGAGCTTCGAACGAGGAGATGTCGAGGGAGTCAGCCTGGCGCATCGCCAGCTCTTTTTGCTTCTCAAATCCGGACACAAGCCCGATCTGGGCAACGGCGATGCCAAAAAGCGCTTGAGCTCAGAAAACATCACCATTCCAACTTTGGACAGCGAAACGGGAGAACCGTTAGACGGGCAAGCTGCCGAAGACGCAGCGGAGGCTGACGAATCAGCCAAAGAAGCCGAAGAATCTAAAGATGGGCAGCAAGAAGAATCCGAATCCGAACTGGCCGCGCCGGAAGCCAAGGAGGAAGGTGAAGAGCCACAGGTCGATGAAGCGCCCGGCGTTGAGACTAACGAGCCCCCGGCAGCCGAGTACGATGCATCAACGGTGGAGACATTGCCGCCCACACAGGTGCAACCGCCCGCCGCACCAGTGCAAGCTCTCTCTCGCCGTCGAACCGAGGAGTTTATCGAGCCGCCACCCAACCCGTGGTTACAGATAGGGCCCGATGAAGGCTTCGCTTCGCAAGTCACGACACCGCTTGCGGTTTATGAGCTGCTTGATGTCGCCCAGGTGTCGTCGTTCGAAGAAATTCACAGAAACTTCTTGCGAAAAGTGCGCGCCCTATTGGTAATGGAAGCGAAAATCACCGACCGCAAAGAACGCCACAAGGCGCTTCGCAAGCTGCAGTTCTTGTGGATCGCGCACGACATCTTGACCGATCCGGTGACACGTACCGACTGCGATTTGCGCGCCATTGGACTGCGCGGAATTCTTGATGAAATCATTCCACAGGCACCTGAAGATGCAAGCCAGGGCGGACCATCTAATCGCACTCCACTGAGAATTGGAGAGCTGCTGCTTTGCGCGGGGCTGTTGGAGCCCACCGAACTCGAAATTGCCGCAGACATGCACAAAGCGATGCCCGAGATGATGTTTGGTGCATTTCTTGTGAAGCAAGGGTTTATCGAAGAAGACGATCTCAACACTGTGCTTCTAGGACAAAAACTGTTGCGCTCCGGCGTTATAACGGTCGTTCAATTCCAGACAGCCATGGAGATGAAGCGCAAAGAGGGGAAGGAACTGTCAGAGAGCCTGGTTGTCCTTGGATATGTGAGTCAGCGCGAAATCTATGCAGCAACGGCATCTACCCAGTTTGGAGTAAATCCGGGACCACCGCCTGAGCGTATCGAAATCGTCGGTCAAACTTCTGACGGCAAGGAGGAAGTGACTTCTTTGGAGTTGGGAAACGCCATTCCGAGCTGGAAAGATCAACTCGACTGGAGCGAACCAGAGCGCGTGCACCTGCCTTCGGTGGAACCGCCGACGCCACCACCGGCGCCACCACAAAAATCCATGGGTTCCGTATTGATTGATGGCGTGACAGACTTCGCAGAATCCGAACCCTCAGCGGCCGGCGGCGGAAAGTCATCGCTCAGGTCATTGATTGCAGGCATTCAAGCGGAGTTGACTGCACTCGATATCGCCACCTTGACGGAAGACGAGGCGCAAAAGAAACCAGCAGATGAAGCGGCTGCATTGGAGACGGCCTCTTCCAGCAAGTCGAGCGCTTCGCTGGAGCCTGAACCCGACTCCGTGAAAACAGAATCACGGCCAACGAAGGAGGAATTGCGCATAACGGTGGATACTTCGCAGACAGATCCGCCAGCTTCGTCAGCTTCTGAGCAGCAAGCTTCAGAAGCCGCTTCTCCTGAAACACAACCTGCTGCCGAAGTCGATCCTCGCGTCAGCTTGTCGCAAAAAATAACTGATCCCGACCTGCCGATTGCAGAACCACCACCCACGAGAAGTTCTATGAAGACGTCTGAGCGCCTGAAGCTCAACATCGACTTCGAACTAGAATCAGAAAAGTTGAGCAAAGCAAAAGAAGCCCGTGCTGCAGCCGGTCTCGATGCATTCGAAGCTTCGGGATCGCACCAGATTGCGGTGGGTTCGGTGAAAGAAACCGACAGCTCTACAGACATACCCGCCATCAAATCCGATACTACTACTGGACCCGGGGAAGACAAGCAATCGGAAGACACGAACGCTGACGAAAAACAGGCGCAAGAAGTTCAGCCTACCACCGAAGAGTCGAGTCACGACGAGACTTTCGATGCGCACCCTCCCAAAGGAGACGCCACCGCCAGCGATGCATCGCCATCAACCCACTCGCGCGCGACCCAAGAATCTACGGGTAAGATTCACATCGATCGCCCACATGTAAGAACCGATGATTCGGAATGGCAAGTATTCCCCAAGAAAGACGATGAGAAGCCAGAGACACAGCAAGAAGATGCCGTAGACAACTTCGAGCCGCCTCACGACGAAGCAGATGCCGCCATCGCCGATGATACCACTCAAGACGAGAAATCCCCGCCGACTACGACTACTACTTTCCCTGATCCGACACTTGACGCACCGCCACCACATGCGACACTAGAAGAAACCGCCGCCGATGATGAGTCCTCGGCCGAAGAGGATTCGGACTCCGACTCTAAACATTCGATATCGGACTCCGATGCAGGCAAGTCAGGCAAGCATCACAAGCGAAAGAGCTAGATAACTGCGTTTTCTCTAAGCGTCAATGACTGATATAGCCTGAGCACAACCGAAAGTTGCTCACCTATCAAGCGCACCACTTTCTGGTCACCAGGCTTAAAGCCCTGGTGCGGGTAAGGAATTACCACGAGCAGCCCAAGGCGCATTCCAGACAAGTCTATCGGCTGCGTCAATGCATTGTCCGGCATGAACGCGCCTTTACCGACCTCTTCTCTGAATGGCGGCAGCCCAAGCTGTAACGCGACCTTTGCCACATACGATTTGAGTGACTGCTGTTGAGCGTCTTTTGCCGCGTCCAACTTCAGAACAGACGAAGAACCTTGATTGACGACGATCGCACAAGATTGATAGCTCAACACTGAATTTAGAAGAGCAAAAAGTTTCTCGGAGATGATGTCTATATCAAGTATGTCATCGCCGATTTTACGAACCTCATCAACAATAGTGGCTTCAAACAAGAGCCTTTCCAGCAGCTGATTGAGCCTGCCGTTAATCTCTTCCGGCGTGGGGCTTTTGCCGACCTCGCCAATCAGTCTCAGGCGCGGCTGCAGCGTCGATTCCTCCAGCATTTCGCGAACCGCTTTCAGCAAGCTCGGGAATCCTGGTTCTTTTGGAATGTAGCGGTCAGCGCCTGACTTCATTCCCCAAAATCTGTCGATCGATCCATCGAGTTTGGTCAAAAGAATAATCGGCGTCGACGAAAGCTCAGGATCGCTCTTCACCAGCCGGCACAACTGATACCCATTGATTCCGGACATTACAACATCGGAGATGATTAGATCCGGCAACTCGTTGTAAGCGCGCGCCAACCCTTCGGCCCCATGCCTTGCCTCAAGCACCACATACTCCTCAGACTCTAACGTTCGCTTGATTGTCAGAAGCTGGGTTGGGCTGTCTTCCACCAAAAGAATTCGGAAGCTCATTTTCTTCCCTTTACAACACCGAACTACGTCTTCCGCCCGTCGGCTGAACGATTTCGGACTCAGGTCTTTCTTTTACATTATAGGAGTATATGGAAAACTCTACACTTTTATCTGCTGGGGCGAATTGACAAGCACCGTTATGTGTTCTTTGATCGAATGTGGAGGCTTTGTCGGCAGCACTTTCCAGTAAGTGGGAAGAAATGTCCTTCTCTCGTCGTGCAATACGAGGCAAATACGAGGAAAGTGGCTAGACCTGAAGAATACTTTCTGGCAGCAAGAGAAGATCTTGAAGTCGAGACTATAAAGCAATACGCAACGCATGAGCATCATCTCGTGCGGGCACGCATTTGCGAACATCCCCTTACACCTGAGGACGTCCTCATTTGGTTGAGCAAAGATTCACACCCGGAAGTGCGAATTGCGCTTTGCGAGCGGACCTCCCTGCCCAATCACATTCTCGACAGACTGATCGATGACGAGAATCCTGATATTAGATACAGTCTTGCAGAAAGCCCAAAGACACCCAACGAGTATCTCGAGCGACTGCTTGAAGACTCCAATCCTTACGTGTGTCACAGAGCACGTGCCAGCTTGTCGAGGCGTCTTAGCTCACCGCCGACGCTGTCCAACGGAATTCAAAATGCCGACAAAAAAATGGCGTAATCAGAAGGTGAGAATTTTAGCCAGTGCGTCGTCTATTGCTTGAGCCGTGGGCTCAATGCCGTTGTTACATAGTTTGAAAGCGGCTCTGTGCTTTTGCGCTTCGTCCGTTTTTTTGAGCCCGTCAAACAGAATGATGGCTAGCGATTCCGCTTGCTTGGCAGACATGTCGTAATTCGGCAAGTCTTTTTGCGACTGTGGTCGAGCACTCATATCAAACGTGTAATACGGAGTCTTTTTATAGTTTTCGAGGGCCTGGTCAAACTTTCCACGTTTGGCGAAGTGCGCCGCAACGAACATAAACGGGAAGGAACTTGATGGCTTTGCCCAACTTGCCAGTCTTATCTGGAGCAAAGCATTATCTACATCACCAAGAGCATAAAATGCTTTTGCAAAAGCGACTCGACCCTCAAAATTGGAAGGCGACAAGTTTACGACGTCAGAAGATTCTTGCAGCGCGGCCTTGTAGTTTTCCATTTGACCGGCTACAAACGCCTTTGCAATCTTCGCTTTGAGCGAAAACGGGTTTCGTGCAATCTCGTGAGACAACCTTGCCTCCATTACTTTCAACTCTGCATCGTCGACAACTTCGTCAGATCGCAACCATGAGTTCGCTTCCAAAGTCTGGCTCGGCACGGCCGGCTCGACATTTGAAAACGGTTTGCTGTTCAGCTTGTTGATCGCCTCGAGATTACTCTCCAAGAGCCTGCCTTGGTCGAAAATCAAATATGGCAGTTCGTATTCGAGCGACACATTGTCATCGGTGATGATGCCACTGCCAGCGGTTGCGACTGCAAGATCTTTGCATAGCCTTTCGACAGCCGCTGGATCTGCCTTGCAAGTTGAGAGAAAGTCTTCCAACGTCGATATATTCATCTTCAGCAATTCAAGCCGCGTCACACTTTCGCTCATTCGCTGTTTCGCAATTGACAGGTTCGGTGCTTCACTGTTTGCAAACCCAACCAATATGATTTCACCGGCACGGTCCGGCTGGAAGATATAGACATTGGGAAACACCGATGCAAATGTGCGACACAAGACTCCTAGATTCTTCGAGTCGATTGAGTAAAGCTGCAACCATTGGCAAAAGACGCCTTTGTCCGAGAGTCTGGACTTGGCAAGCCGCCAAAAGTCTCGACTATACAGATCCGTGGCGCCGGCTACCCAGGGTTCGGCAGGTTGGGACACGATAACGTCATATTTTTGCGACGACGCAGCAAGAACGTTTCTTCCATCAGCAACCTTGAGGCTAACTCGGGGATCTTGCAGAACATTATTTGTCGCTTTTGTGAAGAAAGCTGCTGCATCAACGACAGCCGACTCCAACTCAGCGACATCGACATGTTTCGTCGCCGATGTCTGCACCAGTGAATGAAGTGTTGCACCAGTCCCTAACCCGATCAAAAGCACGTTATCCAACTTGGGAGCAAACAAACTTGGAATCGCACCCAACAATATCTGCGTCGGCCAGTCGCTTGCCGGCGAGGGTCTGGTCACGTCCAAAGGGAGCGACGCCTCTGTCTTTCCATCATTTTTGAGATAAATGAGATTTACATCGGGTCGCACTCCGACAGTCACAGTGGTGTTTTTTCCTTCTTTGTAAAATGCAATTTTCTCCCCTGTTTTGTACATGGACATCACCTGCGAGCCCCTCTTCAAATGCGGGTCTACAAAAGCGTATCCGCTTCTGGCAAACTCACTCATCCTCACGTGAGGCGCAAGCAGGAGATTCGATATGAAGTAGGTGGCAGCCAGCATTACTAAGGCGACGGCGATGAGAGTTTTGAGTGCGGAGCCCTTGTCTCTCGGCACAACCACTGCACTTAACAGGCACAGAGCAAAAAGCGCTAACGCAGCCGCTTGCAGACTGGAATGAATGCCACTCTCGGAGACTTCCTGAAAATACGGAATCGCATAAAAGCCGGCTAGAAGCGGTCCACAAACAGAACCGACAACACTTGCTGCATAGAGCTTTCCGGCATCAGCAGTAACCGGCTTGTCTTTGAGCCTGCCAATCACCAACGGAAAGATGATTCCCAAAAACATGGCAGGCACCATTGCCGCCACCGCCACAATGAACATTCTCGAGCCGAGCATGGCAGAAAAGCTGCTTAAATTGCCTTTCAACCATGTGCAGAGTTCTTCAGCCATCAAGAGAATCGGCCACTCAAAATCCAGAAAAACGAAGAGGCAAGCAAATGCTCCTACGAGTGACAGAGAGATTAAAAGCTCAGTGCTCATTGGCGATTCGATCAATCGCTTTGCCAACCAGGCACCGATCATCAGACCTACAAGTACTGCGGCAAGAACGCTTGCAACCGAATAAATCGATGCACCAATCAGCAACGAAAAGTAGCGCGTCCAAATCACTTCCAAACCCATTGATATGGTAGAGGTGACCAGCACGACAGACATCAAGTAGACAATCGAAAACAACCCGGCGCCGTCACCGCTCTTTCCCTGTTCTGGAAGTTGTTTAACATTCATGCTCTGACACTTATTCATCGCCGCGTAGGCGCATGCAGCTGCCACCAGATTCAATACCGCCGAGCAGATTACGGTATTTGTGATTCCCAGCAGAGGCAAAAGAATAAAGCCACTGCATATAGTTCCGGCCACTGCACCGGCAAGGTTAACCGCATAGAGCTTGGACAGCTCCGCAGCAGGGTGTTCAACATAAAGCTCTGCAAATCTTGCAAGCGCAGGAAAGGTTGCCCCCATGCACATGGTGGGAACCATCAAAATAGCCATGACCGTCAGAAACACTTGCTCTGAGCGAACAACCATGTCTGCGCTCTCGAGCGAGTACCACAAGGGACATTGACTCGACAACAAGAAGATACTTGCCACCGCCGAAACACCAAGCACAAGTTCAAGAACACAATAGATTTTCAATGCATCTTTGCGTTCCTTCAAAAGCCTCCCACCAACTGCCGAACCAATCGCCATCCAGGCCATGAAGATTGCAAGGGTGCAGGCAGTTGCTGTAAGCGTGGCGCCGGTGACACGCACCAATGATCGCTGCCACACAATCTCGCAGGTGAGTGCGGCAAACCCTGAAAGGAAAAACGCCAGTGCTACATAGTTTTGATAAATGGAAAAGTACTCTCGAAAATTAACCAACGATGGGCTTATTTAGGCCTTATATCATAGCTCTCCCCACCGCTTATAATACTCAAAGAGCGCCTATAAGAAGCGCAGCTATAGCCATATTTCGCATACTCCTTTTAGCAGGCGCGTATATACGTTGTGATACTCGAATCCATACATCTGCACAATTTCATGAGCTACGCCGACTCAAAGCTCGATTTGAGCGCGGTGAGAGTTGCTTGCCTTTGCGGTTCCAACGGCGCCGGGAAATCGGCTTTGCTCGATGCGGTGACGTGGACTTTGTGGGAGTCCGCCCGCGCCTCATCAGATGAGCTCATGAGGCTGGGGCAAAAGGAAATGTGGGTCGACTTGACTTTCTTTCACGAGGGTCGAACCTACCGCGCACGCCGATCTCGACAAAAACACACCGGGCGCGGGCAGAAGATCACGGCCAAGAGCACCTTGGAGTTGCAGGTTCTTCTGACCGACGACGTCATCGAGATTGAAGACCCTTGCTGTGACGCCGATTGCGATTTGCCCGATTTACAAGCATCGTTGTCCGGCGCTTCCACGCATCAAACTGCCGTTTCGCTCGAGGCACCGCCGGTCGGCAAAAAGACGATCAAGGTCATGGCCGAGTCAACCGAGGCGCGCTGGAAGAGTTTGACCTCCCCTGCGATAAAAGAGACTCAAAAGCACCTCGTGGATCTTCTGCGCATGGATTACGACACCTTTTTGAACAGCGCCTACCTCAAGCAGGGAAAAGCAGACGAGTTTACGACACGCACCCCACAAGAGCGAAAACATGTGCTTTCGGAAATTCTTGGGCTGTCCTATTTCGATCAATTGCAGGAACAATGCCGAGAGAAGGTTCGCGAAATCAAATCTAGGGTGGATCTGTTAGGTGCGCTTTTGTCTGAACTGCCTGAATCAGAAAGGCAGCTCGCGGAAGCGGAAGCGCGACTGCTCGAAACGCAATCGCAACTTCAAACGGTTGAGCAGCGCGCCGCTAGTTTGAGGGCACAACTCGATGAAGTGAGCGCGCAGGTGCAATCTCTGGCGATGCTGGAGGAGAAATCAAGCGCCGGCGAACAGCAGCTTGCGCACATCAGCGACGACCTGCACAACCTGGAGATTCGCCAGGCAGAGCTTCAAAGGCGCATGGAAGAACTCACATCACTAATCGACGACGAACAAAAGATTAGCCATGAAGTTGAGCAGTACGATCGCGTTCGCAAAGAACTGGATGAACAAGATGGAAAGTCTGAAAAAATACGCGAGTTTTTCGAGCAGCGACTGAGATTTCAGTCCGAGCTCGCGACACTCAGAAGCAGGCTGGAAGTCGAGCTCGAACACGAGAAAGAGCGCGTCGCAAAGCTCGAAGAGCAAATGCTGAGAATCGCAAACGACGTATCCGATCGCGACAAAATCGAAGCGCATCATCAAGAATACAAAGATCTTCTGACAAAAGAAGCCGATCTAGCCAAGCGCCAGGAGGACTTCAGCCGGCTTACACAGCGTTCACAGGATTTGCATTCGGATATCACTGGTGTAAAAATTCGGCTCGAAGCAGAAGCAGCACAAAAGGACTCTCTTCTTAAAGAACACGATGAGCTCCTTGGCAGTGAGCTTTTGATGGAAGAGCAAGAGCGGCGCTTGGAGGAAGAAAAGGCAGAACTGGACAAACTGGAAGCACAGTTTGAATTAGTGGAACAGCGCGGCTTGGCGGTGAAGTCGGAAATCGAATCAATCGATCACGAGATTGAGGAGTTGAAGCGACGAAAAGCTGAAAACCAAGAAAAGCTCGAAGAACTTCACGAACATCGAGACTCTTCGGTTTGTCCGTTATGTGCTTCGCCGATTGCCGATCGCGCTGCCGTCATTCAGCGCTACAAGCGCATCATCGAAGACATCCTAAACGAAATCTTGCGCGCAGAAACGAAACGCACTCAATTGACCGACGAACTTGTAGAACTGCGCAAACGTTACTCGACCTTGAAAACATCGCTTGGACAACGCACTGAATTAGACAGGCGTATCGGACAGTTCAATGAGAAAAAAGAAGCGATCGGCCGAGCGCGTGCAAGCAGAGACAAGCTTGCCGATGACCTGGCCATGCTTCTGAAGCGAATCGACAACCACGACTACGCGGAGATCGAACGCGAAAGCCTAATCGCGATCAAAGCCGAAATTCACAAACTCGAATTTGATCCAGTCGCGTACTCTGCAATTCAATCTCAATTGAGAATGAAACGAAACATCGAGAGTCGCTATCACCAGCTCAAGCGCGATCTTCTCGAGCAGAAGCGCCTCGAGGAAGAGCTGCCCGAGCGCCAGAAACAACTGACCGCGATAAACGACGAACTCGAGGGGGAGTCTTATGGCGTGCACATCAGAGAAAAACTCAAACTGCTTCAAGACGCGGTCAAGGCTCTTGATTATGACAAAGATGCACACTCACAATTAAGAGAGCAACTGAACACGCTCTTGCCGGCAGCCGAGAGAAAACGGGCGCTCGAAAAGGCAGTTGCAGAACGCCCACAGACAGAACAGTCCTTGCTGTCCAACCAGCAACAAATTGCATCAAAGAAGTCCATTGCCGAAGATTTGCAAAAAGAACTCGCACAATGGAAAGAACAACTCACACGACTTCCCGATCTGAAAGACAGCGAAGCGTCTCTTGCACCGCAGGTTGCAGAAGAAGAATTGCAGCGGTCGAACCTATCTACCCAGCACGCAGTTTTGGACTCGCGACGGAAACATCTCGTCGATGAAATAGGCGCGTTCAACTCGCAAAAGGAGGAGCTTGCGACTCTGCGGGCAGAAGTCGATGACTATTCGCTTTTAGCCGAAGCATTTGGAAAAAAAGGCATTCAAGCTGCGATTATCGAAAATGCCATTCCGGAAATCGAAGCCGAAGCCAATCGGATCTTGGCGCGGCTGTCAGACAACAAGATGCATGTTGGCTTGGTCACACAGCAAAAAACAAAAACCGGCGGTATTACCGAAACTCTAGACCTTTTAATCGGAGATGAAGTTGGAACAAGAAGCTACGAACTCTACAGCGGAGGCGAAGCCTTCAAAGTCAATTTCGCCGTGCGCATAGCCTTGTCTCGGCTCCTTGCGCGCAGATCGGGCGCCAAGCTGGAAACGCTTATAATCGACGAAGGTTTTGGATCGCAAGACGAAGTCAGCCGCGACCGTCTCGTAAAGTCAATCAGGTCAATTCAAGACGATTTCGCGCGAATCATCATAATCACACACATTTCAGAAATCAAAGAGATGTTTCCCTCTCAAATTCTGATTTCGAAACGCGACGGAGTCTCCGAAATCGATCTGGTCACTTATTGATCGTGCGCCGTGCGATCATGCGCCGTGTGATCACGCGCTGTGTGATCACGCGCTGTGTGATCACGCGCTGTGTGATCACGCGCTGTGTGATCACGCGCTGCATGGCCACCACATATGATGCAGAGTCACCACATATGATGGCCACGCGTCGCGTGATCATGCGCCGCGAGATCACGCGTTGGGATCTCCATCGACTAATAGGTCTTCAGGCGAAATCCGTAGATCGGAAACAGCATACAAACGCAGTAGAAGTAGACAATCGCGTTGAACACTAAGAACGCAACGACCAGTCGGTTTCGAAGTTTCTCACCGCCACACCCGTAGATTCCACCTACGATCAACGCGGCGATGGGAATTTCCGAGGTCATGAGATAGCGTCCTTGAGGTCCACCAAGATTGACTGTCGAGGCCCAAACCATCGCTAGCAGGTTCGCGACAAAACAAGCAGTAATCGTCAACCAAACAGCAGGCATCACGTACTTTTGCCTAGATGATACGACAACTTGTGACGATTCGGCTGCGACTCGGGCTTCGGCTTCGGCTGCGACTCGGGCTTCGGCTTCGGCTTCGACTCGGGCTTCGGCTGCGACTTCAGCTTCGGACACCGCTGCTGCTGATTCCGACGCGCCTGACTGTTCCTTCCTGAAAGAAAGAACTAACATTTTGACTCCGCCAACTGCTGCAAGAATCATGAAACCGATATAGCCGAAGTAGAGTGGTCGCAAAATGTACCGCGTCATGTAGCCAAACATCGCCCAATAGCTGTAAATGGTCATGCGCCACCATCTGACTTGTTTGATTACCTGCCATGGCGTCATGTAAAAGTCTTGTGGTTTGTCGTGTTGGGAGGCCCAGATGTAGCGCATGGTTTTGGTTCCCATGAAGTCACCGTCGAGGGTGAGCCAGCTGTTGTAAAACCACCAGCCCGAGACCAGCAGTATTGCTCCACCTATGCACAATAGGCACAGCAATGTGGTCAGAATGGAACAGGAATGGATCCATGCCGCCGTTAGAATTCCGAATCCGATTGCACCAAAAATTGCAGTTCCGGAATATTTGCTCAGAGCCAGCCATCCTGCCAAAACTCCAACGATTGATGACTGTTTCCAACTCAGTCCTTG
This sequence comes from uncultured Candidatus Obscuribacterales bacterium, assembly GCA_964503045.1. Taxonomy (GTDB): domain Bacteria; phylum Cyanobacteriota; class Vampirovibrionia; order Obscuribacterales; family Obscuribacteraceae; genus CAYZJR01. The sequence continues at coordinate 116,414 of CAZCZI010000003.1, forward strand.
TTTCAACATTTTGATAATTAGCAAAAGAATGATGCTGGCCAAACACATTGTCGTTGAATCGCTGTTTGCATATGCGTGAACGAAAACGATTTGCGGGTGGAAGAGAATTACAAAAGGCACCGAAAGCGCAAATAAACGAGAGCGCGGGAAAAGCTCGTATCCGATGCGCCAAGCGGCCCATATCATGATGAGACCCATCACGAGACTTCCGAATCTGCATGCAATAGTGATGTCAAAAAAGGGTAGCAGCTTCACACACACAACATGCGGGATGTAGCCGAGTTGCGGGATGGTTCCGTACACGGCGGAAGGCAGGCCGTCAGCTACATCTTGGAGGGTTGGCAGCCTCATGTGTTCTGCCAAAAACTTCAGCACCCAGAAATGCGCAAACTCGTCCGGTGCCTCTACCATCGGTACCATGAAGATCCAGGGGAGCCTCAACACGAGGTATAGCGAAAAGATAACTGCCAGCTCTTTCTTTGAAAGCATCCAAAAATCCTAAACCACTTTCGGAGCGCGAATCACGACGTTGCATATAAGAAACTTAAGCTTAGGGTGAGATACTATCCTTATAGAGGAGAGTTGAACTGAAGCCTATGGTCAGGCGCCCCGGAGAATTCAAGGCAACGCTGTCCGAACTCGTCAAGTCATTGCCTGGCGTGGTTTGGGAACGCCGCATCGCCGACTCCAAGATGGTTTTTATCTCCGAGAACGTCAGCGAATTGCTCGGCTATTCGGCCAAGGATTTTCTAGAAAAGCCAAGTCTGTGGGAGGAAAGAGTGCATCCTGATTGGAAGGATGCCTATTTCAAGGCTCACTTGACAGCAATCCAAGCAGCCAAAGATTCAAAAACTGAAAGATACGAAACTAAGTACAAATTGCTTCATGCCGATGGTCATGAGATCTGGGTCAGGGAGTTGAGCATTGTGGCACCTCTGGAGAGTGCCAATGTTCCAGCTCAAGAGGCAACAATAAAGGGATTTACATTCTCTCTTGAAGTCATCAACAGCGCCGAGGAAGGACTGTCAACAGTTGTGGACATTCTCAACGCCGCGCCTTCGATGGTTTGGTACAAAGACAAAGAGAACCGCATCTTATGGGTAAACAAACTGGCGGCCGAGGCAATCGGCATGTTGCCCGAAGATCTGATCGGCAAATCGACATACGAAATATATCCGGATGAGGCAGCCAAATATCATGCCGATGATCTCGAAGTAATCGAGTCTGAAACGCCAAAACGTGGGATTGTCGAGCCAGTGCTCACGTCGACCGGTGAAAAGATTTGGGTGCGCACCGATAAGATTCCGTATCGAGATCACAAAGGTGAGGTCACTGGAGTCATCGTTTTCGCCTCAGACATAAGCGACCTCAAACGCACCGAAGAAGAGCTGCAGGAGATAAAAGGCGAGCTGGAAGGAAGAGTTGCGGATCGAACCAGAGAACTCGCAGAAGCAAACATCTTTTTCACTCTGTCTAAAGACCTTCTGTGCATTGCCAGTTTTGATGGTTATTTCAAACGTCTCAATCCTAACTGGTGTTCGTTTTTGGGCTACAGCATGCAGGAATTGCTTGCCACTCCGTATATCGAGTTGGTTCACCCCGACGATCGTGCGCGCACAATCATAGCGGGCGAAAAACTCCAGCAGGGACTGGACGTTGTCGATTTTGAAAATCGCTATATCTGTAAGGATGGAACAGTCAAATGGATTCGATGGAGCGCTACTGCTACTTTAGGTGAGATGTTGATCTATGCAGCTGCATACGACATCACGGCCAAGAAGCTGGCTGAAGACTCCCTCAGAATAAGCGAGTTGAGACTTGCTCAGCTGTCCAGTCACGTGCCTGGCGTCATCTATCAATTTCTGCTTCGAAAAGATGGAAGCCGCTCTTTTCCATACATCAGCGACAGCTGCCGATCGTTTTTAGAGTATGAGCCAGAAGAAATCGTAAATGATAGCGAGCTCGTCTTTAACTGTATTCATCCCGACGATCGAGGATTGCTCGATTCGATCATTGTGCAGTCTGCTGAAAGTCTCTCTGATTTTAGATTCGAGGGTCGGTTCATAACCCGCTCGGGAAAAACAAAATGGGTGCAGGCATCTTCGTCGCCCGAGCTGTTGGAAAACGGTGACAGCATCTGGAACGGATTGCTAATCGACGTCACCGAACAAAAACGCGCTGAAGAAGAAATTCGCCAGCTCAACGAGCGCCTGGAGCAAAGAGTCGGCGTGCTTGCGGCGGTAAACAAAGAGCTCGAGCTTCTTACTATGAAACTAGAACTCGCTTACGACGAGGCTCTGGAAGCATCAAAACTGAAATCTGAATTCGTAGCTAACATCTCCCATGAAGTAAGAACACCTTTGAGTGCCGTCATCGGAATGTCCGATCTGCTGCTCGAGTCAAACCTCAATACCGAGCAGCGCGATTACGCGTCGGCGGTGAGGGAGTCGGCTCATTCACTGATGACCATCATCAACGACATTCTAGACTTCTCTAAAGTCGAAGCCGGCAAGATCGAATTGGAGAAAATCGACTTCAGCGTCGCCACTATTGTGGAGGGAAGCGCCGACTTGTTGGTTCCGGCGGCGCGATTCAAGAAGCTCAACTTGATGACCTTTATCGATCCGGCGGTACCGCAACTGGTGCGAGGCGATCCGGTGAGAATCCGCCAGGTGCTCGTCAATCTTGCAGGCAATGCAATCAAGTTCACTCATGAAGGTGAGGTCGTGCTGCGCGCATTCTTGGCGGCACAGACACCAACCAACATTACTTTGCGCTTTGAGATCGAAGATACCGGTATCGGACTTTCTGAGGCCGCGCGCCGCAGATTGTTTCAACCATTTGTTCAAGCAGACGGATCAACCACAAGACAGTATGGTGGAACAGGTCTTGGTCTGTCGATTTGCAAGCGCCTTGTCGAATTGATGAGTGGTTCGATTGATGTTTCAAGTGAGGTGGATAAAGGATCGGTTTTCTGGTTTACCGTTCAACTCGAATCGCCGGTCGCTCAACCGGCACCGGAGCCTCCTGCAACCACCGAGGCACTTTTCGGAGTCAAGATTCTGGTCATTTCAAACTCCGAAACTCTCATAAAAGTTGTAAGCGCTTATGCCACCAACTGGAGCATGTCCGTCGACAGCGCGCATTCACCCGGCGAAGCATTGTACTTGCTAGGCGTCGCCGCGCGCGAGAAGTCGCCATATCAGATTGCAATCATCGATTTATGGAAGGAAGATACCGACAGTTTCGAGTTGGCGCAAACAATAAAAAGCGATACCAAATCCGGTGACACCAGACTTCTGCTCGCCATAAACCGAGACGACAAAGAACGATTGAAAGATGCAGAACATTACGGTTTTTCACACGCGATATTGAAACCACTACGAGCCGACTTCTTGAAGGAAGCGTTTCTCAAGGCCCTCGACAAATGGCAAGGAAAAGCAGAGGAATCGTCCACACAAGAGGTAGCCGATCGCGATGGACAGGTGCTCTCTGAAGTTTCCGACAAACTCGTTTTGTTGGTCGAAGACAACACCATAATGCAGCAACTGGCAGTCAAACAATTGAAACGCCTTGGATTAATCGTTCACGTCGCAGCAAATGGCAAAGAAGCAATCGAAGCGTTTAGCAAGCGCGCCTACTCACTGATTCTCATGGACTGCCAGATGCCGGAAATGGACGGGTTTGAAACTACCCTCACTATTCGCAGAGAAGAGGCGCCTACAGGCGCGCATGTGCCTATTGTCGCGATGACCGCCAGTGCCATGGAAGGCGATCGCGAAAATTGCATCGCCGCGGGAATGGATGACTACCTGAGCAAACCGGTATCGTTTGGGCAGTTGGTCGGCATGATCAAGAAGTGGTTGCCCTACGCCACACATGCCACTGAACTCACACAAGAAACACCGATTGTTCAAGGACAGGGAGATGCTGCATTAAACGAGTCACCCCTTGATATTCCATACTTGCAACATTTGTACGGAAAAGAGGGCTTTTGCGAGTTGCTTGAAAGCTTCTTAGAAGAAGCCACTTTGCTTTTGGCGTCAATGAATGATTCGCTCAAGTCCCGCAATGGGAGGGAGTTGGCGCAGTCCGCACACCAGTTGAAGGGACTGGCCGCAGTCATGGGAGCCGCCGAAATTGACAAGTGGAGTCTCGCCGTCGAAAAGGCTGCCAAGCTTGGAGATTGGGAACCAGCCCTGCTTTCCTACGGCGCCCTCGAACAAGATTGCGATCGCATCACGAAATTCATAAACAGCTACTTAGCCAGCGATAAGTCGGCAGACTGAGTAACTATAATTTGGGTGTTCAGTCAACCAAGTGCACTCCAAAAGAAACAAAAATCGGAATCACCTTGCTGCGGATACTATCTCTTCTTCTGGTTTTAACCATTCTGATTTGCCCGATCGGACTGTGGTGGTTTGCTCAGCGCAGCCTGCCAATGATGGATGGAATCGTCACAATCACCGATCTTTCGGGCGGCGCGGCCGTCAAATTTGACGCTCGTGCAATTCCCTATATCGAGGCATCAACCGATGAAGACCTGATGGTGTCGCAAGGATATGTAACCGCGCAAGAACGCATATTCCAAATGGACATCCTGCGCAGAACCGCAAAGGGAGAGCTTTCCGAGATATTTGGTTCGACCTGCTTGGCTCAGGACAAGTTGACTCGAACCGTCGGCATTACGCGCACATGTCAAGCCGAACTCAAACAGCTGACAAAAGAAGGTCGTGCCCTACTTGATGCGTACAGTCGCGGAGTCAATTCGTACATATCCGAGCATCAAGACTCTCTTCCCGTCGAGTTTTTGCTTCTGGGCTACAGACCGAGACCTTGGGAACCCCTGGATTCTCTGGCAATTCTGAAGTATCAACAGTATCAACTCGAAGCGACCTGGCCGCTCGATGACTTGCGACAGAGGGTTCTCGACAAGACAAATGCAGCGACGACTGCTTACATCTTCGGTCACGACATCATTACGCAGCCGGTGCCCGCCCAAGCTCAACCAGTACCGACACCCCCAGGTTCTGCCACGATCACCCCGACTACGGTATCCCCCGGATCGCCGGCAACTCCAGGCGCAGCGACAACACCCAGCCCAGGCTCGACAACAACATCCACTCCGCAAGCGCCGGCTAAAGGAACAACGACTCCGGCAACACAAGGCGCACCCCCAAGCAATTCACCGGCGCCGACCTCACCGTCGACGACCTCACCGGCGCCGACGACACTACCTGTGACACCATCAACTCGTGGTGCATTGCCTCAAGCCGATACCATTTCGTCGCGACCAATCAGCGACATAGTCGGGCAGCATCCAAATTTGAGCTGGGGAAGCAATGGCTGGGTTGTCTCAGGAACAATGACCGACTCGCGCGGAAGTCTTTTGGCGATCGACAAACACACGGCATTCACGACACCAGATCAATGGTTCTTGTGTTCACTGTCGACTGCATCTACCCATGTGGCCGGTGCCACTATCCCTGGTGTGCCCGGAATTTTGAACGGACGCAACGACAACATCGGTTGGGGTAGCGTCGCATTCAAGGCCGACACGCAAGATCTCTTCATCGAGCAATTCTCTCCGCAGTTCCCTACCAGATACAGAACCCCAGAGGGCTGGGCAAACTCTGAGGAAGTCATCGAAGAAATTCCTGTCAGGTTCGCCAAAAACTATCTGCACAAAGTGGTTTTGACCAGACATGGTCCTGTTTTGTTGAAGTCCGAAGACAGCGCAGTGGTATTGGCATGGTCCGGCAACGACGCCAATCCACCTGCATGGGAGAGCTTGTGGAACTTAAGCAAATGCAAGACATGGCCGGAGTTTACAGCCTGCTTGGAGAAATACAAAGGCGCGACTCAAACATTTTTGTTTGCCGACAAAGGCGGCGGAACAGCCTTTCAGGTTGCAGGAAACATACCGGTTAGAAATCCGGCCAACAAAACTGGAAAGTTGCGCGGAGACCTGTTTCTTCCTGGCTGGACCGGACAGAGCGACTGGGTTAGTCGCCTCAAATTCTCTGAATTGCCAAAAGGCACCAACCCATCAAACGGTTATGTAGTCGCCGAAGATCAGCGTCTTGCCGGACAAGTGCAAATCACGAGTCCGTATCGCCCGCTGCGCATAAACAATGTTCTTGCCTCCGAAAAGAAAGGCGCACAACGCCCAGGATTGCCGGAAATGGCGCAGCTTCAGGGAGACGAGTACGCGTACCTCGGACCACTCGTGCGCAAGGAGATTCAGAGTTGCGTAAACAGATCGCAAAACATAGATCGATTCCAGCTCTCCGCTCTAGATATGCTCGACAGATGGGACGGCTTTCTCAAAACTGACAGTACCGCAGCGGCAGTCTATGAATCATTCTTGAGCACGGCGGCGCATCGAGTCTTGGTTCCTAAATTGGGTGTCGACTTGACGAATGAGTATCTGCAACGCTGGCCGAGATGGTCGGTAGTGCTCGAAAAGCTATTCACTGAAAAGCCCAAAGATTGGCTGCCTCACGAAGAGAGAACTTACGAAACGTTCGTGTTGACTACATTCTCGCAAGCCATCAAATACCTCAGATTGGGCACGCAATCAGACGAACCGACAAAATGGCCTTGGCGTGCCTTCCACAAAGTGACTTTCACAAACGTGGTGTTCACCGGGCTTCCGGACATGACGAAATATCTAGGTTGGCTCTTTAATAATGGAACGATTGGAGTCGGCGGTGACGGCGATTGCGTTAACGCCTGCGACCTGGCATTGACCGGTGAAGATCCGTGGCGACTTGATTGCACCTCCGGACCATCGCTCAGATTGCTCATCGACATGTCAGACAACGACAAGTTCTACGTCACCATGGCGCAGGGTCAATCCGAACACATTTTGTCATCGCATCGAGGCGACCAAACACGCCCATGGCTCTCGATCACACCTCTTCCCTTCGCGTTTTCCGCCGAATATACCGACAAGCAGCTTCAGCACAAGCTCATTTTGAGCAACCACTAAAGAGGAACAGATGCCAAACATTCTTGTTGCCGACGAGATCAGCCAGGAAGGTCTGGACTTAATGGCGCAGGCGCTCGAAGTCACGTACAAACCAGACATCACGCCTGCCGCACTGCTCGACACGATAGGCGAATACGAATCCGTGTTGGTGAGAAGCAGAACAAAGATAACAGCCGATGTAATTAAAGCGGGCAAGAACCTCAAGGTGATTGGCAGAGCCGGAGTCGGTGTCGACAATATCGACATAACCGCTGCCACCGAAGCTGGTGTGCTCGTGCTCAACTCTCCCGAAGGAAACACGGCAAGCGCCGCAGAGCACACAGTCGCGCTGATGATGTCTTTGGCGCGCATGATTCCCGCGGCAGACACTACGATGAAGGCAGGCAAGTGGGATCGCAATCGTTTTCTCGGCAGCGAGTTGTTCAACAAAACACTCGGTGTGATCGGGCTTGGCAAAGTTGGAAGCCGCGTGGCGCATACAGCTCAATCAATGGGAATGAAGGTCATCGTTTATGATCCTCTCATCAATTCAGATCGGGCGGCACAACTAAACATGCAGAGCGTGTCGCTGGAAGAGATCTGGCGCAGGGCTGATTTCATTACCATTCACACACCGAAAACACCTCAGACCAGCAATTTGATTTCTGGAACAGTCTTGTCTCGCGTCAAGCAAGGCGTGCGAATCATCAACACTTCGCGTGGCGGAGTAATCGATGAGGCAGCCTTAGCACGAGCGATTAAAGACGGTCGTGTTGCCGGTGCGGCTCTGGACGTCTTCGAGAAAGAACCACCAGGCGACAGCCCTCTATACGAATTAGGCGACAAGATCGTCCTGACACCTCATCTTGGCGCGTCGACAATGGAAGCACAGTTCAATGTGGCCATCGACTTAGCAGAACAGATTCGCGATTACCTGACCACCGGAGTGGCGCGAAGCCCGGTCAACCTGCCTTTTATGCGTCCGGAAATTCTTAAGATGCTCGGCAAGTATGTTTGGCTTGCTGAAGCCATGGGCGCCATCGTTGGCGAGTTGAGCGAGGGCTCTATTCGTGCTCTTGAAGTGATTGCATACGGCGGGCTCGCCGGCAAAGACATCGCACCACTGACAGTGGCAGCCCTGCGTGGAATGTTTCTAAGCAGGATAGAAAACGTCACCTATGTGAACGCTCATCTAATTGCGAAGAATCATGGCATTCAGGTCCGCGAAAGCCGTTTCGAAGAGTCCAATCAGTTTAAAGACGAGCTGTCCATCATACTCTCCACCGAAGTAGGCGTCTCTTCTATTTCAGGAACAATCTTGACACACGATGAACCGATCATCACGCGCATCAACGATCATCCAATCAATCTCACACCGGCCAAATACATGTTGTTCACCGCACACCGAGATCAACCAGGGATGGTGGCAGCGGTGGCGACGGCCCTCGGTGCTGCAGATGTAAACATTAGCACCATGGGTGTCGGTCGCGTAGGTGTCCGCCAGGATGCAGTCATGGTCATGACCCTCGACGACCCTCTCAAGCGAGAGATGATCGCGAGTCTGGCTAACCTCCCCGGTATACACATGGCCAAGTTTGTTTCGCTCGAACCAATCAATCAGAGAACCGTTTGAAGCATGCCCGCCAGCAAGCGAAAAATGTGCACAGCTATCGCACTGACCGGAGTGCAGCTTTTCACACTTACGGCAACTTCGCTTTCGGTTATTTCTCCACTAAAGGCAGAGGCACAAATTTCAGAAGGGTCGCCCTTTCCCTTTAAGATGCCGGCGCAACGCAGAACGAGCATTGAAAAGCGAGAACAAAAACTGGAAGAACTCTTTCCCAAAACAGATTTCGAGCTAACCGCACCAATGCCGGTATCGTTGGAAGGTATCCGCATTCCGGGGTTAAACTCGAAAGGACTGGAGAACCTGGGTTTCAATCATTTCGTGGTGCTCAACAACACACCATACGATCGAATGTCGGATCTCTACCGCGACAACAGACTCAAGAACAAATCCAACTTTGTCACCTGCGACTCTGTCATTCACCCATATCTTGGTTTCAACAATGCCGTTTTGGCGGCCGCCATCGAAGAGTCAGCAAGTCGCGACCTATTCAAGCTTCTCGATGCTCTGCTCAAGGCATCAATTCAAGACTATCGAGCGACTGAAGAAGCAGACGTCAAAGACGACATTCAGCGAAATCTCGCTTTTATTTCGGTGGGACTGCGACTGCTTGATCCCTCGGTAAAACTTGCAGATATGGGTGGCGCTACCGATTTGGCTGATGAGGAACTGAAGCTAGTTCTTGCAGAAAAACCGGCAGTGTCTCTTATCTTCAACCGCTCCGAAGACTTCGGAGCTTACAGACCGCTTGGATGGTATGGGCACAGCGAGCGCACTCGCAACTTCTATCGTTGCTGTCAGTGGCTTTCACGAATGCACTTTACGCTGAGCAATATTTCAATCGACACCATTGCCGGTGGCGGCAACAGCTTCAGGCGCGCCGCTCTTCTTTATCGCGCCTTGGATCAAGCCGTGGTGGACAAGAAGCCGGCGCCGGAAGCATGGGGAAAGCTAATATCATTCTGGACACTGCTTGGCGCTTCAACCGTACAGCAAGAAAATAATCTGCTCCCGCCGGATTTTCAAACGGTATTCAAAGAGGGTGTGGGAAACCTGCAACTCACGTTGAATACGCTCGCACAACCACTTCTTCGGACAAAGCTGTTGCTTTCAGTGAAGAAACAGCGACCGATGGAGATATCGTCGAGATCCGTTTTTGAGCTTGGAGAGAAAGGTCAAGATCGCTCCAATGAAATGGTATTCCGCTTGTTCCCCGCGATCGAGCCTGCAGAGTTAAACTGGCTCAAGAAGCGGGCTCACGGCTACCAGGAAGAAACCGCCGAAACCCCAGCCAACCCGCTTGCACTGTACGATATGCACGCATGGGGTGCACCACAAGCCACCAACGTACTCAACGACATTTCATTCAAACTAGACCCATCAATTGCAAAAGTTCTCCCCGAACTCGAGATAAGTGTTAGGCGAAAGACACAGACAGGGCAATTGATGCCCATTTCTGATCGCCGATGGCAGCTGTTGTCGTCTTACTTCAAAGCGCCATCGCAAGGAGCACAGGGCGCAATCAAACAACCTTTATGGATGACCCGCAATCTGGAGAGCGCCTTCGGAGGCTGGATAGACACATTCCTTGCAATTGCACCGATTGAAGATCCGGCGGCAATAAAACCGACCGCAACCGCGCCGCCGACCACACCGACTGCACCAGGAGCGACACCAACTGCTACGCCATCCAAGCCTGCGGCGACAGCCACCAACCCGGTCGCGGCTTCACCGAATCCTGCTGCCCCCTCGGTAAACTCGACACCAGCTGCTACCCAAAGTCCAGCTCCTCCGGCAAGTTCCACGACCACACCATCGCCGCCAACTTCTGCAAGTGCAACGCCGAAAAGTCGCGAGGCTAAGCCCGCAGATTTTCATTATCTGGAACCGTCTCCCGACGTTTTTCGAAAGATAAGCGCTGAGTGCAAGCGGCTTTTCGAGGAGCTAACAGCTCTGGGCTATTACCCCAAACGCTACGCGCAACGCTCCCAAGACTTCATTAGACTCTGCGATCGACTCGCAGTAATCGCCGATCGCGAGGTAACGGGATACCCAATGGATCCTAACGACTTCCGGCTGCTGCGCGACATAGACATGGTACTCGAGAAAGTCGACTTTCCCATACCAGGCTTCATCTACCTTGACACCTCAGGTGCCACGAAAGCATCTCAAACTCCATCCGTCATCACAACAAAGACGGAACCAACAAGAGTCGGTGGAGCAACCATCGGCATCGGCAGAGCGGGCCAGCTATTTGTAATTCTCAATACCAATCGTGGTTGGAGCCTTGGACGCGGCGCAGTCTACACATATTACGAAACCGCCGGTGGTCCATTCAAACCAGAGCATTGGGCGCGCAAATTGAACTTTGGCTTGCTCCGCCCACCTTCGTGGACATCGCACTTTGATGTAGTGGTCGAAGGCGCACCTAAGACTGTCGGCAAGTAAGGCTGAGTGCCAAAACGGTATCAATCCTTGGAAATACTGCGATATCAAAGTACTTTTCATTCTCCGGATAGTTATGAATTTTTGGAACAACATAGCTGCAAACTACGAACCTTGCGTAAACTGCACAAGCAGTCCGCCAATCACTAAGAGAATTATGCCAAAGAGCCGGGTCTTGTTGAGCTTCTCCTTCAAGAACATGAGCGCGAAAATGTAGGTAAGAAGCGGATAGCAGCCTGTAATAACAAGCACATAGGATGCACTTGAAATAGCGAGCGCAGCGAGCGTGCATAAACTTCCTGCGGCAAGACACAATGATGACAAACCGCAGAAAAACCAGGCACGGCGGTTCTTAAGATCGGCATTGCGTTTGATTATCTTGAAGCCGACAAGAATCATCGCCAAGACAACAAGTTCCCAAATGTTGCGCCCAAGATACACCACCAAAGGTGCTCCGCAAGAGACTGCCTTTTTGTCGAATAATCCAAAAATGCCCCAGCAGAGACAGGCAGTGAAGCAGGATATACCAATGATCCACTTATCTCGCTTGGTGTTCTGCGCCATAACTTGTGTGTTGCCGGACCATCCAATTGCGCCGACACCAAAACCAATTAGCATTGACCCAATCATGCGATTGGCAACTATGTGTTCGTTCAACATGAAGTAAGCCAAAATCTGCATAACAAGCGGATAAGCCGCAGTGATACTTAGCACATAACTTGCCTCTGCCTTGCCCATCGCAACGAGGTAAGCAAAGGTGCCGAGAGAGGCCGACATCGATCCCAGAAATGACCAGAAGAGCACCTGCTCGTTCAAATACCAGCCAGGAACGAAGATATTGCACAACAAGATCAAAAGCGGCACCTGGCATAAAAGCAAAAGGTGTAGCATAAGTAAAACATCCAGATAGTTGGCACTATCAATGGCTTTCTTGTCGAAAACACCCCAGATGCTCCAACAAAACAGAATCACCAAAACAAGCAGATCGAGCGTCATACGGCCATGCCCGTTTCGAGAACGGCAATATAAAGTTCCGGTTCATCCACATATCGAATAGGCACCAAATGCAGTGCCTCACAAAAGGTCTCGACTTGTTCCTTATTGGGTAACAAATGCGGAACAATCTCAGGCTCACCTTTATGCAAAGCGGCAACGAACCTGGCTCCCATCGGGTGCCCAATCACTATTCGACCGCCTGGATACAAGACATCGCGCGCCACTTTCAGTGCTTGCGATTGATCGAAAATGTTCCCAAAGCAAGCGTTAAAAAACACCGCCGAAAATCCGGTTATGTGTTTTGGAAGATTTCCGACTTTATCCAAGGCGAAATTAATACAGTCGCCTTGCCAGAAACAGACGCCGGGATAGCGCAATCGTGCTCGTTCCAACATTCCCGAACTCAAATCGCAACCGACGATGTTCCGTTCGCCCACGCCGAACTCCAAAAAGTGCTGGATCAGTACCCCAACGCCGGTCCCAACATCGAGGACGGTTGAGCTGGAATTCAAGGATGCAGCCCCGACAATTTCTCTTGTGCGCTTCGTAACCGCTTCCGGAATCGGCTGCAGGAAAAAATCGACACGCTCGTCGAAGTAAGCCTGCTGCTCTTCGTCGTGAGGCTTGCGCCCTGGTTGTTCCATCTTTTTGATCGCATCCGAACTACTGCGACGCCGAAATCCAGCAAAGCAGACGCTAGTTTAACAAATTCCCTTTAATACCTTTGACCTATTAATTCATTGCTGAGCTTCGGGCGACCTTTCGTCCGCGAGCATACAATGAATGTATTACTGGAGGCGCTCAAAAAGAATGGCAGGTTTTGCCCCAAAGAAAAACAAGACTAAGCTCAAGACTGATGACATTTTGTCAGAGTTCACAGTCGATGCCGACCTGCCGGCGACCGTTTCCTCCAAAAGCACAGAGGTGACCCCGGGCTCGCACACGCACGCCGGTCAGCGCAACACCATGGCTTTCTGGGCATTGGTCATTGTCAGCCTGGTTTTGAGCTTGATTCCTCAAATCAGCTGGCTGTTTGGACCAATCACGCAATTCACGACGCTCGTGCATGAGATGAGTCACGCCATCATGTGCATCATTACGGGTGGAACAGTGACAGGAATGACCATAGTTTCAGATGGATTGGGCCATGGCGGAGTCACAAACTATATGGGCGGAAACCAATTCCTCACCGGTCAAGCCGGGTATTTGGGAACCACACTCTTTGGCTGCATCCTCATCTACCTCGGCCAATTTCCAAAGCTATCGCGGTTTCTTCTTGGTGCGCTCGGTGTTGTCATCTGTGGCGCCAGCGTGGTTTTCATGACACAGGCGATTTGGATGTCGGGCTTTCAGGCGATATTTAGTCTCATCTGGGGATTGGCTATCGGTGGCGCTTTCATCTGGTTTTCCAAGAAGTTGAAAGCGACACAAGCAAATCTTCTGCTTCTGTTTATTGCCATTCAAACCGCCATGAACAGCTTGACCAGCATTCAAACAGTGGTGATGGCGTCCTTCAATCTTGGCAGCGACCATGTGTGGAGCGATGCAACTAATCTCCAGAATATAACCGGAATTCCGGCGGTAATTTGGTCTTTGAGTTGGGTCATATTGTCCCTCACAATGCTGGGATGCACCATCTGGTGGACTTATGGCGGCAAGCGCATGCAGGCTTTTGCCCCAAAGAAGTAGCGCTTTGCCTGTGACCGCCGCGGCGCCGGTGTAATTGACTTGGCCTGTTCAGTGGGTTAACCTTTTGAGCCTTACTCAAGGTTTCAACGCCCGTGCTAATGGAGGATCGATCGAAGAATGCGGCTAGTCGAGTGCGTTCCCAACTTCTCTGAAGGACGAAGTGAAAAGATCATCAACACGATCGCCGATGCCATAAAATCGGTGCCGGGCGCCAATCTTCTCGATGTAGATCCGGGCTGGAGCACCAACAGAACTGTCATAACCTTTGTCGGAGATCCCGACGCAGTCGTGGAGGCGGCATTCCAAGCAATCGCCACTGCCGCCACACTAATCGACATGAGAAAACATCGCGGCGAGCACCCACGCATGGGAGCCACCGATGTTTGTCCGTTCATTCCGGTGCAAGGCGTAACCATGGAAGATTGCGTTAAACTGGCGCAAAAACTGGCAAAACGCGTCGGCACCGAGCTGAAGATTCCGGTTTATCTGTATGCAGAAGCCGCTACCCAAGACGATCGCAGGAGCCTGGCCGATATTCGAAAAGGTGAGTACGAGGGTCTTTGCGAGAGAATGGAAGATCCAAGCCACAAACCTGATTTTGGTCCGACTACATTCAACCCACAATCTGGTGCCACCGTAATTGGTGCTCGTCCATTCCTGATTGCATACAACGTGAATCTCAACACCAAATCGAAAAAGCTGGCGCACGAGATTGCGCTGAACATCAGGGAAGCCGGTCGTGTCAAGAAAAATGCCCAGGGCGAAACCCAAAAAGATGCTCAAGGCAAACCGATTAAAGTAGAAGGAACATTGAAGGCTTGTCGCGCTGTTGGTTGGTATGTCGACGAGTATGAAAGAGCGCAAGTATCGATTAATTTAATCGATTACAACGTAACCTCCATGCACCAGGCCTTTGACGAGTGTTCTCGCCAAGCTGAGGCATTAGGCTTACGGGTGACGGGCAGTGAAGTGGTCGGGCTGGTTCCACTTGAGCCAATGCTTGCTGCGGGGCGTTATTATCTGGCAAAACAGAATCGCTCCACCGGCGTGTCGCAAAAAGAACTGATTACCACAGCTGTCCAATCGCTAGGTCTCTCGGACCTTTCGCCATTTGACCCACAGCAAAAGATCATCGAGTACAAAGTCGCAGGCGCCTCTAAAAACCTCAAAAACCTCAGTATGAGCGACTTTGTCGATGAGCTTGCCTCGGAGTCCGCGGCTCCCGGAGGCGGAAGTGTCGCAGCGCTGTGCGGCTCGCTGTCTGCGGCTTTGAGTTCGATGGTAGCCAATTTGACCTTCGAGAAGAAAGGTTTTGAAACCAAGCGAACTTCTCTAGCAGTCGCGGCCGAGCATGGGCAGGAGCTAAAAAAGGAACTCTTGGAGGCAGTCGACAGAGACAAACGAGCTTTCGACGGCATCTTGGAAGCCAGGCGCCTGCCCAAAGCGACTCCACAAGAGCAAGAACAACGAAACTTGGCCCTTTTGAACGCCAATAAAAACGCCACTCTTGTGCCCTTCGAGGTACTGAACAAGAGCCTGACGGCACTGGAGTTGGCGCATAAAATGGCAACCGACGGCAATCCAAACTCACTAAGCGATGTCGGCGTAGCCGGGCTCACCGCGCTGGCTGCAGCTGAAGGTGCCTACTACAACATCTTGATTAACCTATCCGGATTCGACGATGAGGCTGATGCCAGAGCCTTTGTGAAAGAGACTCGCTCAGGCGCCGACGCCTTGATAGACAAGGCGCGCGCCAGCGCTGAGCGGCTTACAACAGATGTTCTTAAAAGATTGGGTGGCGAAAAGAGCTTGATATGCCCATAATTTGAGGTTTCCGGGTACAATTTGTGCCACGCATTCAAGGAGGTCCAGCAAAGCCATGACGTCAACCGCCGAAAGCAGCACTGGTAATAAGGGTTACCTGCTCAACGAGTGGGAAACACCTGACTTTATGATGGCTCAACGACGCCTAGATCAAACGGCTGCATCGATGAAGCTCGACCCAAGCGTTGTCGAACCGCTTCGACACCCCAAGAGATCGTTTTCGGTGATGGTGCCTGCTCGAATGGACGACGGAGCCGTGCAGGTCTATCTTGGCTATCGGGTTCAGCATGATATTGCTCTTGGACCCGCAAAGGGCGGCATCAGATTTCACTCGGCAGTAAATCTCGGCGAGGTGGCAGCAATGGCAATGCTGACCACATGGAAGTGCTCTTTGATGAACCTGCCCTTCGGTGGCGCCCATGGTGGCGTAAGAATCGACCCGGCAAAGCACAGCCCAAAAGAAATGGAACGGGTAACTCGCCGCTACGCATCTGAAATCATAGAGCTAATCGGACCCAACGAAGATATCGCCGGGCCCGATCTCAACACCAACGAACAAACGATGGCCTGGATGATGGACACGTACAGTGTCAACGTCGGGCACACGGTTCCTTCCGTCGCCACTGGTAAGCCTCAGTCTATCGGTGGCTCGATGTCCATGCTCGAAGCCACCGGTTATGGCGTTGCTTTCTGCTTGAAGCAAGTCATCGCTCAGGGCAAGTTGAAGAAAGACTCACCCACAGTGGTTATCCAGGGTCTCGGTCAAGTCGGTTCTTCGGTAGCGAAGAACTTGCACGATGCAGGATTTATAGTCACCGGTGTATCGGACATAAACGGCGGGCTGTTCAATAAGAAAGGCATCGACATTCCAAAACTTCTAGATCATAAGAAGGCGACCGGCACTCTGCATGGATACGCGGGAGCAGACAAGATTTCAAATGAAGACTTGTTAGAACAAAGCTGCGATGTGCTGGCACCATGCGCAGTGTCAAATCAATTGCACGCAGGAAACGTTGAGAAAATTCGCTGCAAAATTGTCGTGGAAGGCGCCAACAGCCCAACCACGCCGGATGCAGATAATGTCCTCAACGACAGGGGAATCATCGTCATACCTGATATTCTAGCCAACGCCGCCGGTGTCACCGTAGGATACTTTGAATGGGTGCAAGGCCACATTCGTCTTCTCTGGTCAGAACAAGAAGTCTACGAGCGCCTCGACGAACTCGTCAAAAAAGTATGCGATCGAGTTTTCGTCACTGCCGCCACCAACAAAGTTGATTTCAGAACAGCGGCGATGCAATTGGCAGTTGGAAGAGTGCTCGAAGCACGACGGCTGCGCGGGCTCTATCCGTAACTGAAGGTTGAAGCTGTACTGATTTGGTATCGCGACTAAATGCAAGTACGCCGCGTGCTACTTTGCCTTTTTCTTCTTGTCACCGGCAGAGCCGAATTCCGTGCCCACGCCGAGTCCATCAAAGATGTCGTTCATCTCTTGAGACCTTGCTTTGTACACGACATCGAGAGGTCGCTTCACGAATCTGAACTTCAGGTTCACTTTGAAGTTATCATCGGAAACCTTGGCTTTAACGATACTATTAGTGGTGAGTACCGTGCCGACCTCACCACTGACTTTCCGGTCAAGGTACGCTATTGGAAATTGGTCGATAGCTGGCAGACCATAAATGATTCGCAAGACCGTGTTTACGTTTTTCGATGTTCCCAACCGATCGGTCACCGTGTATTTGAATGAGTCCAGAACCGGTGCCACTTTGCGTTCCGTCCCAAGCATAAATCTGTTGGTCACTGCCTCTGCTTTTATGTTTGGGTCATTTTGAGGATACTTCCCCATGATGGCCGTCGCGGCAATGCCGCTGATGTCAATCTTCTGAGTGGTTCTTTCTTTGCCGGTCGGCAATGGAATTGGTTGAAAGAAGTCGAGCAAACCCTGCGTTTCGAATCGATGCCACGTCACTTTCGAATAAATTTCCTTGTTTGTATCGACAACGTAAACGTCCCATACGGGCGCGCAAGCGATTACGCTGTACCCATGCCTAACGCAATAAGCGCGCACGGCGTCACGCGTAACCCAGAGGTGGTATTCGCCCTCTTGTGCTTTTTGAACGAGCTTCCATCCGTCTATCATTGTGGCTTTTGCCTTTTCGCCGGCAGAGGCATTGGGATTAGCAGCAAGACGGCCGGCAAAGACAAGGAAACCAACAAGAACAACGGCAAGTGAAGCGACCGAATTTCTCGTAATGAAGTGACGAACGCTCATACGGCAGTCCAGACGTTATCTGATTTTAGGTGCAGCCGCTGGTTTCGGAGGAGTTCCAGGAAGTATAAACGCCATCACGCTTCCATCTTGATTCGATGTGATCTTGATGTTGTAGTTGAAACCCTTGTATCGGAGTTCCTGAGGTCTGCCTGCCATCGCCTGAATGACAGCGGCTTTGTACTTCAGAATCTCTTCTTCCATCGCGGGCTTGTTCATTTTGCCAACGTCTTTGCCGATTGCCTCGTACACGAAATCGAGGATGTGTGCGGCCGCCAACACCTTTCCGGTGTACATGTTCGAGCCGATGCGAAGCGCAATAGACTGTCCACTAACTTTCCCGTCGCGCAGACTAATTGTCGCCCCGGCTGCAAATCCGCTGGATACCTTCAATTCTTGTTCGCCAATCAAAACGGTATAAATCAAGCTGCTGGGAGTCTGTTTCACCAATTTCAACTTGGCGGGTGCATGACTGATGTAATCACCATAGCTCATGCCGATTCTAGCTTGAGCCGGCTCACCAAGCGACGTTGCAGACGCAACAACAAAGGCGAGGCAACAAAGTTTTTTCGCTTGCGAAACGAGGTTTGATTTATGGGTATGCATATTTTCTTTTGCCCTCGATTTCGAAAGTGAACTCAGAATGTCTTTGCTGGTTCTAACTTGAGAGCTTCATGCACAGCCAACTCAGACACATATTTTTCCATGTCGCTTTCTTTGAGAATACCGCGTTCGGTAACAATACCGGTCAGAAGTGAGAATGGAACCAAATCGAATTGGTTGTTGACTACTTGGATGCCTCTTGGCGGCAGGGAGTCCCATACTTCTTCGCCCGGTCTTTGATGTTTTTCGAATTCGAACAGGCGATCGTCGGTGACGAACTTCTCGGTTCCAGACAACGCATAAAGCGGCACGCCAAGCTCACGGCAAGCCACCGCAAGCATCCATGAGCCGACTTTATTGACGACCCCGGGGCGACCGACACAGTCGCATCCCATAAAGGCGGCAGAGCAGTTGCCGATGACGAGACCCATGGCATTGTCGAAGGTATGAATAACTTCAATGCCGCCGGAAGCCAGCCTCGAAGCTAACTTGCGTCCTTCCATGCTCGGGCGAGCCTCGGTGCATGCGACCCTGAAATAGCGTCCTTTAGAGCGCGCGTTGAGCAAAGTGCTGACCACCGTAGAGCTGAACGAGTAGGCGAAGATTAAAGCACCTGGGTCAATCAACTCGTAGGCAGACTCGGCGATCGCTGCCGCACTGTCGCAGAGCATTTTTTCAAATCTCTCGAGAGAGAGGTTGCACTCGCGATGAATCTCCTCGGTGGTCTTGGCATTCTCGACCGCCATCAAGACACCATTGCTTAAGTGAAACACCGGAGCCATTGCCGGCTGCGCATTCACCAACGTGCGAGCGGTCTCAACCAGTAGCTCTTTGACCTCAGCCGGTTTGCGCCCTTCCGTGCCGGACAAAACAGTTTGAAACACTGTGATGGCGCGCAGCGCGATCTCCGCAGCCCCTGACATTAGGTCGTCTTTGAGCGGCTTTACCAACTCAGCAATCTGTTCGCTTCTTTCACTCATGAGATCGCCTCCCCCTTAAAACGGGCGCATATATATATTTTAGACGCTCTGGAGTGACGCATACTCACTGTGTTTTTTCAGGTACACGGTCTTTGATTCGTCTACTAGATGCGACCAAGGCAGTATTTCGTCGGGCGGAATCTCTCGAAAAGCGTAATAGTCAAGGCCGGGCGAGTCCTTTTTAGTTTGAGAGTTTCTGAACTCTGACTTCCAGGCTCCAAGTTTTCCTCCATTGGCTGCAACTCTCAGCATCGCGGGGGTAAGCCTTCGGTCACCGCGCGAAATCAATGCCTGTATATCGCTCCAATTATGGCTCTCCGGTCGAACGTCGATGCCTTTTTTCGAAAGATGCTTGCGAATGTACTCCAGCTTGGTAGCGGAGTTTCTGTCGCGCCCATTCCATTGAAAAGGGGTTTGGGCTTTCGGAACGAATGAGCTGACTCCAAAAGTTAACCTCAAGCGTTTGTGATTCTTTTTGAGTCTGGTCATGAGTTCGACCGTGGCGTCGAGATCTTCTTGAGTCTCGTGAGGCAGTCCAACGATTCCGTAGAACTTGAGCGCATCTAGCCCGCACTTATCCACGAGCTGGACGGCGTTGACTATCTCGGGTTCTGTCAAATTCTTCTTCATAATCGTACGCAAACGCTCCGAGCCAGACTCGATGGCGATGGTCACCGAGCGCTGCCCATGATCTTTGAGCATATTGAGAATTGGCTCACTGAGCGTATCTGCACGTACAGACGAAACGGAGATCCGTAAATCGCCAAAGCGTTTGAGTCCTTCTGCAAGTTCTTCGAATTGAGGATGTTCGGTAACGGAGGGTCCAAGCAAACCAACTTTTCTCACATGCGGTAAAACCGTCTCAATCGTGTTGAGAACCGCTTCTACATTTGCCGAACGGAAAGGTCGAGTGAGGAAACTGGCTAAACAAAATCGACATTCTTGAGGACAAGATCGAACCAGTTCGATGAGAAACATGTCACCCCATGTGGTATCAGGAGCAAGAATCACCGATTGCGCAATATAGTCTTTGGGAGGTGTGAAAAGCTGCTTACTGACTAGCTTTGACACACCGTCGATCGTATGAAGATCTACTATAGATCCGTTCGGCGACTCATAGATATGTTCGTAAAATCGCGGCACATATATTCCTGGAATTTGCATGCACGCGAGCGTGTGCAGCCTCCTGGCGCGCGACTGCTCTTTGCGGGCTTCTTTCCATGCAGCAAGAAACGCCGGGACCGAGGCCTCCGCGTCACCAAGCAAGATGACATCGAAGAGATCGGCAAAAGGCTCTGGATTAGCTGTAAGAACTGGACCTCCGCCAAAAACGATCGGTTCGTCCTCACTGCGATCGCTGGCCAGAGCCGATACTCCTTGTTTGTCCAGGATGTCGAGAATGTTGATGAAATCAAGTTCCCAGGAGACAGTGAATCCGATCATTTCTCGCATCTGAGGGCAAGGCTCTTCAGTGTCCTCAAATCCTCTTTGCACAAAGATGTCGGGGTCTTGCTCCAGAAGCCACCAAACAAGCTGATATCCGAGCCCGGCCATACCGACTGCATACGAGTTTGGAAAGTACCAGCCTATGGAAAATTGGGGTGAATTTTTAGCGACTTGTTTAACAAGCCTGATTTCGTTATTGAGCATATTCTTGAAAAGTAGACATAAAGGTATTCTCGCATATACATGCATACAAAAAGACGCCGCAATAGCATTGCAGCGTCAAAGTGCTTTTGGCTTCAGTGGCTTACCTGCCGTGTTTTGGCAGATACTTGGTCCAATCGGCTTCCATAGAATCAATAAATTGATGAGCTGCTAACACGTCATCATAGTTGATTGCCGGCTTGCCGCCGAGTCTTTCAGCATCTCTTCGTGTCCACTCTTGAGGGTGCTGCCTGACTGCATGTCTGCGACTTTGTGGTGTGGTACCCACAATCGCAACGCCCAGTGGATGTCCACACGCGTTACAAGTTACGCGCACGACCAGCACCCCAGGCTCTTCTCGAAGTAATTGAATGCCTTCTGATCGGAATGCATTCGAACAATGACGGCAAAATTTTTGTTGGAAGTATTCCTGGATTGCCTGGAAACTCCCGCCGTGAAATTTGCCCATATGGACCGCCAATTCTAGGTTCTCTCTTTTAGAGTGAGTGACTTTTCTGAATGAGGACGACGACAAAAAACAGAACGAATCAAAATTAGACGCAACAAGGACTTGAAAACCCGTAAAAATAAGATGGTTAGTAAATCTACTAGCTTTTATCTTAGGAATCCGGACCGATCTCCGATTGGCGCCCCCCGCCTGACGAATCAGAAATCCAGTGAAAAGGATTATACTTGAACGACGGTTGATTGCACTAATTAGATTCATTATTCTGATCAACTTCTCTGATAAATAAGGACTCTGACCTGGTGACAGGAAAGGTGAATTCATGACGCATATTGAAGAAATATCGGCGATGGAGATTTTGGACTCGCGGGGAAACCCAACGGTCGAAGTCACAGTAGTTCTCGCCAACGGCGCTGCGGGGCGCGCGGCAGTTCCATCCGGAGCATCGACAGGCTCGTTTGAAGCAGTCGAACTTAGAGACAAAGATCCAAATCGATATCACGGCAAGGGTGTTTTGCGTGCCATTACGCACATACACGAAGTGATCGCGAAGTCTCTAGCCGGCGCCAGTGCTATGGAACAAGGTCTCATCGATCAAGAATTGAAACGTCTGGACGGAACAGAAAACAAAGGTCACCTTGGTGCCAATGCCACCCTTGGTGTCAGTCTCGCAGTTGCAAAGGCAGCGGCAAACTCTCTCGGCATGCCTCTTTTCAGATATGTCGGTGGATTATCAGCCAATGTTCTTCCGGTACCAATGATGAATATATTGAATGGTGGCAAACACGCTGAAGATGGTGTCGACTTTCAAGAGTTCATGATTGTTCCGTGGGGTGCAGAGAGCTTTTCCGAAGGATTGCGCTGGGGCGCGGAAGTTTATCAGGCACTAAAGACGGTGCTACATAAAAAAGGATTAGCCACCGCCGTCGGTGATGAGGGCGGATTTGCTCCGTCCTTGAAAACCAATGAAGCAGCGCTTGAGCTGATAATTGAGGCGATTCAGTCCGCAGGATTGAAACCAGGAGATCAAATCGCACTAGCGCTAGATCCTGCCTCGACTGAATTCTATGAGTCCGGGAAATATCGATTGAATACGGAGAATTTGACCCTCTCGACCAAAGAGATGGTCAAGTATTATGAGAAGTTGGTCGACAAATATCCTATCGTCAGCATTGAAGATGGTCTGGCCGAAGATGACTGGGATGGTTGGAAGATGCTTACGGACAGTATCGGTTCGCGAGTACAACTCGTAGGCGATGATTTATTCGTCACTAATACCAAACGCATACTTCGTGGTATCGAAAGTGGTGTGGCCAATTCCATCCTTATAAAGCCAAATCAGATTGGAACCCTCACAGAAACAATAGAAGCGATTAATCTCGGTCGCGAACACGGATACACCAGTATTCTCTCTCATCGCTCGGGTGAAACAGAGGATGCCACCATCGCCGATCTTGCAGTTGGTCTGTGCACCGGTCAAATCAAGACCGGCGCGACATGCCGCTCGGAAAGAACGGCGAAATACAATCAGCTTCTGCGCATCGAACGCGACCTTGGGCGCACCGCCGAATACAAGGGCAAGCGGGCATTCTCACATGCTCGGCTCGATCAAAAGGAAGCAGTGGCAAGTCGAGCAAAGTAACACAGGAAGCCGAAAGCTCACCGATAGTTGGCCACTTCGGGCTTCTTAAAGACTCGATGCAGCATTGAGGCAGTTCTATATCTGCCCACATATTGTCCGTCTATATACTGATCGACGTAGCTCTTCACTGCGATCGTGTCAGCATTGATTTGCACGAAATGGTCGCGAGAACGCGCGGCCCATGCGCCATTAACTCCGTCGCCAAAATAGTAGCTGGTGCGGTCCACTCTTGCTTCTTTTGCATTGAATGTCATTGCATTTGCTTGGGTTTCCGTCCAACCAGGCTGGTTCCACCTGGCTACGATTCTGCCGTCTGCCAATCGCGCAAATTGAACGTCGCTCAAGAGCTTGCTGCCCGCCGGCACCGTGTCCACGCCTGAATCAGTGACAAGCGTCTCGCACTTCCAACTACCTTCAAAAGAGCGGGGAAAGGTGTTGTTGAGAATCGCTGCCTCAGGGAGCTTGGCTGGCTGAGGAGTCTGCGGTTGGAAGGGCTGAGATGACTCGAACGAATTGCTTGGTCTGGTTGCCGGCTGTGAGGGCGCAGAGAGAGTCGATGGCTGCGCCGCCTCGCCATCACCGTCTGGTCCCATCTTGGTCTTTTCAAGATGCCCGTGAAGCACTTTAGCGGAGACTTGCAAAGGAGACAAAATAAACATCAATAACAGGAAACCAGCGCAGGCGAGAAATGCTGCCAGCGCTGCAACGTGCTTGATGCCCTTATGTGTTTCCATACACTAAGACGTCCGAATATCACAATGAAATTATGCCCTTTGAAACACTCCTATAATCGAGACTTTAAGCGACATTTCGAATTCTAAGATTTTAACTTGATAACCGCAAAAGCTTGACTGTAGCTTGTTTCAGCCCTCGTCCGCCTTCACCTTAGTAGTCGCTTACCCTCCGCTTTCAGGGGGGATGGTACGATCCCTCTTCGACTTTCACACCTCAACCCGGGACTCGAAGGGGGTTTTACGTGAGTAACAAGACCATGCAGGCATGCGAAATCAAAGACATCAACCTGGCTACGCTCGGCGAGCAAAGAATTGCCTGGGCCGAAGCCGACATGCCCGTGCTCAAAATGATCAAAGAGAGATTCGCCAAAGAGAAGCCCTTCAAAGGCTTGCGCGTATCCTGCTGTGCTCACATCACTTCCGAGACCGCAAATCTCGCAAGAGCCCTGGCAGCCGGCGGCGCCGATTGTGTATTGATTGCTTCCAACCCGCTTTCGACACAAGACGATGTAGCAGCGGCGCTGGTAAAGGAAAACATCTCGGTTTACGCGATCAAGGGTGAAGACATCCCCACCTATCATCGCCACATCAACGTAGCTCTGGATCACAAGCCGCAGTTAATCATAGATGACGGGTCAGACTTGGTAGCCACGCTCGTGCAAGAGAGAGTCGGTCAAGTCAAGGAAATCATCGGAACAACAGAAGAAACAACCACCGGCATCAACCGCCTGCGTGCAATGGAACGCGACGGCGCGCTGTCATTCCCCTCTATCGCAGTCAATGATGCGCTCACCAAGCACATGTTCGACAATCGCTATGGCACGGGACAGTCAACACTCGACGGTATCATCCGCGCAACCAATCGCCTGGTCGCCGGCAGAAATCTCGTCATTCTCGGATACGGCTGGTGCGGCAAGGGCTGCGCCATGCGAGGACGTGGACTAGGTGCCAACGTCATCGTTTGCGAAGTCGATCCGATAAGAGCAATTGAAGCAGTCATGGATGGCTTCCGCGTAATGCCAATTGTAGAAGCGGCTTCCATCGGCGATCTTTTCATCACCGTGACAGGCAACAGACATGTCATCGACAAGCATCACTTTGGAGCCATGAAAGACGGCGCCATCGTCTGCAACTCGGGTCACTTTGACCTCGAGCTGAACCTCACCGGTTTGGCGGAGCTTGCAAAGAGCAGGCGCGAGGTGCGACCTTTAATGGAAGAGTTTGCCCTGAAGAACGGACACCGAATTTACGTTCTGGCTGAAGGACGCCTTGTCAACTTGGCTTGCGCCGAAGGTCACCCGGCAAGCGTAATGGATATGAGCTTTGCCAACCAAGCATTGGCATTGGAGTATCTCGTCAAGAACAAAGGCACACTGAAGGGCGGCTTGCACACCTTGCCGGAAGCAGTGGATCAAGAGATCGCATCCTTAAAGCTCAAGTCCTTGGGCTTAGAGATTGATGTACTCACGCCTGAGATGACGACGTATCTGAGTTCCTGGAAAAGCGGCACGTAATTCCAAAAAATCCCAATTACTTGGCAACACTAATCGCAAACCTTTAGTTTGCGTCCGCATCAATTTTGAAATTCTTGCCGAGTTCTGCGATGCAAAATGCAACTTGCAGGTTGCTCCTGGCTTGCAATTACGGATAACAAAAGACGCGCTTCCGTACCTTGTCCAGGAAGCTTCAAAGAAAAAAGTGCCCCCTAGTTCTGGCGCTCTCTAGTTGATCTTCTGGAACATATAGCCGATTCCCCGGGCGGTGAGAATCAAGTCCGGGTTAGAGGAATCTTCCTCTAGTTTTGATCTTAGGCGACTGATGTGAACATCCACGACTCTCGTATCGATTCTGTGATCGGGTGGATACGCCCACACTTGTTGCAAGATTTCGCTTCTTGAATATGGCTTGCCAGAGTTAGTAACAAGCAGTTCGAGCAGACTGAATTCCATGCCGGTCAATCTGATTCGTTCGTTCTTTCTTGTTACTTGGCGCTTATTGAGATCGATTTTGAGGTTGCCGATGGTAATTACGTTAGCGCTCTTGCTTTGACCAGTCTCTTGATGCCGTTCGACGGTTCTTCTAAGAACGGCTTTAATTCTGGCTTCTAGTTCGCTGGGGCTAAATGGTTTGACAACGTAATCATCTGCACCGATTTCAAGTCCTTGAATTCGATTGGACACATCAGCAACGGCTGTGAGCATGATGATTGGTGTATCTGATGTCTTGCGGATTTCTCTGCAAACTTCATAACCATCCATCTTTGGAAGCATGACATCGAGGATCACTAGATCTGGTTGAAAACCATTGAACTGCTCGAGTGCCTCCTGACCGTCGGCTGCTGTTGCGACGTTGTAGCCGGCGAGCTTCAAGCGGGTTTCAAGAATCCGTCGTATTGACGCCTCATCGTCAACGACGAGAATTTTTTCCTGATCAGAACTGTTGTCTACCACGATTGTCTACCTGACTACTTTCCTTGTGCGCTCTCTCCGAGGCGACCACCGCAAGTTTGAAACGGGGATGGTCAAGAGCTATTCATCATTCTCGGCTTTGATCCAACAATGAAGTATATAACAAACAAACGCAAAGTTTTCGCTGCGCAAATCTCAACGCTGAGATTCGTTGCAGGAGATTGAATCGATTGAATCGATTGAATTGCTTCGGTCGATTGCAGTCATGTGGCAAGTCAATCGCTACATCACACTCGACGACGAAGCACGCAAAGCACTTGATATCGTAAGAAGCAACACGGAATCGCGCTCGCTATAAATATGGTACTACAGTTGATACTACCGGTCGTATATGCGAGATCGACCCGCCAAACATCGCATTGGAGAGTCGAACGGCCGATCTCCGAATTCCGATCGACCTCATTCTCGATCTTCAAATCACGCCACCTGGTTCAAATTTTGCCGTTGCGCACTGTTGGCGGTGGCATCACTTTACATGCTGAAAATCGAAATTCACTTCTTCACATCACAATGTTTTTAGCTAAAGCGGGCTTGCCAAGCACGACAGCTCGGATTGGCTGCGAAATGCCAGAAACACCTTATTAGACAAGGCGAAACAGACTCTTGACATAAGTGACATCGAGAGAACCAGCGATACCACATACGGTTGTCATTGGCCGCCTTCTTATCAGCCGCATACACCGAAAGCCCCACCCAATAATGCTTTCGCCGCACGCGTCAACTCTTCGTTAAAACAGTGTTGGACGTGTAAAGGCTATAGAAATTGTATGGTGCGCTAGCCCTTCTCTCGTGTTAAGCTTCAGTTCAGATCTGCCGGCAACGGCACTTACCAATATTCGCTTTCGCAAAACGCGAAACCCGTATGGAGAATCAAATGAATAAGCCTCAAATGTGCTTAGCCTTGAGCCTGACCATTTCGTTCGGGCAGTCAGCTTGGCTTTCAGTCAGCGCAGCACCGGCTGGTACTATCTGGCAAAAGATGTCTGGATCGTCCAGCAACATCACTGCACCAGCACCGGTGCAAAAACCAAAAGCGATTAGAAAAGTCTCTACGCAGTCGGCCTCACCTGTGGTGGCAGACGGACATGCAATGTTGTTCTTGCCAGGCAGAAAAGACGCTGGTTTGAGCGGCGCCGCTCCGGCAGCAGCTCTCACCATTCACCCGGCGCTTCCCGAGTCTACTGCGATTGCTGCGGCAAGTGCTCCTGCAACCGAAGAGCAACCTGCTCTCATCGCGGCTCAACCTACCGAGCGCACCAGCGAAATTCCTTCCGGCGACGAAACTTTGAGCGCCTCTGCTCCTCAGACCGGCGGCTCTACCAATCAGTTGCTCGCTCAGCTCGCTCCTGATCGCGTCGTCGCTCAAGCGACAGACACCGCTACCGGTATCACCGCTACCCCGATACCGCCCGTAGTGACCGGCACTGTCGACCTCGAAGAGTTCAAGCCGACCAACGTTATCGAATTGAAGGTCTCTCAATCCAGAACCTTCAAGATGAAAAACAAAATCGTCAGAACCTCTATTAGTGATCCTGGCATCGCCGAACCGGTCGTCGTCGCTGAAAACCAAATGGTTCTTCTCGGCAAATCTCCCGGTACCTGCACCATGCTTCTCTGGGACGACGCCGGCAACTCCGTTGCTCTTGATCTCAGAGTTACCCGCGACTACGGTCAGCTTCAAGCTACCCTTCGCGAAATCGACCCTCGCATCATCGTCAAGGCTTTCTCCGTCGGCGGTGGCGATAGAGTTCTTCTTCTGGGCGACGTTGACCACCCTGAGTCCGTCATCAGAGCTTTCGCTGCATCCAACGTATTTATGGATGACCGCGGTTTCAACATCCAAGTCGCCAACAACCGTTTGACTAACGCCAGAATTGGTGAAGTCGGCGCTTCCGGCGGCGGCGGCACAGGCGGCGGCGGCGCTTCCGGCGCTCTCTCTCAAATCGGTTCGGTCGACCGCTATACATTCTTCCCTAACGTCAACAACAACATCAGCAAAGCTCAGCTGATCTCGTCCGACGGCGGTAGAGTCACTTCTCTGGTCAAAGTCAGAAAGGTTCCTCTTATCGTTCTTCACGTGACGTTCATGGAAATGAACACTGCCGCTGCTCGCAACCTCGGTGTGCAGCTCGGTATTAACGTCTCCGGTTACGGATTCGGCTTCGGTATCGGCGGTAACAACTCTCAAGGTGGCGCTCTGCAATCACCTCAATACTTGCTGTCCAGTCCTGGTATCACCCAACAGCTCCCGACCTTCGGCGCTGGTACCGGTGCTCTCGGTTTGGCTCCTCAAGTTCTGGTGCCTGGTACCAGTGCTGCCTCACCGCTTACCTTCACCCTTCCACCGCCTAGCTCACTCACTCAGCAGTTCGCAGCTCCTTCAACCGGCGCTGTCAGCTTCCAGAGTCTGTCTAGCGTTCTTGGACAAGCTATCTCCGGTATCGGTTTGGCCCAGTTCCCGGTCGTTCCCAGCTTGATTCAGCAAGCGGTTCTTCTTGGAGCTCCTGGCGGCGCATCCTTCTCCACTGCCGGTCTCTCCAACTTGTTCTCCGGTGTCAACAACTGGTCGCTCGGCAACAAAACCAGAGCTTCCATCACTCCGTCCGTTCAAGGTATCGTCTCTCACTCCAGAGCCAGAGTCCTCTCTGAGCCAACCCTGGTCACCATATCTGGTGAAAGAGCGGCCTTCCTCGCCGGTGGTGAAATCCCGATTCTGCAATCAGTTGCCACAGCCGGTCAGGCACAACAATCGGTTACCTTCGAACCATTCGGCATGAGAATCAACATGATTCCTGTGCTCATGGAAAACGGCGGCATCAACCTCCAGATCTCTCCTGAAGAAAGAATTCTTTCCAACGCTGTTGTGTTGAACATTCCTGGTTCCAACACCAACATCCCAGGCTTCACCACAAGAAAGTGCCAAACTATCGTTGAAATGAAGCCAGGACAAGAGCTCTTCATCTCGGGCTTGGTCTCCACCAACAACGGTCGCGAACTCAACAAAGTTCCGATCATCGGTGAAATCCCTGTATTCGGTTCGCTCTACCGCTCCAAAGCATTCAACAAGAACGAATCCGAACTGGTTATCGCCGTACGACCTGAAGTCATCCTGCCAGGTACTCCTGGTCAGCTCAAACTTCCGGAAGAAATTGGACGGGTTGAAGGTCCTCGCGACATGAACCTCTTCCAAGTCGAACCGACCGTCATGGACGAACGCCACTACACCTCAGGAAGAGCAGAACGTCACCAAAAGACTTCTCCAACCTTGCCTGAAGGCGCACCGGTTCCCGATAACGAATAATCGCGACCATTCGAAACCACTACTTAAGAGGGCAGCTTTGCAGCTGCCCTCTTTGCTTGCTCCATCGTCGGCGGTCGAGTCGGTGAGACTGCATTTCTTTTGCCGTTTGCTTTAATCGCAATCCTTTGTATAGCTATGGCAATCAGGCTGGAAAGAAAGAGCTTGCAACTCTCACGTCCTTGTTTGCTTGCACCACCTAGCACTTTATTGGATATACGATCGGTGACTTGTCTCGAAGGTCAAACGACACTCGATATGACCTTTTCAAGAATATTGACAATGTGCGGTGGTTTTCAATTGTTAACACGAGCAACGAAGAATTGGCACCACCGGCGGTTGTCATGCACAGCAATTATTCTCTTTTTCTCATAGTTGCTGAACGCCACAACCGCACAATGCCTATTTCTCACACGCCAAGTAGCTACAAGATGTGGGGTGGTGTCGTATTTGGTTCAGGGCGGCGGTTACAAAGTGGTTGCAGAAATTTTTTTGCTACAACTTGTAGAAGTCGTGTTAAGCTTCTCTGGTAGTAGTGGAGTTATGGCATCGTGTACGATTACGGTGGTCGGACAGAGGGAGATGTGAATGATTAGACCGCAATTGTGCTTAGCCCTGAGCATATCTTTGACAATTGGGCAGACAATCTTAGTACCAGCACAAGCAGCACCTGCAGGAGCAATCTGGCAGCAAATGTCAGGTTCTGCATCGGTGAAGAGCACGCCATCGCAGGTGGTGCGTTCGACCGCGCAACCCAAACAGGGCATAAAGAAAGTCCGAACAGCAACAGGATCGTCACCTGTGGTGGCAGACGGACATGCAATGTTGTTCTTGCCAGGCAGAAAAGACGCTGGTTTGAGCGGCGCCGCTCCGGCAGCAGCTCTCACCATTCACCCGGCGCTTCCCGAGTCTACTGCGATTGCTGCGGCAAGTGCTCCTGCAACCGAAGAGCAACCTGCTCTCATCGCGGCTCAACCTACCGAGCGCACCAGCGAAATTCCTTCCGGCGACGAAACTTTGAGCGCCTCTGCTCCTCAGACCGGCGGCTCTACCAATCAGTTGCTCGCTCAGCTCGCTCCTGATCGCGTCGTCGCTCAAGCGACAGACACCGCTACCGGTATCACCGCTACCCCGATACCGCCCGTAGTGACCGGCACTGTCGACCTCGAAGAGTTCAAGCCGACCAACGTTATCGAATTGAAGGTCTCTCAATCCAGAACCTTCAAGATGAAAAACAAAATCGTCAGAACCTCTATTAGTGATCCTGGCATCGCCGAACCGGTCGTCGTCGCTGAAAACCAAATGGTTCTTCTCGGCAAATCTCCCGGTACCTGCACCATGCTTCTCTGGGACGACGCCGGCAACTCCGTTGCTCTTGATCTCAGAGTTACCCGCGACTACGGTCAGCTTCAAGCTACCCTTCGCGAAATCGACCCTCGCATCATCGTCAAGGCTTTCTCCGTCGGCGGTGGCGATAGAGTTCTTCTTCTGGGCGACGTTGACCACCCTGAGTCCGTCATCAGAGCTTTCGCTGCATCCAACGTATTTATGGATGACCGCGGTTTCAACATCCAAGTCGCCAACAACCGTTTGACTAACGCCAGAATTGGTGAAGTCGGCGCTTCCGGCGGCGGCGGCACAGGCGGCGGCGGCGCTTCCGGCGCTCTCTCTCAAATCGGTTCGGTCGACCGCTATACATTCTTCCCTAACGTCAACAACAACATCAGCAAAGCTCAGCTGATCTCGTCCGACGGCGGTAGAGTCACTTCTCTGGTCAAAGTCAGAAAGGTTCCTCTTATCGTTCTTCACGTGACGTTCATGGAAATGAACACTGCCGCTGCTCGCAACCTCGGTGTGCAGCTCGGTATTAACGTCTCCGGTTACGGATTCGGCTTCGGTATCGGCGGTAACAACTCTCAAGGTGGCGCTCTGCAATCACCTCAATACTTGCTGTCCAGTCCTGGTATCACCCAACAGCTCCCGACCTTCGGCGCTGGTACCGGTGCTCTCGGTTTGGCTCCTCAAGTTCTGGTGCCTGGTACCAGTGCTGCCTCACCGCTTACCTTCACCCTTCCACCGCCTAGCTCACTCACTCAGCAGTTCGCAGCTCCTTCAACCGGCGCTGTCAGCTTCCAGAGTCTGTCTAGCGTTCTTGGACAAGCTATCTCCGGTATCGGTTTGGCCCAGTTCCCGGTCGTTCCCAGCTTGATTCAGCAAGCGGTTCTTCTTGGAGCTCCTGGCGGCGCATCCTTCTCCACTGCCGGTCTCTCCAACTTGTTCTCCGGTGTCAACAACTGGTCGCTCGGCAACAAAACCAGAGCTTCCATCACTCCGTCCGTTCAAGGTATCGTCTCTCACTCCAGAGCCAGAGTCCTCTCTGAGCCAACCCTGGTCACCATATCTGGTGAAAGAGCGGCCTTCCTCGCCGGTGGTGAAATCCCGATTCTGCAATCAGTTGCCACAGCCGGTCAGGCACAACAATCGGTTACCTTCGAACCATTCGGCATGAGAATCAACATGATTCCTGTGCTCATGGAAAACGGCGGCATCAACCTCCAGATCTCTCCTGAAGAAAGAATTCTTTCCAACGCTGTTGTGTTGAACATTCCTGGTTCCAACACCAACATCCCAGGCTTCACCACAAGAAAGTGCCAAACTATCGTTGAAATGAAGCCAGGACAAGAGCTCTTCATCTCGGGCTTGGTCTCCACCAACAACGGTCGCGAACTCAACAAAGTTCCGATCATCGGTGAAATCCCTGTATTCGGTTCGCTCTACCGCTCCAAAGCATTCAACAAGAACGAATCCGAACTGGTTATCGCCGTACGACCTGAAGTCATCCTGCCAGGTACTCCTGGTCAGCTCAAACTTCCGGAAGAAATTGGACGGGTTGAAGGTCCTCGCGACATGAACCTCTTCCAAGTCGAACCGACCGTCATGGACGAACGCCACTACACCTCAGGAAGAGCAGAACGTCACCAAAAGACTTCTCCAACCTTGCCTGAAGGCGCACCGGTTCCCGATAACGAATAATCGCGACCATTCGAAACCACTACTTAAGAGGGCAGCTTTGCAGCTGCCCTCTTAATTCGAGATTTTCTCAACAGAAGTCGCAAAGCAAAAATGAGCGACCAAAGTCACTCATTTAAAAGACAACATTCAGCACTAGCTATCGCTTCTTAGGAGGTGCCTTCTTCTCGGTCGGTCTCTTACCGCTCTTGTAGTCATCCAAGAATGCTTGAGACTCTTTAGGAAACTCCGACAAGAAAATGTTGAGCACCCGACCAACAGCATTCTTGATAAACTCTTCGCGCTCTTCCACCGGGCTGTAGCAGTTTGCCAGACCTTGCTTGTCGACAATTCTCAAAAGCCCCTTTTCCGCGAGACGCACCATGGTGGTCATGACCGTTGTGTAGGCAATCTGACGCTCGCGACTCAAGGTGTCATACACGGCCCTCACGGTCACGATGGGATCTGCTAAATCCCAGACAAGCTCCATAATTTCGCACTCCAAATCTCCGAGAAATTTCCGAAGACCTTGTTGATTGAATCGAAATGAAGCGTTTTCATCGTGTAGGCGCATGCAAACTCACTCTGTGCTCAGGTTCGCCGATATTAGCACAGCTGATTGATAAGGAAAATTACCTAACAACTAGAAAACAACCTCTAAATGCCGCATCAAGAGACATGGAGCCCGTTTTTCAACCTACGAAAGGGTGTAGCAAATAGTAATAATTCAGTAATTCAGCGAATCTGTAAACAAGAAGACCAGCCACCTATGTGCTAACGTGTCTAATCGATTTCACCAGCCAAGCGAGTTATATGAAAACCGGAAACTCCCCAAGTAAAAAACGCCCCGTTGTCTTTCTGGACAGAGACGGAACTCTCAATATTGAAAGGGGCTATATACACAATCTGCAAGATCTCGAGCTAATAGAAGGGGCTATAGATGCGGTGAAGCGCCTCAACGAAAACGGCATAGCCGCAATACTGGTCACCAATCAATCCGGCGCGGCAAGAGGCTATTATGCCGAATCGCACATTCTCGATTTAAACAAACGTCTCGTCGATCTTCTCGAAGCAGAAGGCGCATACCTCGACGCGGTCTATTATTGCCCACATCTCGCTGAAGGAACGGTCGATCCATACGTTCTGGAATGCACTTGCCGTAAACCGGAGATCGGTATGGTAGAAAGAGCCTATGCAGAAAACCAAGACCTGGACCGACAGAAGTCATTTGTTGTGGGAGACAAAGCTACTGATGTCGAGTTGGCAGTCAACTGCAAAGCAAAGGGAATCCTCGTGGTCACCGGTTATGGGCAATCGGTTCTGGATGGAACGTATCAATGGAAGGTACAGCCGGATTACGTTGCAAAGTCAATAACCGAGGCAATCGATTGGGTACTCCAGGAACTATCGCGCACCGACAATGCAGATACTGAAGCCCAATCTGCAAACAAATGATCTTTTCTATTAGGCCTGCTTGGTGCTTTTGAAACTCGACTGAATTAACAGACTCAGTTCGCTCAACAAGGCCGGCAACTCGAACGGCTTCGGCAGATACAGATCGGCACCGGCTTCCAGAGCCATCGATTGATCCGGGTGCGAGGTGGCAATCACAACGCTAATACTTGCAAGTGCCTTGTCTTGTTTCAAAGTTCTGCATAGGTTCCAACCATCCATTGTTCTATCAGACAGATTCGACTCAAGCAGAATCACGTCAGGATGCGGCTCATATCGGGCCATTTCGAGAGCATCGTCGGCGGAGCTCGTAACCTGCACGAAGTAACCTTCCAGAGATAAAGTCTCTTGCAGCAAACATGCCATGGCGCCGTCCGGCTCTACGACCAGTATTCTGGTAATTTTCTCCTGGGCATCGCTGGGTTGAGTCGTCTGCGATGAGTCTTCCAGTGCCGAGTCGGTATCGCTTACCCAGCACGAAGCTTGGCTCTGCTGCTTGGCCATATAGCGATAATCGCGGGCCGTAGTCAATACATCTACGTAACTTTGAAACCTGCGCGTAGTACTAGATACGATACCAATCGCGACTGAAATCAAGGGAACTCTTCTGCGAATGCCACCACGTCCGGTGGAAATCAAATAGCCCCTTTCAATATCGCCGCGAGGGTAAAAACGGGTGCTGACCGCATCAAACTGCTGGCAGATTCTTTCGGCCTTGCGTTCGGCTTGATCAGGCCTGGTTACCATCAAGAAGTCATCCGCTTCAATGTGACCGACAAAGTCAGTCTCATCTGCGACATCGGTCAAAATAGCGCTGAGGGCTTTGATTAACTGGTCCCCAGCCAAGTCGCCGTATGTTTCGTTATAGACGCGGATCTTGTTCAAGTCGACTGACATAGCAGCCCAAGATTTATCAGAAACCAGGCATTGCTCAAGCATTCTACGAATCATATTTGGTCCGGGTATTTGCGTAAGCGGATTGGAAAACTCCTCTTGCCTGCGCCGCAAGTGTGCCAAGACTCTGATAGCAAGCTCGTTTTTGTCGATTGGATCACCCAGAACGTCGTCGGCTCCATATCTAAATGCGTTGATTCTCTCGTTGACGTCGCTGGAAGGGTGCAATAAAACTAAGACCGGCCGCGGATGTACGACTGTCGCCCTGATTTGCTGGCAGTAAAGCCGTCCGTCGCCTTCAGGCATTGCCGCAGACAAAATAATCAAGTCGGGATGCAAGAAAGATAAGAGTTCGTTTGCTTCTTCAAAGGAAGCAACCGCATGGACTCGTGCCCCTGTCTTCTCCAAAACCGAAGCGTAATCGGCTGCTTGCCGAACCTGGTGAATGACCAGAATTACAGGGGTTGGCATCATGGCTTATCAGCCCCCCCAAAGTGTAATTTAGGCGCTGCTGGGAGTTGAACCGTGAACGTAGTCTTTCCTGGAGAACTCGTGACTTTAATTTGCCCTCCCAAAGCAATCACTAGAGAGCGCGTAATGTAGAGCCCCAGCCCCGTTCCCTCTGTTTGCCTGACCAGCGGATTATCCAACCGGCTGAACTTGGAAAAAATTTCGGGAAGGTGTTCAGATGGAATGCCAACACCCTGGTCGCTGACAGAAAACTCCACCTTCTCCGGTGTCTCTTGAATGCTTTTGGCAGTGAAGGTTACTGTGGTACCTGAAGGCGAATACTTGATTGCATTGTCGATCAAGTTTGTAAGTATCTGCTCCAACCTGTCGGCATCCGCCCACACAGGCTCAAGACCTGGTGAAATGCTGACTACTATTTTGTGGTCTCGTGCCTTGTCTTGAAGATTGCGGGTCACACGCAGCACAGCTTCTTCAAGATTGATGGCGCGAATAGTCAATTGCAATTTCTTGCCTTCCAACCTGGATACGGCAAGAAGATCCTCAACCAGTCTGGTTAGCCGGTCGGCTTGATCTTTGATGATGCCTACATATCGTCTTTGCTGGTTGGAGTCGATTCGGTCTCCAGCTCTCAAAATCGTGTCGGCGAAACCTTTGATACTGGTAAGCGGCGTGCGCAGTTCATGGCTTACGGTACTGACAAACTCAGTCTGGGCCTGCTGGACTGAGTGTGCCTGCACGATGTATACGATTGTCAAAAAACCTGACTTGCTGGCGCCATTGCCAGCTGCGTCACCAATCGGTATATGCGACACCGGCATCATCAAATCGGCTCCCGAACTAATTCTGATTACAGCCAGGCGCGTCGGTGCAATGTTTGAACCATTATCTTTGGTTTCATGGGGCTTACCGCCCTTTTCGTCTGGTTTGGAGCTTTTATCGTTCTTTGATGGCTTGTCTTTCGGTTTGCCTATCTTTGGACTTGCACCATCAGCGATGGCAGAGTGCTTGGCGCCTTCACCGACTGATTCGGAACCTTCGAGATCGATAAACGACGCCAGTTGCGAGCCGACAACATCCTCAATGCGCTTCTTGCCGACCAGACCGACAAAAGCCTCACTACAGTCGACGATTTGACCACGCGCGTCACTTATCACGACACCATCAGCGGTCGATCGAAGCAGGCAGCGATAAATGTCTTCTGTCTGAATGGTCAATTTCTTTTACGCGTATGAAGGCACCCCGGCAAATTAGCATGGGTGCAGGCCTTAAGCCTAAACTATCATCAGATTAGAAGATTAAAGGGCATTACAACTTATCCTTAAGGATCAGCTGCAAAGACCGACAACATTAATCACCCCTGCCATGAACACCGGGCTGGACAAACCAAGGCACAAACCTAGACAGGGTCGGCTAACGTGCGTTCCAAAAGGTGGGAAAGCCGCCCACGGTCTGAGAGATAGAGGTAGCCAACCAGTGCCTCGAAGGCTGTAGACCGCCGGTAGAGCCCTCTATCGACTTTTCGGTAGCCGGCAGACTTAAGATTTCGGGCGCGCCGAACGATATCCAGCTCTTCTTCAGTGAGCTCTGCCTCGATTCGATCGAGAAATTGGGCCTGCGCCTTGTTGTTTATTCGTGACGTTACTTGTGTGTGGGCAGTTTTTGCCGTTGATCCGAAGCGAATCCAGCGTTCGGTCTCGAAAAGTTTGCAAACGGCATCTCCCAAGTGCGCCAGCGAACGCACCGGTATCTCCATCAAAGTAGCGCGATTTAGCGGCTCATCAGCAAACATCAAAGTTTCTATCTGTCTTTTGAACGTTCGCGAGACTTGTCCTGCGATCTTTTTGCCGACTTACTGTCTTTTCTTGTGGCAAGTCTTCTTTGAGGGTTGGAAGAGCTGTGATCGTCTTCACCGTTCTTGCCGGAGAAGCGCCTCCCAATGGACTCGCCAACAACCTGAATTGCAAAATTGGGAAGCGTCGAACCCATGCGCTTGTATCGCCACGGTTCTTTCAGCAAGCGATAGAACCATTCAAGATTCAGCTGCTGAAACACTTTCGGTGCGCGCTTCGAAATTCCGGCCCACACGTCAAAACTGCCACCGACGCCTACCATCACAGCATTGGGAAAGCGCGAATGCCACTTGTCGATAAAGTACTCTTGCTTCGGAACCCCTAATGCAACCAGCAACAACTGTGGTTCTGCCTGAGATAACTGATCGACGACCTCGTCTTCGTTCTCGGATGTGAAGTAGCCATCATGGCTTGACACTATGTTAAGAGTGGGCATGCTTGCAGAAAGCTTCTCTTTTAGCGCATCCAATACCTCTTTCTTGCCGCCGAGCAATGCCACTCGCCGTCCGCTTTCACAAGCCTTCTCCAATGCTGCATAAGCCAATTCTATGCCTGGAACTCTCGATGCTTTCACACCGGCAAATTTGAGAGCCCAAACTACGCCGGCACCATCTGGAATGATCAAATGAGCGTGACGAATGATGCGATCGAGCTCGGCATCTCGCTGCGCAGCGACAATCATTTCGGAGTTGACGGTCACCACATGCAGTCTGCGATCGCTTGCCCATGCGGACTCTATGACCTCTACCGCGTCGTGATGGTCGACCACGTCGACCGGATACCCCAATACTTTTTGACGTGATTTAGATGTTTTGGACAAGATTGATATTAAAGGCGGTGTCATGTCTTCGAGTGTTTGTGAGTGCTCAGCCTTATTTCTGAATGCCGCGACCTATTGAATTTGAGGCGGCTCAGAAGCATTACTGTGCATATCCAAAATTCTAGCCATGAGTGTAATGTTCTGGCAAGCCGATTTTTTTGCCGTTTCTCTGGCTTGGCTAGCGGCCTCAAGTAGTCGATCTTTATCGTCCACTGCCATTCTCAGAAGGCTTGTCACACCATCGAGTGAAACTTGAGTAAGAGTCTCCTTGGTTAGATTTAAGATAGGTTGCCGAAATTCCTCCAATAAGTGCGTGACTTTTGGATCATAGGAGATACCGAAAATTGGTGTGGATGCACTAAGCGCCATAAGCAAAGCATGCAATCTCATCCCCACGATCATGTCCAGCTCTCCAATTAGCTCCAACCATTGACTGGGTCTTTCCAACTGATCACAACTCAAGTTCACAACCTGCCGCCCAAGAGATTTCCATCTGGTCATCACCTTTTCCAAAACAGTCTCATCCTGCTCCTTTTGAAGAGGCAATGGCGTCAAGATGGTAGAAGCGGGAAATACAGCTGCCATCGCCTTCACTAGGACTTCCAAATCTTCGTCTTTGAGAAGTGGGCTCTCACGCAATGACACACCGACAAGAAGCCCTCTGGAACCGGCATCTCCCAAGTCCGCCAATTCTTGTTGAATCTTCCTCGGCAATGGTCTTGCCTTCAGACACCACACGGGATCAGCCGTTTGTTCGGCTGAAAGGCTCCAGTCATTGAGCATCTTCAAAGACTTGGGGTCGCGCACGCAGCGGAGGTCTGCAAGCGACATGGCAAATCGTGTCGACTGTTTCGCCATCGATCTACGCAATGGTCCGAGTCCCTGCGCATAAACCAAAACCTTGGCGCCGGACAGCTTAGCCTGAGCGATTACCGCACTGTAATAAAGACAGGATTTCGCACTGGTGGAATCTTGAAACAAACCACCGCCTCCACTCACCAAAAGTTTCGTGCGCCGAAACAATCCAATAAGGTTGTGAAGCTTCCATCGATTTACGGCCTGCACGCCAAATGTTGAGCTGGTTTGCTCAGGATTTTGAGAAAGCACATAAATTCGATCGCCTTTGAAAAACTGCTTGAGTTCATCAATCAGCTCCTCGAGAATGGCTTCATCGCCGAGGTTTCCAAACCCATAATATCCCGAGACCAGCGCCAGATCGCGCCCGTTGCCTGCATTGCCCTGATTAGTCGAGTCGGCTTCTGCCACTGCTTTGTATCTCTAAGACCACGTGATGAACAAAGCCTAGTTTCTCACCTATAATGTTGCTGCTCAAGCCGGCAAAAGCAGTTGTTGTGGCGAAATCCCAAATGAGTATTGATAAGAGCTTAGCGCCTTTGGACGTTAATGAGCTCTCAACGTGCTTGCGCGATGCTTCGACTAGTGGATCGTTCGCTATCGTCTCATGGTCATCGTCGTCGAAAAGTGCCGGTATCGCAAGACCCGCCAACCTGCAAAAACCTCATCGGGTGCTCGATTTGAGCAAGCTCGATGGCATTATCGAGCATCGCCCGGAAGACCAGGTAATTTGTGTTGAAACCGGAATCGAACTGGCCAAGCTCGACGAATTGTTGGCCAAGCACAATCAATGGCTGCCTCTTTCAGCTCCTCTAGGCACGCGGCTTTCGGAAGTAATCGAACGCGGCGACGGCGGCTGCCTCGAGCATGGCTTCGGCGGTCCGCGAGATTTGGTTTTGGGAATGGACGTGGTTTTGTCTTCCGGTCTGGTAATAAAGACCGGCGGCAAGGTAGTAAAGAACGTTACGGGATACGATTTGACCAAACTCTTTATTGGTTCAAGAGGAACATTGGGAATTGTCGCAAGCGCCAACTTGAGACTATTTGCCAGACCAAACAGTTGGCGGTTTCTTTTGCTTCAAGACGATTCGCCGGTGACGCTTTTGGAAACAGCGCAGGCAGTAGTAGCCAGCGGCTTGCCGGTCACGTGCATGGAGTTGGTAGACGCACAGTGGATGCAATCAAAGCTAGTAGCGCTTGAGCGGCGCTTTGGACTGATCATCGCCGTGAGCGGTCACGAAGAAGTGGTGCACGAGATTGTCGAGCAGATGTCCAGCCTGATTGAGGCGAAACACTCAAACATAGAAGCCCCTGCACATGACGTTCTTCAAGCACTCGACGAAATTGCGGTAGCCGGCACCACATCTGGTGACACAGTAATCGAATCGACGCTCACTCTGTCAGAGTTGGTATATGGTATTAAAACCTGGTGGCAATCAGCCGGACAGCCACATATATTCATACGCCCGGGAAGTGGTCGCATTCGCATGCGAGTTGCCGGCGACGGTGCCCGGAATTTGTTGGATTTGTTGGAAAACACTTACAAGGCATCGAAGAACGGCAGCTTTTTGACCGTGGCAATCTCTGACAACGAGTGCGAGCACAAGCTAAAGATTATTCATCTGCCGGCGCAGTCAGATTCGGTGCGCCGAATCAGCGAAAAGCTCAAATCGAAATTCGACAAACATCAGATGTTGAATCCGCAAATCGTGCTGTGGTGATCAAAATAGAAGGCAACTACGTTGGAGTGACTCCCCCAAATTGAGAACTGGAGATTGAGCGACTTAATAGCAACAAACTCGAACTCAGGCCGGCCGGCCCTTGACCAGGAGCTTCTGTCGAGTTGCATCCATTGCGGGCTATGCCTTCCGGCTTGCCCGACATACGTTGCTACCGGAAGAGAGACGGAATCTCCAAGAGGGCGGATCTACTTGCTCAACCTATGGCAACAAGAAGAAAACCCGGGTGCATTACCGGCAAGAACCGTCGATCACCTCGAGTCCTGCCTTGGCTGCTTAGGATGCCAAACCGCCTGCCCCTCAGGTGTCAAATACGAGGAGATTCTTAACCAGGCTCGCCCGTTCATTGCCTCGGCACGCTCAGCAAAATTGCGGGCGTTGATGCGATTTTCATTCAAGCATGTGTTAACCAACTATCCGCTTCTCAAGTTTATGGGTTTCATTTTGTCGTTGTGGCAGAGTGGAAATGGCATAGGAAGAAGGTTTCTCGAGATGGTAGCAGGTACCGGACATGCGGCGTGGGCAGATGATGCAAGCGACGAACTCCGTTTGCCAAAAGGACAGAGCACCGAATACGGTGAGACTGGCGAGCTATCTTGGCTCGAGCGGTTGCTTCAGTGGGAAGCATTCGTTCCTAAGGCAAAACCAATAGTGCCGCTTCCGAAGCGGGCGATTCCTGGCAATGCCGATCTTCTGGGCGACGTCAACTTTTTTCAAGGCTGCGTAATGGATGTCTTGTACAACCATGTCAATCACGCATCGATTCGACTATTGACCCTGATTGGCAAAGAGGTGCTGGTACCGAAGCAAACATGTTGCGGGGCATTGGCGTTTCATGCCGGTGAAATGGATATCGCGGCCGACCTGGCAAAAAGAAACATCGAGTATTTCAAGGGCAATGGCGATCCAATCGTCGTAACTTCAGCCGGGTGCGGAGCCATGCTCAAACACTATGGACATCTTTTGAAAGACGACTCTCAATGGCACGATCGGGCTTGCGAGTTTTCGGCGCGAGTCGAAGACATCACAGAGACGCTTGCAAAAGGCGAGTTTTCAAAGCCACCTGAGACTCTATCAACAAAGGTGGCCTACCATCCGGCATGCCATCTGGCGCACGCGCAAGGTGTGCGCGCTGAGCCGGCCGCGCTTTTAGACAAACTCGACAAAGGAAGTGGACATCTGGTGGCGCTGGCGGACGCGGAGCATTGCTGCGGAAGTGCCGGCATCTACAACTTGATGAATACGGAATTGAGTCTCAAGGTCTTAGACGCGAAAATGACAAGCATCAAAGAAACTGGTGCCAATCTAGTCGTAACTGGAAATCCCGGTTGCTTGCTGCAATTGGAAGCCGGCGTCAAGCGTTGTGGACTGGACGTAAGAGTGTGTCACACGGCAGAACTGCTCGACGAGTCTTTCGCTCGACCTGACGAAGCCGCAGGTGCTCAGTGAGCTCAGCGAGCGACTCAAAAGTTCTTGGGCGCTGGGACTCAATCGCCATAAGCATAGGCATCGTAATTGGTGTCGGAATTTTTGGCGTTCCTCAAGAAATTGCCCAACTGTTGCCGTCTTCGCAACTCATACTGATAGCTTGGCTTGTTGGTGGCTTATTTTCTCTGGCGGGCGGCTTCTGTTACGCGGAGCTTGCTGCGGCGCACCCGGAAAGCGGTGGCGACTATATCTACCTGAGAGAGGCGTACGGTCCTGTAATCGCGTTTTTATTTGCATGGACCGAATTGATGATTATTCGCACCGGCTCCAATGCGACAGTTGCTCTGTTGTTTGCCGAATATGCCTGTTCTCTTGTTAGCCTCGACAAGAGCTTTGTGACACTGCTTGCGGTGTCGGTGATTGTTATTCTTTCAATTATAAATTCGTTTGGCATCAAATATGGTGCACGGGTTCAAAACGTTGTAACGATATTAAAGGTAGTGGCGCTTCTGATTTTGATCGTGTTCGGACTCACCTCAGGCAAGGGCGATGTAAACAACTTTGCGAGCTCCTCGTTGCCGCCGGTCAACCTAGAGACGATGCGCAATTTCTTGCTGGCACTAATTCCAATATTGTGGACCTACGGCGGCTGGAGAGACAATGTTTTTCTGGCCGGAGAAACGAAAGATGCGCACAAATCGGTTCCCTTTGCGCTTCTGTCGGCATGCACGTTTGTGACGGTCATCTATTTGCTGATGAACTCGTTTTACCTGTATCTGATGACGCCGGAAAAAATTGCCCATACTCGTTTGATCGCAAATGAGGTGCTGATGATCTTGTGGGGCCCACTGGGCGCAAAGCTTCTCGAGGGCATCATCGTGGTTTCGGCGCTGGGAGTCATAAATGCCATGCTGATGACAGGTAGCCAAATTGCTCACGCAATGTCGAAAGACAACCCGATGTTCGAGTCCCTCGAGAGAATCAATGATAAGACCGGCACCCCGCTTCGAGCCCTCATTTTCAACGGCACGTGGTCATGCTTACTGGTATTGATTGGTGGTTCTTTCGAGAAGCTGCTTTACTTCACGGGATTTGCAGTGTGGTTCTTCTTCAGTCTCATTGCCGCTTCGGTAATTTTGTTGCGCCTTAAACGGCCTGGGCTCGACCGTACATTCAAAGTTCCAGCCTATCCCGTTTTGCCGGCCCTTCTTTCTTTGATTTCCATGGCTTTATGCATCAACACCCTGGTTTCCGACCCGGACGCACCCAAGGGCGTGGCGCTTGTTTTGGCAGGGTTGCCGGTTTTGTTTATTCAACGAAAATTGGCAAGATAAACAAATTGCTAAGCCTCAAATAAATGTTGAGATGCTCATGAACACACAGTTGACTGTGACTATAATTTGTTGCCAACACGCCCGACCACAAGGGTTGTGAAGCAGAAACGGTTTCAAGCCAAGGAGACACAGTTGACGACAGTGGCACATGTTAAGCAGCAGAAGCCGGATGTGTTCGATCACGATATCCCGGACGAGCGGCTAAAGCACTATCTGACCAAGAAGTTCGTTGCGGTAGATACCGAGACACGAGGGCTAATCGTGCGCCGCGATCGATTGTGCCTCATTCAAATCTGTGACGATGAGGGTGTGGTCAGTTTTGTTCGTTATTTAGAACGCGAACAGCCGCCGTTTGCGTCCCCAAACGTCAAGAAACTGCTTGAAGATAAAAACGTAACCAAGCTCTTTCACTTCGCGCGTTTCGACGTCGGCGTTCTAAAGTACTATCTGGATGCATCCGTCCACCCATTGTGGTGCACGAAGCTGGCGTCGAAATTAGTGCGAACTTACACCGACAAGCACAGCCTCAAAGAGCTAGTCAAGGAGCTTTTGCAAATCGAGCTCGACAAGACAGATCAAATGAGTGACTGGGCGCGCGGCGACCTGAGCGAGTCGCAGCTTGAATATGCCGCCAACGATGTTCGCATGCTCATGCCTCTGCAAAAAATCTTGGAAGATCTTTTGAAGCGCGAAGGCAGAACGGATTTGGCTAATCGGCTGTTCGAGACCATTCCGCTTGTTTGCGAATTGGATTTGATGGGCTGGAGAGATATTTTTGAGCACTAGCTTTGACTTTTGGTTTTGAGTTTTGGAAAACTTAAGAGGTAGGAACAAAGAAATGGAAAAGCTGATTTACGAGAAGTCGCGCCCCGGACGGCATGGAGCAACGGTTCCTGCAGCCGGCGTGAAGGAAAAGAAACTCAGCGAACTTCTGCCCTCGGAATTCTTGCGGGCTGAAGCGCCAAAACTGCCTGAAGTCAGCGAGCTTGAAACAGTTCGACATTTTGTCAGACTATCTCACTTGAACCATTCAATCGATACCGGCTTTTATCCGCTCGGTTCGTGCACCATGAAATACAACCCAAAAGTCAACGACGCAATGGCTGCTTTGGAAGGCTTCCGAGAGCTTCATCCACATCAACCGGAAGAACAAATTCAAGGCGCGCTCGAGTTGCTATACAACCTCCAACAAAGCATCGCATCGATTGTCGGGCTCCCTGCCGTCACGTTGCAACCGGCAGCTGGTGCCCACGGCGAAATGACAGGGCTGCTTTTGATCAAAGCTTACTTCGAAGCCAAAGGCGATCACAAACGCACGAAAGTGATCGTTCCTGACACCGCCCACGGTACCAATCCCGCAACCGCGGCGATGCTCGGGTTTCAAGTCGT
Source organism: uncultured Candidatus Obscuribacterales bacterium (assembly GCA_964503045.1). Classification (GTDB taxonomy): domain Bacteria; phylum Cyanobacteriota; class Vampirovibrionia; order Obscuribacterales; family Obscuribacteraceae; genus CAYZJR01. Next base: position 161,319 of record CAZCZI010000003.1, read on the forward strand.
GGAAATCAAATCCAACGATCGAGGTCTGGTTGACCTCGATGCACTCAAGGCTGTCGTCGGACCTGACACTGCGGCTATCATGTTGACCAACCCGAACACATTGGGACTCTTCGAAGAAGAGATTGCCGGAGTGCAGAAAGCGGTACATGAAGCCGGTGGGCTAATCTATTACGACGGCGCCAACCTCAACGCCATCATGGGTCTGGTACGGCCGGGCGACATGGGGTTTGACGTCTGCCACCTCAACTTGCATAAAACATTCTCCACTCCTCACGGCGGCGGTGGTCCAGGCGGATGCGCCGTGGCTGCCCGCGAGCATCTGGAACCGTTCCTTCCAAAACCAGTGGTCAAAAAAGATGGCGATCATTATTCATTGGAATGGGACAGACCACAATCTATCGGCAAAGTCAAAGGATTTTTTGGAAACTTCGGGATTCTCGTCAGAGCATATGCATACATTCTCGCTCATGGAAAAGGCGGGCTGACACAGGTTTCGCGCGACTCCATTCTCAACGCGAACTACCTGCGCGCCCTGCTGAAAGATGCATTCGAAGTGCCCTACTCGCAACCCTGCATGCATGAATTCGTACTGGCCGGCACTCGCCAGAAAGAACGCGGCGTCTCCACAGCCCACATGGCAAAGCGTCTTTTGGACTTCGGAGTACATGCACCGACAGTGTATTTCCCACTGGTAGTTCCTGAAGCGATGATGATCGAGCCAACCGAAACCGAGTCGAAAGAAACGCTCGATTCGTTTGCAGAAATTCTGCTTCAAATCAATGAAGAGTCAATTTCGAACCCGGATATCGTGAAGAGTGCTCCTAACAAAACTCCCGTCGGCAAGCTCGATGAAGCTCTAGCCGCGCGGAAACCGAACTTGCGCTGGACGCCGGACTGCGGCTCTTGCTAGACGCCAAGAGCGCAATCGGTCAGATTAGAACTGATTGTGATGCTCTATACGAAATCGAGCAAACTGAATTTTTTCCTTCACCCGAGCGATTTCTCGCTTGGTACCTTTGATGGGAACAAGGCACACGAGCGCCAGTGAATTGATAAACATCAAAGGCGTCAGTGAGATAACGAGCTTAGTCATCTCGTCACCGACGAAACCTGTATAGGCTTGGACTGATAAGGAGAATCCAAATAGATTGGCGATCAGAAAAAGACCACAATGCGCCATCAAGAAGATTCGCTCTCTCAAAAGCGTGGTCATAAGCAGTGTCAGCTCATCTCTAAGCTGAGGTGGAATCGGCGCTCGTTTTCCGGTTAGTGGCTGAGCGAACTTCGGTACTGATTGAGTCGGCTGTTGCTGTGCTCTTTGTACGGGCTGCTGTGCTCTTTGTGCTGGCTGCCCGGATTGGACTGTATGCGCACCAGCGACGGGATACCGATTCACGCTCCCGCAGTTACCGCAAAACTTAGCTTGTGACTCGACAGAAGAGAGACAGTGCGGACAAGAGATCATCTTGGCGAACTGTTGAACTATGTTCGATTGTGCTGTGGCTGGGGTCATTCCGAGAGATCGAAACCTCATGACTTCCTAATAATAAGCCCGGGCGCCCGATTTGCAGTAATGTGTTGCGAAATTTAGCGGAATTCAGTGGGATTACCCGCAAACAGATCGCTCAAGGGCGCTCGAAGCCTGTGAATTCGCCCAAACAGATGATCTATTTATCATCATCCTCCATAACCGCCTGCACAACCTCTGAAATCCTTGCGCTGAGCGCGCCTGTAAGGTAACCTTTTTGGTTTGAAATCCCCTCATTTCTAAGCGCTTTGGCTTGGCTTTAGAGTCCGGAATTTCGTGTCGCGCGATCGACTATCTCACGACGTCCCCTGGAACCTTGCGAACCCTAAAACCGCCTTGTGAGCGGTCCAAATATAGTTGAGGGTATTTTTCGATGGTTGCCGGCTCCATACCGCAATATGCTCGCGCAAAAGTATGCGTGAATTGTCGTTGCGAGATGGAGGCAGGTGCTAGATTTTGCGGAGACTGCGGTGCGGATACGTCCGTTGCGACTGCGCCAAGGTCAACGGCGACAAGACCGGTGGCAGCGACAAGGCTGACAGCAGAATCAAACCCCGCTCCGAATCCAAACGCTTCGAAAGACAAATCGGTTCCTCAATTTGCGCACGTGTCAGGCGGTAAGAAGAAGCGCAGAGTAAATCCGGAGTTGACCGCCGAGCTCGGTGGTCTTTTGGCTCTACTTCTTAGAGAACGCATCTTTTTGGTCATTCATTGCATAATCTTTTTGGTGGTGAACCTCTTTGGTTTCTCTCTCTCGATTGAGTGCTACACAGGCTATATCGGTGATGAAGCGACAAAAATCGTAATGGCGATGACACCACTGCTGTTTATCAACACCGTAGGTTTAGCCTGCATGTCTCCAATCAAGGGAACCAAAAAAGAAATCGCCCGAATCAAAGAGAAGATTCAATACCTGCGTTTCCGCATGGATCACGAAGGTTGGGTCTAATTCTTAAATGATCACGCGGCCGCGAGAAACGAATGATCACGCGCTGCATGGCCACCACATACGATGCGGAGTCACCAAATACGATGGCCACGCGTCGCGTGATCACGTGGCGCGTGATCATGTGACACATAGCACTACTTGATCGAACCGGCTAGATTGCGCAAACGTGCGGCTGCTTTGAAGAGGTTTACCGCGGCTGTTCTGTTGAAGCGACCTTCTGTGAACACTTCTTTGAGAATGGCTTGAGAGATCGCACCGTTGTTCTTCATCACTAGGCGATGCGCAAAAGGCATTGCGGCCTCGATGAAATTGAATTTCGGATTGATAGTGAGCGCCACGCCTTCAAGCGTCAGAAGAGCACGCATTACATACGTGAACTCAGAAGGGAGTTTGAATGGATAGCGATAGCAGACATCCGAGAAGTCAAACAACATTTGACGGAATCTAACCTTGGTCATGCCATCGGCAAATCTGGTTTCGATAATGGGAGCTAGTTCGGCCATCAGCTCTTCGCGTTCAACGTCTGCCTTGAGGAATCCCATTCCGATGAAATCGTCAATCAGACTTACATAGTCGCGTTGAATTACATGCAAGAAGGCATTGACCAGATGCTGCTTGAGCTCCGGCGAGAGGCGACCAACCATGCCGAAATCGAAGACTCCGATACGTCCGTCTTCCATGACTCTCATATTGCCTGGATGCGGATCGGCATGGAAGAAACCATCTTCCAGCAACTGCCTGAGATAGAAATTTGCACCAATGCGGGTGATTTCTTCACGACTCAATCCGCGCGCTTCAATCGCTTCTAAGTCTGTTATGCGAACTCCCGGAACGTATTCAATCGTCAGCACTCGGCGCCCCGTAAGTCTCCATACGATGCGCGGAATGGAGATTCTTTCAAAGTTTCTAAAATTGCGGCGAAACATGTCCGCATTGCGTCCTTCGCGAATGTAGTCGATCTCTTCGAAAATTGTTCTTGCAAACTCTTCAACGATACCCGGCCAGTCCGTGTGCCGACAAAGGCTTGGGTACTCCATCACCTCGTCTGCAATCGCTCCCAAGACCTGAACATCTTGTGCGATGACCATCGCGAGGTTCGGGCGCTGCACTTTGACTACGACATCACGGCCGTCAAACAGCACGGCGCGATACGCTTGAGACAACGAAGCTGCCGCGATCGGCTGAGGATCGAAGTTGGCATAGAGCTCTTCCGGGGTTCCACCAAGCTCTCGTCCAATTATTTCGCGAGCTATGTCGGTGCTGAATTGATCGACATTCTCTTGCAGTGCTGACAGTTCAACCATTGCCGGAAGCGGCAGCAAGTCGGCACGAGTGGATAGAGTCTGACCGATTTTAATGAATGTGGGCCCTAGATCATGCAGTTTCCGGCACAACCACTTACCTAGCCTCCGATACTCTTCAAATTCGGCTCCGGACAGAACCGTTTCTTCCAAGTCCTTGCCGTCGCGCTTATCTTGATTTAAGCGCTCGAACTCGTTGAGATGAAACTTCGAAAAGCCCTTAACCGACCAGATAATCACCCATACAATCGGGAAAACTCGCAAAGCGGCTTTCCAGCCCTGCAGTTTGCGGATACGGTTGAAAACTCGCCACGTAGAGACGATGAGACGCTCTCTAGTGACGTCCTTGAATGTCTCCCGGATGGGATTGCTCGTTGTGGCTGATCGATCTGTTTGCTGAGTCACTTGCCAGACTTACTTGCTTCTCTTGACCTCTAGTTTATCTGTTAGAGGTCCGATGTCAGCAGGCATAGACATAAATTTATGTTCTTATTCACAGAGCATAATTTTGTTGTCAGATGAGCTGTCGGTTACTTTTGTTCCAGAGCAGCATACTGCAAGGCAATGATCTCTTTTACGCCTTTTGTCGCAAGGTCAATTAAGTTTGCAATTTTTGCGGGATCGTAAGGCTTTGTTTCGGAAGTCATTTGTATCTCCAAAATCTTGCCTGACTCAGTAAGAACGATATTGGAGTCCATTTCAGCTTGCGAATCCTCGGAATAGTTGGGATCAAGCAATAACTGCCCATTCAGCTGGGCGATGCTGACAGCCGCCATGTGCTCCGTAAACGGCAGGTCATCAAGAACGCCGGACTTTCTTAGCTTTACCAAAGCGTCGTAGAGAGCCAAGAAAGCACCGCTTATGCTGGCCACTCTGGTGCCCGCATCGGCTTGCAAAACATCGCAATCAATTGTGATTGTTCGCTCGCCAAGCGCTCTTCTGTCGACGACGGCGCGCAGGCAACGTCCGATTAGGCGTTGAATTTCGCTTGTTCTGCCCGACGGTTGACCACGCGTCACTTCTCTTTGCGAGCGTACATGGGTAGAACCCGGCAACAAAGAGTATTCCGCCGTAATCCATCCCTCGCCTTTACCCATAAGAAAGGCAGGAACGCGCTCATCTATCTTCGCCGTTGTAAACACTTTCGTGTCTCCGAACTCGACAAGTACGGAGCCATCCGCGTTCTTGGTGAAATTGCGTGTAAATTTGACGGGACGAAGCTGGTCCCACTGACGATTGTCTCGCCGCTTGATCATCAATCTTGCTTTCTAGTTTTTAAGCGCCGGACGAGCTACATAGTATATAGGTGCCTCGCCTAACGGGCAAGGCGGAGGTTGTAACTACCAATCTTTAGCGCCATTTTAGGCTCTAGCCACGACCAAACCTGAGCCGGCTGACTTCGGCCGTTCCCTTCAAAACAAACTGCTTGCCAGGAGCAACTTTGAGGTCTGTGAAAACGAATTTGATGTCGTCCGATTTTTGACCGTATGCTGACAAAGCGTTGATCTTTTTAACGAGCATCTCGGACAGAACCGGCGAAATCTCCTGTCCGGCTGTTTTGAGATGGGTATCGGTCACTTGCACCCAGCCATTTTCCAAAGCCAGTTGACTCGTCACCTCAAGCGGAACCGGCACGGCAAGCTGCCCAAGGCCCACCTTGCCGTCTACTTTCAAGTTGACACGATTCTGTTTGCCTAAGGCAAGAGCGGCACCTCCAACAGTGATGCCTATCGCTGGAGCATTTGCACCCAAAACATTTGCAAGCAGCCCGGACTTCTGATTAGCAGTCACAGACAGGCGATCGAGTGTACGGGGCGCGTTGAGGAATTTATTGAGACTTTCCTGAGTGATGGTGGCGGTCACTTCAGCTTGAGCGGGAGTGGAGAATTGCAGCGATTTATGATTGAACAAAACACCAGGATCGAAGTTGAGTGAACCTTGTGAGCTCATAGTCAGATTGTCGAAAATGAAGTCCTCGAGATGACCGCCCTGAACTTCTATAAACAGAGATTTCAATTGACCCTGCGCAAGATCCATGTCACGCGCGATCATGTGAATTTTGTCGGCAGAACCATTCAAGAATTCTCCCTTCTCGAGATCGATCTCCAACTTTCCGAAGCGGCCTGAGTTGACATCGACAAATGCAATGGGAGGAACAACAATAGGCCCTTGTCCGAAGCCTTGACCTTGCACGGGTACCGATCCTGTGGCACCCGGAAATACAAATCTAGGGGTTTGCCCAGAGGCCTGATTACCAATTGGTTGGCCAGGTTGTCCATATTGCCCGGGCTGCCCTGGCTGCCCGTAAGGAACCTGACCATAATAGGGAGCAGTCGCTTGCGGATATGGTTGCTGAGCGATGCTTTGCTGATTTGTATATGTTGAGGATTGGGTTGGCCGTTGAAGTCTGCCTTGCGCTAATCCTTTTGGTGCCGTCAAGAAAAGTCCTGAAGCAAGACTGGTAAGAGTCAGTGTTAAAGCCAGTGCTGTTCTTGATGTCGAAAATCGCATAAAAATTCACCTATGCATGCACAAGAAGGTTGATACACCTACAAACCGAACATGCGAACTGAGTCGATTCATCTGCGAACCAATGCATTCGCATTCGCATGAACCCAGGGACCACTTTCAGCTGGTCATTGTTCCCTGTGTACGGTCATTGCTCCACGCGCGCTCTGTGAGCTCACTTTCGGCGACGTACTATAAACTCAGACCTGCGAAGTGGCGTACATAAATACTACAAGAGGAAAGCCACCTATTTGCTGGGGCTTTCCTCTCAGTAATGTTTTTATGCGAACTACTTGCTTTCGCCGCCGCCGGTTGCTGCTGCTCCGGTGTCGGTGCCGGTTGCTGCTGCTCCGGTGTCGGTGCCGGTTGCTGCTGCGCCGGTATCGGTGCTTGTGCCTGTGGCTGCTGCGCCGGTATCGGTGCTTGTGCCTGTGGCTGCTGCGCCGGTGTCGGTGCTTGTGCCTGTGGCTGCACCGCCGGTGGTGGTGGTGCTCTCAGTGCCACCGCCGCCGCCACTACATGCTGTCAGGGAGGCCACTAGGGCCAATGATGCTGCAGCGAGTGCTATGTTTTGGATCTTGAAAGTCATAAACTCTTACCGTCTCCTTACTGACTGATGAGCAACTGATTTGTAGTTGTTGACGCTCTCTGTGTTACTTAGAGGCAAATAGTAAAGTTTGCCAACCTGAAACGGCCGCAATTATACAAGTATTTTTGCGCCTAGCAAACCACTTGATATGCGAGTAGCCGCTGCGATGGCAAAGCAATTTCGTGACCAAACTAAGCTACACAGGCTCTTAGTGCCGTTTGACGCCAACCGAAGGTAACGCACAAAATTTCTTCCTCTTAGCATCTCGATCTATTCAATTATCTGAACAAATATCTGCGAAGCACCGCTACCAAAGGCGCTATCAGGCGATTTGCATCTTAAAGCGAATTCACATAGATTCTGCGCGCACTTCCGCATCATTTCGTTGCATTCGTTGTGCAAAGCGAGTTGCCGACATCCGCGTAGAACCGGACCGAAAACCGGTTATATACTTCACAACCATTGCATAGATATTTCTTCGATTCAGATTACTCGAAGGTAGAGACTACTTGGCTGCAATCAACGACTTACCGTTCATCTCAGCGGGCTTATCAATTCCCATGATTGCAAGCACTGTCGGCGCCACATCGGCCAGCGAACCGGAAGTCAGTTTGGCGCCGTTTCTCAATCCGACCGTATCGCGCTCTTGGAAGCTCGCCACCACGAATGGTACCGGCTGCGTAGTGTGCGCCGTGTGCGGTTCGCCGGTGTTGTAGTCAATCATCTGTTCGATGTTGCCATGATCGGCGGTAATCAAAAGCGTTCCTTTCGCGCGATTGACAGCTTCAAGAAGCTTGCCAAAGGCAACATCGACAGACTCAACCGCTGTAATCGCCGCTTCCATTATTCCAGTGTGTCCAACCATGTCAGGATTGGCGAAGTTGAGAACAATAAACGGATATTCGCCCGATGCAATTGCTTGGCATGCAACTTCGCAAACCTCAGGCGTCTGCATCGATGGGCTCAAATCGTAAGTAGCCACCTTCAACGATGGGATCAACTTTCGCGTCTCGCCCTCGACAGCATTCTCCTTGCCGCCGTTCAGAAAGTACGTGACGTGAGCATATTTTTCAGTCTCGGCTGTATGGAACTGCCCAATATGATGGCAGGACAATAACTCAGGCAAAGTGTTATCAACTTCACTTGCCACCGGCAACGATTGCGGATTGAAGGCAATCGGCAACTTCAGCGATGCATCGTATTCAGTCAAGCATGCATAGTAGATATTCGGTGTTATCGGCCGCTCGAAGCCATCAAAATCTTTTTGTGTCAGAGCGCGACTTATCTGCCGCACTCTATCGGGGCGGAAATTGAAACAGATGACACTGTCACCATCTTTGATACTGCGCGGCGTAACAATCGCAGGCAGCACGAACTCATCGCCCACATCCGCATCATACGATTCGCGAACCGCATCTTGCGCGCTGGAGCAATGCTTGGCGTCACCACAAACAACAGCACGCCAAAACTTTTCTACCCGCTCCCAGCGATTGTCGCGATCCATCGCATAATATCTGCCGCAGACCACTCCAACCGTTCCGACACCAGCTAATTTATTCTCTAACTCCTTCATGAATCTGTGCGCCGATCTCGGCGGAGTATCACGACCATCCAGAATCGGGTGCACGACAAGATTTTGAGGTTCAATAGAATTGCGCTTCGCCAGCTCGATCAGCCCATCGAGATGATCGGGACTGGAGTGCACGCAGCCGTCTGAGACCAAACCAAAAAGATGCAGAGCACCACCAGTCTTCTTCACATGATTGATTGCCTGCATCAAAACTGGGTTCTTGAAAAATGTTCCGTCCAAAATCGTTTGAGAAATTAGGGTCAGCTTCTGAATGATGACGCGACCGGCACCGATGGTAAGGTGTCCAACCTCCGAATTTCCCATCAACCCCGGCGGCAATCCGACGGCCACACCCGAAGCCTCAAGGATGGTATTGGGGAACTTGGCGAGCATTTCGTCATAGTTGGGAGTTTTCGCCGCCAGTATCGCGTTGCCCCGCTTTTCGGCGGTTACGCCCCAGCCGTCAAGAATCAAAAGAACGATCGGGCCCAAAAGAATCCCCTCCTCGACAATGCTTTAATCGCGACATCTATATTGGCGACATTGGGATTGTAGCCTGTATGTCTTTTTTATATAACCCCGAGTGACGCTGCGTGACAGCCAAGTTATTTAAAGACCTCCAATAACGGATATAATTGCGCCCCGATGCGCCTCAACTTTATTTATAGAGCGCGTTTATATATGAACGAGGACACCAATGTGACCGGCACGACCTCTCCAGTCGAGAAAGAGGCGTCGGAACGCAAAACATCAGACAAGACTTCCGTCGATTGGATCGCGGAGGCATCGCACGAGCTCAGGCTGCCGATTGCCAATATCAAGCTTCTGGTTGAAACGCTGTTGGATGGTGCTATTGACGATCGAGATGCGGCGATTCGCATGCTCAAGCGCACACAACAAGAAGTGGATCGCCTGCAGAGCCTGGTCGTCAATCTGCTTTCAGTCGAACAAGTGGCTCAATCTTTGTCGGATGTTCAAGGGCAATGGGTGAGCCTGGAAGAAGCCGGACGATATGCGATTGAGTCCACGGGCCGCTTGGCAAAAAGCAAAAACATTTCCGTGTCGATGGACATACAAAAGGACTGGGTCATATATGCAAATGCAGACCAACTGTCACAAGTACTGCTCAATCTGGTGGAAAACGCAATCAAGTTCACAGACGAAGGCGGCCGTGTAACTGTGAAATCGGGCATTAAACCTGGCTCTTTCGAGGTGATCGACACCGGAATCGGAATGGCGCAAGAAGAAATTCCCAAAATCTTCAAACGCTTCTACCGCATCGACCGCGCCAAATCACGCGGCTCGACCGGGCTCGGTCTGTCGATCGTCAAACACATTGCCGATCTTCACGGTGCTAAAATCGTAGTCACCTCGAAAGAGGGTGAAGGATCACAGTTTCTCTTCGAATTTCCCGGACCCAAAGCCGGCAAATCGGGAGGTGAATAATGAGCGCGCAAAATCAAAAGATCATGCTCGTAGACGATGACGCCACCATCATCGAAACACTGGAATACAACCTAAAACGTCATGGTTATCAGGTCGTGGCGGTGGACAAGGGCGTTGATGCGCTCACGACATTTGACTCCGCGAATCCATCGATGGTGATTCTCGACTGGATGCTGCCGGACATGCATGGTCCGGAAATCTGCAAGCTTTTGCGCGAGCGCAATGGTGACATTCCAATTTTGATGCTGACCGGACGATCGACCCCGGCAGATATTGCAACGGGCCTTTCCAGCGGCGCCGACGATTATTTGGCCAAACCGTTCAGCATCATTGAATTGATGGCAAGAGTGCAAGCGCTTTTAAGAAGGACAGGCAGGAGCAAAGGTGCGGCACCCAAGAAAATTGAATTGGGTCCACTCACTCTCGACGATGAAGCGAAACGCGTTACCTGGCATGGCAAACCGGTTGAACTCTCACCCAAAGAGTTTGCCTTATTGAAAGTCTTGATGCAGCAAGCAGGAAAAACTCTGACGACGGAAACACTCCTAAATCAGGTTTGGGGCGCCGATTTCTCAGGCGACGTCAAAACCGTCGCGGTGCATGTTCGTTGGTTGCGGCAGAAGTTAGAAGAAGATCCGAAAAATCCAAAACTTTTGGAAACAGTTCACAGATCCGGTTACCGGTTAAATAATCCATCATAGGCGGCGTAGCTCAGAGGCGAAACAAAGTGAAATCAGAACCGATTACACTAATCAAAGAAGACGTATTATCCATGGGACGCATGGTTGATAGAACCGTGGAAGAAGTGGCTCGCCTGCTTCGAAAAGAGCCTAATGCAGGTCTTGCCTTTATTGAAGAACAAGAAGATGCAATCAATAAAGCATTTCAACAAATCGAAGAGCGCTGCCTCGATCTGCTTCTCGATCGCGATACTTTAGGACCAACGGAGATTCGCACGCTGGTCACGATTCCGATTATTGCATCGAAGTTCGAACGTCTTGCAGATCACGCCAACCGTGTCGGAAGACTGGCAGTGTGGGCCGAGCAAGACAAAATCGATATTCCGCAAGAGCTTCCGGAAATGGCTCAAGTAGTGCATCGCATGGTGCAGGACGTGCTGTTGAGTTTTCTCACCGATGGAGCAGACAAAGTCAACGAAATTCTGCAAAGGGACAGTCAAGTCAATTACTTGCATGATGTTCTCTCCAAGAAGTTGCTCTCCGATCTTGGCGAACAAGAGAGCGCCAAAGCGCAGATGCGAGCGCAATTCCTTTTTTGCGCACGATTTTTAGAACGCATGGGTGACGCCTGCACCTCAATCGCTAAACGTATTTACTTTATCGTCACCGGAGAGAGAATGCGTCCGGAAGCTTCAGTTGGACAATAATAGGAAACAAGTCTTTGCCAGTCTTCATACTTGCCGGCGACGAAGAATTTCTGCTCTATCGAAGACTCGAAGAGCTGAAAAAAAGTTGGCTCGATCCTACATGGGCCACACTGAATTACACGCGTCTGGACGGCGCCAGTCTTGTCGATATCATTGATGCGGCTGCCAGTCTGCCGTTTGGACCTACCAATAAAGTGATCGTCGTGGACAGGTGCGATCTATTCACGCGCAAAAAAAACAAAGGCGATTCCGATGCTGGTGCCGGCGCTGACGACGAAGGAAAGGCGAGCTCGAAAAAAGACATGGTCGCAGACTTTGAGGAAGCACTGAAAACGGTTGCACCTAACACTTATCTTGTTTTTGTCTCCACAAACAATTTCGACAGCAACCTCAAACTCTCGAAGGCCGCCGCAAAATACGCGACGATTGAACCCTTTGCCAAAGAACGCTATTTCCTCGGGTCCAACAATTCAAATCTAGAAAATTGGTGTGCCAAAGAGGCGAAGCGCTTTGGCGCCACGATCGAAAATGATGCTGTTCGCTACCTGCTGGATGGAACCGAGGCAAACCTCCGCCAAATATCAGCAGAATTGGAGAAGGCCGCCACCAGCATTCTTCCGAAAAAGCACATAACCCTGGACGTGGTGGAAGAGCTCAGCCCCTACCATTCGCACGTTTTCACTCTTGCCGATCGTTGGCTTTCCGGAAATGCCGAAGAAGCAATGGCTTCCGTAACAGAGCTTCTGTCGCGGCAAAACGCCATGCAGATCATCGCAGCCATGCAAACTTTCCTGTCGAAGTGGATTCAAATGAGAGTGCTCGTGGACAAGCACAACAGCGCTCTGCCCTGGGCTCCCGGCGTCAAAAGGCGTGAGCTACCCTTGAACGAACTTGCCAAACGAATCGCCCAAGAACTTAAGACTAAGGAATTTGTGGTAGAAAAGGATCTGAAGAGGATTTCAAAGATGTCCACCCAAAAACTCATTGAGAAAAGAAACATGCTCACCAGGCTTGAGTTTTTGGTAAAAACAGGACAAATTCCCGAGGGGCACGCGCTCGAGCTGTTTATAGCCGGATGAGACGGTAGTTCAGGGCTCCAAAGCGCCAGGTGAGGCATTGGCCCCAGCCATGTTTTGAAATTATTGAAGTAAAAAGGCAGTAATTGAATTGATTGAAGTAGTGAGGAGGGCGTATGCCTGAAAGCCAGTTTGTTCTTGACGAAATGACCGTTAAGGACACGTGGCGGATCTTTCGCATGATCTCTGAATTGGTCGAGGGTTTCGACGAACTTTCAACCATTGGTCCAGCCGTATCAATGTTCGGAACCGCCCGTTGTAAACCCAATGACCCAGAATATATTCTTGCCGAAACAATCGCCAGAAAGCTCGCCGAGCGCGGCTTTGCTGTGATTACCGGTGGCGGCCCCGGCGTTATGGAAGCGGGAAACAAAGGAGCGCTTGCCGCAGGTGGCAAATCAATTGGACTGAATATAAAACTTCCCAACGAGCAAGGTCCCAACCGCTATCAAACGGTTTCGCTCGACTTCCGCTACTTTTTCATTCGGAAGTTGATGTTCGTCAAGTATGCAATTGCTTTCGTCATTTTGCCGGGTGGATTCGGCAGTCTCGATGAATTGTTCGAAACGGCAACCCTGATTCAAACCAAGAAAATCAAGCGCTTCCCGGTGTTTTTGGTGGGCTCGAAATTTTGGGAACCCCTTATGGATTGGCTGAAATCAGAGGTAATTCAACGTGGCTTCGTCTCGCCCTCTGAGTTGGAGCTTTTCACGATCATCGATGACCCGGACGAACTGGTGAGCCAAATTGCGTGGTGCGAAGCCGAGAAGTGCTATCAAGCCGACGGCTTGTTTGCCATGCGCAAAAGAGTTCCTAAGCCCGACGGCGACACCACCGAAGCCCGCGACGCCAGTTAGGACACACAACGGTGTGCGGCGACGGCGTATGCTCCAAAATTCATGATCTCGCGGCGCGTGATCACGCGGCGCATGGCCATTGACAATCCACACTCTTTGCATCCCGACAAAGTCTGATGCTGGTTACACGGGCTCAATAAGCAAATCCTTAAATTAAGACAAGTGGTAAAAAAGCCAATCGCAGTCAAACCACTGCCTATAATCGGGCTTTGACCGGGCCAAAGCCACGGTCTTTTGCCGCCTGTCAGGAGGGAAGTCCTTGAAGATCGCCGTATGTGTCAAATCCGTGCCGGATACAGAGACAAAGATTGCTATCGCAGCAGACAAAAAGAACATCGACCCAAATGGTGTTCGCTACATCACCAGCCCCTACGACGAATTTGCAATTGAAGAAGCTCTTCGTCTCAAGGAAAAGAACGGCGGAGAAACAACTGCAATCTCCTTGGGTGGAGCAGAAGTTACTGACGTTTTGAGAGACAGCTTAGCGCGCGGAATCGACAATGCAGTTCATTTGCAAGACGCTGATTTCGACAACCTGGATCCATTGAGTACAGCGAAGGCGCTCGCGGCTGCCATCAAAGATGGTGGCTACGATCTCGTCTTCTGCGGACAGCAAGGAGTTGGCGGCGACAACACACAAGTACCCTCGATTCTTGCCGAACTGCTGGACATGCCGCAAGCAACCATGTTGGTCAAGCTTGAAGTCGAAGGCAACAAGTTTAAAGCCGAACGCGAAATCGAAGGCGCACACGAAATCGTAGAAGGCACTCTTCCTGCCGTTATGAGCGCCCAAAAAGGATTGAACGAACCAAGATACCCTTCAATCAAAGGTGTCATGGCTGCTCGCCGCAAAGAGATCGCGGTGAAAGATGCAGCTGCGCTCGGGGTTAAGGGTCAAGTCGGCAAGAGCGTTGCCAAAGTCCACATCAAAGAAATGACAATGCCTCCAGATCGCCCACAAGGCAAGAAGATCGAAGGCGACGTAGACACGCAAGTAAAGACGCTGGTTCAGCTCTTGCGGTCAGAGGCCCGCGTGCTCTAAGGCATCGGACAACGCCTCTTTGACGTGCAACTTCCTTCAATTCATCAGGAGAATAGAAATGGCTCAGGGAATTCTAGTTTTTATCGAACAACGCAACGGCAACATTCGAAAAGCCAGTTTAGAAGCGCTGTCGGAAGCCGCAAGACAAGCCGGTGGCGAGCCGGTAAGTGCCGTTATTGTCGGACAGAACGTAAAAGGACTCGCATCTGAAATCAGCAAATACAAAGCCGGCAAGGTTTATGTTGTTGACGGCGATGCATTCGGCAGCTATTCGACAGAAGCCTACACATCTGCTATTGCTGAAGCAGTGAAGAAAGCGGATCCAAAATATGTGTTTGCTGCACACACTTCAATGGCGAAGGATCTGATTCCTCGTGTCGCCGCTAGATTGGACGCTCCGTGCGTTGCCGATGCAATGGAATTGAAGAATGAAGGTGGAAAACTTACACCCATTCGTCCAATGTACTCAGGCAAATGCTATGGCGAATATGAATTCAATTCGCCATTGGGTTTCATCACCCTACGCACAAACGTATTTCCAATGGCAGAGCCTGATGCATCACATCAAGCTGCCGTCGAAGACCTCTCAGTTACCCCAAACAACGTTCGCGCCAAAGTATCTGAGATTCACGCCGCCGCCGGTCAAAAGATCGAGTTGAGTGAGGCTTCCATAATCGTCTCTGGCGGTCGCGGAATCAAGGGCCCTGAGTCTTGGCCGATGATTCAAGGTCTGTGCGATGTTCTTGGTGCTGCAATGGGCGCGTCGCGCGCTGTTGTAGACGCGGGATGGATCGATCACCAACATCAAGTCGGACAAACAGGAAAGACCGTAAGCCCGCAACTTTATATTGCGTGCGGAATCTCCGGCGCCATCCAACACCTTGCAGGAATGTCGTCATCGAAGGTTATCGTTGCGATCAACAAAGATCCGGAAGCACCTATCTTCAAACACGCAACATATGGTATCGTCGGCGATGTCTTCGAAATTGTTCCGAAGTTGACCGAAGAAGTTCGCAAACTTCACGAAAACAATTAGTTAAAGTCGGAATTTTCACACACAACTTTCACAACTGCGATCTAAGTTGAAATGAGCCGAGTTCACCGGCAAATTTCAAGGAGACCGTGGTTATGGCACCCCAGACAGCGTATCGATCGATGGCTATTTGTAGTACCTGCGGACGAAGCCTTCAAGATGGCTTTGTCTCGTGCCCATTTGACGGCACGGAGTTGGCAGGCTCATCCAAATCGAAGAATCTTCGCGAGTCATTCAAATCCGACGATCGCGATGCTATTCCGCTGGAGTGGAAGATCAGAATCATTGCATCGGTCGGCGCAATCAGCGCAATTGGATTCTTGATCTGGTATGTGACAAGCAATTTCTAATTGCAAGTGTAGCTCTACCGTCGACGTCTCTTAGAACCACGATCATTGTTGGTGTCGCCGTTTGAAATCGAATATAGCTGCTGCTCATTTATCTTCACCAATCCGTTCACTTCAAGCATTGTGAGAGACCCACTTAGACTTCCGACTGCTATTTGAGTTCTCTCGTGCAAAATATCGAAGCAAACATTGGGGTTCTCCGCAAGAAACTCAAATATCTTTCGCTGATCTTCATCCACGATCGTCTCAGCGACCTTCTGTATGTCGACAGGGCAATCGACCACCGAGTCTGGAGGGTTACCAGTCGATTGAGTAATTGAAGTGCATAATGGAAAAGTTCCGTCCTCACAGTCAGTCCGAGGATTCACATCTCGCTCAATGATATGGGACCACCGAACGCGAGCGCGACTCAGATCAAAATCAATTTGCGCATGCAGCCAAAATTCAGCAGACATATTGAAATACTTGGATAGCCGCAAAGCTGTCTCGGCAGAAATCGATCGATGTCCATTCAAGATGTCGTGGATTCGCTGAGCGGACACCCTTATATCAGCCGCCAATTGATAAGCAGATAGATTGAACTCTTCCATAAATTGGTTTCGAAGAATTTCACCGGGATGCTCTTTCGCTCCATCATTTGAAAGAGGCGACTCGTCTTCTCGCCTGCGTCGATTTCGATACTCAATAGCCAACGATTAGACCTCTTTTGACAACCCAACGAACTAACACCGAACCATACACATCCCTCATTGCGTGATCATGCGTTGCGTGATCACGCGCTGCATGGCCACCACATGCGATGCGAAGTCACCACATACGATGGCCACGCGTCACGTGATCACGTGACGCGTGATCACTCGTTACGAGATGGAGATGCAATCGATTGAATTAGCTTTTGTAGCGTATCACACTCAAAACTGTTTTTGTTCAGCCCAAAGCGAGACTCGCTGAAATCAGGTCAGGATGCCAGTCTCGCGATTTGAAACACCGACCCTATTGGCGGGTTGTAATCGTCTGCACGAGCACGCGGGCGAGCCCTAATCGCGCCAGTTCATGGAATGGCATAACACTGACGATGTCGTATTTTGCGCCTTTGCGCGATTCAGGCTCAGTAATTCAGGCTCACAATTCGGACTCAGCAATTACACCGGCACCTTGCCGTACTTTTTCTCGACGTAGTCATCGACCATCGCCATGAAATCGGAAACCAACGTCGGACCATCCAATGTGGTCACATGTTTTCCATCGACGTAGACCGGTGCCCGGGGCTCTTCTCCGGTGCCCGGAAGTGATATGCCTATGTCTGCATGTTTTGATTCGCCAGGTCCATTTACTATGCAACCCATGACTGCAACTTTCAACTCTTCAACACCTGGATATTTCTCACTCCAAACCGAACGCTGTTTGGCCAAGTGTTCTTGAATCTGCTGAGCCAGCTCTTGAAAGACAGTGCTGGTTGTACGTCCACAGCCAGGACAGGCTGTGACTCGCGGAAGAAACGATCGAATGCCCAACGCTTGCAAAATGTGTTGGCAGACAAACACTTCTTCGGTTCTGCTTGCACCGGGCTCAGGAGTGATGCTGACGCGAATCGTGTCACCAATACCTTCCATCAACAAAACAGATAAGGCTGCTGTGGAGCAGACAACTCCCTTCGTTCCCATACCTGCTTCAGTCAAACCCAGATGCAGTGCGTAATCGCAACGTGAGGCCAGTTGGCGATAGACTTGAATCAAATCAGGAACTTCGGAGACCTTTGCGCTGAGAATCAGTTTGTCGTGCGCCATCCCATACTTCTCGGCAAGTGCCGCAGACTGCAGCGCACTCTCCACAATCGCTTGAATCAAGACTTCATGAGCATCGTCCGGTTCTGCTTTGGAGGCGTTCTCATCCATCATTTTCGCCAACAGATCTTGGTCCAGAGAACCCCAATTTACGCCGATACGCACTGGTTTGTTCCACTTAAGAGCAGCATCTATCATTCGCTTGAAATTTTCATCGTGCTTCTCACCGCGCCCGACATTTCCGGGATTGATGCGGTACTTCGCAAGCAGCCTCGCGCAATCGGGAAATTCGGAAAGCAGAAGATGACCGTTATAGTGGAAATCTCCGACTATGGGAACGCGGTCGTGCCCTGTCTTTTCCAACTCTTTGAAAATCTCAGGCACGGCGGCGGCCGCTTCTCTGGTGTTGACGGTAACGCGAACAATTTCCGAACCGGCATCGTACAGTTCACGGATTTGATTGGCGGTGGAGGTGGGATCTTCCGTTGCGGTGTTTGTCATTGACTGCACCACAACCTGTGCATCGCCACCTACAAGGCTGTCGCCGACCTTTACTTGTGCGGATTTTCGTCTAACCGGTTTCACTGCTGAATGGATCCTGCTCGAGTTGTCAGAGGAAAAGATAGCATATGCAACAAGCAGAATTACCTAAGAAGCGCTCATATGGCTGGAACATTCCAAATTTCCGGGTAGTGTTCGCGCATGCTGTAATAAGTTTGGTCGCCCGGTCCCAGTATTAAGTGATCTACAAGACCGACACCCAGAAGCCGCCCTGCGTTGAAGAGTTGCTCGGTGGTACGCACATCTTCTTCGCTAGGCGAAAGCATGCCAGAAGGATGATTGTGCCCAACAAGAATGGCGTAGCTATTGGCGATTAGAGCAGCCTTGAAGACTTCTCGAGGATGCACGAGACTTGCCGTTATGCCGAGTTCGGCATAACTGCAATTATTCCGCGTTGAGAATTATCC
>CAZCZI010000004.1:0-44590 GCA_964503045.1 uncultured Candidatus Obscuribacterales bacterium
TCTTTCGTTTTTCCTTTCGCTGTTCCCGGTGGTTGGGTCGCTGCTCGGTCAGTAGGTTGTTGGTGTGCACCGTGCGCGGTGGCATTTCGGCATTATTCGTGTGTTCGAGTTGTTGTTTGATTTGTTGAATCACATGTGCCCCGACATGGAAAAGTACGTCGGTGTTCTCTCTTTTTTGTTGGATTTTCTCCGGAGAGGAATGGTCCCGTGCGTAAAAACGGTGTTTGGAAACCCTTGCAGGACAATGGATTTCAGTTCCGGATTCGTTGTACGGGGCTCACCGTTTCCGGAGAATTCGGCAAAGAAATGCAAGCCCTATGTATGTTTTAAAAGCCGATCAAAAATTCCGAGTCCACTCGTACAAGTACTTGTTGTCTTCGGTCATACTAGCGACATCCGAAGCTGTCCAACCCCACATTGAATCCGATTGACTTCGCATTTTTGTCCAATATGCGAATTACCAATCTGTGAGTACCGGCACTCAGCTTTAGAGAACCTAACTCCAGGGGCCCTGACGGGAGAACTCTTGGAGCGTAGAGATCGACAATCTTGAGTGGCGTGTTGTCCACCTGAATCGCTATTCGCGCGAAGTCTGGAGCGCAAGTTGCCCAAAGTTGCAGGTTGTAGACTCGGCTTTGAACGACGCTGAAGTCGAATGCTAGCGTGCCGCCCGGAGACTGGGAGGCGCAAAACAATTGATCACCGCCAGACCAGCCTGGACCGAAGCCTTCCATCTTCTGGACGAATGTCTTGACTGCTACTCCAGTTCGCGGCAGATCTTGGAATTGCAAAACTAGCTTCGATGTCTTGTTATCTGGAGAGCCCATCTTATTTGACAATCTGCGTTGCAACGTCAAGCGTGCAATCGCTGCTTGCGAGGGTGATAGCTGGTCTCTCTCGTCATAATAGGACATGATGTTTCTTCTAGGAAGGATAAATTGCGTCCCGCCAATTTCCATCTTTTCGATTCTTGAACATTCGTTTTCCTTTAATAGCGGATCTGGCGCGGTGTCGCTCAATCCGTCGTTGTCAAAACAGTTAGCGGTCTTTCCGTGTTCGGCAAAAAATCGTGCTATGTCTTCGGCGTTGTAAAAGACCTTTGGAAATGTGTGAAACAAACCCAGATAGTGACCGATTTCGTGAGCGAGTGCGTCAATGTGCGGATGTCCGCAATGAGTTGCATCATCAGAGCCTGGCATCGCGACAAAGTTGTACTGACCAGAGCTGAATCCTTGTCCAGTGGCGACACTGTCAGGCCCAAAACGGAAGAACACGACGATTTTTGTTGGATACTGAGAAGCAATTTTGTTGCCCTCGGTAACTTCAGCTTGCCAGTTCTTATCCTCCTCTCCCATCATCGAGTTAAGTGTGGTGTTGCGCAAATAGACGACGTCGCTTTCTTTGAAGTCGAATCGAATTTGCGCGCTTTCGTATGTTTTGTTGGTGAATTGAACCAGTTCGGTTATCTGCTGTGGTTTGACTCTGGCTTGCCGTCCTCCGTCAGAGTCGCTGACAATGATTGGTTGGATTTGAACTGAAGTGACTCCGGCACACGCGGAATATGTGCTGTTGGACCATAGAGTGACCAGCATGATTGCTAGCAGTACTGGCTTTTTATCCACGGCTGATTGCTGAGACCTACGCGCGAGCGCCTGCTTTCGCTGGTTCGCCAACGGTCTTGAGCACATCCGCGAAGATTTCGATCGCTTTGTCGATCTCTGCCTTCGTGATCACCAATGGCGGTTGGAATCTCACGACGTTACCATGCACGCCGCCGACACCGATGATGAGACCTTTTTGCAAGCAGGTTTCTTTGATGGTTTCTGCTTCTGCAGTGGCTGGGGTTTTGTCTTTGTCTTTGATTAGTTCCACACCAATCATCAAACCGAGACCGCGCACATCTCCGATCATTGAATTCTTGTTCTTCAATTCACGGAGTTTGCCCATGGCGTATTCGCCTGTTTCTGCGGTTTTAGCGGCGAGATTCTCGCGTTCCATAAAAGCAATATTGGCGAGTGCTGCTGCGCAGGACACCGGGTTGCCACCAAATGTGGAGAGGTGATCACCTGGTTTGTAGGCGTCGGCAATCTCTGAGCGAACAGTGTATGCGCTAAGCGGGAAGCCGTCAGCGATGCCTTTTGCGGTGACGAGAATGTCTGGTTCGACACCGTAATAGTCTATGGCGAACATCTTGCCGGTGCGTGCAAAACCGGATTGAACTTCATCAGCGATGAACAAAATGCCGTACTGATCGAGCACTTTTTTCACTTCTTTGAAGTAGTTTTTGGGTGGAACAATAATGCCGCCCTCTCCCATTACAGGCTCGGCGATGAAGGCCGCCACGTCATTGGAGGTTGCGAAACGCACGACTTCATCGATGGTTTTTGCACAGTGCTCGCCGCATTTTTCCGGATCATCCGGCCATTGAGAGCGATACACGTAAGGTGCCGGTGCAAAGGCGATTCCTGGAGCGTATGGTCCACCTTTTTTCTTGCGCCCATAGTTGCCGGTGATGCTTAGTGCGCCCCAGCTGCGTCCGTGGAAACTTGCATGAAGTGAGATGAACTCATGTTTGCCAGTGAAGAGTCGAGCCAGTTTGAGAGCGCCTTCTATCGCTTCGGCTCCGCCGTTTCCGAAGAATGTTTTTTGCAGTTTGCCTGGTGTGATCTGCGCCATCTTTTCGGCGAGGTCGGCGACTGGTTGCACGTGATAGAGGTACGAGGAGCAGTGAACCAGCTTGTCCATCTGCTTCTTCGCTGCTTCGATAACTTCTTTGTTGCAATGACCGGCGTTAACAACCGAGATTCCTGCAAAGCAGTCCAGATATTCTTTTCCGTTTACATCGGTTATCGTGACGCCGCTCGCTTTCTCGACTACGATGGGAGCTACGGACTTGAGAAAGCCCGTCATCACGTAGTCTTTGTACTTCTGCATATACGTTTGCATCGCGTCTGCCATGTTTGGATCCTCCAATTGCGCGCGCCAGATTCACGACCGACAGCCCGACATCCGGCTGAATTGCCGGAGGGTCGCAGCTGCGACAAGAAATTGCCTAAGAGTTTACCCTATGTTGGATATGCATGATCATCCATGTCAGGAGCTATTGGGCGCACGGATGAATGCAGTACCCGCTGATGAATCCAGCACCCCAGGTCAATTAATCAGCCAATCCGGGTTAAGCTATCCTTGTAGGTTTCAGAATTGAGAATCCGATCTTTCTTGAGGGAGCGCCCATGCCAAGCGCCAAATACATAGTCTGGGTCGACGACAACTACCACTACCAAGATGAAACCGAGAGGTACAAACTCGGAGCATTCGATGTATACGAGTCTGCGGTACGGGAAGCTAAGAAAATTGTTGATGAGTTTCTCTCGAAGTCCCTCACTTCAACAATCACAGCCGAAAAGCTCTTTTCAGACTACAAGCAATACGGCGAAGACCCATGGATCACTCCCGAGCCAGAAGGCTCCCACTTCTCCGCCTGGCAATATGCCGAAGAGCAAAGCAAGGTTCTGTGCGCTAAAAGAGATAAGAAATGAGAATATAGTGCATGTTCACGCGGCACGTGATCACGCGGCGCATGATCACGCTCTGCAGCACAAACTAGTGCGCGTCTTCCTTGAAAGTCTTCACAGTCCAACCAAGATCGTGCAAAACATCTTCAAAGGATTCATGCGAGTTGTTGTGGAAGTAGCTGAGCGCGATGATCCCCTGCTGGATATCAAGCCATTCGGTGGCGATAAGGAAATAACAACGCAAGCTGCCTAGATAAATTCGACGATCGATCACTCCGGCGTCGAGCAATTTTCTTCCGGAATCAAGTGCGCCTTGCGAACTCGGGGGAGATGCGCGATCCAGCATGCACAGCTCGATCTCACTATGTTCGACCAATCCAGCCAATCTCAGTAATTCATGAAAATGAACCGTCAGCTTGAACTTCTCTTGCGGAAGTACGACTTCGGCTACAAACTCGTGAAGTGGCTTGTCACTGCCTTTTGCCTTACTCAGTACAGAGGCCGCGAAGGCGGGATCAAGAGTGCGATTCGTTACCATCTCCTGCAATTTCAGTGCATGAGCCAGCAGGTTGGCATCAATCAAATTCAAAGATACAAGCGCTTTTCCAATTGGGTTCTCATTGAGCAGCGAGTACTCCAGTGCGTTCTCTAGATCAATGTCGGAAATCACGCCGGCTCCGACGAGGAGTTCGCCAAGCCTTATAGATTGCCGGTTTGGCAGTCTGAGCAAACCATGGTCTTGAAGCGTGACTTCAATCGGTGCTCGGCGTTCATAAGCCAAGCGTAAGAGTTTGACGCCCTTTTCGCGATCCACTTTACCTTCGCGAACCAACTCCTGAACCTTCAGCGCTGTGGCAAGAGTCTCTTCTGATATACATCCGACAGTCACCAGTGTTCTGCCCAATGGCAATCCTGTGTCTCGACTGTAGCCTAGAGCCCGCTCCAAGTCTAACTTTTCGACTAGTTCGGCATCTATGAGCAGTTCCCCCAATTTATTGCTGTCGGCTGCAATCTCGACCAAAAAACCTGACTGTTTCAGCGCTTCATCGAGTTCAATCTTATTGCGCGACAACAAGCCCAGCGCCTTAGTCGCCGTATCAAGCGAGATTATGGAGTCTCGCAGCATTGACTGCACCTGCACCGCCGCTTGAAATTCCCTGTCTTCAACATAGTTGGACATCACAAGAATGCGCCCAACCGGAAGAGCCGTCAGTTTTGCGACTTTGATGGCGTCGTAGAGATCTCGCGGACGAAGAATCTGCGCTTCTACAAGCAGCTCGCCGATGCGGAGGTCCTTTTTTTCTGCCATTTCAGGTTTCCTGTTTAATGAGCCACCCGTAAACTGACTGGCTTTGTGCCCGCGGCAGCTTTTGTCCACATCGGTTTATCATTGTATTCTGCTGACAGCACCACATTTGTGGTTGACAACTCGGGCTCTTCGGCAACTTGCGATGTCGCGATCGCGCATTGGTTGGTAAATCGAACGAGCAACACAGGTACCGGAAATGTTGAAAACGAAAGATGCCCCCCTCGCCGAACGCATGCGCCCGCGCTCGCTCGACGAGTTTGTCGGGCAAGCCAAGCTCGTGAAGGAAGACGGGGTGCTCAGACAGCTGGTCGCCGGCGGGCGGCTTACGTCTTTCATTCTCTGGGGACCGCCCGGCGTGGGCAAAACAACCTTGGCTCGAATCATTGCTTCGCAGACTGACAGCAAGTGGGTTTCATTTTCGGCCGTGATGTCTGGTATCAAAGAGATCAAGGGCGTGATGGCGGAGGCTGAAGCCTTCATGAAGCTTGAAGGGCGCCGAACCATTCTCTTCGTCGACGAGATTCATCGCTTCAATAAGGCGCAGCAGGACGCGTTCTTGCCCTATGTCGAGAATGGAACGATCTTGCTTGTCGGTGCCACCACGGAGAATCCGTCGTTTGAGATCAACTCGGCGCTTTTGTCGCGACTGAAAGTTTTTGTTCTTGATGATCTAAGTGTCGATGATTTGCTCAAAATTTTGCGTGACGCGCTCGCTGATTCTGAGCGGGGTTTGGGCACTGAAGATATCAAGTGTGACGACGAGCTTTTGAAGTTGCTTGCCATATATGCATCGGGTGACGCTCGCACATCACTCAATAGTTTGGAACTTGCAGTGATGCTTGCACAAAGGCGAGGAGCGAAAGAACTCTCCGAAACCGACATAAAGAGCGCCATTCAGCAAGCTGTGCTCAAATACGACAAAGATGGCGAGCATCACTATAATTTGATCTCCGCCTTGCACAAGTCGATTCGCAACTCTGATGTCGATGCAAGTTTGTATTGGTTGGCGCGCATGCTTGAGGCCGGTGAAGAGCCGATGTATATCGCGCGACGGCTGGTCCGATTCGCTTCCGAAGATGTCGGATTGTCTGCTCCTCAGGCGCTACCGCAAGCGGTGGCAGCCATGCAGGCGGTGGATCTGATCGGAATGCCGGAAGGTAAGCTCGCATTGGCTCAAGTTGTGGTTTTCCTTGCTCTGGCGCCGAAGTCAAATGCTGTATACATGGCATACCAAAATGCTGCAGGAGATGCACTTAATACGGTGCAGCATCCTGTTCCGCTTCACTTGCGCAATGCACCAACGAGACTGATGAAAGATCTCGGATATTCGAAAGGGTACAAGTACGCGCACGATTACGACCAGGGTAAAGCCGAAGATATGGACTGCCTTCCAACAGAGCTGAAGGGTCGCAAATACTATTTGCCTACGGCGCGAGGATTTGAAGCCAAAATCAAAGATCGGGCAGCTGGAAATAGCATGCCCGATCAATAGTTAGGTTAGGTTCGTGATTAATCTTTCTTGGACTTGGCAGGCGGGAACAACCAATGCCACCATCTGCGAGACTGCAACTCTTCAACTTGACTGCGTGCATTTTTGAGCAAGTTAGAGAGGCGCGTGTTTTCTTCTTCGGATACGGTCAAGCCTTCTTCGAGGAAGTCTCGATCGATCTTTAGCTTGGCTAGCGCATCCATCAAATATCGACGCTCGGTAACCGCGGCTTCTTTCTCAAGTTGAAACTTCTTCAACTTGCGAATTTCTTCTTCCAAATACGGAATGCGTTGCACAGCATAGTACTGGCCGACCATGATTTGCTTAACAACTGCATTCTCTTCGGATACTTCCTGGAGTTTGTGCAGCAAAGCGATCACGCGTCTTTGCAGATACGCGATCTCATCATTGGACTTTGCCAGAAGCTTTTGATCACGATACTTTTGAACGACTTCGAGAACCTGGCGACGAATGCGCTTTTCTCTCGCTCTTTTCTCACGAGAGTCTTCACCCTCTGCCACCACCTCCGATGCCCATTTGAATATATGCTCCAGACCTTCCAGAGCTACATTCTCCTCGTGAGTGGGTTCAGGTTGGGTAGTAAAGATATTAGTTTCGACGATGTTTTCTAATGGCTGACTGCTCACAGTTCGCCCCCTTTCTTAGCCCATATAATAACGGCAAAATTCTGTTTGTACAAATATTTTTTGCCACCGTCCGGGGTGCCACATGAGGCACCAAACTCGGCATCACTGATCTACCAACACTTTTGCCGATAGTTTTGATCATTCACCCAGAAATTTGCGCTGATAATTTTATTTGGCGCAACAAAAGTCCAGCCCGGATTTTTATCGGGGGTGCCCCTCCATGAGTTTTTAACCTTTCTCCGCGGATCAAAAGCCCAAGAGTTTATGAAATCGGGACTTTAGAATGAAATCCATGATCTAAAACACTCTCTTGTAAGATAAACATGGACTATCCGGGTAAAATCCAATTGTTAAGAACATAAGGGACTTCGAACTTACGTGCAGATGCTGGATGACGGCGTGGAAATGTCTATTCCCATGCGTGATGGGATAGATCGCAACCTGGCTGCTCGCCTGCGAAAGGTCGCATGGGCGGTGATGGGCGTCTGCGCGGTTTCCAGCGTGTTGGTGCTTATCGGCTGGATGCTGGAGATTCCGGCGCTTCGAAAACCAATCGAAGACCAAGCGGCAGTGCAGTCCAGCATTGCTATAACCTATCTCCTTTGCATTTGCTCCTTGGTGTTAGTCAAGCGCCCGCAACCCCAGCTCAAATGGGCTGGACGGGGTTTGGGCGTTCTCGTCGCGTTGGTGGGTACGGTCAATTTCATCCAACAAGCTTTTCATCTCGATTTCGACATCAAATTGATTCACCTGTTCGAATCGCCTGATGTCGCGGGTATCTCGTTTCCCGGTCCCATGTATCCGGACCAAGCTCTCGTTTTCTTCATCATGGGAATTGGACTGGCACTTTTCGGAGTGATGCTTAAGGGCAAGTATCCGATCGATCAGATTCTGATGGGAGTTGCCGGTGTCATCTCGGTGCGCGTCATCATTGGTTATGCTTTTGGTGCACAACTCTTGTGCGATGCGCTGTTTGGTTGCATTCGGCTGCCATTGATTTCGTCGTTTCTCTCGTTGCTGCTTTGTCTTTCAATCTTGTTTGTTGAGCCTGAAAGGGGTTTTCTTGGCTTCACGTGTTATTCCAACACTGTCGGTACTCTGGTCAGGCGCCTGTTGATCCTTTTGATTTCCGTGCCTGCAATTGCTCTATTGTGCAACTCCGGTGTACGAGCCAATCTCTATAACTCCGAGACGAGTTGGACATTCATTGGCATCGGCGTCGTAGGTGTGATCATTGGATTGATTGCATCCAGTGCCAAGACTTTGGCGAAGGTTGAGAGTGCGCGTTTTGAGGCGGAGGAACAGCTGAAACTATCCACGAATATGAAGCGATTGGCTGATACTGGAGTTGCGGCCGGCGATGGCGCCGCAACGAGTGCATCGTTGGGCATCACTGGAATGGTCGAACGCAAGAAGTTTCGGCAACTTTGTCTTACATGCAACGCTGAGTTTGATGGATCGTACCAAGCCTGTCCCGTCGATGGTTCGCCCCTGGCCAGGCTTACGGAAGACACCCTTGAAGGTGGTGTCTTTGCAGATCGTTACGAAATCGTCGCGCGTTTGGGTGGTGGTGGCATGAGCACCGTCTACAAGGCCCGCCACATGCACATGGATAAGATAGTAGCCATCAAGGTTTTGCAAACCAATGTAGGTAATACGGCCGAGAGCATCAAGCGATTTCAACTCGAAGCA
The DNA here is from genome assembly GCA_964503045.1 of uncultured Candidatus Obscuribacterales bacterium. Lineage (GTDB taxonomy): Bacteria > Cyanobacteriota > Vampirovibrionia > Obscuribacterales > Obscuribacteraceae > CAYZJR01. The sequence goes on from CAZCZI010000004.1 coordinate 8,653, forward strand.
AAAGCAACCAGCAAGCTAGAGCACCCCAACGTCATTTCGATCTTCGATTTTGGAGTAAGCGAAGACGGGCGTCCCTACATGGTTATGGAATATCTCGAGGGAATCAGTCTTTCGGATCTTCTCGACAAGAAAGGTAAGTTGCCGGTTAGTGGGTTGAAGGAAATATTTGTTCCGGTTTGTGAAGGATTGACCCATGCCCACCAAAACGGCATCATTCACAGGGATTTGAAGCCAGGCAACATTATGTTGGCCAGAACCCAAAGCGGCGGAGTCAATGTCAAGATTGTCGACTTTGGATTGGCGAAGTTGGTCAACTCTGAGCAAAAGCTGACCCAGACCGGCGAGACGTTTGGCAGTCCTTTATATATGAGTCCCGAGCAATGCCTCGGCAAGCAGCTCGATCAACGCGCCGACATATACTCTCTCGGCTGCGTTCTGTTTGAATGCATCACCGGGCAGCCGCCGTTCATCGGGGCTTCCGTCATCGATACGTTCAACAAACATCTTCGCGATAATCCACCGCCGTTCCCCCCAGATCTAAGAGTGCCCAACCAGGTTCAACAATTGATCTATTGCTGTTTGGCTAAAGATAAAAACGGCAGACCGGCATCAGCACAGGATTTGATTGCGACTTTGAGTTTGTGAAAAGCTTAGCTGGAAGCGCGTTCGGTTTGTGAATTTGCTCTAATTTTCCAAATTGTGGGAAATTTAGGACTCTAGGGGTTCCAATTTTTCTGCTTTGGACTTCCGGAGACGTTTGGTGGGGTGCGCAAAAACCATGGCCGAAAACGTTGGCGAGACAAGGTTTCCCAGTTCCGGAAACGCTGTACGGGGATAAGCGTCTCCGGAAACTCGAACCAAAAAAACGAACCCCGTTGAATGCAAAAATACTCCGAAAAAATTGAGCGGTGATTCTCCGAAAAATTGAGCGGTGATTTCGCATATATAGGTATGCGCGTTTGCACGTGTATACCCTTTTGTCGAATCAATGGCTTTTGAGCAACCAGGTTAAAGCCGCTTGCAGCCGCCATGCGTGCCACGGCAAGAATTTGACGACATGAGTGGGAGAAACCGTGGGAGTGTGCGTAGCTTCACCCAAGACATTGATGCCTGCAAAGACTACCTTAGTGTCACGCTAGGGTAATTCCCAGACCAGGCCCGCAAAAGCGGCGGGGTGCGGGGAGAGCCACAAGGTAAAAGAGAAACCAAAGCCAAAGATGAACAGCAGGCAGAACAATATGATGATCAAAACAGCAGTATCTGCTGTGGTGGCATCGCTTTTTGTTCCACTGGCTGCTACCGCCTATGGTGAGGGCCCTGGATATCAAACCATGCGCAATCCTCTTATACCTGGTGCGCCTAATGCGCCTGCCGGTGTTGCACCGTACGAAGGACAACCGCCGCCTATCGGCAGTGGCTTTGGTCCTGCGCCTGTAACGCCTGGTATGTGGGGTGGGCCGGAGCTTCTTCCATGGAACTCCAACATTCCTGCAAATCAAATCGACCAATCTAGTTCGCAAGTTGACACGGGTGCAGACCCTACGACTCTTGCATCTCCGTACACGCTCGGCAGCCAGCTCTATGCGCCGGCACCGCCTTCAACGCCGGGGCAGGACAATGGTCCTCTCTCTGGTCCGATGGACTTCTATCCGCCGCCTGCAGCATTGGTCAATATCAATGCGCAAGGTGGAATGCCTGGAGACTTCGCACCACAACAACGCTGGGGTGGTCAAACCACACGTGATCTCGGTCGCCGCATCACTCAAGGTTCTTCGCTTACAGATTTCGGCGAGAAGCTGACTGAAAAGCCTGATCTGAAAATGATGCCGCAAGGAGCCGAGGACGGACCCCGACGCTCTTACGCACCAGATAGAAACTACACGAGCAATCGTGATGCCAATCTAGGAAACGCCCAAGCCACTACAGACTTACACGGAAATCGCTCTTTGTTCAAAGGATCAAACCAACGCTCACGCCAAACCATAGCTCCCTTCTAACGCAACCCACCTTAACATCGCATTAAGGCTCAGGAGGCCAGGACATGTTCAGTAAATCGTTTCTTCCAGCACTAGTAGCAATTGCGACCTTAGTCGGTCTCAATCTGCCAGCGTCCGCGCAACCCGCGACGACTCTGCGCAACCCTTTGATTCCGGGTGTGCCGAACTCGCCACCGGGAATGCCACCAATTGAAGGTCAACCACCAGCAGTTGGCGACGGCGCTACACCTGCGCCAGTCCATCCTGGTATGGGTGGCAACCCTGAGTTAATGCCTTGGGTGCCTTTTATCCCCGGCAATCAAATTGACTACGGCTCGTCATTCGTTCCATTGCCGGTAGGCCCTGGAGACGAGCTTCCCCCAGGCGTTCTGGGACCATCTTTGACCGGCATGGTGCCTCACGCGCCATCGACACCTGGTATGGACCCCGGACAATTGCAAGCACCTCCAGGATTTGCCAATCCTGCCGACCTGGTCAACATCTTCCCGATGGGCGGACTGCCAGGAACAGGCGGCTACAACACAACCATCAACAAAATTCGCCGTGGCGGACAAGAAACTCACCAATGGGGTTTCCGTGGTCGCAACAGTATCGTTGGTGGCGGTGGCGATAGCCAAGACATCATCACTGAATTCGGCCAACTCGCCGGTTGGGGTATGCCCTTCGGCGTTCCATCCGGCAATGGCTACAACAAAGGACCAGCCGGCACCAATGACGATCTCCGTCACTCAGACATCGATCTCGGCGGCGGTCAACGCTTCAAGGTCGGCGGAGTTGTAATCCCAACCGGTTCGTCAATCCAAGACTTTGGTCTCAGCGGCACACGCGACAACCCGTTCATCCAAGCTCACCAGAACACGGAATTTGGTCAAGGTTTGAGACGTACTGGAGTATTCAGCAATAAGACAACCGATTTCGGCTTTCCTTATGCGCAATTCATTCCAGCTAACGTAAACCCGCAAAAGACCGACCATCTGTTCTTGCCGAGTGCAGTTGAAACCAACTTCTAAGGCCCAAAGGGGGGATTCTCCCATACCGGTGGGAATCCCCCCGATTCCAGTTCTCCGTCAGTTTCCGTAAGATTTGAATCGACAACACCCAAGTCAGCCTTTGCGGCGAAACTCAAAAACCAAAAAAGACAAAATGAACAGCAAGTACACCAAGAATAGACAAGGAGCCGCCAAAGTCGGCCGTCTGGTTTTTGCTGCCTCACTAACTCTTATATTGGGTTCTCTATCACCTGCATTTGCACAAAACTTCGATGCGACTACAGAAGATTCTCTTCTGCCACCAGAAGTGGTGCCGCTCGACAGTGCTGCTGCAAGCAGAATGGTAGAAGCTCAAAATCAATCGAGAGCCGCATCCCTCGGATCACAAGACATGTCGCCCTCCTATAACGGTTCGGCGCCAGGTCTTGCAGGCAACCCCGCATCACTTTCGCCGGCTTTGTCTCCATCGCTCGCGAACCTGGCTGCGCAAGGTCAAGCTGCAAAAGATACGAGACAAGCTGTAATCAACTCATTGCTCAACCAATCTAACCTTGCTCCTCAAATGAATGAGAACATGGCGAACATGGCTAACGGCAATCCGATGATGCAGCCGCAACAACAAAATGGACCTTCGCAGTTCGCCACTCAAGGTTCGCTCACCAACGCCAATGATCCCAACAATAACCAACAACTAGGCCAATCACAGTGGATGAATCCACAACAGCTCTCAGGCGGCGCGTCTCAATCGCAAATGCTTAGCGCTGGTGGATATCAACCCCCGATGCAAATGAAGCAAGGCAAGAAATCTTTCTCCGGACTCAGACATACAGCCAGCATGGCGTCTAGCTTTGGAGCAGGTGCACTTGCAGGTGCCTTCCTTTCAGGAAGACCCAGAGGTTACTTCAACATGATGGGTGCTATGGGTCTCAGCATCGCTGGAACACGGTTATTGAGCGGAATGCGCTTCTAGTAAACCCCGAGATATTACGCCATGAACATCAAGTTTTTAACTCTATCGATAGTGACAGTAGCCGCGACAATCGGCACATCCAGCCAATCCGCACAAGCGCAAGGCGCCCGTTTTCAATACGAGCCAAACGTTTGGGGATCTGAAGTACATGCGCGCCGCGCAGCGTCTCGTACCCCGCAGCAACAAGTGGCTCCTCACTCGGTAATGCCTGGCGCAATGCCCAGAAGCTCTAATTTCCTTGGTGTTTCGCCAAACTTCTTGACGAAAGCACCAGCTCCAAAACCTATTCTCGTGCCGGAAACCGTCGTCGTTGCAAGACCAACGGTACATCAACCGGTACAACCGCAAGTGCCAATTGTTGCGCAACAACAACAGTTGACGCCATTTAACTCGCTGTTCGGTTCTCCGAAATCGGCGAGCCCTGTGACGCAACCAGCGGCACACGCAACTCCAGCTGCTTCGCAATTGCCCGCGAGCAAGCCAGCGCCCATACACCACAGACCCACCCATCGTGCACAAAACCTGCACGGCAAACTGCTCCCACCTAAACAAGCTGTACCTGCGGTAGCCACACCGCAAATCGCGAATTACGGCAACCAGTTCTATGCATCTGGTTCTGGTGTGAACGGAGTAGGACAACACTCGAGCGCCACAGTAACCGGTACGGTTATTCGGCGTAAGTAACACCACACGTAATTGCGAAACAAACACGTTTCTCACCCCATAAGGAGGTTCACCATGGCAACTACTCTCAAATCGATCACCAAGAAAGTCGCAGCATCGCGTTCATTCAAGGTTGCCGTACGCTTGAGCATCCTCCTGGCCCCTCAACTAGTCCTCATGGCCATCGGTGTTTATGACCAGGCGGCCCATGCGCAGGGCTTGGTTGGAGCGCCGGTAGATCCACGCTACGGTCAATCCAACGAAGTAGGACAATTGGCAGACTTCGGCTATGACACAGCCCGTGACATATCCAGAGTTGTGACCGCGCTTTCGACAGTTCCATCGTCACTCGCTGGAATGAAGATTGCATTCGGTCAACGTGACGGCGGCGAATCCGCTATGAACGTAGCCAAAGGTCTCGGTATCGGTTTCGGCGGACCAACAGCGGTCCACTTGATCGGCACCTTCGCGATCAACAACTTCGGCGGATTGGGCGGCGGTCTCTAATCGCATCGACCAATTCGAAGGCCGGTACTGCAGCCATAAAAGAAAGCAGTGCCGGCCTTTCTCCACCGAACGAGACACGAGAAGACTAGAAGAGGAAGCTGCAAATTTAAAAGGAACGCTCAAAGGAGGAGCGAAATCCAATAGATCCGATAGGCAGCAGACCAGGAAGAAGTCCAAAAGTACGACCGAAAGACAAATAGAAAGCTGGTGGAAACGCCGGCACCAGATCTAAACCGATCTGAAACGACATACAAGGTATTAGATTTCCCGGAAAAATCTAAATGACCTTCTAAATAAGATGCGCGGAACGTTTTTAGTGCGTTGGCGCAACTGCAAAGCCATGAAAAATGTGCAATTCATTTTTCGAGCCGCCAAAAGCGGTTCGCATTGGCGTCTTCCGGACAAGTTTAGGCTTCAAGCCACCGTCACAAGTCAGATTTTGTCGAGCTCGATGTGGAGTTGTTCTCCATTCGGGTTTCTTTTTCTGCAGGTACTCTCACATGAATAGCAAGTTTCTTTTTTCCATTGCTGCTTTGGCAATGGTTGCGACCACTAATGTCCCAGCTCATGCGCAATACGAACGGGTTGATGGAAACGGTGAAGGTATGCGGTACAAGTTTGCACCGCAAGTAATCAATCCCCATGCCCGTTACCGTCGAGTCAATCACGTTGCGCCGCATCAAGTGACACACGGAAACATCCCGCGAAGCAGCACTTTTCTGACTGGCGTGAATCCTTCGCTTCTCACAAGGACTCCAGTGCCCAAACCAATTCTCGTGCCGGAAACCGTGATATCTAGCGGTGAAACTTTCGCCCGAGTGCAAACTCCATCGACGCAAGCGTTTAGACCTGAATTCGGCAAACCAGCGGTAGCGCAGCGACTTCAGCCGCCGGCAACGCAGCCGAACTATCAACCGCGACCTCGCTCCGCTCAGCCAGCGATGTTGATTGCCAGCAAACCGGCAACAACCAGACAAGCAGCACCAAAACCAACAACGCGGAACTCCGCATCAAGAGCTGTTCGCGGGACGGTTCTTCCGCGCAAACAAACTCCGACTCCACTAATTGGAGCACCACAAGTGGCTAACTACAACGACACCCAGCTCTACGCCCCAGGCGGCGTGGTGGTGCGTTCCAATGGTGGAACTAACACAACCGTCTTCGGCAGAGTTTTGCCGCGCAGCAACTGAGATAAGGCGGCTCGGACATCGAGTGTCACGGCTTCCGCATTGGATTTAAGTCTTCGGACTTGAATTCGCGGAGTCTGATTTCTCGCCGATGCGGCAAGACGTGACGCTCGAAAACCTGATGGATTGAGAAGAACATGTTTACAGCGAGTCCATGGAATCGAGATCTTTTGACGGCACTTGTGATGATAGGCATCTCGTGCTGGTCGGGGACAACAGCCACAGAAACTCTGTTCGGAGGAGACTTTCCGTCATTTCAGTTGTTTCTTCGTTGTCTGATCCAGTTGGGATGCAGTGTCATTACGATACTTGCCTGCCTCTCTGGACTTTTTCATATCTATATCGAACTAGCCGCATGTGAATCCTGGAGTGGAAACGGTGATGATGACTAGGTTTTTACGAAAATTGGAGGCAGTATGAGCTACGTCGAAAAAGAATTCAATTTCTTGCTCTTCATCGTGCTTCTTGCGGCCTGGCTTGTGATTATGGTCTGTTGTTACGAGAGTTGTTTAGAACCGCCATACTTGTCTGCGCCTAGCCATACGGCGCCACTTTGCTTAGCTCCTTGTCCAGCTAACTTTGTACCGAGCCTGGTTTCTCAAGCGGCGGAAAACAATACAGACCTGACCGTGTTCAATATCGAAGAGCTCCTAAGCATGCCAGTCCGCGATGACTCGTATTATGGACTCGTAACGTTTGGGAGTGACGACATCATAGGAGACTTGAGTCGTAATCTTGCTATTCTCCTGGCTAGACACACCTTTGAGTTGTCGAAAGCCGGTCTACTTAGCCCGAATACAAGCGATGTGATTGTCGTTCGAGTTCTTACAGTTTGGCTTTTCTGCTATGGTGTGCGGTCGCTTGCGGAGTGGTTTGGCCATGAACCAAAAACGTAAGCTTTCAATTCGACTATTTGTCGCAGCCTCAACGGTTTTGCTCTTGTCTTTGGCGCTTCTGCCATTGCGTTCATTGCCGTGGAGCCATGAAGCAAGCGTGGGGCGGGGGGATTTACCCCTCCTGGCACTGCAAATGTCGAAGCCACGCCATGTGGCTGACCAAACGGGTGAAGCAACGAGCTACGTTTCCCAACTTCGTCGGCCAAGTTTGCCTAAGAGCACGTCTGTCGTTGCGACAGTTTCGTACCTGCGCGCTTCCGGCTATAAGTGCGACACCATGCTGGAGTACGACACAGCACGATTTCTTCGGCAGGCGATGCGAATAAAAGCTAAGGGAAAGGACGCCACTTTTGAGGCAGTGGCTCGGATGTTCCTGCCAGACTTTAAAGCTCTCTCAATTCAAGTTCTCTGCACATGGCTCGTAGCCAGCTTGTGCCTGCGTTGTAAGCGATTGTGGCAGACACGATTCTGGCGGAGGTTCTATGCATCCAAGAAGTAAGTCTGCAAACCGTCTATTCGTCAGTGTTTCTGGATTAGCTCTGATCTTCTTGGCGCAGCTACCAGTCCCCTGCGCGCAGGATCGCACGCCCCGAACTCCAGACACTTGGGGCTTTGGGGAGCCTCCGAAGGAACGAATAATCGTGCGTATTGCTAAAGTCGGTGATGGTATCTCGAGCAAGTTCTCCAAGGACTTTCAGTCGGCCCTGAAGCCCATGCTTCCTAAACCCGGCGAGAAGAGCCTCATATGGCAATCCAATGCTCGTCGAGGATTAGACAAGAAAATTTCGAATATCAACGAAATGCTGGCGGCGGAAGAGCATACGTTTGCACAGCAGGGTTATGCATTTCCAAAGAACTCTTATCCAGGGCGAGAGAACGATTGTTATTACGTTCCTAGTTGTTACTGGTGTGGTGGGGATTGCGAGTATCGGCTCGCGACCTTTGGAATTGACCAACGTGAGGGAATCGCAGAAGTCCTGAGGGAAAGACTTCACATCAAAGCTACAGATCCTGATGCTGTCTTCGCCCAAGCATCTCAAATGTTCCTCCCCAATTTCAAAAATCTCTTTGCACAAGTCATTAGCACACTACTGATTGCCAGAGCGTTTTGGCTCTTTGTCCGTTTCCGTAAACCCCGTTCATTAATTCTGCTGCGAAAGGCACCGGGAAATACGTAGTCGCTGGGAATTCCACCACTTACCGATCGCCAATTTCTCCATAAACTGATTAACACCAAAGGCACCGCCGATGTTTCCACAACACCCCGTTTTTCAAAACAGACCCGTGATTCGAATCCCCAATAGCAAAAAAATCATCGTCATGGCGCTTGCAGCCCAAGTAATGCTGCTGGCGTCGCTGAACTTTTTGGCACCGGCCCTGGCACAAACCGAGCCAGCACCGCCGAGCGACATTACCGGCAACGACCCCAACGGTTCTAACCTGAGCCAGGGCGCGCGCAACACGCAGGAAACGGTTCCTGACCAAAACTACGACGAACCGCCAACCAACTACGTGCAGCAAGCTGCCGAACAGAACACGGATCTCACAGTTTTCAACGTCGAAGAAATGCTCAAGACCGATTTCGTTGACTACAACGATACATATTACGGCTTGGCTACATTCTGGACAGACGACATCGTCGGCAACCTCTTCCACAACATCGGTCAGCTGATCGGTAAGTGGTTGACTGAATTAATCAATGGCTGGATTTCAGATGCGGTGCAGTTCCTCACCGGCATTTTGCGCACATTCGTTCTTAACCCTAACATCGCGGTCAACGGCATCTCCGGCACCCTTGGTGGTGGCGGCGGACAGCCAAGCGATGACATCTCGCCTTTCATTCGCCAAGGCGCCGATGTTATGTACGGTATTGCAGTAGATCTTCTGCTCCTTCTGTTCATTCTCTGTATTTGGAAATACTGGGCAGATGCAGCATGGAGAGGTGGCGGCAACCTCATGGGCGCCGTTGGCCGCTTGATCTTCACTGCTGGTCTCTTATTGGCTTGGCCGACAATCTATGCGTTTGAGATTCAGATCTCCAACGAAATGATCAAAGCTATTTATTTCAACTCTGCAGATCAAGTCGCTATGCTCGACGCCGCAATGGCAGCTGCAGTAAAAGGCGGTTTGCTCGCCGGTGCCGGTCTGATCATGAATGCGACGGCTCCAGTCGGCGGTCAGGTACTGGGCGGCTTGCTCGGTGGTGGCGCCGGCGGTTTGGTTTTGGGCACCGTCGGTAATGTCGTCGCTTTCGTCGGCTTGATCATCTACCTTATTCTCGGCGGCATTCTCGTTGCAGAATTGGTCTATATCCTTGTTCTTAAAGCGATTCAAACCGCGCTTCTCACCGCGCAATATATGTTCGCTCCTATATTCCTTGTATTTTTTGCCACGCCTGACACGGAAAACATCTGCGCAGGTTATGTAAAGTCATTTGTAGAAGTATCTCTATGGACCTTTGTATGGGTCGGCTTGCTCAAGATTTTGGTCATCATCGTTCTGTCCGACTTCAACCCATGGGGCAAAATCGTCATGGCAGTCGGCGTATTGCAGATCATGATCCAAGTTCCTGCATTCCTTGCACGCGCACAAATCAGCCCGATGTCAGACTTCATCTCTGCCGGACTTCTCACCGGTGGCTTGCTCTCGGCTGGTAAGGCACTCACCAATATCCTCGGCAACAGAGCCATGCACTTTGCCAAGGCAGTTGGCGACCATCCATATACCGGCGCTCGCGGCATGCCGCAATCGCAAAAGGTTGAACTCAACAGCTTGCCCAACGGCGCTGCCAACCCTGAGCATTTGAACAACATCAGAAAGCGCGCTGAAGAAGGTAAAAACTTCGAGTTCGGCAAAGATCTCAAAGACAAAGACGGCAAAGACAAGAAGCCTGGTGAAGGCGGCGATGGTCCTCTGGGCCCAGACGGCAAACCATTGGTTCCACCAAGTGGTCCTGGCAAAGACGGCAAGAAACCAGGCGAAGACGAAGCCAAGAAAGGCGAACAAGACAAAAACAAAAATCCAATCGACCCAACCACTGGCAAACCGCTGGTTACGCCAAACGCAGGACAAGGACAAAACGCCGGCGTGCCGGGAACTCCCGAAGGCAGCAAGCTCGCTTCTGACCTCGCCGATCAAGCCGGCAAGACAGCCAAGACCGGAGCCGGAATTGCGGCCGCAGCAACACTCGCTGGAGCAGCATTGGCTTCATCGCAAGGCGGTAGTGGAATTCCAGGCACTGGCGCAGGAGCCGGAGCTGGCAATACCGGAACAGGCGAAACAGACAAGAAAAACCTCGAGCAGCAAGCACTCGATGCTCAGAAGAAAGCTAACGACCTCAAGACTGGCGGCACCGGCGATGCAACCGGACAAGTCACACCTCCAGGTAAGAAAGATGCAACGCTGGAAGCAGGCAAGGGCACAGGCACAGGCGGTCAAGGCGAAAAAGGCAAAGATCTCGACACCGGCGCCGACGGCAGTAAACTTGCAGATGCAAGCAAACTTACAACCGGCGATGTGAAGACAGCAGCAAATGCGGCTGGCTTGGGCGGTGGCGCCACTGGTAAAGGCGTTAACGGACAAGGCGATCAAGGAAAAGACCTCACCGTCACTACTCCAGTCGATACAACTAAGACCGGCGACGGCAAAGACAAAGCCGATCAAAAGGGCAAGCAAGGCACTGGCGATGGCGGTCAAGGCACAGTCAACGCTCGCGATCTCGCCAGCTTGGCTGAGAAGAATCCTGGCGCAGCCGGCGGTGTTGCTGGTGGTGGCGCGGACAAACAAACCACACCTCCTATCTCTCTTGAAGTTGAAGAAGAAGGCGGAGCCGGTGGCAAGACCACAGCAAATATGGGACGCGACCTGGTTGCCGGTAACACCGGTGCGGGCAAGACCACGACGGGTCTTCAAGGACAAGGCACGGGCACAGGAGCCGGCGGCAATCAAACTCTCAAGACGGCCGGCGCCGGTGGCGACGGAACAGTCAACCCAGACGCAGCTAAAGTAGATATCTCCAGAAAGCCTGGCGAAACCGGCACCAAGGGCGGCGCAGCCGGAACCCACATCGGACCGGATTCGGCTCTGGGCGATGCAGCTAAGAACGTCAACACTGGACGCAACCCTGACCTCACCACCGCAGCTGTGCTGGAAGACGCCTCTGTGACCGGCGATCCTGGCGCGGTTGTTCCGACCAGCAAGACAATTGCAACCGGCGGACAAACTGGCGGTCAAGGCGGCAACAACACAGGCACTGGCAAAGACCAAGTGGTCACACAGCCCGGCGCCGGTGGCAAGCTCGATCAGCAGACTGCAGTACAGCCGGGTGGCGCAGTCGTCACTCCCGGTAGTGGCGCCAAAGGCACAACAGCAGCAGGCGGCGGAACAGTCGATCAGCAAGTCGTCGCCAATCAAGGTCTCAACACCGGTACAGGTGATGGCCGCAATCTGACCACAGGTCAACCACTCACAGCCGATGCCGGTCAAGAAACGGTCACAGGTCCAGACGGCCAAATCAGCGTCAGACCGGTGGTCTCTCTGGGTGGCAACCAAGGCGGTATCAATCAGGGCGCCAATGCTAATTTGACCGGCGGCGGCAAAGATGCAGTCGTCAACACGCAGCCTGGCGGCGGCAGCAATGCCGGCACCAAACTCGATACCGGAGCCGGCGTAGTCACTCCTGGAAGCAAAACCAACGTTCCAACCGGCGGCGGTCAAATGCTAGACCAACCTCTGGTCGCCAACCAAGGCGATGGACGTGGTTTGAACACGACGCCAACCGGAACCATCAATCCTATTAATGCCGACGCAACCGATTTGAACGGTGGCGGAGCCGATGGCACAACCATCAGACCAGTCGTATCGCTCAATCCAGGTGGCAACGTCACTCCAGGCGGACAAAATCTCCAAGGCGGCCAAAATCTCCAGGGCGGAACAGTCGTACCTAAAGATGGCGTCACCACACCTGGTCAAGGTTTGGTGCAGCCGGGTCAAGGCGTCGTAACGGGCAGAGGCACCGGCGCAGGCAACCAAGTTCTCGACCAAAACGTGCTTGCTTCAACACAAGGTACTGATGGACGTTCGCTCACACCGACTCCGGGTGCCAATCTCAACGCCACCGATGCTGGAATTGTTCCGGGCACAGATCTCTCAGCTGACGGCGTCACGGTTAGACCGGTAGTCACCGCTGGTCAAGGCGGAGTGGTCAATCCAGGTACTCAAAGACTGGATGGAACATTGAACACAACCCAGCCAGGCGGCCAAGGCGTTGGAACCAATGCAGGCGGCAACCTCCAAGGCGTAGTCACTCCTGGGCTCAACAACCAACCAGGTGGCGGTGTCAAGACTGGAGTCCCCGGCGAAGCAATCGTCACCGCTCAAAACCAAGGACTCACCACAAACGATGGTCGCTCGGTCGGCACGCCAGTCGTGACCGCTGATGGCGGATCAACTCAACTCGAGCTGCCGTTTGAAGGCGGCATTACACCAGTAGTCAGACCTGGTGGCGGCCAAGGTCAAGGCGCCGGTTTGAACACGCAACACGTTCAACCGGTCGTCACCGCCGATGGTTCGAAAACAAACGTCACCCCAGGTTTGAACACTGCAACCGGAGTCGTTCTTCCCGGACAACAAACCACAACAGGTATCGTTGGCAAGACCGGCGATGTGCAAGTAAACCCCTCAGCGAATGCTGGAGTTGTTGGCACCGGCCACACACCGCTTACGTCAGTCAACGCGGTTGATGGCGGACAACAAGACTTCACGCCGACCACCGCAGAGAACGTGACAGCCACGGTGCATCGCACTCCCGGCAGTGTCGCCAACAATACTGCCAACCCAACCGTAAATGCAGTGCATACACCCGGGTCGCCAATCACACCCGGCGGTGGCACCAACGTCAACCCCTCAGTATACGCACAACTCTCGGGACAATCCGGCACAGGCACTACAGCCAGAGCAGCCGGTGCGGTTGATACCTCTGGTCTCAACAATGGTCCTCCGTTGGGTGGTGGCATGGGCGGTGGCGGCAACGGCGGTGGCGGCGGCAACGGCGGTCGTCCAATCGACGTTCCTTATGACGACGAAGGCGGCGGCGGCGGCAGTGGCGGCGGCGGCACCGGAGACATCAACATCCCAACCAAAGGCGCCGCTTCAGGCAGTGCTGGTAAACCGTGGGAAAACTTTCAACAAGCCTATTACCGTTGGGTACCTGGCAGAGGTTTGACCATCGACATCAGAACCGCTCAAGGACCGACTCAAGGTCCGTCTCCTGACGGTGGACCGACAGTGGTAGGCGACGGCAAAGGTCACGTCAACCACGTCCGCTACGGACAAGGCGGCACCGACGAGAAAAACTCATTGCAGATGATTTCAGCCGGTTATGCGCAGAACATCAACAGTGACAACGAAGCATTCGACGCAGCGCGACAATCGGCTATCGATGCCGGAGAAGACCGACCCAAGGGCGCCGCGCAAAGAATCGCCGCCGGTATCCTGGCATACAACGGCAGCAATTGGAACCAAACCGCAGCCGCCAAGCAAAACTTCCAACGTTCGATGTTCAAACATGCTGTGTTGGGTTCTGAAGCTTATGTCAACGGTCAGCCGGGCAATGCCTACACCGAATACCTCACCAACCGCTACGGTCCAATGACAGACGACCAGCAAGCATGGGGCATCCACATTATGTCGGATGGAACCTCACCAGAATCCGGTTGGAACCCTGCAGTCGTTCCTGCCACAGAAACCTTGCTGAACAACTCTATTCCGATTACGGCCGCAAACAGAGCTATGGCTGCAAACTACAACGTATTGAAGTCGCCGGCATGGCAACGCGGTTCTGCTATCAGAGGCGGCGTCAAGTACATGTCTGCTATCGCCAAGCAAGCATTGCCGGCAGACGCGCACCCGATGGAAGTCGATGCCTTCATGGGCGGTGCCGCACCGAGAATGGGACCAGACTTGGTCAACGCTTGCGCAGCTATCACCATGGCATACGGCGAAGATTACTGCTCCGATGTCGACCTGGTCAACAACGTGGCGCTTGCTGCTCAAGGCGGACAACCGAAGGACTATCAAGCTGCATTCGCAGGCATTCAAAGAATCGTCACCGTGGCCAAGACCCTTCAGTCTTCCGGCGGTGGTGGTGGTCGCACTGTATCGACAGCTCAGACTGTACCTGTCGGCGGCGGCGGTGGCGGCTCGGGCTCCGGCGGCGGCGCAACCGCGACCGTCAGCGGCTCCATCATCAGTGGTGGAAACGCACCAGGACCAGTCGCGGGCAGACCGAACACCCAAGAAGTCGATGTCATCTTCACGGACGACGGCGCAAACGGCGCACCAGACCACATTCAAATGCCGGCAATTCAAGCGACATCCAATCCAGGCAGCCAGGGCGGAGCACCAGACATTCGCACCCGCATCATCGATGCACGTCAAGGCGGCGGCGGTTCGGTGCCATTGCACGCCAGCGTCGAAGTCAACCACACAAGCGGCGGCGGCGGCGGCGACTACTCCAACGAAGTAATGGGCGCAGCCAACCAAGTAGCCAGCTCCATGAAGATGGATGTCTCACGCGCTCGCCAGATCTACATGGATATGAGAGCAGTTGGTTTCACCGACGATCAAATCGGCAACAACAAGATTCTCTCAACCGCACTCCAAGTCTCCGAAAAAGACTCCTCGATGATGCACACCGCAGCGATTGCAGCCAACGTAGTGCCGCCCAAGGATTACAGCATGGAGACAGTGGAAACAGTCCAAACAATGCTAGATTGCGATTCCAGATGGAACGGTGGAAACATCGACAGACCAAGTATCTTCACGGCGCAACAAATCATCCAAGCCCACGTGCCCATGGCACGCCAGGAGCTCGGTGGCGGCGCCAGCGACGCAGAAGTACGTCAACGCGCTTGTGTCATGGCTTATCCGACCAAGGATTACGTCGACCAAGTCAGAATGGACCCGCGCTTCTATCCAAGACCAGTCAAGACTGGCCAAGATCAAGCCGGCAACACAACCTACGGACAAACTCAAGTTCCCGGCGACGTGCTTGCTGAGCGCCTGAGAAGAAGAGCCTTGGGCGAAGTGGATGGCTTCTTGAAGCAGAGTGGTTTGACATAAGGCGCAATTCGTGGGGATTGAGCGGTGAAACCGCAATCCGGCAATCCGGCAATCCGGCAACGAAAATCAGCGATGCAAAACGTCAGCTATACAAACGGCGATGCAAAGGCGATGCAAAACGGCGATGCAAATTATAGGTTGCATTTTCAGACCAAATGCAACTTATAGGTTGCGTCGGGTGGCATGATGGGTGGATTTGCCGAACGGACTGGTGTCGCCGAACGGTGGGTGGAAATTATAAGTTGCATTTTCGAACCAAATGCAACCTATAGTTTGCACGCAAAAAAGCGTAGTTTGCATGCAAAAAAAGCGAAGGGGAAACATAGAGAGAACAAATTAGAGAAGCCTATCCCCACCGAAGCTCGCTTTCGACACCGTTTTCGTAGTTTCACCATGCTGCAAATGTTAATTGTGGGCATTTCCCCACCAGCATGGGAAAACCCCCGATTTACCCAGTCTTTAGAAGGTCCTAATCTATAGGGACACACGGTAAGTGGCGGAAATATCCGCAAAGAGCACGAACTACGATGATGTTGCAGTCACTCAAGAGATTTGTCCTAGCCCCGAAATCGCTGGTCTGCCCGACTTGCGAAACGGAGTTTGCGTCGATTTCGATTGCCAATATGCCCAATATCACGGTGGAAACCAAGATAGAAGCAGACCTTCATCGAGTGCTTCCTGATGCGGCTTTTCGGTCAGCGCTTCTGGCGATGTGCCCGAGCTGCTCTTATACGTGGTGGACTTCGAGCTTCAAGGCAACTCACTTGCTTCCGCAAATGTTGCCGGATGCTCCAGTAGTGGAGCATGCAAAGAAGTTTGCGTATGCAGTCCTTACCGGTCGCAAGACAGGCGCTCACGCGCTTGATACAGCGCTTCTAGCATTGAATGGTGCATGGTGCGCTGCTGAAGAGTTTGAATCTCGCGAGAAGTGGTTGACACTCTCTCGTCAGGATTTGGAACTCGCTCTTGCCGACGAAGAATGGACGGGCAACCGCGGGCGGTATCAATATATTTTGGGCGAAGTGCTGAGACAACTTGGAGATTTCCATGGTGCCGTCAGACTCTTCAATCAAGTAGATCGCCGCTCACTATTGCCCAAAGACCTTGTAGATCGTCAACGTGCGTTGGCAATCAACGGCAATAGCGAACCGCAAGAACTCGAACCACACCACATTGAGATCATCTTCTTGCCCAGACCGGCAGTGGTGCCGCAGGCAGCTTCCAGCGAAGTTCCTGTGCAGCCTGCCCAACTTGCCTAACGTGTAATCGGTAACTCCGTTCAAAACGACCAGTCCAAGACAAAGACCAGTAAAAGACAAAGACCACAGACAACGACCAGAGCAAGATCATGGAAGACATTACACCCCTAAATCTTGAAGATTCACCGAAGCTCTTCGGTATGCGATACGACCAGCTAATCGCTATTTTGATTAGTTTGATCGCTTCCACTCAGTTCTATTCTTGGTGCAATCCGGTGCCCTTTGCCGGTCATGACCTGAGACTAGACTTCTCGATTTTTCTGGCGATTCTGGGTCCAATCTATTGTCTGGTTACCTACAACCATTCTGCATCTCACTGGGAAACGATACTTAACTTCTATGTATCGTCCCAGGTTCTGATTCCTGGACCAGATCCCAATCCGGTCAGGTTTCTGATGGATGAGCAACTACCTGAATTCAGCGAGTGATCAACCATGGTTTCTTCAGTTTCACGTTCTTATTCAAAAGGCAATGGACTCGGTAAATTCTTCAGCCGCGCAAAAGCTGAAGATGATCCAGTAAGAGCAGCCGCTCTCGCGAAGCTTCCAGCGCTCGCGGTGCCGAGGCCACATCCACCTGCAGCCGGCTTGTTGCCGCTGTGGGATTTGTTTCATGACGACAACTCAGGTTTGGGTATCGTCGTGCTTAAGGACGGCAGCTATAGATGCTGTTTTGAAATCGATGGTGTTCACGTCAGTGGATTTGACGAGGTTCGTCTCCACTCTTTAATGAATCACTTCACCGGTTTTCTCAACGGTATCGACACTTCAGTGCAGATGACAATCGTTTGCCACAACATAAGCAAACGAGAATATTTCTCCCGTCACCCAGTTGAGGTTGCTGATGATAACTTTCTCCGCTACGTCGCAAAAGTTGTTGAAAACGATCAAGCATTTTTGCTGTCAAAAAACTTCATTCCTGAACTCAAGTTCTATGTCACCTTCTGTTATCGTCCTCCAAAAGAAAAGCCTGCCAAACGAAACTTCATCGAAAATGGCGTGCAAACAGTTTTGGATGTCTTCTCAAATCAAGCCGCACGTCAAACAATAGGCGGCCACGCTAAAAACGTAACCACGCTCATTCAGCGTGCTTTCGGCTATGCAGGACAATTGGGCAGCTGCGGAATGTCGGCTCGTCCGATTGGCGCCATCGAGTACTTCAGAATGTTGTACAAAGAGCTCAATCCTACATTGGCTCAAGTAGCAACTGAAAAACTTCCGATTCCTGAGCGTCCGGCGACGCAGCCTCTGCCTCCGTCGGTTCGTCGAGTATTTCCTGACCTCGAGCCGTCGACGATTCGTCAGCAACTGACCGAGTCGTGCTACGACTTCTCCAAAGCGGATTACGCTCGCATAAGCGACATAACTGAAAAGCGCGATGGCGAAGAAGACAACGCCAGCCGTTTTATTCGCACCCTGTACATGAACCGTCTGCCTGAGCGCACTGGTCCATTGTGGCTGCAGCCGATGCTTCGCCTCAACTGCGAATGGCGTATGAATATCTATGCTCACAAGCTGGACAAAGAATTGTTCCGCAAGAGAATGCAACGCAAGCAAGCGCAATCGACTGCCAACACCTATCAAAGTTTGATGGGACAACGCTCCACTCCTAACCAGGAAGAAGCGGAAAAGGCGCAAGAAGCTGCTCACATCGGCTCCGAGTTGTACACAACCAACATGGAAGTGTTCAATTATGCCGTGTACTTCACTCTCAGCGCTGACACTCTCGAAGATCTCAACCGTTCCACAGAATTGGTTAGAACTGCAGCTCCGCAATGCCGTGGCGCACGGTTCATTGTCGGACATCACGAACAAAAATCATTGTTTGTCGGCAGCCTGCAAGGTCTGGGACTCGACGTCAATCGTCGCGGCAAGGCGGTTAGAACGCCTACGCTGCGCAACTCGTTCCCCTTTGTGCATGCGCATCTCGGTTCTGAATTCGGTGATTGGCTCGGATTCTCCAAAGAAACATTGGAGCCGGTCTTCCTGAATCCGTACGATGAAAAACTGCCCAATGCTCTGTGTGTCGTCTTCGGTCAACCTGGGGAAGGTAAATCGATGGTGGCGCAGCAGATCATTCAGCTCAAGACGCTTGCCGGCGCCAAGACGATCATTATTGACCGTTCTGGTTCATACCGCATGCTCACCGAAGTGTACGATGACTCGGCTTACATCAAACTTGGTCCCGATGGACAAGTTTGCATCAACCTGTACGATTTGCCGTTGTCCGGACCGGATGGAAAGGAAATCGATCCTGCCAATCCGCCGGAATCGCACATCATCAAAATTCTCAACTTCCACTCGGTCATGCTTGGAGACAAAGGCGAGCAATCGATGACCAAAGACGAGAAGCCGATTTTGATGCAAGGCATTCAGCAAGTCTACAGACTGGCCGCTGCTGAAGGTCGCATTCCAGTCGAATCGGATTTGGTGGAGTGGCTCACCAAAGAGGGACTGGCTTCCAAAGGTTCCAAGCGTGGCGAAACGTGTGAAGACCTGGCCAACAGATTGAGCCTCTACTGCCGTGGCGCCATCTTCGGCAAGTTGTTCGATGGACCGACCTCAATTCCGATGGACGCGCAAGTAATGGTTTTCGACACATCCGATTTGTCTCACGACAAGACATTGGAAGCGGTAGTTACATTGTTCGTTTCTGACTTTGTCCTGCGCCGCGCCGCTCAACACAAGGCAGACATGGTCAAGCAAGGACTTCCTTCGCGCTTCGTGTTCTGTATAGACGAGTTGTGGAGACTGCTCAGATATGAAGGCGGCAAGACTCTGGTTGAAGACGCATCCAGAACCAGCCGACACTTAGGTCTACTCTTCATCGGTATTTCGCAAGAGCTCAGTGACTTGCTGCGAGACGATCGCGCACGCAACCTGGCGACCAACAGCTCGGTCAAAATCATTCTCGGTAACGACCCCAGTAACTTTGATTTGATCAGAGAAGCTTGTGGATTGACACCGCAAGAGATGTCAGCGATTGCACACTTGACCAGAAAGAACCGTGAGTATTCAGATGCCTTCCTCATCTATCACAAGATCTCACGCGGTGTCGTCAAACTGGTTGTTCCACGCTTCATGTACTGGGTCGCCACTACTGAGCCGAACACCGATCAGCCGATGAGAGCGAAAATGATTCAACTCTGCAACGGTGATGCTCGCTGGGCATGTCACCTTCTCGGTCAAGGCTACACACCCGACACCTTCACTCCCGAATTGCTCAATGCTGGTTAGGAGCCACGACAATGTTTGACTATCAAGCTGGTGAAAAATACAAATTGACTCTGATCATGGTTGGCATGGCGGGCTTGATGGCAGGAATGTTCTTTTCGATCATTTTGATGCCTCCTGCACCACCGGCCAGAGCTTCCAAAGTCAGACCCCAATGGGCGGACAATCCGGATGTAACCGGCGTCCGTCGCGATGCCGGTCCTGGTCAAGCGCAAGCACAAGCGCCACCGCCCGGAACACCAATGGCAATGACCGACCCAACTTTGGCGCAAACTCTTATCGAGCAATGGCTGCCGTTGGCATGGGATCTCTCGGCTGGCTCGGCACAACTCTCTCAAGAAAACGCAATCAAATACATGACTCCTGAATGCGCAGCGCAATATCGCCAAAACATCTGGACACCGGCGATGGCTCAGCAGATTCAAGAGTCCGGCTTACAGAGCTCGTTTAAACCATCGAGCATCAAAGCCTCCACCAATCAAGCAGATGGTTCGGTCGTCGTATTTGTCGAAGGCGAACAGATGCTCGCGGTGCCTGGCAAGCCGCAAAACGGAAGACACGTGATGCTGGAATATTTAATCAAAACGGACCCCACAGACGGCTCGATGAAGATTGCAGGATTCAGCGAAGGCGGGAATTACGGATCATAAAGTGACAGAAATAGCCACAATAGCGGTAATTACGGAGGTAAAAATCCAAGAAGTGGCCAATAATGGAACGATCCAAACCTATACCTAGGAAAGGTTCTTAAGGACAGTCGGAGCAAAAGATACATGAGTGGACACGGCGGCAGCTGGCGAGCGCAAATAGACGAAAGAGGCCAGATCACGGCTTATCAAAATCTCGAGACTGGAGAGAAGATAAGCGCGAAGGAATTTGAGCGTCGTCAGATGCAAGAGAGCACGTCGAGCTACTCTAACTATCAATCACCGACTTATGGTGCCGGCTCCGGAATGCCAATGGGAGTCGAACACAGTGGCGGAATGCCTATGCCAATGCCAGGTGGAATGCCTGCCGGCGGCGGAATGCCCATGATGCCTTCTTCCAGCATGCCACCATCTGCGATGTACGGCATCGGAGCTCAAGGCAGCCCGGATATGTCTGGTGCGATGGGCGGAAATGGAATGCCTAACACTCCACCAGGACAACATCCATTGTTTCAGCCTGGTGCTCAGATGCTTCAGGGTGCTGCTCCGCTTCCGACTGCGGGACAACCTCAAGCGGCTGCGCAACAAGGCGGAATGCCTGGCGGTGCGATGCCCGGCGCTATGCCTGGCGCTATGCCTGGCGCTCCGCAATCTCCGTTTGGCGGTTCGCAAATTCCAGTAAACCCGGGACAAGGATTGAGTCCGACTGCCGGTCAGCCGGTTCAAAACAAGAGTCTTCGTATGGAAGGCATTGCCAGCCACTCAAACTCCAACTCAATTGGTCGCCGTCAGCACGGCTTCCTCGATGCGACATCAGTTGCGATTTTGCTTCCGACGCTGGTTTTGCTTGCATTGATCATTGCTGCTGCGCACAAGAAACGCTTGTTCCCATGGCAAACGATCAGAACGTTCAACCCACCATCCGGTTTGATGAACCCGCGTGAGTACGAACGATCATTTCTGTGTCCTCCGAACTTGAGAAGACATGGACGTTTGGGCAAGCGCAATCCTAATGCGACCTGGACAGATGCAGACGGCGTCGTGATTCCGTTTGGTTTCCTTGCTCGCACGCACCTGCCAATCACCATTCCGCTTGGACGGCTGCCTAACAAGAATATGTTCCTCGTAGCCCCATCCGGATCCGGTAAAACCACTTTGATGAGAGCTATCATCAAGGCGTTGCTCGCCAAGCCTTGCGTCATCATCGCTCTTGAAGCCAAAGCCAATGACCCTAACCTCGACGAGAAGAAAGAAGGTTTCAAATACAGCCTGTTGCCTGAAGCGCAGCATGCCGGTTTCGACACTCTGTACTTCAACCCGTTGGACGTCGATTCCGTCCATTGGAACCCATTGGATCAAGACGCCATCACATTTGCAGCGTCCATTGTGCAAGACATCAACTCACTCGATGCCGAAGAGCAACACTGGGCAGAGCGTGACATGGGCTACATCGAAGGTCTCGTGCAGCTTCTGAAGTGGGGCGCGGTAAGCGTTGCCAGTGAAGATGAAAACGGCGTTGTCTCCGAAGTAGAACCATTGCCTTGCAATCCTCGTGGTTTGATGCGCCTGGTAAACAACCGTCGCAACATCGTCGAATCGATGCGTCGTTTGAAGAACAATGCAGACATCGACTCAGCCGACTTGAGCGAGCTGACTCAGCGTCTGACTTCCATCATCCGCACCGACACGGATTGGGACAAAAACATTCAAGGTCTTCGTGGTCGCTTGAGAATGTTCAAGAACCCAAACATCTTGCGGGTTACCGAATGTTCAAACATCGACATGAAGGCTGCCATGCACAAACCGACAGTGCTCATCTTCGGTGCGCCTGCATCGTTGGGACCTGATGCTGAGTCATTGGCTGCATGCTTCGTCTATCAGATGCAGCAGAAATTGCACACCAGATACGGTTTGGGTTCGGTACTTCCGTTGTTTGCGTTCTTTGATGAATATCAAACATTGAACATCGACCTAGCCGGTAGACTGTCAGCTATCGTCCGTGGTGCCAACGGCGGATTGACCGTCATTCTGCAGAACATCTCGCAGATTGCATCGTCATCAAAAGATCCGCTGACAGGTTCAAGCGAACTCAAGACAATTTTCTCCAACAGCGCGGTTCGTGTTTGCTTGCACAACGCTGACGAAACAACTGCTAAGTTCTTCTCGGATGAAATCGGCAAGCACGCAGTAGTCGTCCCTGGTATTGCAGACCACTATCAAGCCAACGGCTTCGGGATCTTCCCGACCAGTTGGAACAGAATTCACTCTCAACAAGTTGTTGCTCGTGTCGATACAGACTCTATTAAGAGAATGGAAAAACAGCACGCGCTGGTTTATCTTTCTCCAGCCGGCGACCCTGAATTCGGCGAAACCAAGCCACTCATGGTCGATCTGCGCGGTATTGAAGAAATCGCGAGACTGCACTTGTTGCACAACGTCACTGCTCGCAAACAGCAAGAATTGGCTGGAATCGCAGCCGGTGCTTCCGATGGTGCAGCACAAGCTCCCAGTGGTGGGCCTGGTGGTGGCGGTGGCAACCCAGGTGGTGGACCAGGCGGAAACGGTGGTGGACCAGGTGGAAACGGCGGTGGCGGTATGAATGGTGGCGGCGGAATGCCATCGTTTGCTCAACCTGCTCGCCAAGCCGCGTATGCTGAGCAAGCACCGTTTGATCCTCATGGTGGGCAACCGCAACAACAGTTCCCCCTTGCTCAACCGCAATATGGTCAACCTCAGCCACAAGCACAGGTGCCATCACAACCGGTGGTAACCGCCAACGGAACCCGAATCTGCCAACACTGCGCAAAACCAGCCGGCAAAGGCAAGTTCTGTATCGAGTGCGGACAGTTTATCGGTGCAACAACGGAAGCGTCGCCACAAGCAGCACAAGCCCAATCGCAATCGCAACCAGTAGCAGTCGCGCAAGCGCAGCCTGCCATGCCGCAATTCGGAATGCCGCAACAAGCGCCGCAAGCTCAACCGGCAATACCGCAATTCGGACAACCGGCCGCTGTTGCGCAGCAAGCTGAAGCACCAGTGCAACTCGAGACTCACGCTGTATTGATGAATCCTGCACAAGCAGCTGAACAATATGGAATGACCGAGTCACAATCTAATGCACCAACGCCACGCATTGGTGGTCTGCAACCGCAGTCGCGCGGCGCACTGCCTCAGAAGCGTTCGACACTATTCGAAAGCGCCTCTGAAATCGCGAATGCGGCACAACAAGCTTTCGGCTCCGGCTACGACCCAGGTCAAACTGCACAACCGCAACAACCACAGCAGTTCAACCCCAACCAACAACGCAAACCAGTCACCAGCCTCGCTCCAGATGCTAGCCGATTCGGAATGCAACAAGGTGGCGGCAAGACCGGCGGCGTCGAGTTTTAATCGATTGGTCAAGTCAGAGCTTCTTTGATGATCCAGGAATTTTGATCGTGCTTTAAACACGCATATGGGTCTTGCTTTTTGTTGCCGAATTCTCCGGAAACGGTTAGCCCCGTGCACCGTTTCCGGAACTGAAAGCGATTGTCCTGCAAGGATTTCCAGGCACCGATTTTGCGCACGGGGACAACCTTCTCCGGAAACTGGAATTTCGACCTTTCCGGAAACGGTTAGCCCCGTGCGCCGTTTCCGGAACTGAAATCGATTGTCCTGCAAGGGTTTCCAGATACCGATTTTGCGCACGGGACCAACCTTCTCCGGAGAAAACTCAACCAAAAAAGAGAAGGCACTAAAGGCAGCAAAAACGTATACAAAAATCCCAAAGATTTCGCCATCACAATTGGACGCGAAACCAGCCGCACCCGAAAGAAATCATAGCCATTAACTGTGGTGGCACCACTGCTATCCACTGCGAATGGTTGAGGCTGCGAATGCTGCTAATAATTAGAATTGAAAAGAGCCAGAAAAATTTACGGTGATTTGAAGATCATTGAGTTGTCGGTGGTCTACAATCATATTTAAGGGGTAGTAATTCGGACGTAAGGTCAAGCCTGCACCATCGGGATTCCTTCGCCGTTAACCTCTCGAGCTTACTGAAAACCGGAATTTGTGCGCCAGTGTTAGATGGTATCGCAAATAAAGGCAGTTCAGCAGCCGGTTTGGAGTCATAGGAAACAGGTGCCAGAATAAAATGGTAGACAAAGTAGCCAAGCTAAAGCCAAAGAAAAAAAGCTTGGTTTTAATGCAACGCGACATTTGGGCATTGCTTCAGCTCTATTTGCATCGCACCATCAGTTCGAGTCAATTAGCGCGGCTTTGCTTTCCTGACATCAGTTACGAAACCGCACGCAAGAGACTTCGTCGATTACAGCAGGCAGGCTTCACGGGCTCGGCGTCAAGCGGGCGCATGGAAGGTCGCGGTCGCCCAGAGCTAATCTACTTTCTTACTACAGCAGGCGCTAAAGCCCTAGAACAAAATCGCGGTATTTCGTGGGAGTCGGTGCCGACCGGGCCGCCGCACACATACCATAAAGAGCATTTCCTTAGGCTTGTTGACTTGCGATTGTCACTTGAAGACGCCGAGCAAAAGCGATTGATCTCCGAACTCGAATTCACGACCGGCAGAGAATTTTGGAAGGAACTGTCTGGAGAGATGACCGAGAGCGAAGAGCAAGCTGATGCCACCATCTCTTTTAGATATCCAGGCACAGAGCCAATCAAAATTCTGCTTGAGATCGACACTGGAAATTTCCGGCAAACACGTCATTGGGAGCCGAAGATTCGAGCGTTCCTCAAAACTGGTTTTCCAATTTGGGTTGTGACTGGCAGCGCTCCGAGAATTTTAACGCTTCGCAAATGGACTCAACCTTTGCTCGAGGCTTCGGGCGTAGGTCCCGGCAAGTGCGTTTTTAGTTTGTACGACGACATTATTCAGCACGGCGTGTTTGGTGCTGTGTGGCATCGAACCGATGGTTCGGTCACCGATCTAAGACCGCGTCTCGCAGACGGTTCGCGCGGATAAAGTCCGGGTACCGATTGTTAAATCATGTTTTGGGCGATTGTTTGAAGTGCTCGTTGATCTTTGTCTCGAAGCGTTCTCGCAACTTATTGTGTCGATCTGCGCTTTTTCCGTCAATCTCACCCATAGACATTCCGTTCGGGTGGGCTTTCAGTGTTCGTTCAAGAGCGCTAGCGGCAATAAAGCGAATCTTGAGATCTGCATCTTCAAGATATTGCATCAAGAGCTTGTAATCATCGATCGTTTCGCACGGAACCGTTTTTGCAGCAGCCTCCAGGCGCGTAAGCGTGAAGTACACCCCGCTTTCATCCGGAATGCTGACGCCATTGGCTTCCGATATCGTTTGCGCTTCAGGAATCTTCTTTCGCAAAGCCTCGATCGCATCCTTTGTATTGGGCGTTTTTGAGGCTTTCATGATTTCTCTTTTCTCTTTACGGTTCAGAATTTTGGAGTTGGCGTCGGGAGAGGCCTCTGAAGCCTGATAGCTAACTAGGGTAGCGACCGTGACTATGACTATGACAAAGAAAATGTTCTTCTTCATCTCGACTCCTCCACAAGCGGAGCGTCCTCCAGCATTTCTTCTGCGAAGTGACACGCCGAAAAATGTCCCGGCCGAATTTCCCTAAGTGCCGGCACTTCGTTTTTGCATCGCTCGCGATTTTTCGCCATCGGGCATCGTGTGTGAAACGTGCATCCGGGCGGCGGATTCGCAGGGCTTGGCAGATCGCCTTGAAGCAAAATTCGATTGCTGCGATCGAAATTCGGATCTGGCACTGGCGCTGCCGAAATCAATGCCTTTGCGTACGGATGCAACGGCTTGGAATACACTTCGGCGCAATTGCCGATTTCAGCAATTTTACCGAGGTACATTACGGCAATTCTGTCGCTTATATATCGCACGACATCAAGATTGTGTGCGATGAAAACGTAAGTGAGTTTGAATTCGTTTTTCAAGTCGATTAGCAAATTGAGAATTTGCGCTTGCACACTTACATCAAGCGCCGAAACCGGCTCGTCGGCGACAATCAACTTTGGTCTGAGCGCCAGCGCGCGCGCGATGCCGATGCGTTGCCTTTGCCCGCCTGAAAACTCATGCGGATATCTGTCTGCCATTTCAGCAGAAAGACCGACTAAATCGAGCAGGTTCATGACGCGATCGCGCAGCTCTTTTCCTTGCGCGACTTTGTGCACTTCAAGCGGTTCTGACACGATTTGCAAAACCGACATGCGTGGGTCGAGACTGGCATATGGATTTTGAAAGACAATTTGCATCTCGCGACGCAGTGCTTTCAATGCCTTATTGTCAGCGCTGAGAACATTCTGCCCGGCAAACTCAACGCTTCCTTCAGTTGCAGGCAAAAGGCGCAGCATCACGCGACCAAGTGTCGATTTACCGCAGCCTGATTCGCCTACCAAACCGAGTGTTTCGCCTGGCAAAACGTGCAAGTCGATGCCATCGAGCGCGCGCACGGCTCCCACTTGCTGATTGAAAAATCCCTTGTGAATCGGGAAATGCTTCTTGAGCCCCTTGATGACGACTAGCCCGTCTCCACCTTGGGCTCCGCCATTAGTCGAATTGTTTGTCGACCGTGACCCGTTTTCAGATCCGGACCCATTCATAGATAGACTCTCAGTCACATGACAATGTGAACGCAGCTGCTGTCACATTATACGCAAACGAGATCAAGAAGGTATTTTCATCGACAGGTTCGACAGGGCATCATGAAAACGCTTGAAGAGCTTGGCGGCGCCCTCGGCTTGGGCGGCGTCTTTCGGCTCTTTCGCCGTTGGGTTTGCCACCGGCTCGAACCGGCCTAACGGCCTCACGCCCGACTGGAGGCTGCGCATCGCATATTGATTGAACGGACCGTCGTCATGGGCACCGCACATTAAGCAAGAGTTTTCGGAATAACCTTCTTGTTCTAAATAACTCTTCAGCCGCTCGCCACCACATTTAGTGTCTTCATTGCTTGGCTCATAATACGACCCCCAGAGATCGCCCTCTACCTTATATGGTTGTGGCTCTCTGAGAAATACATACCAGAACACCACGGAGAGTATGGCGAGTTCAAAGAAGACGATGGCGTAGGCGAGCATGTACGCCTCCCGGCTTGAGTCAAGCCTTGAGTGAGGTTCCTATGTATTCGGCAGTCGATTAGTCTGGTTGACAGTATTCTAACGAAACATTACGAAAAAGCTATGGGATTTTAATCTTGGCGTAGATGTCAAGTGATTAATTCTGAAAACTCGAAAACCGCACTATCACTGGGTTATGGACTTTCGCTGCTGTAAGCCACAGGCAAGGTTGGAACGCACAAAAGATTGCATCGTATATACGGGATGCTCGTCGCACATATCAAAAGTCGTCAAAGCCCAAATATGCCCTGGCAAAATTGGACGGTATCATAAGGCAGGCCCGCGCCACTCAGCACCGATATGTAGTCAAAACGACGGATCATTACCAGTTGTTCTCAGTTGCAAAATAAAAAAGGATTCGCATGCAGGTCAACAAAGTTGCAGTAATCGGCGCAGGTACCATGGGTGCCTCCATCGCCGTCGCTTTGGTCAATCACGGTTTGCCGGTTTTGCTCAAAGAAACAACCGATGAGTTTCTGAAAAAAGGAATGGCCAACGTCGAGAGAATGTTGAAGGCTCGTGTAGAAAAAGGCGCGATGACGGCAGATGATGCCGCCCGCCAGTTAGGGCTGATTGAGCCTGTGATCGATCTCTCCAAAATTTCTGAAGTTGATTTTGTCATTGAAGCTGTGTCGGAAGACATTGAAGTCAAACGCAAAGTCTTTGCCGAACTTGATGAGTGGTGCAATGTCGAAGCGATTTTTGCAACCAACACCTCGAGTTTGTCGATAACGCAAATCGGCTCGTTTACTCGCAGACCGGACAAAGTAATCGGCTTGCATTTTTTCAACCCTGCACATTTGATGAAGCTCGTGGAAGTGATACCAGGGTTGGATACGTCGGCAGATACTGTCGAGACGGCGATGGATCTGGGACACGGCTTAGGGAAGCTGGCAGTTAGGGTCGAGGAATGCGCCTCGTTTTTGGTCAACCGCCTGCTTGGTAGATACATGAACGAAGCTTTGTGGTGTCTCCAGGATCGCATCGCCACGATTGACGAGATCGATAAAGCCGCGAAAGATTTTGCAATGCCTGTGGGTCCTTTAGCGCTCAGAGATATGAACGGAGCTGATATAGGGTTGGCCGTAGCCAAGTTCAATTTTCAAGAATATGGGGAACGGTTCGCACCGCCGACAATACTAGAGGCAATGGTGTCTAATAAACTGCTTGGTCAAAAGACGCAAGGTGGGTTCTACCTCTACGACGCTGAAACCCGCAAGCGCACTACTGCTAACCCGAAGGTCGCAGAGCTTATTGAAAAAATAACTCCAAAGAAGTCAGCGGAAAAATTTGCGCCGGAAAGAATGTTTCTTGCAATGATCAATGAAGCGTTTCTGGCATTGCAAGAAAAGGTATGCGAACTTCAAGACCTCGACCCCGCCCTCATGGCTGGCTTGGGCATGAGGAAAGGACCATTTGCGATAGCCGGTGAGTTGGGGTTGGAACAAACGCTGTCTATGATCGAGAAACTAAACGCAACCCACGGCGAACGATTCAGACCGGCACCATTGCTGAAACGCTACGTATGGGCGAAGCGCACTAGCGTTCTCACCTAATGGGACTTTGACCGATGTTAAAGTTCCACTACTGCCAAGGCTAAGAGCGTGCGACCCAACCGGCGATATCGCGCAAAGAGGCGGGTCTACTTGCCGGCGAGAGAGCCTGCTTGCGAGGGCGGACGCACGGGTGATTCTTGGTTGGCATGCTTGTCATGCTTGAGCTGTTTGTGCTGCGGAAACACAACCGTGACTTTCGTTCCATTTCCACCAGGACCAGCAGCAAGAGTGACTTCTGCGCTATGAGCCCGAGCGATTTCTCTTACAATTGAGAGGCCCAGACCGCTTCCGCTAACTTCTCGTGCACGCTCAGTGACGCGATAGAACCGCTCGAAGACGCGTTCGTGCTCTTCAACGGGAATTCCAGGCCCATCGTCTTCCACAATCACGACGACTTGATCGCCGGCATTCGATGTCTGATTGATCGAACTCTGGACTATTGATGTCTGGTCGACCGAACCCACACGCACCGTAACGTGTCCGCCGGGTGGCGTGTATCTCACCGCGTTTTCTATCAAGTTAGACAGCATCTCATGCAGATTAGACGGGTCGCCGAAAACCATGGCGTCGCTGCTCTCTGAATCGAAGCCGATATCTAGATTCTTAGCCACCGCTGGTGCTACCAGTTCGTGTACTGCTTGTTTTGCAATTACGTTAAGGTCGACGATTTGTCTTGCGAAAGAACCGGCGCCCGGCTCTGCTTTGGCCAGACTGAGAAGTTGGTTGGAAAGCCTGGTGGCCCTTTCTGCGCCTGTGTGAATGAGAGACAACGCGTGTTGAATGTCGGATGGTTCTGTCTGTCTCAACGCCAGTTCGGTTTGTGTCTTCAAGCCCGCAATCGGGGTGCGGAGCTGGTGTGCTGCGTTGGCGACAAACCGCCTTTGTGCATCGATGTCTTCTCCTAGCCGCACCAACAACCCGTTAATCGCTTGCACTAGCGGCTTTGCTTCCTTCGGCACGTTTTCATCGGGAATCGGTCTAAGGTCCAACGGTGTTCTGCTTTCCACGGCATCGCGCAGATTTGTAAGCGGCGACAAACCTCGGCGAACACCAAAAAGCACGACCGCGGCCGAAAGAAAAACCGTCACCAATTGCGGAAGCACCACACCCGTTAAGATGTCCCCTGCCAGCTTCTGACGCGCTTGAAGCGTTTGTGCGACTTGAATGGTGACAGTCTTTTTTGTGGAAGGAACAGCAAAAATTATGCACGCGACGCGAACTTGTTCTCCACCTATGGTGGCATCATGAAAATCGGGAACTTCCGGATCTTCCTCAACGCGTGCACCAAAGTCTTTAGTGGGAACCCTGACGTCGCCCGCCATTACGTGACCATCAGGACCTACTACTTGATAGTAGAGCTTGTCGTGGTTGTTGTCTTTCAATAGATCGAGGGCGACCGGCGGCAAGTCCACCATAATGTCGTCGCCGTGCACGAGTATTCGGCTGGAAATCGAGTAGGCGGAATCAAGAAGGCCGTCATCGTATGCGTCAGTAGCAAAGCCCATCGATAGCCCGTAAGTAATGATTGCCCCGGCGAACCACAGCACCATGATTGGTGCCATGAGCCAGATCAGGAGTCTCGATCGAATTGAGCGATTTGCAAACTTCATGGGCGTTCCACCTGCCCTTCGAGCAGATAACCGAGCCCTCTGATGGAGCGAATATTCACTCCGACTGGCTCGAGTTTCTTGCGTAGGCGGTGAATATTTACCTCGATTGCGTTGTGGCTCACTTCCTCGTCCCAACCGTAGGTGTGTTCGATAAGCTGTTCTTTGCTCACGACGATTCCGGTGCGCACCAACAGCACCTCTAGCAACGCCAATTCTTTGGCGGAAAGATCAATGGGCTGTTCATTTGCAGTGACTCGTTTTGCAACAGTGTGAAACTTTAGCGGTCCGCAAGCCAATTCGACATCGCCCGCGGCCTGTCCGCGCCTGATCAGAGCACGCACTCTCGCTTCCAATTCAGGCAAGTCAAAAGGTTTCGTAAGATAGTCGTCTGCACCGAAATCCAAACCAGTGACTCGATCCTCGAGCCGATCTCGTGCAGTAAGAATGAGAACAGGAAGTTTGTCTTTGCGCGACCGAAGCCGCCTGAGCACTTCCAAACCATCGAGTTGCGGCAATCCCAAATCAAGAATCAGCACGTCAAAGTTGCTTGCGGTTAAAGCATGGTCCGCATCCAAGCCTGAGGCTACATGATCCACTGCATATCCGGATTGCTTCAGGGCTTTGGATATGCCGTCAGACAGAATTTCGTCATCTTCGACAAGGAGAACTCGCATAGGCAAAAGTATATAAGAGGCAGTGATTTGGAAACCAAGAGGAATTTAAGGGCTGGGAGCCTGCCTCTTCGTAAGTTAGCCGTAAGCAAACGCAAATAGAATCTCAACGTGCGGCAACACTTACTATGTGGGACCTATGAGACGGACAACTACTCAAGAACTCCTTGTCATGCAGAGCTCCATGAACCCTAATTCCAAGGTCGGAGTACTTCTTTTACACGGACTGACAGGCGTGCCGTCTGAAATGCGCCCGTTGGTGAAAAAGCTTAAGGCACAAGGGTTTCGGGTTGAAACCCCACTTTTGCCAGGTCATGGTGGAACCCATCACGACATGTTGGCGAAAAGCTGGAAAGACTGGCTCTCCGGAGCTAAAGAAGCGTATGACAAGCTGGCGGGAGAATGTGACGAGGTTATCGTCGGCGGATTGTCAATGGGAGCACTGCTCGCCACCATGATCGCTGCAGAGCGCCGCGTTTCCGGGTTGATTCTCATGTCACCAACTTTGCGTTATGACGGCACCATGGCATCAAAGTACAATCGCCTTCTACCGTTGGTTGATTTGCTTCCGATTCTTGGTTCTCTTTGCTATTGGACTGAAGCACCGCCTTACGGTCTCAAAGACCGCCGCCTGCAAAGCATGATCACTCGACAAATCGAAGCCGCCCGAACTGGCGAAAAGACTGACTTCGGCTGCTTCCGCACGTATGCGGGTTCGCTTCGACAACTCGATTACTTGATTCGTCAAGTGCGCACACTGGCCAGCAAAGTCACTTGCCCAGCCCTTATTCTTCATAGCTTCGAAGACACACTGACCAGTCCCCAGAATGCTACCGAAATGCAATCAATGCTGGGCTCGTCTGAGAAGTCAGTCGTCTTCTTGACCGGCTGCGATCACGTGTTGACCCTCGACCTGCGCAAAGAAGAAGTAGCCCGCAAGGTCAGCCAGTTTGTCTGTCGTTTGAGCTGGAACAGCTCACGAAAGCAGTTGGCCTCGGTTAGCTAGCTCATCGATCTACTGTCCGAATTGTATATTCGCCGGCACTCTCTTGTCGTAGAATCTCGCCTGCTGCAAGTCTTCTTGAGCCATGACATGGTGCCCAGTCTTGTAGTTGACATATGCACGCGCTATGTAATACATAGATCGGTTTGGAACCATCTGTAGTGCCTCACCAAGATCATTACCGGCACTGTTCCAATCTTGCAGCTGAATATGCGCCTTGGCTCTCAAGAAGTAGAGTTCGGCTTTCGGATTGGCCTTGATTGCACCGGAGTACTCCTTCACCAGCGCTCTCGGGTCGCCATCGACGGCGAAGTATGATGCATCGATCGTCAAGCTGTTGTTATCGAACAACTGTTTTGGTTGCGGTTGCTGTGGTGGTCCTCCCCAAGGTGAATTGCCGGTGGCGCTGGATGCCACGACCGATGGTTTGGGGAATGCGCGAAGTTTGCGATCTCCGCCGGTGGCGGCAACGCTGCTCGAAGAATCGGGCTCGAGATCTTGTTTGACAGCAGTCGGCACTATCTGCGGTGCGCCGGGTTTGACTGCAACAATTAGGTCGTTGCCATCCCACTTGCCCTTCAAAATTGGTGTTTGTCGTGCTCCCGGGCGATCTTCTTTGACTTCGTCTGCAACATCTTTCTTGGCCCGCGTGTAGGCGTCAACCAATGTGGTGCTCGGCCCCGCCGTGCGCAGTCCCTCGAGAAGCTTACGGGTGAAGACACCATTTTCGTAACGAGTCGATTCCCAAGATTGCTCATCCGGTTGGCTGGAACAGATTACGAGTTGACCGGAGCCTTGAGCCAAGGCTTCTGCGTCAAAGTTGCCGGCCCTGGACATTCCCTTTGCTGGTGCTGCAAATCCGCTGTGGCATGCATCGAGAACCAGCAATACGCGATCGGTCAAAACGCGATTTTGGATAGATTCGAGAATCTTTTGCATCTCAATTCCAGTGGCAAACAAGTCATCGGGATCGCTGTCGTAGGCGACGATATAATTCTTGCCCCGCACGTCCATTTGCGATGGGCTTCCGTGCGTCGAGAAGAAGAGAACAACGAGGTCATCAGGCTTCGCTACACGAGCGAGAAACTTGCTTCCCAACTCGGACATCAGCCTACGTTGTGTCGCTTTCTCATCAAGCAACAAGCGCACGTGGTCGGGTTGGAAGTTCGCTTCTTTGATCAGATAGTTGTAGAAGTCGCTGGCATCTTTGCTGGAGAATTTCAGCTTCGGGACGCCTTGCTTTTCAAATTTGCTGATTCCAACAACCAATGCCCACTTGTCGCGAACTGGCTTTCCGCTGACCGTCGATAAACTTGGCTTAGCAGAACTGCTGGAAGAGAATGATTGCGAGGCTACTGATGGGAAGTCGGTAGATGCTCCAACCATCGCTACTTTTGGAGGATTCTTTTCAGCAGCGACCGCAGGTGGTGCAGTTTTTACTGACTTGTTGACCTTCGGAGCTTCGACTACCTTTGGAGCTTCGACGACCTTCGGAGCTTCGACTACCTTTGGAGCTTCGGCGACCTTCGGAGCTTCGACGACCTTTGGAGCTTCGACGACCTTCGGTGCTTCGGCGACCTTCGGAGCTTCGGCGACCTTCGGAGCTTCGACGACCTTCGGAGCTTCGACGACCTTCGGAGCTTCGACGACCTTTGGAGCTTCGGCGACCTTTGGAGCTTCGGCGACCTTTGGAGCTTCGGCTACTTTATTGGGTTCCCCCTTTGTTGCCTTGGCAGTTTTTGCCGGTTTCGGTTCTTTAGATGCGCTCTTTTCCTGAGCCTTCGCTTCAAGCTTTGTCTCAGGTTTTGGCGCTTCCGCTACTTTCAGAGGTTCTTGCGTTTTTGCTTCTTGAGCAACTTCAGCTACTTTGGCCGTGACGTTGGAGCTCTCTTGCACTGCCGGCTTTGAAGCGACCACGGTGGATGAAGACAACACCGGATTTTCATCCATGCGTTTGAAAATCTCTTTCAAGCTGCCGGTTTTGCTGCGAGCCAAATTGGAATTGCCGCCGAGGCGCTTCAAGATTGCTGTTAGCGTTTCGGAACCAGCCGTCGTTCCCGCATCATTGGCTGCGGTTTCAACAGAAGGATCGACCGGTGCAGAAGTTTCAACCGGCTTTACAGCTGTGTTTGCAGCGGGCTGCGCAGCGATTGTCGGTTTGGTTTCTGCAGTTGATTTTGTCTCGGCTGGCTTGGTGGAACTAACTTTCGTTGCGACTTGAGTCTTTTGAGATGCCGCAACCGCTGCGGTCGCCTTTGCCTGTGCTTGAGCTGCCTTTTGCGCCCCTGGTTTCGCAGCAGCAGCTGGAGCCTGCGACTTATCTTGCGCTACCTTTGTTTGATCGACGCCTTGCGCGGTGGAAGTTGTCGCTTGTGCAGTCGGCGCGTTGGCCACAGCCTGGCCGTCTTCCGACTTCGGCTGCTCGACGTAACCGCCCATCATATATACGTTTCGTTTCGCGACTACATTGCCGCGCTGTGCTGACTCTTGATACCACTTGAGGGCATCGGTGCTGCTTGCAGTTACGCCCTTTCCGAACTCAAACATGTAGCCGAGGTTGCACTGCGCAGCTGGGTTGCCGTATTCGGCTGCGAGCTTGTACCACTTGAAGGCTTCGGGCAAATTGATCTTTGTTCCCTTACCTTCTTCATGCATGTATCCGAGATTGTTTTGGGCAGGAGCGTTGCCTTTGAATGCTGCAGTCTTCAGCCATCTCAATGCTTCCGGATAATTTTGATCGAAACCTTTTCCATGGAAATACATGCAACCAAGATGGTACATCGCAGTTACGCCGCCATCTTCGGCTGCATCCAACAAGTCTTGTTTGAGTTGATCGTCGCCTTCAATCGTCTTTACGAAATGCCAGTCGGTAATGAAGCCGACCTTCTGCCCACCGGTGTTTTCCTCGAGTTCCACTTCCATGGTGTCGTTGTCGACCGAACTGTATGCTCTTCGAGCAAAACCGGCATTGATGCTCAAAAGCATCGTGACCATCAACAGAGCACAGCTCTTTTTTATGAATAGGTGATCCCGCGTCAACACCGATCCCTCCTGGATGTGGCGCCTGAATTATGGGTGGCTAGCCGCCTCTCTATAAACGTATAGTGAATAATACTTTTTATTGGTTGCCAAGGGGTGATAATACGAGAGCTTTCTTAGAAAGCCGAAAACGCCCAATGGCTCACGGGCTCGCAAAATTAACTTTTACTTATCGCAAGGATCGCAAAGGTGCCTTTTCCATGTGCGGGAAGGGTTTCCGAGAGTTGGCCGATTTCTCGATACGAGCTTCCTTAGTAAGGGAACCAACTGCGGCCCCTTCCGTTCTGTTTCGTGCGCAAAATGATGTAGATGGGTATCTCCAATTCCGTTGCAAAACTGATTTTCCGTCTGTTTTGTTTGACTGGATCGATGATGACTAACACCCAGAAAAGAGAAATCAGAAGTTTTCCTAACACCATCAACAGCCTTCAGCATCACGATCATTCTTGTTCCTTATATGAAAGTGAGTCCGAACTGAAGAGCCAGTTTGT